>NZ_CP060198.1:0-519487 GCF_014250155.1 Aminobacter sp. MDW-2
ATGGGTGAACTCATGAAAACTCAGGTCGGGATCATCGGCGCGGGGCCAGCCGGCCTGCTTGTGGCGCGCATTCTCCAGCTCAACGGTATCGACTCGGTGATCCTCGAACGACGCACGCGGGCCTATGTGCTCGAGCGCGTGCGGGCGGGCGTTCTCGAATCGGGTACTGTCGACACGCTGCGCACCTACGGTATGGGTGAGCGCCTCAACCGTGAGGGCATTCCGATGCGCTCGATGCAGTTGTGCTGGGACAGGCAGAAGGCCGATATCTCGCTCGACGACGGTACCGGTCGGCACCTGACCACCTACGGCCAGCAGAAGATCGTCGAGGACCTGATCCTTCAACGCGAGGCCGACGGCCTGCCGATCGTCTTCGAAGCCGACGTATCGCGGCTCGACGGTATCGAGGACGCTCCGCGCATCCACTATCGCCATAATGGCGAAGATAAGGTGCTGGAGTGCCAGTTCATCGCCGGCTGCGACGGCTACCACGGCGTCAGCCGCAGGCACATTCCGGGCTCGGATGAGCACGTCTTCCTGACCGAATACCCGTTTGCGTGGCTCGGCATCCTGGCCGAGGCGGCGCCGCTTGCCGCCCGCCGCGGCTTTGCCCATTCAACACGCGGCCTGGCTGTTGCCTCCGCCCGATCCGCGTCGGTCGGCCGGCTCTATCTGCAGGTCGAACCCGACGCCGACCCCAATGCGATGAGCGACCAGCAGATCTGGGATGAACTCGACATCCGCATGGACGACGGCACGGCAGCGCAGCTCAATCGCGGCCCGATCATCGAGCGCTCAGTGGCGCGCCTGCGCGGCTATGTCTGCGAGAAGATGCGCCACGGCCGCCTGGCCATTGCCGGCGACGCAGCACATATCGTTCCGCCGAGCGGCGGCAAGGGGCTTAACCTCGCGGTTGGTGATGCGCGCATCATGGCCGAAGCGATCCGCCGTTTGCTGACGACCAACGACACCACCCTGCTCGACAGCTATTCGGAGATGTGCCTGCGGCGGATCTGGCCGACGGTCCATTGGGCCTGCTCGATGTGCGAGGCGCTGCACATCTTCCCCGGCCAGACGAGCTTCCAGACCCGGATGCAGTACCAGACGCTGAACCACTGGGGAAATACCGAGATCGGCCAGCAGCGGCTGCGCAAGGCCCAGCTCGGCCTGCCTTACGAAATCTGATCCGGACCAATTCCGGAACACGGCGACAAGCCGATCCCGGCGATAGGCCTTCAAAGGGAAAGGGCGGCGTTCCGATGGAACGCCGCCCTTCTTTCATTCACGCGGACCAAAGCCCGCCGCCACCGAAGTCAGCCACAGACCGCGACGATGGCGTTGGCGACATGGCCGACATTGCTGTCGTTCAAGCCGGCGACGTTGACGCGACCCGAGCTGGTGATGTGGACATGGTGCTCGACCTTCATCCGCTCGGCGTCGGCAGGGGTGATGCCGAGCATGGCAAACATGCCGCGCTGTACGCCGAGGAATCCGAAGTCGCGCGTCGTGCGACCTGCAAGCGCTGCCACCAGCTTTTCGCGCATGCCGTTGATGCGTCCGCGCATTTCGGCGACCTCGCCTTCCCAGGTCGTGCGCAGAGCCACATTGCCAAGAATGTGAGCGACGACCGAAGCACCGTGGTCCGGCGGCATCGAATAGTTGGTGCGGACGACCGGCAACAGGTGGCCGTGCGCGCGGCTGGCCGTGGCCTCATCCTTGGCCACCAAGGTCAGCGCGCCAACGCGTTCGCGGTAGAGCGCAAAGTTCTTCGAATATGAGCTGGCAATCAGCATTTCCGGCAAGCGCTCGGCCAGGAGCCGGACGCCGGCGGCATCCTCGGCCAGCCCGTCGCCGAAACCGAGATAGGCCAGGTCGATCAGCGGGGTGGCGCCGGTCGAGGCGAGCAATTCGGCGATTTCGGCCCACTGCGCCAGGCTCGGGTCGGCGCCGCCGGGGTTGTGGCAGCAGCCGTGGAACAGCACCAGGTCGCCGGGACCCGCGGCGCGCAGCGCCTCGATCATCCGGTCGAACTGCAGCTTGCCCGACGCGACATCGTAATAGGGGTAACGGACCACCTGGAGGCCAGCAGCGGCCAGCAGAGAAGGATGGTTCGGCCAGGTCGGATCCGGCAGGAAGACCTTGGCGCCCGGCTTCACGCTGTGGGCGAAATCGCCTGCGACACGCAACGCACCAGTGCCGCCCGGCGTCTGGATCGCCTGCGACCGCGCAAGCAGTCCGCTATTGGCGCCGAAGATGAGTTCCCGCGTCAGGCGGTTATAGTCCTCGTTGCCGGCCGAAGAGACATAAGCCTTCGACTTCTGGTTCTCCACCAGGAAGGATTCCGCCTGTTTGACCGTTGCCAGCACCGGCGCGTTGCCCTGCCCGTCCTTGTAGATGCCGATGCCGAGGTCGACCTTGTCGGCGCTCGGGTCGTCGCGGAACTGCTGCATCATTCCGAGCAGCGGGTCGGCTGTCGGCGTGGAGAGATTTGAAAACATATCACCCTCTATTGTCTCGTATTATGAGACTTTATCGCGCATATTGAACATGGTCAACTCGAACTCATCAAGCTGACCTCTTGTGGCGCGCGTCCTCTAGCATTTTTCCTGATGTTACACGACAGCTAGCCCAAGCGGATTCCAACTCGGACCAGCTATCGCGTTTTGTCGTTGACTAGCGAGACGATGTAACGCATTATGAGACGACTTTACATTTCATGTAACTCTTCGCAGGGTTCTGGGACGCTCCTGGGCCGGCAAAACGGCCTCGGGTCAGAGCCCGCCCTGCAAGCGAAACCAATCGGAGAAAAGCGGCGTGAACGGGAACTACGAACCTATGGAGCTGACCGGAGGACAGGCGTTGGTCGCCCAACTCCTGGAAGAAGGCGTGACCGATATTTTCGGCATTCCCGGTATTCAGCTCGACTGGGCGGTTGACGCCATCCGCAGCCAGCCGGACCGCATTCGCTACATCATGCCCCGCCACGAGCAGGCGACGTCCTACATGGCCGACGGCTATGCCCGCACCACCGGCCGCGAAGGCGTGTTCATGGTCGTGCCAGGCCCCGGCGTGCTCAACGCTCTGTCCGGCCTCGCCACCGCCTATGCCTGCAGCTCGCGCGTGCTCTGCATCTCGGGCCAGATTCCCTCGACCCTGATCGGTCAGAAGCACGGCATGCTGCACGAAATCCCCGACCAGAGCGGCATCCTCAAGTCGCTGACCAAGTGGCACGGCATCGCTCATCGCCCCGAAGACGTTCCCGCGCTTGTCCATGAAGCCTTCGTGCAGCTGCGCTCGGGCCATCCACGCCCGGTCGCCATCGAATTGCCGCCTGACGTGCTGCAGGCCAAGGGCGTGACGAAAGTCTTGCCGCGCGCCGAATTCAGCCGCCTCGAACCGCAGCCCGACACCATCGAGGAAGCGGCCGCCATCCTGGCGCAGGCGAAGTTCCCCGTCATCCAGGTCGGCGGCGGTGCCGCCGCATCAGGTGCCGGCAAGGCCATCCAGGCGCTCGCCGAGCGGTTGCAGGCGCCTGTCGTCATGACTGACGGCGCACGCGGTCTGCTTGATGACAACCACCCGCTTGCCCTGACATCACTTGGCGGACGCGCGGTGTTCCCGCATGCCGATGTCATCGTTGCGGTCGGAACCCGGTTCATCGACGGCATCGCCAAGCCGACCCATGCCAGCGGCGACACCAGATACGTCTATGTCAATGTTGATGCGCGTGCCGCCGGAGCACCCCGCACGCCGGGCTGCCTGGTGCTGTCGGACGCAACCGCCGCCGCCGAAGCCCTGCTCGCAGCTCTGCCGTCCGAAATACGAGCTTCGTCATCAGACAAGATCGGCAAGGTCAAGGCCTGGTCCGCATCGCAGACCGATGCCATCCAGCCGCAAACCGACTATGTCAGGGCCATTCGCTCCAGCATGGCCAAGGACGACATCCTCGTCAGCGAACTGACCCAGGTCGGCTACTTCTCCAACATCGCCTTCCCCGTCCATGCCGCCAATTCTTACGTCACCCCGGGCTACCAGGGCACACTGGGCTACGGCTTCAACACCGCACTCGGTGCCGCCCACGGCAATCCGGACCGGCGCGTCGTTTCGCTCAATGGCGACGGCGGCTTCGGCTGGGGCATGCAGGAACTGGCGACGTTGGCGCGCGACGGCTGCAACATGTCGGTCGTGGTCTTCGTCGACGGCCACTACGGCAATGTCCGCCGCATCCAGCAGCGCACCTTCGGCGACACCTTCGCGGTCGAACTCGCCAACCCGGACTTCGCCCATCTGGCAAGCGCCTTCGGCCTGCCCTTCGAAAAGGTGGACTCACCATCGGGACTTCACGACGCACTTGTGCGGGCAAAAGACAGCAACGGCCCGGCCCTGATTGCCGTCTCGGTCAGCGAGATGCCGAGCCCCTGGGCGCTGATCCACCCCTTCGTACCCTCGCCCGTCACGCCACCAGCCAACCCGCTGGGCTGAACCTCACCGGGCCCGGCATCCCGCGGACGCGCGGCCGGGCCTCCTCGAACGGCTTGGGATGGCCGCAAAAATGAACGACGGTCACCAGCAGACTGCCGACGCGACAATCGAGGTGATCGTCCGTCGGATTTCCTACGAAACGCCGACGGTCCTCTCATACGATCTCAGGCCTACCAACGGCGCGCCCCTGCCTTCCTTCGACGCGGGCGCCCATATCGACGTCCATCTTCCCGATGGTCTGGTGCGGCAATACTCTCTGATCGGTGCGCCCCATGCTTCAGACTACCGCATCGCCGTCGCACTCGACCGGGCAACACGCGGCGGTTCGCGCTGGCTGCATACAAATGCGCGGCCCGGCGATCGGATCAGGATTTCGCAGCCCCGTTCGACCTTCGCGCTTGCGGACTCCAGAGCCACGTCGATCCTGATTGCAGGTGGCATCGGCATCACGCCCCTGCTGGCCATGGCGCGACAGCTGCACGAGGCAGGGGCTGACTGGACGCTACATTATGCTGTGCGTTCGCGAGCCGAATGCGCACTTCTCGACGAGCTCTCGGCGCTCAGCGACAACATCCAGCTTCACGTCGACAGCGAAAAGGATGGTCTTCTCGATATCGCGCGCATCGTCGCTCAGGCAACGCCGGATGCACAGCTCTACTGCTGTGGTCCCGCGCCGATGCTCGCTGCGTTCCTGGACGCCGCCTCGTCGCGCGATCCCTCGACCGTGCATTCCGAATCCTTCACGCCAACCGTACCGGCCGCCGATGATGGCGGCTTCATTGTCGTCCTGAACAAGTCGGGGCTCTCGATCCAGATCGGTGCCGACCAGACAATCCTCGATGCGCTCGAACAGGCCGGGGTGCATGCGCCCTCGTCCTGTCGCAACGGCGTCTGCGGCACATGCGAAACCCGCGTGCTGGAGGGTGTGCCCGACCACCGCGACAAGGTTCTCAGCGACGCGGAACGTGCGGCCGGCAACACGATGATGATCTGCTGCTCACGCGCCACGACAGCACTGTTGCGGCTCGACCGCTAGGGGAGGAATGACAATGACAAAAGACGGATCGGCCTACGCCTTGCCCAAGCCGACATATTTCGCCGAGCTGACCGAAGTCGGGCGTGGAACGCCGATGGGCGAACTGCTGCGGCGCTATTGGCACCCGGTCGGACTGTCGGGAGACGCCACCGCCACGCCGCGAAAAATCATGGCGCTGGGCGAGGAGCTTATCCTGTTTCGCGACGGCACCGGCCGGCCCGGCCTCGTGCATCCACGCTGCGCCCATCGCGGCGCATCGCTCTATTATGGCCGGGTCGAGGAGCAGGGCATTCGCTGCTGCTATCACGGCTGGCTGTTCGATACCGAAGGCAACTGCCTGGAACAGCCTTGCGAGCCCGAAATGGGTGCGAAGACCCGCGGACATATCCGCCAGCCGCATTATCCGCTGGAGGAAAAATACGGCCTGATCTTTGCCTATATGGGCCCGCTCGACCGCAAACCCGTGCTGCCGAGCTATGATGTGCTGGAGACGCTCGAGGCCGGCGAATTCCTCGAAACCGATGACAGCAGCATCGGCAGCGGCGGGCCGGTCATCGTCGATTGCAACTGGCTGCAGCACTATGAAAATGTGCTCGACCCGTTCCATGTGCCGATCCTGCACGGCTCCTTCAGCGGTGACCAGTTCAACTCCAAAATGAGCCTGATGCCGCGTGTGAGCTTCCACTACACGCCGCGCGGCGTCTCCAGCCTGCAGCTGCGCGATGTCGAAGCCGGCGAGCATCAGCGCATCACCGAGGCCGTGATCCCGACAGTGCGCGCGGTGGCAAGCCCGGTCGCAACCGTCGACGGCCCGTGCAGCCTGCTCGGCTGGGTGCTGCCGATGGACGATATGTCGTTCCGGATCTATTCGGTCGGCCGCGTCAGCGAAGCCGGCACTCTGGCCAAGATCCGCTCGAAATATGCCGGCAAGCTCTGGCACGAGCTGACGGAGCAGGAGCATCAGAGGCTGCCGGGCGACTATGAGGCGCAGGTCGGCCAGGGGCCGATCACCTTCCACTCCGAGGAAAACCTGACCTCGACCGACCAGGGCATCGGCATGCTGCGCCGGGTCCTGCGTCAGCAGGTCGACGCCGTTGCCAACGGCAAGGATCCGATCGGGGTCGTCTTCGATCCGACCAGAGCGCTGGTCGAGCTCGAGGCCGGATCGCGAACGATCGCCAAGGGCATCTAACCGGTCGCCGGGGCGCAACCGCCCTGCGGGCCGGCAAAGCTGATCTGGTTTAGCTGGATTGCTTCGGCATCAGGGCCGGGTTGACGCCGTCGGCATAACGCTTCTGGATTTCGCTTGCGACCGATCTCACGGTTGCCAGCAGCTGGACATCGGGCTCAGGCACCAGCAGCGACGACGACAGGATGACGCCGAGCGCGGCACAGACCTGGCCGTCGGCCTCGAAGATCGGGGCGGCGATGCCACCAAGCCCGTTGCCGCGCGTGTCGGTCTCGAAGTCGACGCCGTAGGCCGTCAGGTTCTCGACGACCCGCGGCGGCACCGGCTTCTTGTTTTCGAAATAATAGAACAGCCGGGCTGCCGGCGATCCCGGCAAGCTCAGCACCATACCCGGCTGCACCATGATGCCAGGTTCGAACGGGTTGGGCACGGCGTGCACGACCATCGCGCCGCCCTTGATCGGCGTTGTCAGCAAGGCCGTATGGCCTGTTTGCGCGCACAGCTCGTTGAGATAGGGCCGCGCGATCTCGACGACATTGCTGCGGTAGACGGCGGCTCTGCCGAATTTGAACAGCTTGCGACCGAAGACATAGCCCTCGCCCTCTCGGGCGTGGTCGACGAGACCGAGCCGCGTCAGCGTCTGCAGGTGCCTGGACACCCTGGCCTTGGTCATATCGAGCGAGCGGGCGAGCTCGGTCACGCGCACCGGCCCCGGTGCGTCGGCCAGCGCATCGAGAATCTGGACCGCGACCTCGACGCTTTTTACTGTTGACGAGGATCCTTGCTCGTCGTCATTGTCCTGGCTCGACCGTCTCATGCTGTTCTTCCGCTGCGCATGGCCCGTTATATGTCACGCATAGCAAGAAGTATTCACGAAATTCGAGACAACCGCCTTGAAAATTCCCTGGGTTCGTCGGCGGAAAAAGACAAACCCGGCGACTGGAAGCCGGGTTTGCCAAGATCAGTTCAGATAGACGCTTAGAACGACGCGTCGAGGCGCAGGAAGCCTGAGAACGAGCCGTCGACCGGATAGCTGTCGCCATCGTTGTAGTTGACGGCCAGCTTGGCGTTCAGGTTCTCGACAATCTTGTAGTCGACGACAGCACCGATGGCCCAGTCGTTGGCGTTCAGGTCGACGGTCCGGCCGGTGACGAAGTCGCCGTAGTGACGGTCGCCGAAGTACTGGCCGCCGGCACCGACCGACAGGCTTTCGTTGACCTGGTACTTCACATAGCCGCCGATCGACCAGTCGTAACCCGAATAGGGGGCCAGCAGACCGAGCCAGGTCGCACCCGACTCGTAGGTGGCGACCGCCTGCAGCGTCAGGGCATCGGTTGCCTTGACGTTGACGATGCCCTTCAGCGCGAACTCGGAGAAGCGATCGTCATAAGCTGCGTACAGGTTGACCGAACCCCAGCCCTGGGCGATCGAGACCTTGCCGGTCACGAGCGGCATGTAGTCGAAGTTGTTGGCTTCTTCTTCCAGGCCGACTGACACGGCGATGCCGTTGCCGGCGTCGAAGGTGTAGCGGATCTGGTTGATGAAGGCACCGCCGCCCTTGTCGAACTCACCGTCGATGCCGCCGTCGAACAGCGTGTCGTTGCGACCGATCATCAGACCGCCGACTTCGAAGTAGGCATAGCGGATCCACATGTCGGTGGTATCGCTGTAACCGGACGGCCCCTGCGTGCCGCCGTCGTTCTGCCAGTGCAGTTCGATGTAGCGACGGAAGGTGCCGTATTCGGTCTCCGAACGGGCATCAAGCTTGAGGCGGGCAGCCGAATACTTCTTCCAGCCGTCATCGGTGTCCTTCCAGTCGATCTGGTAGCGAACCAGGCCGCCGACCTTGAGGCAGGTCTCGGTGCCGGGGATGTAGTAGAAGCCCGCGCCGTAGACGTCGCAGATGCGGACATATTCCATCGGCTCCGGTTCGGCGACGACGACAGCGTCGGCCGCACGGGCACCAGAAACTGCGAGCAGAGCCGCAGCAGAGCCGAGAAGAATGCTCTTGATATTCATTATCCAACCTCCAGTAGAATTAATCCAAATGGCACAGAGTACTTTCTTATATTGAAAGCAACTTCGGCACCGATCAGACAGAAACGGCTTTTTGATTTTCGTTTCCGGCCAGCTTGAATATCTCTATCCGACAGGATTGATAAACATCAAAATTTGACATCGCGTCACAAAATCGACGAATCGCCTAGTTACGTGATATAAAAACAACAACAATACTGTACAAATGAAACGATGAATACATTTGGCACAAATGAAACGTTATTTTTGACAAAGTCATTGCAAGAAAATCTCTCCAGGAGGACGCTCGACAGAGCCTATGACATCAAGGAGTGTTCTTTTGCAGCCGAAACGACGTCGCCGACCAGGTCTTGCTTGAGCAAATCGATCGGGGTCCGGCCATTGAGCACCGGCGAAGGATGGATCATCCAGTGCCAGGCCTGCCGCGGATGGGTGATATGGGCGAGCACGTCGCGAATACCCGACGCTGGCCTTCCGTCGACAAACTGCGCCAGGGGGAATACGTGGCGCTGCCGCCCCTTTCGCAATGCGATGACCTCGTTGCAGCGGAACCATCGATGCAAAGTGGACCGCGGTATGCGGAGATTTTCTTCCAGATAGGTGGCGCCAGCGACGCGACCCGCCCACTCCTCGATGGTCATGGAGTCGAGGTCACCACCGCGGAGCGTGACTTGCTGCATCGATGGGGCCGACGGCTGCGCCAGCATGCCAGGATCGCCACCCTCATTTGCCAGGCACTGGCGGGACGCCTCGACAGCAAGGGCACGGATGAATTGCGAGGCAAGGTCAGGCAGTTCGGGCGATATGCTGCTCGGCGGCTGCGCCGCCGGACGGGCCGTGACATCGAGCAATCTCCGCTGCCGCGCCGGCCAACCAATGGTTTCACTGTCGGCGGCGAATATATTCTTCAGCTCACTGATGAAGAATTCAGTGTACTTGTTGACAAGGCTAATGCCGTGCGCATGAATGTCTTCGACCATTTCCATTAATCCTTGCCAATGCAAAATAAAGCATCAAGCTGGAGATCCGATCGTGGGGCACCGCCGATCCTTGCGAAGCTCGCCCCGTCGATCGACGGGCGGCTAACGAGGCCGGCTCAACGCCAGACAAGGCCTGCAGCAGTACGCCCCAGGCCCGGTCGTCGGCCGCGCATATGCAAGACAGCGTTCATCGATACCCTCCCCTCGATGCGATCCGCGCCACGATCCGCACCCATGAGGCTCCTCCGCGGTCGGGGCTGCTCGGCCAGGCTCCGTCGTCCAATCGATGCTGCTGGCAGATCATGCCTACAATGACTTCTGCACAGTTGGCATAGTCGATCCGGACGATGCCCCTGCCATTCTTTGAGCGCCCGCTAACATTCCCCACGGGCATGGGCGACGCGCCTGGGTGGGGAAGCGACCGGCACACCACGCGGCCACACACGCGGCATGGCGAGCGTGACAAAGACATGGTACGCACGACTCGTCATGAGGAATGGGAGCGCGCGTGATAAGCCCGGAGCAATTTCTGGCCTCGGTGTTCTGGGCGCGCGAACTGCCGGAGGACGAGCGCGAGCGTGCACGACGCGGCATCATGCTGCGCGTCCTTGAGCCGGGCACCTATTTCATCCATCGCGGCGATCGCATAGACAACTGGATAGGTGTGGTCAGCGGCCTGCTGCGGCTGGGTTCGATCACCACCTCGGGCAAGGCGGTGACCTATGCCGGCCTGCCGCCAAGCTGCTGGTTCGGCGAAGGGTCTCTGCTCAAGGACGAGCCTCGCCAGTATGACGTCCTTGCACTGCGCCGCACGCAGGTGGCGCTTCTCAATCGCGCGACATTCTTCTGGCTGTTCGAAAACAGCGTCGCCTTCGACCGGTTGCTGGTGCGGCTCATCAATGAGCGGCTTGGGCAGTTCATTGCGCAGGTGGAGCATGACCGCACGCTCGATTCGACCGGCAAGGTAGCGCGCAGTCTGGCCTCGCTGTTCAACCCGGTGATCAGCCCATTCGTCGGCAAACACATCGATATCAGTCAGGAAGAGATCGGCTTGCTGGCCGGCGTGTCGCGGCCTGTCGCCAACCGAATCCTGCAGGAGCTGGAAAAGGAAGGATTGCTCCGCAGTGAAGGTGGCGGCGTGACGATCCTGGACCTCGACAAGCTGCGCCACTACGGCGAGTAGCACCGCGGCGCTTGGTGTCCGCCAGCGCCGGCAGCACAGCAAAATCAATAATTTAGGGGAATTTTAGCGGCTCGACGACACAAGGCCGGTAGCCAAGACTGAACATTGGCGTGGTGTCTGTCAAGCCAGCCCTTGAAAAAGCCTGCCAAGGTTGCGAGCCTCGATGCAACGACCGGGAATACCCGGCGGCATACGAGGGAACGAAACGGGAGGTGTGCCTTTGGCACAAGGGAGCGAGACGCGCGGACACGACACGTTTGCCAAGCTGTTGTGCGAGCACGCACAAGTGCGGCCAGACCGTCCGGCGATGCGCCACAAGGATCTTGGCATCTGGCGGACGTGGAGCTGGAGCGAACTGGCCGAGACAATCCGCGCCTATGCGACCGGCTTGCAGCAGCTGGGTCTCGAGCGCGGCGCGACGATCGCGGTCATCGGCGAAAACCGGCCGGCCATGTACTGGACCATTCTCGCCGCGCAGTGGCTGGGCGCCATCCCTGTCCCTGTCTACGCCGACGCAGTTGCCGACGAGATGGCCTATGTGCTCGACCATGCCGACGTCGCATTTGCGGCGGTGCAGGACCAGGAGCAGGTCGACAAGCTGATCTCGGTCCAAGATCGTGTGCCTAAGCTCCGCACCGTGCTTTATGACGAGCCGCGCGGCCTGCGCGATTATGATCACAGCCGGCTTCACGCCATCGACACCATCATAGCAAACGGCCGTGCCCTGTTGGCTTCCGACGCTACTGCGCGCGCCGCAATCGACGCCGAGCGCGATCATGGCCAGGCCAGCGACATCTCGATCATCCTCTACACCTCGGGCACGACAGGTCGCTCCAAGGGCGTGCTGCTGACTGCCGGCGGCTCGATTGCGGCGGCGCGCGATACCGTCACCTTCGACAAGCTGACCGACCGCGACGAGGTGCTTGCCTACCTGCCGCTGGCATGGGTCGGCGACCACTATCTCAACTATGCACAGTCGCTGGTCGCCGGCTTCTGCATCGCCTGTCCCGAAAGTCGCGAGACCGCCGAGGCGGATACCCAGGAGATCGGCCCGAGCTTCTATTTCGCGCCGCCACGGGTGTTTGAAACCCTGCTGACCCGCATCACCATCCGCATGGAAGATGCCGGCGCGCTGAAGCGCTCGATGTTCAACTACTTCATCGGCATAGCCAAACGCTGGGGCGAACAGATCCTCGACGGCAAGGACGTCCCGCTTCGTGCTCGCCTCGGCTATGCCATTGGCAACCTGCTGGTCTACGCGCCGCTGAAGAACGTACTCGGCTTTTCTCGCATCCGGGTCGCCTACACTGCCGGCGAGGCGATCGGCCCGGATCTGTTTTCGTTCTATCGCTCGCTCGGCCTCAACCTGAAGCAGCTCTATGGGCAGACCGAAGCATTCCTTTATGTCACCGCGCAGCCGGACGGGCAGATCCGTGCGGGCACTGTCGGGCCGGCAACACCCAATGTCGACATTCGTATCACCGACGACGGGGAGGTGCTCTACCGCTCGCCGGGCCAATTCGTCGGCTATTACAAGGACGCGGAAAAGACGGCCGAGACGGTAACGTCAGATGGCTATGTGAGGACGGGCGACGCCGGCTTCTTCGACCCCGACGGCCACCTCAACATCATCGACCGGGCCAAGGATGTCGGCAAGCTGAGGTCGGGCGCGCTGTTTGCGCCGAAATACATCGAAAACAAGCTGAAATTCTTCCCCAACATCAAGGAAGCCGTGGCCTTCGGCCAGGACCGCGACTTCGTCACCGTGATGCTCAACATCGACCTCACGGCGGTCGGCAACTGGGCCGAGCGCAAGAACATCGCCTACGGCTCGTACCAGGAACTGGCACAGCGGCCCGAGGTCTATGCGATGTTCATCGAGCATGTCGCCGAGGTGAACCGGGCACTCGCGGCCGAGCCGCGCATGGCTGCCGCCCAGATCCATCGCTTCCTGATCCTGCACAAGGAACTCGACGCCGACGACGGCGAGATGACCCGCACCCAGAAGGTGCGGCGCGGCTTCATCGCCGAACGCTACAAGCCGCTGGTCGACGCGCTCTACAACGGTGCCGGCGCTGCCGACATCTCGACCGAAGTGACCTTCGAAGACGGTCGCAAGGGCGTGATCTCGGCCCGGGTCCGCATCGCCGACACCAAGGCGATGCCAACCGCAAAGCTCGAGGCCGCCGCATGACCGCGACATCGGAAACCCTGCTGGCGGTCGATGGCGTATCCTTGTCGTTCGGCGGGGTGAAAGCCATCACCGATGTCTCCTTCGACATCCGCAAGGGCGAGATCCGCGCCATCATCGGCCCCAACGGCGCCGGCAAGACCTCGATGCTGAACGTCGTCAACGGCTTCTATCACCCCCAGCACGGCCGCATCACCTACAAGGGAAAGACGCGTCCGCGCATGCGGCCCTACCAGGCAGCGAGCCAGGGCATCGCCCGCACGTTCCAGAACGTGGCGCTGTTCAAGGGCATGACCACGCTCGACAACATCATGGTCGGCCGCACGCTGAAAATGCACCGCGGCCTGTTCTGGCAGATGCTGCGTTACGGGCCGGCGATGCGCGAGGAGATCGAACACCGCCGCGTGGTCGAAGACATCATCGACTTCCTGCAGATCGAGTCGATCCGCAAGACGCCTGTCGGCAAGCTGCCCTACGGCCTGCAGAAGCGCGTCGAGCTCGGCCGGGCGCTTGCGATGGAGCCGGAGCTCCTGCTGCTCGACGAGCCGATGGCCGGCATGAACATCGAGGAGAAGGAGGACATGTGCCGCTACATCCTCGACCTCAACAAGCACTTTGGCACCACCATCGCTCTCATCGAACACGACATGGGCGTGGTGATGGACCTGTCCGATCGCGTGGTGGTGCTCGAATACGGGCACAAGATCGCCGACGGCACGCCCGAGGTGGTCAAGGCCGACCCGAAGGTCATCGAAGCCTATCTCGGCGTGGGGCACTGAGCATGCAGCAGTCTGGTGGAAGAGAGAAATTCCGCATGAACACGAGACGCACGACATGCCGGCCGGCTCGCGCCATCTGCCGGCTCGGCTGAGGGGGGGGGTAACAGATGCTCTACAACATCTTCATCGACCCCTTCGTCCAGATGGTGCAGATGCCCGACCTGCTGGTGCAGACCCTTTGGGAAGGGCTGGTCTCCGGAGTGCTCTATGCGCTGATCGCGCTTGGCTTCGTGCTCATCTTCAAGGCCTCGGGCGTGTTCAATTTTGCCCAGGGCATCATGGTGGTGTTTTCGGCGCTCACTCTCGTCGGCTTCTACGAGAAGTTCTCGGCAGCAGGTTTCTCGGGTCACGCGGCCGCCTTCGTCGCCCTGATCCTGACCGCAGGGGTGATGTTCGTGCTGGCGATGCTGGTCGAACGTGTCGTGCTCAGGCCGTTGGTCAACCAGCCCGACATCATCCTGTTCATGGCGACCTTCGGCATCACCTATGTGCTGATCGGCCTCGGCGAGATGGTGTTCGGCGGCGACCCCAAGCAGATGATAACAAGCGAACTGTTCCTGCCCAGCGGTTCGGTCGACGTCGAGATGCTCGGCGGCCTCGTCAGTTTCCAGAAGATCGACATCGCCGCCGCGATCATCGCGTCAGCGATGATCGTCGGGCTCGCCCTGTTCTTCCAGAAGACCCGCATCGGCCGGGCGTTGCGTGCCGTGGCCGACAGTCACAAGGCAGCACTTTCGGTCGGCATTTCGCTCAACCAGATCTGGGTCATCGTCTGGTTCGCCGCAGGCCTGGTCGCGCTGGTGACAGGCATCATGTGGGGTGCCCGCTCCGACGTCTCCTTCGCGCTCGAGATCGTGGCCCTCAAGGCGCTGCCCGTTCTGGTGCTGGGCGGACTGACCTCGGTGCCCGGCGCGATCGTCGGCGGCCTGATCATCGGCATCGGCGAGAAACTCGGCGAGTTCTACTGGGGGCCTTTGCTCGGCGGCGGCATCGAAAGCTGGTTCGCCTATGCCATCGCTCTGCTGTTCCTGCTGTACCGGCCGCAAGGCCTGTTCGGCGACAAGATAATCGAGCGGATCTGACACCATGTTCTATCGCGAGACGGGCCAGTTCAAACAAAGCTACGCGGCCGACCAGGCGGTGTTCCCGATCCTGCAGGACAGGCTCGGCCTGGCCGCCATCCTGCTCGTTGCCTTCGTCGTCGTGCCTTTGTTCGGCAACGAGTTCCTGCTCGCCTCGGTCATGGTGCCGTTTCTGATCTTGTCGCTCGGCGCGATCGGGCTCAACATCCTCGTCGGCTACACCGGCCTGTTGTCCCTGGGCTCGGCAGCCTTCATGGGCGTCGGCGCCTATGCCGCCTACAAGCTTTCGACGATCTTTCCGGGCGTCAACATCCTGGTCTGGATTCTCTGCTCGGGCTTCTTCGCAGCCGGCATCGGCGTGCTGTTCGGCCTGCCGTCGCTGCGTATCAAGGGCTTCTATCTCGCGGTCGCGACGCTCGCCGCACAGTTCTTCCTGCAATGGTGCTTCGTCCGCATCAGCTGGCTCTACAACGACAATCCGTCAGGCGCCATCGAGGTGCCGGCGCGCACCTTGTTCGGCCTCGCCATCACCGGCCCGTCGGCCACGCCGGTGACACGCTATCTGATCGTGCTCGTCATCGTCGTGGTCATGACCCTGCTTGCCTCCAACATCGTTCACGGTCGGATCGGCCGCACCTGGATGGCAGTGCGGGACATGGACATCGCCGCCCAACTGATGGGCATCCGCCTGCTGCCGGCAAAGCTGTTGGCCTTCGCCGTGTCATCCTTCTATTGCGGCGTCTCGGGCGCGCTGATGGTGTTCCTGTGGCTCGGCGCCGCCGAGCCGTCGGCCTTCGACATCAAGCTGTCGTTCCTGCTGTTGTTCATGGTCATCATCGGCGGTCTTGGCTCGATGATCGGCAGCTTCTTCGGCGCCGCGCTCATCCACATCCTGCCGATCGTCATCCGCGGGCTTCCCGAGGCGCTCGGCCTGCCGATCGCAGCCGCGACCGTCGAGCACCTGACCTATCTGATCGTCGGTGCCCTCATCATCTTTTTCCTGATCGTCGAACCGCACGGCCTCGCGCGGCTCTGGCAGATCGCCAAGCAGAAGCTTCGTGTGTGGCCCTTCCCTTACTAGGGGCTGCCCACAAGACGGAAATGCAAACAAGTAGGGAGGAGAACGTCATGTCACTCAAGAACTGGTTATACGCACTTTCCGCAACAGCAGTGCTGACCTTGCCCGCCGTCCACGACGCGCAGGCCGAGGACTCGATCTACGTGCCGCTGTTCACCTACCGCACCGGCCCGTTCGCCGGCTCCGGCACGCCGATCGCCAACGGCATGCACGACTACCTGACGCTACTCAACGAGCGCGACGGTGGCATCGGCGGCGTCAAGCTGATCGTCGAGGAATGCGAGACCGGCTACGACACCAAGAAGGGCCTCGAATGTTATGAATCGGTGAAGCCCAAGAAGCCGGTCATCGTCAATCCGTGGTCGACCGGCATCACCTTGCCGCTGATCCCCAAGGCAGCCGTGGACAAGATTCCCGTGCTGTCGATGGCCTACGGCTTGTCGGCCTCGGCCAAGGGCGACACCTTCCCCTGGATCTTCAATCCGCCAGCGACTTACTGGGACGGCTTCACCCAGATCCTGCAATACATCGCGACGCAGGAAGGCGGCGGCATAGAGAAGCTCAAGGGCAAGAAGATCGGCTACATCTATCTCGACGCCAGCTTCGGCCGCGAGCCGCTGCCGCTGATCGAGCAGCTGTCGAAGGAACTCGGCTTCGAAGCCAAGCTGTATCCGGTTGCAGCCGCCGACATGCAGAACCAGTCGTCGCAATGGCTGAGCGTCCGCCGCGACAAGCCTGACTACATGATCCTCTATGGCTGGGGCGCGCTCAACGCCACCGCCGTCAAGGAAGCTGTCAAGACCAACTACCCGATGGAGAAGTTCATCTCGATCTGGTGGCCGAGCGAGGATGACGCCAAGGGCGCCGGCGATGGCGCCAAGGGCTTCAAGACGCTGAACTGGCATGCCGTGGGCGCAGACTTCCCGCTGCTTGCCGATATCCAGAAGCACGTCGTCGACGCCGGCAAGAGCCAGGTCTCGGGCAAGGACAAGGTCGGCCAGGTTCTCTACAACCGCGGCATCTACAATTCGATGCTGATTGCCGAGGCGATCCGCAGAGCCCAGGAAATCACCGGCAACAAGGTCGTCACCGGCGAGGACGTACGCCGCGGTCTCGAGGGCCTCAACATCGACGACGCCCGGCTCAAGGAAATCGGCCTCGAGGGCTTCACCGGTGCAGTCAAGCTCTCCTGCACCGATCACAACGGTCACTTCTCGACCTTCGTCCAGAGCTGGAACGGCACGACCTATGAAAAGGTGTCCGACTACATCGCGCCGCTGAGCGACAAGGTCGGTCCGCTGCTCGATGCCGACGCCAAGGCCTATGCCGAGAAGAACGCGCCATGGCCGGCCCGTTCCGAGGCCTGCGACGCCTCCTGAGGCTCACCCTGAACCCAGTCCCTTCCCCACATGGGGAAGGGACGATGACCCGGAGCTTGCTGATGTCTGAACATGCTTCCAAAGCGGTCGAGCCGGCCCGGCCGATGCTGTCGGTCAACAATATCGAGGTGATCTACGATCACGTCATCCTCGTCCTCAAGGGCGTGTCGCTTGATGTGCCGCAAGGCGGCATCGTCGCCATCCTGGGGGCCAACGGCGCCGGCAAGACGACGACGCTCAAGGCGATCTCCAACCTGCTCAGGGCCGAGCGCGGCGAAGTCACTAAGGGCTCGATCGAGTTCGACGGCGACCGCGTCGACCGACTAAGCCCAAACGAACTGGTGCGGCGCGGCTGCATTCAGGTGATGGAGGGACGCCACTGCTTCGGCCATCTGTCGATCGAGGAAAACCTGCTCACCGGCGCCTTCACGCGTCGCGACGGCAACCGTGCCATCCGCGACGATCTCGACATGATCTACGACTATTTCCCCAGGCTGAAGCAGCGCCGCTC
The DNA here is from genome assembly GCF_014250155.1 of Aminobacter sp. MDW-2. Classification (NCBI taxonomy): domain Bacteria; kingdom Pseudomonadati; phylum Pseudomonadota; class Alphaproteobacteria; order Hyphomicrobiales; family Phyllobacteriaceae; genus Aminobacter; species Aminobacter sp. MDW-2. The sequence continues at coordinate 17,928 of NZ_CP060198.1, forward strand.
ATCGATGGCCGGCTACACCTCGGGCGGCGAGCAGCAGATGTGCGCCATCGGCCGCGCGATGATGAGCCGACCCAAGATGATCCTGCTCGACGAGCCGTCGATGGGGCTGGCGCCTCAGGTGGTCGACGAGATCTTCGAGATCGTCAAGGATCTGAACAGCAAGCAGGGCGTGTCGTTCCTGGTGGCCGAGCAGAACACCAACATGGCGCTGAAATACGCCACCTATGGCTACATCATGGAGACCGGGCGCATCGTCATGGATGGCGACGCCGCCTCCCTGCGCGACAATGAGGACGTCAAGGAATTCTATCTCGGCATTGGCGGCGAGGGCCGCAAGTCGTTCCGCGAGGTCAAGAGCTACAAGCGGCGCAAGCGCTGGCTGGCATAATCTGTTCCGGGCAGCGCGGGACTAGCCACGGCAGCGCCCTGCCCCTTGTCCAAACTCCAGGTGAACCATGGTGACGAACGCATATTACGATGCCGGGGAAACCCAGGATCCAGCGGCCCGCGAGGCGGCACTTTTTGCCCAGCTGCGTTCGCTTATCGACGCCGCGCTGTCCGCGACGCCGGCCCTGCGCCGGCAGCTCGAGGGGATTGCGCCTGATAGCCTCATCGACCGCACTGCCCTGCAGCAAGTGCCGGTCATCCGCAAAAGCGAGCTGCTTGCCTTGCAGACCGAGAACCCGCCTTTCGCCGGCCTCACGCCCACCAGGCCCGGCGCACTCAAGCGCCTGCTCGTTTCCCCCGGACCGATCTTCGATCCGGAGGGACGCAGCGACGACTGGTGGGGCTCAGCCCGCGCCCTGTTCGCCTCGGGCATGCGTGGAGAAGACGTCGTCCACAACGCCTTCAGCTACCACCTGACCCCAGGCGGACACATGATGGAAGCCGGCGCACACGCGCTCGGCTGCGCAGTGATCCCCGCTGGTGTCGGCAACACCGAACAACAGGTCGAGGCGATCACAGTGCTGAAGCCCACCGGCTACATCGGCACGCCGGATTTTCTCAAGATCCTGCTCGACCGCATGGCGGCATCAGGAGCTGCCAGCCCGTTCCGGCACGCGCTGGTTTCGGGCGCAGCGTTTCCGGCCACGCTGCAGCAGGAGATCGTCAACGCCGGCATCGACGCCTACCAGGCCTACGCCACCGCCGAACTCGGCGTCGCCGCCTATGAAACGGCGGCGCGCTCGGGCCTTGTCGTCAACGAAGGCCTGATCGTCGAGATCGTGCGCCCGGGCACCAACGAGACTGTCCCAGATGGCGACGTCGGCGAAGTCGTCGTGACACGGCTCAGCCCGGAATACCCGCTGCTGCGTTTCGGCACAGGCGACCTGTCGCGTGTCCTGCCCGGCCCGAGCGCCTGCGGCCGCACCAACATGCGGCTCGCCGGCTGGATGGGTCGCGCCGACCAGCGCACCAAGATCAAGGGCATGTTCGTCGACCCGGCCCAGATCGCCGCCATAGGAAGAAAATTCCCCGCCCTTGGCCGGCTTCGCCTCGTCGTCAGTCGCCAGGCCGAACAGGACGTCATGCTGCTGAAGGCCGAAACCGGTTCAGCCAACGGCGGGCTGCAAGCAGAACTCGAGGCGGCTTTGCAGGCAGCGACCAAGATGCGCGGCGGCGTCGAAATCGTCGCCCCCGGCACCTTGCCCAATGACGGCAAGGTCATCGCCGACGAGCGGCCGATCGAATAATCCAAGGCAGAAGCTCGCCAGCAAGCACCGTCTGTAGAAAAAAGCCCGGGCGATGCCGGGCTTTTGTTTGTCGGGGTGTGGATGGGCTGATGTGTTGTCTCAGTGATCCATGGCCTTGACGATTTCTTCGGTCATCTTCTTGGCGTCGCCGAGCAGCATCATGGTGCCGTCCTTGTAGAACAGCGTGTTGTCGATGCCGGCATAGCCGGAGCCGAGGCTGCGCTTGACGAACAGGCAGGTGCGGGCCTTGTCGACGTCGAGGATCGGCATGCCATAGATCGGCGAGTTCTTGTCGTCACGTGCCGACGGGTTGGTGACGTCGTTGGCGCCGATGACATAAGCGACGTCGGCCTGCGAGAACTCCGAGTTGATGTCTTCGAGCTCGAAGACCTCGTCATAAGGCACGTTGGCCTCGGCGAGCAGCACGTTCATGTGACCGGGCATGCGGCCGGCGACCGGGTGGATGGCGTATTTGACTTCCACGCCATTGGCCTTGAGCTTGTCGGCCATCTCGCGCAGCGCATGCTGGGCCTGGGCCACAGCCATGCCGTAGCCCGGCACGATGATGACCTTCTGGGCGTTCATCATCAGATAGGCCGCGTCGTCAGCGGCACCTGTCTTGACCGTGCGCTGGATGCCGTCGTCGACAGCTGCCGCCGTCTCGCCGCCGAAGCCGCCAAGAATGACCGAGATGAACGAGCGGTTCATGCCCTTGCACATGATGTAGGACAGGATCGCACCCGACGAGCCGACCAGCGCACCGGTGATGATCAGCGCGAGATTGCCCAGCGTGAAGCCGAGTGCCGCAGCTGCCCAGCCCGAATAGGAGTTGAGCATCGACACCACGACAGGCATGTCGGCGCCGCCGATCGGGATGATCAGGAGTACGCCGAGCACAAGCGACAATGCCACGATCAGCCAGAAGATGGTCGTCGACTGGGTGGTGACCAACAGCACGATCAGCACGACCAGGCCGATGCCGAGGGCAGCGTTGATCAGGTGGCGGGCCGGCAGCATGATCGGCTTGCCCGACATGCGGCCATCGAGCTTGAGGAAGGCGATGACCGAGCCGGTAAACGTGATGGCGCCGATGGCAACGCCAAGGCTCATCTCGACCAGCGCCTGGCCGTGGATGGCGCCGACGGCACCGATGCCGAAGCTTTCGGGTGCATAGATGGCTGCGGCTGCGACCATGACGGCGGCCAGACCGACGAGGCTGTGGAAGGCAGCGACCAGCTGCGGCATCGAGGTCATGGCGATGCGCCGGGCAGTGACCGCACCGACGCCGCCGCCGATGACGAGGCCGAGCACGATCAGGCCGAGGCCGCCGGCAGAGGGCTTGGCCAGCGCCAGCGTGGTCACGATGGCGATGCCCATGCCGATCATGCCGTAGGTGTTGCCCTTGCGGCTGGTGGTCGGATGCGACAGGCCACGCAGCGCCAGGATGAACAGGATGCCGGAGACGAGATAGAGGAAGGAAGCGAGGTTCAGGGTCACGTCACTTGTCCTTCTTCTTGTACATCGCCAGCATGCGCTGGGTGACGAGGAAGCCACCGAAGATGTTGACCGAGGCCAGCACCAGGGCGACGAAGCCGAAGCCGGTGGCAAGGCCGGAAGCGGCGATGCCGACGGCCAGCAGCGCACCGACGACGATGACCGAGGAGATGGCGTTGGTGACGGCCATCAGCGGCGTGTGCAGGGCCGGCGTCACCGACCAGACGACGTAATAGCCGACGAAGATCGCCAAAACGAAGATGGCGAAGCGAAACACGAACGGGTCGACCGCCCCGCCGGTGACGGCATGTGCCGCATTGCCGGCAGCTTCGGCCGCACCTTCAGATGTGGCGAGATCCTGGACGCCGAGCCGGACGGCGGCGACCGCCTGGTCGAGCTGGTCGAGGGCTTTCTGAAGACCTTCCATCACGCGTCTCCCTCAGATGATGTCTTCGCGCCGGCGCTTGGCGCCGACTTCTTGGCAGTGGCTTTTTGGGCAGCGGGCTTTTTCGCAGCCGCCGGTTTGTCCGCTTTGGCGGCGGCCGGCTTCTTCGCCGTTGCCTTGGCAGGAGTTGCACTATCGCTCGCCGGGTCGTCACCGCGGTTCTGGCCGGCCACGATCGGCTTTGGCTTGTCCGCAGCCGCAGCCGCAGCCGCTGCCGCATTGGCGAAGTTCGGATGCACCACCTTGCCGCCATCGGTCAGCATGGTCGCCTTGACCAGCTCGTCGTCGCGGTTGATGGCGATCTGCTTGGTGGTCTTGTCGACCATGGTCTCGAGGAAGGCGAACAGGTTCTTGGCGTAAAGCAGCGAGGCGGAGGCAGCGACCCGGCCCGGCACGTTGAGATGGCCGACGATCTTTGCCCCATTGGCCGTGGTCACGACCTTGCCCGGCACCGCACCCTCGACATTGCCGCCGCGCTCGACGGCGAGGTCGACAAGCACCGAACCCGGCTTCATCGAGGCGACCATTGCCGCAGACACCAGCTTCGGCGCCGGACGGCCCGGGATGAGTGCCGTGGTAATCACGATGTCCTGCTTGGCGATGTGCTCGGCGGTCAGCGCCGCCTGCTTGGCCTGGTACTCCTTGGACATCTCCTTGGCGTAACCGCCGGCGGTCTCCGCTGCCTTGAACTCCTCGTCCTCGACGGCGAGGAACTTGGCGCCGAGCGAGGCGACCTGCTCCTTGACCGCCGGACGCACGTCGGTGGCAGTCACGATCGCGCCCATGCGGCGTGCGGTGGCGATCGCCTGCAGGCCGGCAACGCCGACGCCCATGATGAACACCTTGGCAGCAGGAACCGTGCCGGCTGCCGTCATCATCATCGGCAGCGCCCGGTCATATTCGGCGGCACCGTCGATGACCGCCTGATAGCCGGCGAGATTTGCCTGCGACGACAACACGTCCATCACCTGGGCTCGGGTGATGCGCGGCATGAACTCCATGGCAAACGCCGTCACCCCCGCCTTGGCCATCGCCGCCACACCGGCCTCGTTGCCATAAGGATCCATGGTGGCAAGCACGGCAGCACCCGGCTTGTAGCCCTTGACCTCGGCCTCCGAAGGACGGCGCACCTTGAGCACCACATCGGCCTTGGCGGCATCGCCGGCCTTGCCGATGACAGCCCCCACCGCCGCATAATCGGCGTCGGGAATGCGCGACAAGGTGCCTGCACCCGTCTCGACAACAACCTCGAAGCCAAGACCCACAAGGCGTTTCACCGTATCCGGTGAAGCCCCCACACGGCTCTCAATCGCATCCAACTCTCTGGGTATGAATATCGTCCCGGACATCCGAGGTCTCCGCGCAAATGTTCGCCCGCCGGGAAGCCTCCCGGCGGCGTTGATGCCGTTACTGCCGTATATGCCGATTTTGCGGATCGGCCGAACCGACTAGAGAGCCGCGCGTCCATAAGGAGGCGCCAAGGATGCAGCAAAGCTTAGGCGCCGTGCTGATCCTATCCGAAAATCACTTCCGATTTCGGACTGCTGGTCTAGTGGGCGACGAGAATGCCCTTGGCCTCGAAGATCGCTCGGATCTGCCGGACATAGGCGTGGTAGTCCTTGTCCTCGTGAGTCTTGCTCCACTGGCGCGGCCTGGGCAGGTCGATCTTGAGGTCGAGGTCGACGCGGCCCGGGCGGGGCGACATCACCAGGACGCGGTCGGCGAGGAACACGGCCTCGTCGATGCCGTGAGTGATGAACAGCACCGTATTGCGCAGGCGCAGCCACATCGACTGCAGGTCCATGATCATCTGTTCACGGGTCAGTGCGTCGAGCGCGCCGAAGGGCTCGTCCATCAGAAGCAGACCCGGCTCCTGGATCAGCGCCCGGCAGATCGCCACGCGCTGGCGCATGCCGCCGGAAAGTTCCGAAGGGTACTTGTTGCCGAAGCCGGCCAGGCCGACCTGGGCCAGCAGTTCCTCGGCGCGCGCGCGGTACTTGGCGACGTCGAGCTTCTTGATCTCGATCGGCAACAGGATGTTGTCGAGCACCGTGCGCCAGTAGAGCAGCAGATCCGACTGGAAGACCACGCCGGTCTTCGGATGCGGCCGGCTGACGCCGTCGCCGTCAATGGCGATGCTGCCCGTCGAGGCAGGCGTCAGGCCGGCGAGAAGCGACAGCAGCGTGCTCTTGCCACAACCGCTGGGACCGACGACGGCAACGAAGCTGCCGGGTTCGATCTTGAGATCGATCTTGTCGAGGGCAAGGACGTCATCGTCCTCGCGTGTCTTGTAGATCTTGGAAAGCCGCGAAATGTCGACCGCCGCGCCCATCTGGGTAGTGGCACTCATGGGATTGCCTCACTGAAGCTGTTGTCGTTGTTCGGCCGCACAGGCGGCCGAACTGATTACTTGCGGCCTGGCTATTTGGCAGCGTCGCGCTTGTAGGTGACGCGGGCTTCGATCGTGTCGATGATGAAGTAGAGCATCACGCCGAGGCCGGAGATCGTCACCACTGTGGCGAAGTTGAGCGTCGTGTCGAACAGCGAGTTGGCTTGCAACTGCAGATAGCCGAGGCCACGTTCGGCAGCGACATATTCGCCGATGACTGCACCGATGACCGCCAGCGACACCGCAACCTTGAAGCCGCCGAAGATGTTGGGCAGAGCTGCCGGCAGACGGACCTTGAAGAAGGTCTGCCATTCGCTGGCGCCCATCGAGCGGACCAGGTTGACCAGGTTCTTGTCGAGCGACTGCAGGCCGACGACCGTCGAGATGACGATCGGGAAGAACGAGATCAGGAAGGCCAGCGTGATCTTGGGTGCCCAGCCATAGCCGAGATAAAGCACAAGCAGCGGCGCCAGCGCCACCTTGGGCACCGTCTGCAATGCGACCAGGATCGGGTAGATCGCACGCTCGAAGGCCCTGGAATAAAAGATCGCCAGCGCCAGCGGGATGCCGATCATGACGCCCATGGCAAAGCCTGCGACGACTTCGAACAGCGTGACATAGGCGTGGGTGGCGAGCAGAGGGATCTCGTTGCCGATCCGTGTGGCGATTGCCAGCGGCGTCGGCAGAACGAACTCCGAAAGCCCGGAAAGCGGGACCAGCACCTGCCAGGCGCCAAGCAGCACAACCGCCAGGATCAGCGCCGAATAGCGCTCCAGCCATGGCCCACGTGATTTTTTCCTGCTCATGCCCTTGCCTTGCTTCTTCTGCGCCTGCGCGGCGCCGATTACATCCGTGCTCGCCACCGTAGCCTCACTGCGTCAGAAGTTCATTGGTATAAAAGGACGACATCGGCTTGGCGTCGCCGATTTCCTCGACGCTGCCGATCAGCTTGATGGCGTCGGCAATCGCCTTCTCGTCGATGTGGCCGATCGGCGTGCCGGCAGGCGAATGGATCGATGCCGAGGTCGCTTCGATCTGCTGCTGCACCACCTTGTCGGACGGACCCGCCTGCCAGACGGCCTTGAGCGCGGCGGTGGCGGCGGCCGGATCGACCTTCGTCATCGCGATCGCCTTGGCGTTGGCAGCGAGGAAGCTCCTGAGCGCCGGGCCCTTCTTGGCGATGCCGTCATCGCTGGCGACAACCGCCATGCCCGGTACGGCCAGGCCGAACTCGGTCAGATCGAGGGTCGGAAACTTGGTTCCGGTCTTGTCCTCAAGCACCGGCAGGTCGTTGGTCTTGTACACGCTGACGACGTCGACCTGCTTCTGCAGGAACTGCGGCACGCGCGACTGCGAGTCCATCTGGACCTTCGAGACCTTGCTGCAGTCGATCTTGTTGATCTCGCAGAAGGCGCCGAGATAGGAAGTGCCGGTCTCGCCGACGGCGTGGGCAATGGTCTTGCCTTCGAGATCCTTCGGGGTCGTCACCGCCTTGTCGGGATGCGAGATCAGCGCGATCGGCGATTCAGGCTGGTAGAGCGCGATGATCTTGACCGGCATGCCCTTCTGGATCGCCGAGATGGCGAAGATGCCGGGCAGGATAACGGCGTCTTCTTGGCCCTGGATCAGCGAACCGAGTGCGGCCTGCGAGCCGGCGCCTTCGCCGAGCTTCAGCGTCACCCCGGCATCCTTGTAGAGGCCCTTCTGCTCGCCGAGATAGAAGAAGCCATATTCGCCCTTCAGCTTCCAGCTGAAGCGGACGTTGACGTCTTCTGCCATGGCGCTGTGGCTGGCAAGAACGGTGGCGACAGCAGCCGTGGCGATGAGCGCCGTGCCGCGAATGAGACCTGTGGCGTACAACATTTCTCTCCTCCCTAACGAGCACCTTGCGGGCGCCCCTATGGCCCGAAGGCCTGCCTCTCTCCCCGGAACGAGGCGCGACAGCTTTCGCTCTCAATCCTCATTCTTGATCTCATAGTGTGATCACATTTCATGATTGTCAAGCGATGAATCGGGTGAAGCGGCGCACGAATTCGCGTGTTCGATCAATGTCTCGGCGTGAACCTACTGCCTTGGCGGCAAGCATCGGAAATTGCTGGCGGATTCACCACGCGTCGAGACGACGAAACCCCGCCCGTTGCCGGGCGAGCGCGATCACAGATCAATGAACGTCCTGGAACTGCCTGAAAAATGCGAAACGAGCGCAGTCAATTGGCAACGGCGAAGGTGCTCGGCAACGAGCGTACGATGGCGCTTCGGCTCAGGTTGCGGGCAATGAACACCAGCCAGGCGCGCGCCGCATCCTGCGGCCAGCGCGGCAAATATTCGGGCGGGTAGACGACGTGCTGGACACCGTGGATGACAACCGGCCGGGGATCACCCTTGACCGCCAGCAACCCTTTGACCCGCAGGATCGATTGACCGCGGCCGGCCAGCAGCAATTCGAGCCAGTCGACAAAGGCCGGCCAGTCGACCTCCCTGTCGATCTCGACGGCAAAGGTCTCGATGCCATCGCTGTGCTGCCCCGCCATCGGCGTTTCGGCCATCTCGAAGTGGCGCGGTTCCCAGTCCTCGTCGTAACGGAAGATATCGCCGGCGCCGGGCATGGAACTGCGACTGGAAACAAGCTGGCGAACCTGAGGGTTCAACTTGCCGACCTCCTGGCCAAGCGCATCCAGCCGCCATGGTTCGACAAGGTCTGACTTGGTGATCACCACGCAGTCGGCGAGCGCAACCTGCTGGACGGCCTCGGCAAAACTGCCGATGCTGTTGGCGCCGCTGACGCCGTCGACGGTGGCAACGATACTGCCCGCCCGATAGCCGCGGCGGAGCTTGATATCGCTCATGACCGCCTGCATGATCGGCGCGGGATCGGCGAGGCCCGTGGTCTCTACCACGACCCGGCGGAACGGCGCCACCTCGCCACGACGGACCATCGCCAGAAGGTCCGCCAGAGTGGATACGAGATCATCGCGCACGGCGCAGCACAGGCAGCCCGAAGACAACAGCACGGCGTCTTCGGAAACCTCGCGCACCAGCAGATGGTCGAGCCCGACTTCGCCGAACTCGTTGATGATCACGGCCGTATCGGCAAGCTCAGGCTCACCCAGAAGATGCCTGAGGAAGGTCGTCTTGCCGCTGCCCAGGAACCCGGTCAGCACATGAACCGGGATTCTGTCGTCAGTCGTCGCAGCGGCAGGCAACATGGTCAGTTGACCTCGAATATGGCATCCACTTCGACCGGCACATTGCGCGGCAGCGAGTAGCAGCCGACGGCGGCACGGGCATGACGGCCAGCCTCGCCGAACACCTCGACCATCAGGTCGGAGGCACCGTTGATGACCTTGGGATGATCCTTGAAGTCGGGCTCGGCATTGACGAAGCCGCCGAGACGGATGACCCCCACGACGCGGTCGAGATCGCCGTCAAGCGCCTGCTTGAGCTGTGCCAGGATGTTGACTGCGCAGAGCCGCGCGGCTGCCTGGCCCTCCTCGACGGTGAAATCGGAGCCGAGCTTGCCGGTGAACTTGTCCTTGCCGCCTTCGGCGGGAACCTGGCCCGAGACATAGACCTGGTTGCCCAGGCGGCGGGCCGGCACGTAGTTGGCGGCAGGTGCAACGGTCGCCGGCAGGCTGATGCCCAGGCGAGCAAGGTTCTGTTCAACTTTTCCCACCATGGCGGGATCCTCCCAGATCGTGATGTCAGTAATCGAATTGCAGATCCGCCCCTTGCGCGAAGGGCAGCTCGATGCCTTGCGAACCGGCAACGCTGAGCAACGCCTTGCAGGTGGTACGGATGTCGTGAACGATGCCCTTCTTGGCAGCGGCGGCATTGCCGTCCTTCAGCGCCGCAAGGATGTCCTCATGGTCCGACGCATTCCATGGCATCGAGGGGATCAGCAAGGACATGTACATTGTCGGGCCGAACTGCAGCCACAGCGACTCGATCAGCGGCATCAGCACATCGGACGCGGCCGCCTCATAGAGCGTGAAATGGAATTTCTGGTTGAAGGAAAGGCAGTTGAGAATGTCACGCTTTTCGATCGCCACCATGAGCTGCTTGTTGATCGCAGCGAGTTCGTTGATCAGCGCCGGCGACGCCCTCTTGGCGGCAAGCTCGGCCGCCATTCCCTCCAGCATCTCGCGCACGGCAAACAGGTCGCTCAGCTTTTCCGGGCTCAGCCTGGGCACGCGCACCGAACCGCCCTTGGTTTCCTCGAGCGCATTGGCTGCAACCAGGCGGCTCAGCACTTCGCGCACCGGCATGGGACTGGTGCCGAAGCCGGCGGCCAGCTTGCGCAGGCTCATCACCTGGCCGGGCAGGAAGGCACCGACCATCAAGCCGCGGCGCATGTAACGCAGCACATGCCCGTGGACATGGCCGCGCTCCTTCTTGGCCGTTTCGGTGCCGCCGTTGCTGGCGTCCTCAGTCTTGTCTATCCGCATTCTGTTTCTCCGCCGCTCGCAAGGTTCCTCAAGATTTGCGCTGTACGAGGAACGGCGTCAGGCGGCGAGCTTGCCGCAGACAGTCGCCGGCCGGGGGCAGAAGTTGACAGGCCGCAATCTGTGATCTCATATTGTGATCAATAAATGATCTTTGCCGAAACGGCAACCTTTAACTGCCCGGCTGGTTCGCCAACAAACATCGCGAGCGCCTGAAGCACTTAGGCATCGCATCAGCCCCAGGAAGGGCCGTCCATGACTGCACAGCTTGTATTGCACGAACAGCTCGCCGCGGGCGCAAGGATGAGCCGGTACGTGCTACGCAACGTGCGTCTCAACAGTGCGGTGACAAACTGGAGTGCCATGGATGCCGCAGGGTTCTTTCTTGCTGACCTGACTGTAGAGCACGGCAGGATATTGGCAACAACTCCTGCGCGCCGCGAGCCCACCGCAACAGATGACCGCCTGCCCATCATCGATGCCGGCGGCCGGGTCATGCTGCCGACCTTCGTCGATTGCCACACCCATCTGGACAAAGGCCACATCTTGCCGCGTACGCCGACGGCCAACGGCACGTTCGAACGCGCTCTGGCCGCGACGCGCGCCGACCGGACCACCAACTGGTCTGCCGCGGATGTGTTCAAGCGCATGGACTTTGCCTTGCGCTCGGCTTTCCACCACGGCACTTCGGCGATACGCACCCACATCGACTCGCAGCCGCCGCAAGACGCCATTTCCTGGCCGGTGTTCACGGAACTCCGGCAGCATTGGCGCGGTCGCATCGACCTGCAGGCCTCCTGCCTGTTTCCCATAGACATGGCCCGCGACGACGCCTTCCTCAACAGCATGGCCAGGCGGGTGGCTGCCGCCGGCGGCACGCTCGGGGCGGTTGCCTATCCTGCTCCCGACATCGACCACCTGCTCGACCGCATGTTTGCTGCCGCGGCCAGGAACGGCCTGGATCTCGACTTCCACGCCGACGAGACCTCCGACCCAACAGCCGACGCGCTTCGGCGCATCGCCGAGGCCAAGCTCCGCGCATCATTTGCCGGCAAGGTGCTGGTCGGACATTGCTGTTCACTGGCGGTGCAGGATGAGGCAATCGTCGATGCAACGCTGGACACGGTCGCGACCGCGAGCGTTGCCGTCGTGGCGCTGCCGACCTGCAACCTCTATCTGCAGGACCGCCGCAATGGCGCGACCCCGAGATGGCGCGGCGTGACCTTGCTGCACGAGATGAAAAAGCGCGGCATCGCGGTGGCGCTCGCCTCCGACAACACGCGCGACCCGTTCCATTCCTACGGCGATCTCGACATGCTCGACACGTTCCGCCTGGGCACGCGCGTACTACATCTCGACCACCCGAGTGGCGACTGGATCAGGGCCGTGACCACGACCCCGGCCGAGGTCATGGGTCTCGGAGCCAAGGGCGGCATCGCTGAGGGGCAACCCGCTGATTTCATTCTCTATGAAGGCCGCAGCTGGTCGGAGGTGCTTTCGCGCGCGGAGAGCAACCGCATCGTCATCCGCAATGGGACACCGATTTCGACCTCACTGCCTTCCTACGCCGAACTCGACGGGCTTGAAGGCCTGGCGCTCGGCTGAGCCGGGACGACGTCAGCGACCAAGAAAAAAGGCCGCCGAAATCCGGCGGCCTTTTTACATCAGTACATACGAGCGGATCAGGCCGAGGCGCCGACCTGGTAGAGCTCGACCTTGGTGCCGTCGGGGTCGGCGATGTAGATGGTCAGGCCATAGGGCCCATCATGCAGGTCGGTGTAGTACTTGACCCCGGCCTTCTTCAGCCTGGCATCCATGGCGCGCACATCGTTGACCTCGAAGGCGATGTGATCGAGCTGGCGGTGGTCCGAAGCCTTGCCGTGGATCAGCGCAATGCCCTGGTGGAAGGCGGTGAACGGACGGCCGTCGGCCAGCGGCTTGGCTGGACGGATCGTGAAGCCGAGCTGGTTGGTGTAGAAGGCCACCGACGTGTCGATGTCGTTGACCATGATCAGCTGGTGGCCATAGTTGGTGACACGCGGCTTGACCTGCTCGCCGATCCAGTCGAGGACCTCGGACGAGTGGGCGATCTCGCAGAAATACTGCTTCCAGACCTGCTTGGCAGTGGCTTCCCATTCGGCATTGACGCCCGACACGCAGTCATCGACGGCAATCACGTCGAGGTCACGCAGATAGGCCTCGCGGATCGAGGTCTCGACGCAGGCGTTGGTGGTCGCACCGGTGACAAACAGGTGCTGGGTGCCGAGCATCTTCAGCATCATTTCGAGGCGCGTCTCGTAGAAGGCGCCGAAGCGGTGCTTGCGGATGACGAAGGCCGGATCGAAATCGGCCAGCGGCTTCAGCTCGTCGATGATCTGCTCGTCCCAGCTGCCGGCCAGCGCCGACACCTGCTTGCGGCGCGCTGTATGGCCGAGCAGCTTCTTCTTAGCTCGGTTCTGGTCGACCGCGAAGTGCTCCTGCATCGTCCAGATGACCGGGATGCCGGTGTCCTGGCAGCGCTTGATCAGCTTGGCCAGCGGCGGCACGATCGCCGACAGGCGCTTGGTGTCGACGCCGGAAACACCGAGTGTGCCCTTTTCGTGGATGAAGGCGTTTTGCAGGTCGATGACCAGCAGTGCCGACTTGCGATAATCGAGAACGTCGAGCGCCATCACTTGTGCTCCACCATGTCGATGCCGAGCACGCCGCCGCGACCCCAGCTGTCCTTGGGCGTCTCATGGATCACCACATGCAGGTGATCAGGCTTGCAGGCGGCTTCCTCGACCATGGCCTTGGTAATGGCTTTCACGAGGTTGCGCTTCTGCTCGACAGTGCGCCCCTCCCACATCTCTACGACGACGAACGGCATGTTATTTCTCCTCTCTTTCGCTGGGCATCGCGCCGGAGGCCCATACGGGCACGGCCGGCGCAAAGCCCGAAACCAGATCGTTGTTGGCCCGGTCGGTGCCCGAGAGCAGCCACAGCGGGCGGTTCGAGTAATTGACCAGCACCTGCTCTTCCATGCAGGCGCGGTTGGCCGCATGGTTTGGATCGCGCTCGAAGCGGCTCGTCGCAGGCATCAGCCTGACGACATAGAGCGGCTCCGAAGCATCAAAGCTCGCGAGCACGTCGGAACCTATTTCCTCCAGCCCGACTGCCCTGACCTCCGGGGTTTTCCTGCCGACGGCCACCAGCACCACGGCGCCAGCCAGCGGCGTCACCGGCCAGTAGCGACCTTCGCGACCCTCGCCGACAAACTCGCCGTAACGGCCTGCCTCGGGAAAAAACTCGCTGTCCCAGAGGATGACATCAGGCCCGATGACCGTCTTCGCGGCATCGATCACGAGAGCGCTCTCGCACAGGTCGAGAAAGCTCCACGGATCAGTCAGGCCGATGCAATGGCCCCATGGATTGTGGATCCCCGACAGCCTCTCCTGGCGGATCGTCGACTTGCGGGCGACGATCCTGTCGACCGCCTCACGCACCGGCAGACGCGCCGGTGTCAGCGAAATGCGACCGGCCAGGTCGAGATGATCGGAGACCCCTTGGGTCATGACGGCACCGTCACGCAGCGGCCGCGACCATAGTGGCTGTCGGCAACCACGCCGTTTTCGTAGACCACATCGCCGCGAGCGATCGTCATCACCGGCCACCCCTTGAGCTTCCAGCCTTCATAGATGCAGGTGCCCTTGCCGGTGTGGGTAACCGTACGCTCCTCGTCGAGATCGACCAGCACGAGATCGGCGTCAAAGCCGACGTCAATATGGCCCTTGCGTGGCCAAAGGCCGAAACGCCGCGCCGGATTGAATGAGTTGAGCTCGACAAGGCGACTGAGCGGCAGCCCACGCTGGTGCACGCCGAAATGCAGCATCAGCGACAGCTCCCACGGGAAGCTGACGACGCCGGGGAATTCCGTCCACAAATCCTCGAGCTTCTTGGGCAGGAACGGCACGTGATCGGTGCCGAGGCTGTAGACCGAGCCGTTGAGCATGCCGGCCCACAGGCCTTCGAGTTCGTTGCGGTCGCGCAGCGGCGGCGAGATCTTGGCGCGCATGTCCAGATCCTCGTCATAGCAGGTGCGCGTCAGGTAATGCGGGCATGTCTCGACCGTGACGTGGACGCCGCGCGACTGCGCCTCTGCGGCCAGCACCGGGCCCATGCCGACCGAGGTATGCACCAGATGCAGCGAGCAGCCGGTCTTTTCGGCCAGGAAGATCATACGCCTGATCGTCTCGACCTCGCAGAAGGCCGGGCGCGATTCCGTATAGGCGCCGAGGTCCTGGCGTCCGGTCGCGGCGATCTCCTTCTTGATCCACGAGGCGATCTGGGTGTTCTCGCAATGGACGTTGATAACGCCGCCGGGGATCTTCGACAGGATGCGCATTGCCGCGTAGACCCAGCCGTCCGTCGCCGGCACGATGCCGATCGGATTGTCGGGCTCGTAGCCGAAATAGCACTTGAACGACTTCACGCCGGTCCTGGCGACGATCTCGGGGATCTCGGCAATGTGCTCCTCGCGCTGGATGCCGAAGTGAAAGCCGAAGTCGATGACCGAGTTCTCCTCGCCCAACGCCTTCCGCTCCTCGTAAAACGGCAGATAGGATTCCTTGAGGTTGCGGATGTAGAGCAGCGCCGTGGTGACGCCGCCCGAAGCCGCGGCCGCCGTCTCGGTCCGCATGTCCTCGGGATAGGGAAACTTCACACCGAGATGGCAGTGCGGGTCGATCAGGCCGGGCATCAGCACCTTGCCCTCGGCGTCGATGGTACGCTTCGCGTCGGGCAGCACCTCGTCGGCGCCGGTCAGCACGATCTTGCCGTCCTTGACCGCGACGCCGCCGTGGAATTCGCCGTCGTGGCGAACCACCCGCGCGTTCTTGATGACCAGATCCGCCTTCATCACTTCTGCTCCAATATGCCTTCAATGCGTCTTGAGATGCCGCTCCACTGGCTGCGACCAACGGTGATCGGCGCACGTGCGCCCATGCCGCGAGCCCAGATCGCCTTCAGCCCGAGTTCGGCCGCCGCCTCCCTGTCAATGGTGCCGGGTGGGGCCGCGACATCGACCAACAACGCATGTTTGGGCAACAGCTTGAGCTGGTCGCGATCGAGCAGCCGCTTCGGCACGCTGCCGATAACGATGTCCATCCTGGGCAGGAATTCGGGCAATTGTTCGAGCGTCAGCGATTCCGCGCCCGCCGCATAAGCCGCTGCACGCTGAACCGGATTGCGGGCCGCGACATGGACGTGAGCGCCGAGCGCCACCAGCGTGTTGGTCAGAAGCGAGCCGATGGTGCCCTGGCCGACGAGACAGATGTTGGATTTATGAATGGTGATCTGGGTGTTCTCGATGATCACCTTGAGCACACCCTCGACGATCGCCGGGCCGCGCAGCAGCATCAGGTCGACGTCCCATTCATATTCGTGCAGCGTAATGCCGAGCGCTTCGCAATGCCCCTTCAGATTGCCATCGGCCCAGCCGAGGATGATGTGGCCCGGCTTGCGCATGCCCTCCAGCATCTCGCGCGTCGGGATGATCTTTTCAGGGCACTTTGGCGCAAAGAGCGCACCTTCGGCGGTGATGCCCGGGATCGGGAACAGCGCGATGTCGGCACCTTTCAGCGCGTCGGCGGCATCCTTGGCGTGATAGACGCCCTCGATGCCCTCCTCCGGCCAGGGAAAACCGTAAGCACGGACGGTGGCGCCGGCGCGGACGGCGCAGCGGGCAATCTCCTGTTCGCGGGCGTCGCCGGCGACGACGGCGATGACTGTGTTGTTCCAGCTCATTTCGCCCTCACCTTCTGAATGACCTGATCCCGAGACATGCCGGCGATACCCATCGCCTCGGCGGTGCGACCGCCCTTGCGATAATTGGTGCCAACGGCGATCTGCGCCAGGCTGTAGAGCGAATGCGCCACGGGCGTTTCGACGCCTGCGATCTTCGCGAATTCAAGGAATGGCAGCAGGCCGTGGCCGAAATCTTCCTTGTAGTAGCGGTATTCGAGCGAATCCGGACCCTTGATGCGCTTGTTGGCCTCGCCGCCGGCAATCGCCGCGCGGAAATCGCTGGTGTCGGTGACATCGGCCTCGACCGTACCGAGCAGCTTCATCTCCTCGACGAGGTTGGGCAGATCATGCCCGAAGGCCCTGGCCACCGCCAAACGCTCGTTGTCGAGCTGTTTCATGACGCGGGCGACGCCGGGGGTCATCGCATCGACGTAGAAGGTGAAGTTGCCGCCAGTCGCCTCGACCCAGGCAGCGGCAAGGACAGCCGCCGGCGGATGCAGGACCATGTTGACGTTGGAGAGGTCGGAAGCGATCACGTCGGCAACCGGGGTAAGGCCCGGATAGAGTTTTCCCGCGATCTCCAGCACCTCGGAGCCGCCCTTCAGCGCCGCGGCCTTGAGCTGCTTGGCGCGGCCGGAGACGGTGACGCCATCGGGGCGGTACTTGCGTGCGACATAGGTCAGGGTCGAGAACTCGACGACGGGGGGAGCTGCACGGCCGGTGCGCGAAAACGTCTCGGCGAATTCCAGCGCACCGCCGGTGTGGCCAGGGTTGAGCACGACCGGCCTGGTCGACGACCAGCCGGCAGCGGCCAGCGCCGATGCGATCGCCGAGTGCGAGAAGGTCGGCAGGACGACGACGGCGACATCGACGCCATCGATCGCTGCCTTGAGATCGGTGGTAATCAGCGCCGGCTTCGCCACGCCCTCGCCGAGCTTGCCTTCATAGGCGACACCACCCAGCTTGACATGCGGCTCCAACGTTTCGGCCGAACGCGCCCAGAAATGGACGTCATTACCGGCCTGGACCAACTCTGCGACCGAGGCTGCACCGCCCGCACCCGCTCCTAATACTGCAACTTTCATTCTCTCCTCCGGGGGCCGAGCTACGGC
This sequence comes from Aminobacter sp. MDW-2, assembly GCF_014250155.1. Classification (NCBI taxonomy): domain Bacteria; kingdom Pseudomonadati; phylum Pseudomonadota; class Alphaproteobacteria; order Hyphomicrobiales; family Phyllobacteriaceae; genus Aminobacter; species Aminobacter sp. MDW-2. The sequence goes on from NZ_CP060198.1 coordinate 35,288, forward strand.
TTGCCGGCCGCACGACCTCATGCTCGGAACGGGTACTCCTCCCCGCCCCTCGCGCCAATTGATAACCACCAACTAGTTTGATCACACTTTATGATCACACTGAGAATTGTCAAGCGGAAGAATGTGCTTCCCGCTGTTCAAGCTGCCTGATGCCTGAGCCCCGCCGCCTCGATACCTGCGATTGCCGCGAGTTCGTCATTGTCTGACGTATCGCCCGTGATGCCGACCGCGCCGATGAGTTTGCCCGCCTGGTCGCGGATCAGCACACCGCCGGGCACCGGCACGATGCGGCCGCCGGAGACGGCGTTGAGGCCTTCCATGAAGTGCGGCCGCTCCTTCGCCGTCTGGTCGAGCCAGCGCGAACCCATGCCGACAGCGAGCGCGCCATAGGCCTTGCCGGAAGCGATCTCGTAGCGCAGCATCGAGGCGCCGTCCTGCTTCTGGAATGCCTTGAGATGGCCGCCGGCATCAAGCACGGCGACCGTCAAAGGTTTCATCCTGGCGTCCGCGCCCTTGGCGAGGGCGGCCATGATGATGGTGTTGGCGGCAGCGAGTGTCAGGTCGGTCATGTCTTTCTCCTTTGGGATTCGTGAGGGCGTGCAGGGCCGCTGGCTGATAGCGATCACCTTGGCCCGCAGATTCTGAGTCGGGGCGCTTGCGCGCGCCCGCTGGCCTCGCGGCCATCTCCCCTCAGGGGGGAGCAAGCCATTATGGGCGCCGCAGCCAATCGCCGAGGTAGGGGTGTTGCGCCTTCGACCGGGCAGAATGGGCACTGCCGACGACGAGGCTGATCTCCCCGTCGAACGCAGCAGCCGGCCCTGAGCTCCGCTGAACTTAGTGGGACCTTGCCCTCATCTTCGCCTTGAGTTCGAGCCTGCGCTTGTGGAGGACCGGTTCGGTGTAGCCGTTGGGCTGGGCGCGGCCTTCGAAGACGAGGTCGCAGGCAGCGCGGAAGGCGGTCGACTGGTCGAACTCCGGCGCCATCGGCTTGTAGAGCGGATCGCCGACATTCTGCCGGTCGACGATCGCCGCCATGCGCTGCAGCGAATCCATCACCTGGATGTGCGAGCAGACGTCGTGGCGCAGCCAGTTGGCGATGTGCTGGGACGAGATGCGCAAGGTGGCGCGGTCTTCCATCAGCCCGACGTCGTTGATGTCGGGAACCTTGGAACAGCCGACGCCCTGGTCGATCCAGCGCACGACATAACCCAGGATGCCCTGCGCATTGTTGTCGAGCTCGCGCTGGATCTCGTCGGGCGTCCAGTTGGGACGGACGACCACAGGCACCGACAGGATGTCGTCGAGCCGCGCCTTGGGCCGGCTCTTCAGCTCGGCCTGGACGGCATGCACGTCGACCTTGTGGTAGTGGGTGGCATGCAGCGTCGCCGCCGTCGGCGACGGCACCCAGGCGGTGTTGGCGCCAGCCTTGGGGTGAGCGATCTTCTGCTCCAGCATCGCTGCCATCAGGTCGGGCATCGCCCACATGCCCTTGCCGATCTGGGCATGGCCCGACAGGCCGCATTCGAGACCGGTGTCGACGTTCCAGGCCTCGTAGGCATTGATCCATGGCGCCTGCTTCATGTCGCCCTTGCGCACCATGGGGCCGGCTTCCATCGAGCTGTGGATTTCGTCGCCGGTGCGGTCGAGGAACCCGGTGTTGATGAACACCACACGTTCCTTGGCGGCACGGATGCATTCCCTGAGGTTGATCGTGGTGCGCCGCTCCTCGTCCATGATGCCCATCTTGATGGTCTTTCTGGGCATGCCGACGAGGCGCTCGACGCGGTCGAAGATCTCGACGGCAAAGGCCACTTCCTCGGGGCCATGCATCTTCGGCTTGACCACATACATCGAGCCGGCGCGGGAGTTCATGCGACGGCCCTTGGCTCCAACGTCGTGCAGGGCGATCAAAGCGGTGATTGCCGCATCCATGATGCCTTCGGGCACCTCGTGGCCGTCACGGTCATGGATCGCGGGATTGGTCATCAGGTGGCCGACATTGCGCACCAGCATCAGCGAGCGGCCGGGCAGCGAGACGGTCTTGCCATCGGCACCGGTATAGGCACGGTCGGCATTGAGCTTGCGGGTGACAAGCTTGCCGCCCTTGTCGAAGCTTTCCGCGAGATCGCCCTTCATCAGGCCGAGCCAGTTGCGGTAGACGGCGACCTTGTCTTCGGCGTCGACTGCTGCGACCGAATCCTCGCAGTCCTGGATGGTGGTGAGTGCGGACTCCAGGATCATGTCGGAGATGCCGGCCGGATCGGTCTTGCCGATCGCACTGTCTCTGTCGACCACCACCTCGACATGCAGGCCGTTCTTGACCAGCAGCACCGCATCTGGATTGCCGGCAGCACCACGATAGCCGGCGAATTGTTTGCCGTCGCCCAGCGCAACCGAACCAGACGCATTGGCCAGCACGAGCTTGCCGTCGACAATCGACAGCCCGGTCACGTCGCTCCAGCTGCCCTGAGCCAGCGGTGCTGACTGATCCAGGAACGCCTTGGCCCAGGCGATGACCTTTTGGCCACGCTTGGGGTTGTAGCCCTTGGTCTTCTCGGCACCGTCGGCGTCGGAAATCGCGTCGGTGCCGTAGAGCGCGTCATAGAGCGAACCCCAGCGCGCATTGGCGGCGTTCAGCGCATAACGCGCATTCATGACCGGCACGACCAGCTGCGGTCCGGCGACGGTGGCGATCTCGGGATCGACATTGTCGGTGGTAACGGCAAAGGCCGGACCTTCCGGCACAAGATAACCGATCTCGCTCAGGAACGCCTTGTAGGCGGCCATGTCGTGCGGGGCGCCATGCTTGCGGTACCAGGCGTCGAGCTTGAGCTGGAAGTCGTCGCGCTTCTCCAACAGCGCCCGGTTCTTCGGCGCCAGATCATGCACGATCGCGGCAAAACCCTTCCAGAAGGCCTCCGCATCGACACCCGTCCCTGGCAGAGCCTCCGCGACCACGAAGTCGTGGAGCTCGCGCGCAACAGAAAGGCCATGAAGGGAGACGCTGTCGTTTATCCGGTTCATCATGTTCATCGTCATAACTCCCGGGTCAGGCTGCAAGTGCAGCGTCGGTGCGGAACTCGCCCGAAACGGTCTCCGCGACCATCTGGGCTGTAGCGGCCGACAGCGTCCAGCCGAGATGACCATGGCCGGTATTGTAGAACACGCCGGACTGGCGGCCCTTGCCGACCCTTGGCATCATGTTGGGCATCATCGGCCTGAGACCTGCCCAGGGCACGACCCTGTTGGTGTCGACATCCGGGAACAGCATGCGTGTCCAGTCGACCAGCGGTCTGACGCGGTCATCGCGAATGTCTCTGTTCATGCCGTTGAACTCGGCGGTGCCGGCAACCCGGAAGCGCCCGGCGCCAAGGCGGCTGGTGACGATCTTGGCGCGGTCGTCGAGCAGGCTGACCCAGGGCGCGGCAACCTGGCTGCGCTCGTCGTCGAGATGCACTGTGATGGAATAGCCCTTGACCGGGTAGACATTGACCCGGTCGCCGAGCATCGCTGCGAAATGGCGACTGGCGGAACCGGCGCAGATGACGATGCCGTCGGCCTCGACGACCCTGTAGTCGGGCTGGCCGTCGGCACCTGACGTCGTATAGCCGATGCAAAACACGCCATCCCGGGCGATACGCTCGACATTGGCGTCGAAGACGAAGCGCGCACCGCGCCGTTCGCAGGCCTTGGCGAGGCCGAAGGTGAACTTGTGGATGTCGCCGGTCGAGTCCGACGGCGTGTAGAAGCCGCCATGAAAATCGCCATTTAACGTCGGCTCGATCGACTTTACCTCCTCCGCCGTCACCGGCCGGCGGTCGAGACCGCCCTCGACCAGCATCGCATTGACCTTCAGCGCGTGCTGGAAGCTCGGTCTGTCCCAGTAGAAATGCAGGATGCCGCGACGGACATGGTCGAAGTCGATGTTCTCGCGCTCGGCAATCGCAAACAGGTGCTTGCGCGCGGCAATCGCCAGCCGCGTCGTCTCCACCGTGTTGTCGCGGTAATTTGCGATATTTGAGACGAACTCAGCCAGCCAGGCATATTTGTGCCAAGTAGGCCGGGGATTCATCAGCAGCGGCGCATCACTGCGTAGCATCCACTTGATGCCCTTGAGCAAGGTCGACCAGTGGTTCCAGACCTCGGCGTTGCTGGCCGACAGCTGGCCGCCATTGGCGAACGACGTCTCCATCGCGGCATAACGCTGGCGGTCGACGACAGTGACGGTGTAGCCGCGCTCCAGAAGGGCATAGGCAGTGGTGACGCCGGTGATACCGGCGCCGATAACGGCAATATGGGGCATTTCACTCTCCGCGAACAAAGTTGGGTGCGGGCCGAAGCCCGCTGTTTTCCCCAATCTGTCGCTGTACCTGAGAGCTTAACCGCGTCAGCCTTGCCGGTGCGGCTTTCCCCTTCGGTGGACGCTCGAGGCGCCTCTCTCCAGATCGTTCAACTGCATGGTCACTTTTGCCTGAGAGTTTCCTGGGGGGTTGCTCCGTCGGCGTCGGCCGGTGTCATCTCGCAGCGGCCGATCTCTCCCATGCAGCCTCTTGAACGTATGCCTTCATAGCTGGTGCCGCACCCTTCCGCAACGCGAGACGCGGCAAGCTCCAGCCCTCAGTTGCCTTCGTCGTACAGTGTCGTGGTCGTCTCGACGTCTTCCTCGTGCAGGCCAGCGCGCACCACGGCGGCAGCCGCCAGCTCGCGCGCCTTGCGGCGGATGCCCGCTTCGTCGACACCCTGCACCTTGCCGTCGACATAGACCGCCTTGCCGTCGACCCAGGTCTGAGTGATCGAGGCCGTCGAGGCCGAGAACACCAGCGCCTGCAGCGGATCGTAGAACGGCGTCCACTCGACATGGTCGAGATCGAACAGAATGAAATCGGCCTTCTTGCCGATCTCCAGCGAGCCGATCTCGTCGTCCCACATCAGGGCGCGCGCGCCCTCGATGGTGGCGGCGCGCAGCGCATCGCGGGCAGTGAAGATGTCGGGCTTCAGCCGCGCATCCTTGAACATGCCGGCAACGACGAGCATCTGCCGCATCAGGTTCATGTTACCGGCGGCCGAGACACCGTCGGTGCCGAGGCCGACCTTGACGCCGGCCCTGACCATCTCGGGGTACTTGCCGATCGACGTGGCGCCCTTGCCGAGCTTGAACGACGAGCACGGGCAGAAGGCAACGCTGGCGCCGCGCTCGGCCAGAAGCTTGACCTCCTCATCCGACACGGCTGCGCCGTGAGCGATGACCAGGTTCTTGCGGATGCCGCCGGCATTGTCGACGCGGGTGATCGGCCAGCAGCCATACTTGCTCTCGCAGACCTTGGCCTCCTCGATCGAAGTCGCCAGGTGGTAGGTGGTGCCGACGCCCAGCTTCTCGGCCAGCGCCACGGCACCGACATGCAGTTCGAGGCTGCAGGGCTCCTTGCCCTCGATGTTGACCCAGCAGCGGGCACGACCGTCGAGCGTGTTGTTGTAGCGCAGCACGTTTTCCTCGAGCACCTTCAGCGCCGTCTGCGCGTCGGGGAAGAAGTGATGCTCGGCCATTTCCTCGGTCCAGCCGCGCGGCAGCTCCGACGGGCGATTATCGGCGGCGTGGCGGCCGGTGATGCCGCGGATGCCGGTCTTGTCCATGGCGCGGATGACGATGCCGGGATCGTATTGCGAGCCCATGTCGAGGAAGCAGGTGGTGCCGCAGCGCAGCATCTCGGTGATGCCGAGCAGCGCGCCCCAATATTCGTCTTCCTCCGTTATGTGAGCGTAGAACGGCTTGGCCCAGTGGAACACCCAGGCGCGGGTGTTGAGATTATCGGGGAAGACCGCGCGGGAAAGGGTCTCGGACAAATGCACGTGGCTGTCGACGAAGCCCGGGCAGATCCCCAGCATGGTGCCGTCGATGACCTTGTCGAAGCTCTTGCCCTTGTGGCGCGATGCCACATCGTCGGCCGCTCCGATGTCGGCGATGCGGTCGTTCTCGACCACCACGCTCGCATTGCGCAGCACCGTGTCGTTCTTGTCGACGGTGAAAGCGAAGTTCAGATTTTCGATCAGCGTACGCATGCGGCTCCACCCAATGCTTTACCCACGGACCCTCCCGATCGCGTCGCCGGTCCGTGACAGCGGGCGATATCCGAGCATTCGCACACTCTTCCGAGCGGAACGCGACGACCGGGCCAACAACCACCCCGGCCGCCATTTCGCAAGCGGTAGCCCTTAGGCCACCGCCTTGACCTTGCCGCCCTGCTTGGCGGTGCCGCAAAGGATCAGCTTGTCGGTGTCGGCGTAATCGGACAACAGCTCCGATCCCTTCGACGTCACCAGAAGCATGTCCTTGTTCTGCATGCCGTAGCCATAGCCGGTGTCGTAGCAGAGCGGCTCGAAACCAAGCACCATGTTCTCTTCCAGCGGCGCGTCGCTGCCCGGCTTGCCGAGCACCGGCGTCAGGCCGAGATAGGGGTCTTCGTGCAGGTGCAGGCCAATGCCGTGGCCAACGAACGAGATCGGCGGCAGGTTGAGCTTGGCGAGCTTGGCGATGAAGGCGTCGTAGATCTCGCGACAGCTCGCACCGGGCTTCACCTTCTCCATGATCTCATACTTGCACTCGACCAGGTGAGCCCAGATCTTGTCGGCCATGGGCGGCGCCTCGCCGACGATGGCCGTGCGGCAGACGCCGGCCTGGTAGCCGTTGATGACCGAGAAGATCTCGACGCGGCAGACATCGCCACGCTTGAGGATGCGGTCGGACGGGCCGACATTGGGCAGCACCGACCGCTCGCCGGTAGCGACGATCAGCAGCTTGAAGTGTTCGGCGCCAAGCGAATAGACGTTGCGGGTCAAATGACCGGCAATGTCCATCTCGGAGTCGCCGGCATCGACCACCGCCAGCGTGTCGGTGATCGCCTGGTCGGCGATCCGAGAAAGCTTGCTAAGCAATGCGACCTCTTCAGCCGTCTTGATCTGGCGCAGCCGCGCCAGGATCGGCTCGGCATGCTCGAACCGCGCGCCGGGCATCGCCGCGATCAGCCGGGCGAAATCGCCGGCCGGCAGATAGTCCATCTCAAGGCCGATGCGCGCCTTGCCAAGGCCGAGGCCGGCGAGCTGGTCTGCCAGCACCAGCATCGGATCGTCGGAGAATTCGGCCCAGATACGGGCCGGCATGTCAGGCAAGCGGCGCTTGATCGTTGATGCTTCCATGTCGACGCCGAAGATCGCGGTGCGGCCGTCCGCTGTGACGATGGTCATCGCATGGCGGTGGCGGATCAGCGGCTGCGACGGCACGACGAAGCCTGTGGTATAGGCGAAGTTCTCGGGCGACGAGCAGATGATGGCGTCGAGCCCATGCTCGGCCATTGCCCTCACCTGCTTGGCTACGATTTCTGCCCGCATGATTTGGTTCCTCTCCTTGAGTTTCTTGACCGGCGCTCAGTCGCGCACGCGGTATTTTTCGACCTTGGCGAGGTCGACATCGATGCCCATGCCCGGCCCCGACGGCACGACGACCGCACCGTCGACGACCTGCATCGGCTCGACCAAAAGGTCGTCCTTGTAATAGATGCCGCCGACCTGACCATGCTGCGCCTCGGCCGGTGTCGAGATCGGGATGACGCAGGACAACGTCGCTGCCGGCGATGCAGCCGCGACCTGGACGTTGGCGAGGTTGCCGATGCCTGTTTCGATCGAGCCGTTGACGTTGCAGATGATGCCGGCGGCGCGGCAGACCGCGCCGACTTCCATCGCCTTGTACAAGCCACCGGCCTTGGTGGTGTAGATCGAGACGATCTGGATACCGCCATTCTGGATGATCTGGATGGCGTCATGGGCGTTCCATGCCGACTCGTCGGCCATGACGGGCGCGTCGATGCGGCGGCCAACTTCGGCGATGCGCTCGATGCCCATCACCGGCTGCTCGACATATTTGAGCCGGTACTTTTCCATCTGGCGCACGGTCTGCACCGCCTCGCCAGGCGTCTTGTAGCCCTCATTGGCGTCGACGCAGATTTCCATCGCCTCGCCTGCAGCCTCGCGGACTGCCGCGACCATCTTGACGTCGCGCGCCGGGTCGACGCCGATCTTGACCTTGATCGTCTTGATGCCTTCGGCAGCAAGCTTGGCTGCCTCGACCTTGGCCTCTTCGATCGAGATCAGGCCGATCGAATGGGTGATGGCGACCTTGTCGCGCGCCTTGCCGCCGAGCAACGTATGAACGGGAACGTTCAGCCAGCGGCCGGCGAGGTCATAGGCCGCGAACTCGACGGCCGCCTTGGAATAGGGATAGCCGCGGATGATGGCATCCATGCGGGCATGAAGCTCGGCAAAATTGCCGAGTTCGAGACCGATGACGGCAGGCGCCAGGTAGGTCTCGATGACGCTGCGGGTGATCATGGCGGACTCGCCGAAGTAGCGGCCGAACTCACCGCCCCAGTCCTTCAGCGCCGGCGCCTCGCCCCAGCCGACCCGGCCGTCGCTGTCGGTCATCTTGACCATGACATAGCGACCGATGACCTCGGTCAGGCCGGCCCATTTGTGCTCGCGCCGCGTCGGCAGTTGAACAATGAGCGTTTCGATGGACTTGATCGTGGGCACCGGTCTCTACCTTTTCCTTGTCACCGCGGAGGCATCTCTGTACGATGCGATCATCTAGTGTGATCACACTTTATGATCATATTTTTGGATGTCAAGCGATCCCGGGATCGATTTTTCATGGCCGACCGAAACGGCCGTGATGCATGGTAGGAAGGCAGCGGAGGAAAAGATGATTGTCGAAGCGACCAATTATTTCGCCAAAGAGGATCAGGCGGATGAGGTTCTGAAGCAGCGCCGCAAGGCGACAGAGATCAGGCGCCAACTCGGCCTGGATCCCGGGCGCATCCTTGTGCGGACGGAAGGAAACGGACCTGACATACGCTGGGAATGCAGCTTCGCCTCAAGGGAAGCTTATGACGCCGACCGGGCTGCACGCGCAGCATCGCCCGACTTCGAAGCCGCACGCAAGCGGATGCACACGCTGCTCGAGCGCTTTGAGCGCCACGTCTACGAAGTGGTCGAATAGAGCGGCAGGTCCCGATCTAAGCCTGTGCCAGCAGCCGATTCATCCTTGCCCGCACACGGACAACACCCTCGGCGATATTGTCGCGCGGGATCGACGAATACCCCATGCGGAAGAAGCGGCACGGCCCGTCCGCATCGGGAAAGAACGGCGAGCCGGATTCAATCAGCACGCCGTCCTGCTTGAGTTCGTTCATCAAAAGGTCCGCATCCAGCCCATCGGGCCCCTCGACCCAGAACGAGGTGCCGCCAAAGGCTGACGATCCGGCGATGGTGAAGCCTTCGCGCTTCAGCGCTTCGGCCATGACGATGTGGCGCTTGTGGTATTCGCCACGCATGCGGTGCAGCACCGCATCGTGGTGGCCGAGCGCGAGGAAGTAGGCTGCAGTGCGCTGGAGATGGCCGGGTGGATGACGCAGCATCAGGGCACGCAACGCTCGCGCCTCACGGATGACCGGCGCCGGCGCCACGAGATAGCCCAGCCGCAGGCCCGGAAAAAGCGATTTGGAAAAGCTGCCGATGTAGAACACCCGACCGCTGCGATCGAAGGACTTCAGCGCCGGAGACGGCGGCGCGAGAAAGCTCATCTCGAACTCATAGTCGTCCTCGACGATGATGAAGTCCCTGCTGGCGGCAGCTGCCAGGAGTGCTGCGCGGCGCTCGACGGGCATGGTGGCGCCGGTCGGCGAATGGTGGCTCGGCGTGACGAAGACCGCGTCGACCTTGGCAGGCAGGACCTCGGGCGGCAGGCCTTCCTTGTCCACGTCGATGGCCGTCACGTCTGCACCGCTCAGCTTGAGCGATGCGCTCATGTCAGGGTGGCAGGGGTTCTCGCACACGGCGTGCGCGCCCTGCCGCAGCAGCAGCTGGGTGACGATCCACAGTGCATTCTGCGCTCCCACCGTGACGAGGATTTCATCAGGCGTGGCGCGAATGCCGCGACTGGGCAACGTCCTGGAGCAGATGTAGTTGACAAGCTGCACGTCGTCGGCAGCGGCAAAGTCGCCGGCCATCAGTTCAAAATCCTCGCGCGCCAGCGCACGCCGGGCACAGTCGCGCCAGGCGCCGAGATCGAACAGCGACGGGTCCATCTGGCCGTAGAGGAACGGATAAGGATAGCGGCGCCAGTCGAGCGGCTTGCGCATCTGCTTGGCAACGATGAAACTCGACCGCAGTTTCATCGACCAGTCGATTTCGTCTGCGCCGACGCCGGACACCGCCGCTTCGAGCACGGTCGTCGGCGGGTTGCCGGCAACACGATAGGAGCTTCGGCTGGCGGTTTCGACATAACCCTGAGACGCCAGTTCCTGATAGGCAAGCGTCACCGTGATGCGCGAAATGTTCAGATATTCAGCAAGCTTGCGGGTCGAGGGCAGCTGAGCGCCAGGCTGCAGCCGGCCAGACAGCACCGCCGAGACCACGGTCTCGCGGATCTGCGCCTGCAGGCCGATGCGGCTCGCTCGGTCGAGAAAGAAGATCGTCTCCGAAACTGTCGCCTGTGCCATGGTCCCACGCAGGTTCAATCTGGAGTCATTCAACTTCCAATCTGGATATAAGGCAATTCAAAGGTTCCATTTAACCCTATGTCCAGAACCAAGACCGGCATCAAAGCCGGCAAGTTCCCGGAATAACCGGTGGCTAACAAAACAAGAGGGTAACGATGATACACTTTAAGCATTTCAAGCATTTGGCCGGCGCCGCAACCATAGCGGCCGGCGTCTTCACCTCCTGTCTCGCTTATGCCGAAACGACGGTCGTCGTCGGCTATCAGCAGATCGTCGGGCCGTTCGTCACGGCCATCGCCGACGGACGTTTCGACGCCGCCGCCAAGGAAGCGGGCTACACCGTCGACTGGCGCCAGTTCAGCTCGGGCGGCGACATCTCGACGGCTCTCGCCTCCGGCAGCGTGCCGATCGGCGTGATCGGCTCGACCGGCACCACCGCCGCCGCCACGCGCGGCGTCAATCTCGAACTGTTCTGGATCCTCGACAATATCGGCAAGTCGGAGGCGCTCGCCGTCCGCAACGGCTCGGGCATCGAAAAGCCCGAGGATCTGAAGGGCAAGAATGTCGGCGTACCGTTCGTGTCGACCTCGCACTTCCATCTTCTTGTCGGCCTCGAGCAGGTGTGGAAGATCGATCCGCGCGAGGTCAACATCCTCAACATGAAGCCGCCGCAGATCATCGCCGCCTGGCAGCGTGGCGACATCGACGCCGCCTATGTCTGGCCGCCGGCACTGACCGAATTGCTCAAGAACGGCAAGACCATCGCCGATTCAGAGACCATCGGTGCTGCCAGCGTACCGACCTTCGACGGCCTTGTCGCCGACAAGAAGTGGGCCGCCGAGAACCCGAAGTTCATGGCCGCCTTCACCAAGGTGCTGTCTGAATCCTACGCCGACTACAACAAGAACAAGGCAAGCTGGACGGCGGACTCGCCTCAGGTGCAGGGCATCGTCAAGCTGATCGGCGGTGACGGCGCAGGTGCGGTCGAAGCGCTCAACCTGCTGTCGTTCCCCAATGCCGACGAACAGGCATCCGAAACATGGCTCGGCGGAGGCGCCATCAAGGCATTGAATGAAAGCGCCAAGTTCCTCGTTGCCCAGAAGCAGATCGACAAGGCGCTCGACGACTACGCGCCCTTCGTCAACAGTAGCTACGCCAAGGACGCATCCAAGTAACATTGGACGTGCCGCCGGTCGGATGCCGGTCGGCGGCACTTTCTCCACCACTCGATTGCATTTTCTTCGAAAGGCTCGACGCGATGGAAACCCTCAACGTCAGCAATGTCAGCCTGACCTATCCAGGCCTCTACTCCGACCAGGCGGTGATTGCGCTCAAGGGCGTGAACCTCGAGGTCAAGAGCGGCGATTTCGTCGTCGCCCTCGGTGCCTCGGGCTGCGGCAAGACCACACTGCTCAACCTGATGGCCGGCTTCATGACACCAACCGACGGTGATATCACACTTGGCGGACGTCAAGTCGTCGGCCCAGGCGCCGACCGTGGCGTCGTCTTCCAGAAGCACGCGCTGCTGCCCTGGTTGAATGTCATCGACAACACCGAATTCGGGCTCAAGCTGCGTGGCATAGACAAGGCGACCCGGCGCGAGCTGGCGACCAAGAATCTCGCCCTTGTCGGCCTGCAGGATTTTCACCGCCACATGATCTACCACCTGTCCGGCGGCATGCAGCAGCGCGTCGGCATCGCCCGTGCGCTGACCTGCGACCCGGCGATGCTTCTGATGGACGAGCCGATGGCGGCGCTCGACGCGCTCACCCGCGAGACCATCCAGGAGCTGCTGCTCAAGGTCTGGCAGCTGACCAACAAGATGTTCTTCTTCATCACGCACAGCGTCGAAGAAGCACTTTTCCTCGGCTCCCGGCTGATCGTCATGTCGCCGCGCCCGGGCCGCATCACCCACACCTATGAGCTCGATTTCAATCGGCGCTTCCTTGAGGAGGGCAACGCACGTGCAATCAAATCCAGCCGCGATTTCATCGACATGCGCGAGCAGATCCTCGGCATCATCTACGGCGACGAGCGCCAGTCCGGCAATCCGGAACACCTCCATGCTTGAGCGCCTCTCACGGGCCAAGTCCGTACGCCCGGGCAAGATCTATGGCGCGCCGGGCGACGGCATGAGCGGCCATATCAGCCTGATCACGGCGCTTGTGCTGTTCGGTCTCTGGCTGCTGATCACCGAGATGGGCTGGGTCCAGCCGCTGTTCCTGCCCTCGCCGCTTGCCGTGTGGGACAAGTTCGTCGTCGCCATGACCGATGGCGTTTCCAACTCGACGCTCATCCAGCACACGCTGGCCAGCCTTGGCCGTGTGCTCGGCGCCTTCTTCCTGGCGCTGGTCACAGCCGTTCCGGTCGGCATCCTGATGGGCGTCAACCGCACGGTGCGCGGCCTGTTCGACCCGATCATCGAGTTCTACCGGCCACTGCCGCCGCTCGCCTATCTGCCCTTGATCATCATCTGGCTCGGCATCGGTGAATTCCCGAAGGTGTTCCTGATCTATCTCGCCATCTTCGCGCCCATGGCGATCGCCGCCCGTGCCGGCGTCCGCTCGGTGTCGACCGAACAGATCCATGCCGCCTATGCCATGGGCGCCACCCGCGCCCAGGTCATCTCCCAGGTGATCCTGAAGGCCGCCCTGCCCGAGATCTTCACCGGCATGCGCATCGGCATCGGCGTCGGCTGGACCACGCTCGTCGCCGCCGAAATGGTCGCCGCCCACCGCGGTCTCGGCTTCATGGTGCTGAACGCCGCCGAGTATCTCGCCAGCGATACGGTCATCATGGGCATCATCGTCATCGGCATCTTCGCCTTCGCCTTCGACCTCATGCTGCGCTACCTGGAAAAGGCGATGATCCCCTGGAAGGGCAAGATCTGATGCCAAAACTTGCACACCCGGCGACGTCGCCACCAGGCTGACGCCAAACCTGATCTTACCAACAGACAGACCAATCCGCCGGCTTGTCCGGCCACGGCGAAGCCATGCCCAAAGGCTCTGCCGTACAGATACGAGGACCACGACATGTCACTCACCGCCGACGGCCTGGCTCGCCTCTTCGACGCTTTCAACCGCCACGACATCGACGGCGTCATGGAGTTCTTCGCCGGCAACTGCGTCTTCAACGGCGTCGCCGGCCCAGAGGCCTACGGCACCCGCTTCGAAGGTACCGAGGCGATCGCCGCTGCTTTCAGCGGCGTCTGGAAAGCGATGCCGGACGCGCACTGGGCCCATCATGGCCACTTCGTCCATGGCGACCGCGCCGTCTCGGAATGGACGTTCACCGGCACCAACGTCGACGGCAGCCGCGTCGAAGCAGAGGGCTGCGATCTGTTCACGCTCGATGACGGCAAGATCGTCCGCAAGCAGGCCTTCCGCAAGAACCGGCCGCTGATTGCGGCTGGTGCCTGAGCGGTCTCGGGAGGACCACGTCAATGGAACATCAACTCTTGAGGTCCGCGGCACAACGTCTGCCGTTCGATCCGGCCTATGACCCGGTCCATGCACAAAACCCGGGCGCCGGCAAGGACTACGCGCCGACCTACTGGATCGCCACCGCCGGCCCGCAGCCGGAAGACGACGGCCCCGTCACGCAGGACATCGACGTCGATGTCGCCATCATCGGCTCGGGCTATACCGGCCTGTCCTGTGCCATTCATCTGGCCAAGGAGCACGGCATCAAGGCGACGGTGCTGGAAGCAAATGGCGTCGCCTGGGGCTGCTCGACCCGCAATGGCGGCCAGGCGCAGATTTCGGCCGGCCGGCTCAAGCGTTCGCAGTGGATCGAGCGCTGGGGCGTCGACGTCGCCAGAAAAATGCATGTCGAGATAGCGGAAGCCTTCGACCTGTTTCGCGACCTGATCAGCCAGCCCGAGATCGACTGCGATCCTCAGGATGGCGGCCATCTCTACATCGCCCATCGCGACAAGGTTCTGCCGGCGCTGGAAAAGGAAACGCGCCTGCTCAACGACATCTTCGGCTACCGCGCCCGCATGGTCGGCCGCGACGAGGTCCACAGCGATTTCGTTCGCGACGCCGAAGCCAAGGGCGCGATGTACGAGCCCGACGGCATGGGCATTCATGCCGCCAAGCTCGCCTTCGGCTATCTCAGGCTCGCCCGCAAGCTGGGTGCGAAAGTGCACACCTCAAGCCCAGTCCTCGGCAGCGAAATCAAGGGCGGCATACATCACCTGCGCACGCCGGGCGGCATCGTCAGGGCGCGCGCAGTCTGCATCGCCACCGCCGGCTACACCTCGCCCGGCCTGCACGAGCTGACGCGCCACCGGCTGATGCCGATCCTGTCCAACTCGATCGTGACGCGGCCGCTGACGGACAGCGAGCGCGAGACGCTGAACTTCCAGACCCGCATCCCGCTCACCGACACACGCACGCTGCGCCACTACTACCGGATGCTGCCCGACGGGCGTGTGCAGATCGGCAGCCGCAGCGCCATTACGGGGCGGGACGCAGTCAATGCAAGTCACCTCGACCGTTTGCTCGAAGGGCTCTACCGCAAGTTTCCGATCCTGCGCGGCATCGATGTAGACTACTCCTGGTGGGGCTGGGTCGACGTCAGCCACGACATGATGCCCCGCATCTTCCGGCCCGATCCTAAGCAACAGCTGTTCTACGCCATGGGCTATGGCGGCAACGGCGTCATGTACTCGGCCCAGGCCGGCCGCCGCATGGCCCAGATGGTCGCCGGCAAGGGCGGCGAACTCGACCTGCCGATCTTCACCTCCCCGTTGCCCAGCCACGGGTTGCTGACACCGTTTCGGCGCCTCGGCCAGTGGGGAATGTACCGCTGGTATTACCTCAAGGACGAAATCCTCTAGCGCATCGGCCCAAAAATCGGACCCGACTCCCAAGACCAGACCTGCCCCCATCGAAAGGAACCCAGAAAATGAAAATGACCACCGAAGAAGCTTTCGTCAAAGTCTTGCAGATGCACGGCATCGAGCATGCCTTCGGCATCATCGGCTCGGCCATGATGCCGGTGTCGGACCTGTTCCCCAAGGCCGGCATCAAGTTCTGGGACTGCGCGCATGAGACCAATGCCGGCATGATGGCCGACGGCTTCAGCCGCGCCACCGGCACCATGTCCATGGCCATCGGCCAGAACGGCCCGGGTGTGACGGGCTTCATCACCGCGATGAAAACGGCCTACTGGAACCACACGCCGCTGCTCATGGTCACGCCGCAGGCAGCCAACAAGACCATCGGCCAGGGCGGCTTCCAGGAAGTCGACCAGATGGCGATGTTCGAGGAGATGGTCTGCTACCAGGAAGAGGTGCGGGATCCCTCACGTATTCCCGAGGTGCTGAACCGCGTCATCGAGAAGGCCTGGCGCGGTTGCGCCCCAGCGCAGATCAACATCCCCCGCGACTTCTGGACCCATGTCATCGACGTCGACCTGCCCTCTATCGTGCGTTTCGAGCGCCCCGCCGGTGGCCCGCAGGCGATCACGGAAGCAGCGCGCCTGCTGTCGGAAGCAAAGTTCCCGGTCATCCTGAACGGAGCCGGCGTCGTCATCGGCAACGCCATCAACGAATCCATGGCGCTGGCCGAGCGTCTCGACGCGCCGGTCTGCTGCGGTTACCAGCACAATGACGCCTTCCCCGGCAGCCACCGTCTCGCCGCAGGACCGCTCGGCTACAACGGCTCGAAGGCAGCGATGGAGCTGATCGCCAAGGCAGACGTGGTGTTGGCGCTCGGCACCCGCCTCAACCCGTTCTCGACCTTGCCCGGCTACGGCATCGACTACTGGCCGAAGAATGCCGCGATCATCCAGGTCGACATCAATGCCGATCGCATCGGTCTGACCAAGAAGGTTTCCGTCGGCATCTGCGGCGACGCCAAGCAGGTCGCCCGCCAGATCCTCGAGCAACTGACGCCCTCGGCCGGCAATGAAGGCCGCGAGCAGCGCAAGGCGGCGATCCACCAGAACCGCTCGGCCTGGCTGCAGCAGCTGTCGTCGATGGACCACGAAGAGGACGACGTCGGCACCGAATGGAACGCCACCGCCCGCCTGCGCGAGGCCGACCGCATGTCGCCACGCCAGGCCTGGCGTGCGATCCAGGCGGCCCTGCCCAAGGAAGCGATCATCTCCACCGACATCGGCAACAACTGCGCCATCGGCAACGCCTATCCGAGCTTCGAACAGGGCCGGAAATATCTCGCACCGGGCATGTTCGGCCCTTGCGGCTATGGCTTCCCGTCGATCGTCGGCGCCAAGATCGGCTGCCCCGACGTGCCGGTGGTCGGCTTCGCCGGAGATGGCGCTTTCGGCATCTCGATGAACGAGATGGGTGCGATCGGCCGTGAAGGCTGGCCGGCGATCACCATGGTGATCTTCCGCAACTACCAGTGGGGTGCAGAGAAGCGGAACACCACGCTGTGGTATTCCAACAACTTCGTCGGCACCGAACTCAACCCCAACCTCAGCTACGCGAAGGTGGCGGAGGGCTGCGGCCTGAAGGGTGTCGTCGTCGACACCACGGCCAAGCTGACCGAGGCGCTGGCCAAGGCCATCGACGACCAGGCCAAGGGCATCACCACCTTCGTCGAGGTCGTGCTTAACCAGGAACTCGGCGAGCCCTTCCGCCGCGACGCGATGAAGAAGCCGGTGCCGGTGGCTGGCATCGACCGCGCCGACATGCGCCCCCAGAAGCGCGCCTGACCTCGCTGCAAAAGCGTCCGCCCGGTTCGCCGGGCGGGCGGTCTGCCAACACCTTCTTGACCGGGAATGATTGAATGAACACCGCCGCTGCGACACAACGTTTCAATGGCCTGCCTTCGGTGGTGCAGGTCTACTGGCCCGGCCTTGCCGTCACCGCTGCGGTGGCGATCGCGGCACAGTTCCTCTCCGATCACTACGGTGCACCGGCGATGCTGATGGCACTGCTGCTCGGCATCGCTTTCCACTTCCTGTCCGAGGAAGGCCGCTGCGTCGCCGGCATCGACTTCTGCGCCAAGAAAGTGTTGCGAATCGGTGTCGCCCTGCTCGGCATGCGCATCAGCGTCGATTTGCTGATCGGGCTTGGCGCCAGCACCATCCTGCTTCTGGTTGCCGCCATCGCCGCGACCATCCTGTTCGGCCTCGCCGCCGCCAAACTTCTCGGCCGCGGCTGGCGCCTTGCCCTCATTACCTCCGGCTCGGTCGCCATCTGCGGCGCCTCGGCCGCCATGGCAATCGCCGCAGTATTACCCAAGAACGAGTTCTCCGAGCGCAACCTGATCTTCACCGTGCTGTCGGTGACGGTGCTGTCGACACTCGCCATGATCTTCTACCCGATGATCGCCCAGGCCATCGGCCTCGACGCGCGCGCCACCGGCATCTTCTTCGGCGGCACCATCCACGACGTCGCCCAGGTCGTCGGCGCCGGTTTTTCGG
Source organism: Aminobacter sp. MDW-2 (assembly GCF_014250155.1). Classification (NCBI taxonomy): domain Bacteria; kingdom Pseudomonadati; phylum Pseudomonadota; class Alphaproteobacteria; order Hyphomicrobiales; family Phyllobacteriaceae; genus Aminobacter; species Aminobacter sp. MDW-2. The sequence goes on from NZ_CP060198.1 coordinate 53,239, forward strand.
TCTCGCCAGAGGCGGGTGAGACGGCGACGCTGGTCAAGCTCATCCGCGTCACCATGCTGGCACCGGTCGTGCTGATCTTTTCGCTCGCCACCCGCAATGTCGGCTCGGTCGGCGAGAGCGGCAAGCGCCCGCCGCTGCTGCCCGGTTTCGTCATCGCCTTCCTCATTCTCGCCGCCATCAACTCCTTCGGCCTCATTCCGGAGGCGGTGTCGAAGGTCGGCATGGAGACGTCGCGCTGGGCCCTGCTCGCCGGTATCGTCGCCGTCGGCATGAAGACCTCATTACGCCGTGTGCTCGACGTCGGCGGCGACGCGGTCGCCCTTATCGTCGCCGAGACCATCTTCATCGGCCTCTTCATCCTCGCTGGCATCTATTATCTGGGGCACGCCTGATGAAACCGCTGGAACGCATCCTCGCCACGGCGAAACAGGCCCCCAGGCGCATCGTTCTCCCCGAAGGCGAGGACCCGCGTATCGTCGAAGCTGCGATCCGGGCCAGCCACGAGGGCGTCGCCGAGATCACTCTGGTCGGCAACCGCGGCATCATCGAACAGGCACTTGCGGACGCCGGCGCGAGCCAGCTCGATCTCCGTATCGAAGACCCTGTTTCCTCCGCGCTGGCGTCGCGCCTCGCCAATGCCTATTTCGAGCTCCGCAAGACCAAGGGTGTCGACGAAGCCTCGGCTGTCGAGGCGCTGCGCTCCCCCCTTGTCTTTGCCGCCATGATGGTGCGCGAAGGCGAGGCCGACGGCACAGTGGGCGGCGCTGTCGCCACCACTGCCGATACCGTGCGGGCGGCGTTGCAGACGATTGGCAAGGCGCCGGGCGTCGGGCTGGTGTCGAGCTTCTTCCTGATGATGCTGTGCCAACCCCATCACGCCAAGAAGGGCGCCTTCGTCTTCGCCGACTGCGGCCTGGTGGTCGATCCCGATGCCGCCGGCCTCGCCGACATCGCCCGCATGTCCGCCCGCTCCTACCAGGCGCTCGCCGGCGCACCGGCCAAGGTGGCGATGCTGTCGTTCTCGACCAATGGCAGTGCTGCCCACGAGCGCGTCTCCAAGGTGGTCGAGGCAACCCGGCTGGCACACGCCGCCGATCCCGACCTTGTCATCGACGGCGAGCTGCAGTTCGACACTGCCTTCGTCGAAGCCGTCAGCGCCTCCAAGGCGCCCAATTCGGCGCTGCATGGCGAAGCCAATGTCTTCGTCTTCCCCAATCTCGACGCCGCCAACATCGGCTACAAGATCGCCCAGCGCATCGGCGGCGCCGACGCCATCGGCCCGATCCTCCAGGGCCTGGCCAAGCCGGCCAACGACCTCTCTCGCGGCTGCACGGCAGAGGACGCCTTTCACATGATCGCGGTGACGGTGGTTCAGGCGCAGGTCCGGTAAGGGGACCGACACCAGCCATGTGGCAAGTCAGTCTTCTCCGCCCTGCGGGTAAGAGATGATCGACAGAAACCTTATCGGCAGCTTTGTCAGTTGTTCGGGACCGTGTGGGGTGTCGGCTTCGAAGAACAAGCTGTCGCCGGGCGACATGTGATAGAGCGTTGGGCCGTGGCGATAGGTGATCTCGCCCTCGAGCAGGTAGAGGAATTCCATACCCGCGTGCTGGAACAGCGGGAAGGTGTCGGTGTGGCTGGTCAAGGTGATGAGATAGGGCTCGACGGAGACAGTGCTGGATGACGAGCCGATGTAGCCGAGCAGATTGTAATGGTGGCCGGCGCGGGTGCCGCGCCGCTCCACCTCGACGCCTGTGCCCGCCCGGACGAAGACCGCGCTGCGCTCGTCCTCGAAGCTTCTGAGCAGCGCGGTCATCGGGACGCCAAGCGCCTGGGACAGGGCCTGCAGCGTGGTCAGCGACGCCGAGATGACACCGTTTTCGATTTTCGACATCATACCGACCGAGATGTTTGCCGCCCCCGCAAGCTCGGTTGCCGTCATGCCGCGGCGCTTGCGGCAGGCCCGTACCTCGCGCCCGATCGCGGCCTGCAGTTCGTTCTCGCTGGGTGCCCGGACCGCGTGCGGATCCTGCTGAAGCGCAGCCGGCGCGGCCGTCCTGGCGAATGCCGTAGCTCCGCGCGCAAGGAAGCCCGCGGCGCGAGCCGGACGCGTGAGAACTGAACTGCTCATCCTGGCACCTCGTTGCTTTTAAGCCTGCAGCCGCCGCCCTGTGGGGGCGGCCGCTGAAACTGCCTGTCTCAGACGAGGCCGGTCACCACGCCTATACCGGCGAAAGCGGCGAGCGCGCCAAGCGAACGGACCACGACCGCTCCACGTACGCCGGCCTTGCCGTCGAGAGCCAGGCCGAAGCCAAGTCCGGCCGCGTGCAGCATCGCCGTCGCCAGCACAAAGCCTGCGCCATAGGCCAGACCGCTAGCACTTTCGGGCATCTCGGCGCCGTGGGCATAGCCATGGAAGACCGCGAAGAAGCCGACCAGCGCCATGGCCGCCGCCACTCCGGCGCGCAGGTTGAAGGCGACGACACCACCGAGAACGACGATCGACAGGCCGATGCCGAGTTCGACGAACGGCACGGCAATGCCGGCAAGACCAAGTGCGCCACCCAGGATCATCACGGACACGAAGCTTGCCGGAACGAGCCAGCGGGCCCGGCCGCCCAGCTGGGCGGCAAAGAGCCCAACCATCACCATGGCGAGCACATGGTCGAGCCCGCCGAGCGGATGGGCAAAGCCGTGGGCGAAACCTTCGACATGGCCGATGCCGGTGTGGGCACTGGCGAGACCGGGCGCCAGTAAGAAGGCGGCCAGTGCCGCTGTCCGAATGAGAGATTTGCTGTTCATGATCCTGTTCCTTTCATCATTCACAGATCAGATGCGAATTGGTCGTCATTTGCGCCGCCGCGCAGGTTGCTGGCCGAAGGCCGCAACCACTGCGAGCGCAAAGAGATCGTTGGCGATGCCGCGCGCCGCGATCGCGTCCGCCGCCAGGCAGCGCACGCCCCAGCCTGCTCCATTGGGCAGCGCGGTGATGCCGGCGACCTGGCGTTCCGCTCGACCGAGACCGGCGAGCTCATCGACAGTTGGCAGCCGGTCAGGCGCGCCAACGAGCATGAAACTGGACACGACTTTCCATGCGCCGACGGGCGAAGCGGGTCCGGCAAGGTCCGCTCCGGCGATGTCAAGATTGTCGCGCACGAGCAGCCGTCCGTCGGCGTCCCGAATCTCGACCTTCGCCTGCAACTTCTCGAACGGACGGTTGCGCGCCTGCGGGTCGTGCAGGGCGAAGGCGTCGGACAGCAACAGCACCGCACCGGGCGCGAGCCGGGCCTGGGTGATGTTCGAACACGCGGCACCGGGAAACAGCACCAGCGGATCGGGGGTCAGCGCCAGGAACGCCCCTTCCTGCAGCACGATCTCGGTCGTCTGGCGAGCCACCTGGCCGTAACAGTCGTGAACGACCGTGGCCGCCTGGGTGGTGACGTGGCCGGCGGCGCCCGTCCCAACATCGAGGCGGCTCGAAAGCCTGTCGTCCCGGTAGAGCCCGCCCGAGGAAGACTGCTGGTAGACGGTGAGCAGGGACGGGATGGCGACATCGAGTGCAAACGGCCGCGTCATGTGGAACGGGTAGGAGACGTACTGGCGCCCGATATGCGTACGCGCGCCATGACGGGACAGCGACAGCTCGAAGCGGCCGTTGCGCGCCCCGGCCTGGCGCGGATGCGGCGTGGCATGCTCGGAGCGCAGTTGTGGCCAGTGGCTGATCATCTGAACAACACGTCCGAGAGGATGCGGTCGGCGATCGTGTCGACCCCTTCATTGCTGCGGCAGTTTGTGAGCGCCATCGGCCGGCCGGCGCGCGCGGTGGCAGCCTGTGCTGCCATCGCCGCGAGGTCGACGCCGACATAAGGGGCAAGGTCGGTCTTGTTGACGACCAGCAGATCGCATTTGAGCACGCCGGGGCCGTTCTTGCGCGGAATGTCATCGCCGCCGGCAACATCGATGACGAACATCCACCAGTCGACGAGGTCGAGCGAAAAGGTCGAGGCGAGATTGTCGCCGCCGCTTTCGATCAGGATCAGCTCGACATCCGGGAACAGCGCCTCGAGATCGTCGGCGGCGGCGATGTTGAGGGTGGGATCCTCGCGAATGACGGTGTGCGGGCACGCGCCCGCCTCGACAGCCGCGACGCGTGCCGGGTCGATCAGGCCCGAGCGGCGGATGCGCTCGGCGTCCTCGGCGGTGACAAGGTCGTTGGTGACGATCGCCAGCGACACGCCGCGCGCCGCAAAGGCCGGGATCAGCCGTTCGATCAACGCGGTCTTGCCGGAGCCGACGGGACCGCCGATGCCGATGCGGGCGGCGCCGACGCGCGAGGGAGGCGGATTCATTGAGGTCGTCCTGGTGTCCATGATGTCACCTCAGCATGTAGCGTTGGGCGAGCGGCAACTCGTAAGCCGGCTCGCATGTCGCCAGCTCACCATCGACAAAGACGTCGAAGGTCTGCGGATCGACGCGGATGTTGGGACAGGCGTCATTGTGCAGCATGTCCTTCTTCGACAGGGTGCGATTGCCGCGTGAGGGCAGCAATGCCTTCTTCAAATCGAGCGTCGCGGCCAGTCCGCGCTCGATGGCGAGCGGATTGACGAAGCATGCCGACAGTGCCTGCTTGGCCCGGCCGAAGGCACCCCATTGCGGACGCAGCAGCAGCGGCTCGCAGGTCATCAGCGAAGCAGCGCTGTCGCCCATCGCGCCCCAGGCAATGAAGCCGCCCTTGATGACGAGCTCCGGCTTGATGCCGAAGAAGGCCGGCCGCCAGATGACGATGTCGGCCATCTTGCCGTCTTCGAGCGAGCCGACATGCTCCGCGATGCCGAAGGTGCGCGCGGCATTGATGGTGTATTTGGCGACATAGCGCTTGATGCGCTCATTGTCGCCGAAACGCGTCGCCTCCTCGGGCAAGCGGCCACGCTGCTTCTTCATCTTGTCGGCCAATTGCCAGGTCCGGCAGATCACCTCGTTGATGCGACCCATGCCCTGGCTGTCGGAGCCAAGCATCGAGATCGCGCCGATGTCATGGAGGATGTCCTCGGCGGCAATGGTCTGGGCGCGGATTCGGCTTTCGGCAAAGGCGACATCCTCTGGGATGGCCGGGTTGAGATGGTGGCACACCATCGTCATGTCGAGATGTTCGTCGAAAGTGTTGATCGTGTAGGGGTTGGTCGGGTTGGTCGACGACGGCAGGCACCACGGCACGCCGGCGACGCTGATGATGTCGGGCGCATGCCCGCCCCCTGCCCCCTCGGTATGGTACATGTGGATGGTGCGGCCGTTGATGGCGGCGAGCGTATCCTCGAGGAAGCCGGACTCGTTCAGCGTGTCGGTGTGGATCTGGACCGGGAAATCGAGCTCGTCGGCCACCGTCAGGCAGGTGTCGATCGAGGCCGGCATGGTGCCCCAGTCCTCGTGCAGCTTGAGGCCGAGGCAGCCGGTCTCGATCTGCTCGACGAGCGACGCAGGTCGGTGCGAATTGCCGCGGCCGAGGAAGCCGAAATTGATCGGCCAGTGCTCGGCCGCCTGCAGCATCTTGCCGACGTTGAACGGGCCGCCGCAGTCGATGCCGACCGTAATCGGACCCAGCGAGCCGCCGAGCATGGTGGTGATGCCGGAGGCGATTGCATGGTCGCAGAGCTGTGCGCTGTCAAAATGGACATGGACGTCGAGCGCACCGGCAGTTGCGATCAGGCCTTCGCAGTCGCGCACGGTGGTCGCCGCCGAGACGATGAGGCGCGGGTCGACGCCGTCCATGGTGGCCGGATTGCCGGCCTTGCCGATGCCGACGATCTTGCCGTCACGGATGCCGAGATCGCCCTTGACGATGCCGACGACGGCATCGATCACCGTGACGTTGCACAACAGGAAGTCGAGCGCGCCTTCGGCGCTGGTGACGCCGGCGGCGAGGCCGGCGCCGTCGCGCAGCGTCTTGCCGCCGCCATGCAGGCATTCGTCGCCATAGACGGCGAAATCCTTTTCGACGACGGCGACGAGCGAGGTGTCGCCGAGACGGAAGCCATCACCGGTAGTTGGGCCATACATTGCCGCATAGTCGCGGCGTGACAGGGTTGCCATGATCGTTCCTCCCCTCAGGCGCCGCGGAAGCCGCGGGCGCGGGCATTTTCAAGAGCCGCGGCCTTGGCCGCCGGATCGTCGGCCGAGCCGTTCGACAGTCCGTTGAGGCCGGAAAGCTGCTGCTGTCCGCCAAAGGTGGTCAGCGGCACATCCTTCTCCTGACCCGGCTCGAAGCGAACGGCGGTACCGGCGGCGATGTCGAGACGCATGCCGAAGGCAGCCGCCCGGTCGAAGTCGAGCGCCTTGTTGACCTCGAAGAAATGATAGTGGCTGCCGATCTGCACCGGCCGGTCACCGGTGTTGACGACCTTCAGCGTCAGCTTGCGGCGTCCGGCATTGAGCTCGATGTCGCCATCCTCGGCGACGATTGCCCCGGGTTCGACGTCGTCGGCAGCAGCACCCGCCGCCGGGCGCAGCGGCTCATGCACGGTGACGAGCTTGGTGCCGTCCCGGAACGTCGCCTCGACCTGCAGCATCGGCAGCATTGCCGCGATCCCGGGCATGACATCGGCCTGGGTCAGGATGGCCGAGCCGATCGACATCATCTCGGCGACCGAGCGCCCTTCCCTGGCACCTTCGAGGATCTCGTCGGTGATGATCGCCACCGCTTCGGGATAGTTGAGCAGGAGCCCCTTGGCCCGCCGCTTGCGCGCCAGTTCGGCCGCCGTATAGATCGTCAGGCGCTCGAGTTCGGTCGGTGTCAGCAACATCGTGGGTACTCCTCAATTCGAAAACAGGCGCTGGCCCGAAGCGCCATGCATGGCGACCGCGATCTCGCAGAGCGGAGTGAACGACCGCAGCGGTTCGTCATCGCCGACAGGCAAGCGGGCCGCGGCCTCGATGGCAGGCAAAGCGCGTGCGACAACCTTCTGGGCGTCGATGGCGCCGATCACGCCAAGCCGCACGGCGGCAGTCGAAAGCGACGCCACCATCTGGTAACCGCCGATCGCTACGGCACTCGCCTCGTCAAGGTCGAGCGCCTGCCAGGCGAGGCCCTGGACGACCGGCAGGTGGCCGCAGGCTTCGCCCTTGCGGACCATGGCGCGATAGGCGGCAGCGCCGCAGGTTCCGATCCGCTCATGCGTGGTCAGAAGCGCCATGCCGTTGCGGCGCGAGCCCGAGCGCAGCCCCTCGACGAAGGTCGAGGCCTCGACCTCGCGGTCGAGTTCGGCCAACGCCTCGAGATCGCCGCCGAGCCGGTGGGCCCGAACCAGCGCGACACGGTCGGCATCGGCCCAGCGATGGCGGATCTGGATGTCGACGAAAGCAGCGAAGTCGAAGGCACCCAGTTTTCCGGCAAGCGTGGACGAGGCCTCCAGCCCCTGCGAGAAGGCAAAGCCGCCGGAAGGGAACTGCCCGTCTGCATGCTGCAGGGCGACGAGCAGATGTGCCGATGGAACGCTCATTCGGCCTCCTCGGTCATCTCGACGCGGCCGCCCGAGATGAGCGGCTCGATGCGCGCGGCGTAGGCCGTGGCCGGACCGTCCTGGGCGACGAGCAGATCCTGGCCGTCGAAACGCACCCGCCAGTGCAGGTTGCCGGCGTGATAGCCGAGTTCAAGCGCGTCGCTTGCCGAACGCGGCGTGAATCTCAGCCAGCGCTGCTCGCCAGCGCGTACGATCACGGCGCGATGATGGTCGAGCACCAGCACGGCGCCGTCATGCAGTTTCTGGTCGCGCGGCAAGGTGATCGCCACCTCCTCACCCTTGTCGGTTCGCGCCATCAGCCGCCGGCGGTCGAGATCGCCGACGGCCACCGTCACGAACTCCACGGCGTGGTGGTGTTCGAGATGATGGATCGCCTCATGCATTGCCGGATCGCTTCGGCTGCCAAGCACCCCTTCAACTCGGAGCATCTCAAAATCCTTTCTGCGCTTGACGTTTCGGGCCGCCGGTCGCGTTCGCGGCTAGAGGCCCATGTGCTTGTGGATCAGTTCGTTGCTGAGGTCGGCGGTGTCGCCGGCCGCCGCGATCTGTCCCTTTTCGAGGATGGCGAAGCGGTGCGCCGCGGTACGGGCAAAACGTATCTTCTGCTCGACCAGGATGATGGTCAGGCCATGGTCCCGGTTGAGCGACACGATCGCCTCTTCGATGTGCTCGACGATGTTGGGCTGGATGCCCTCGGTCGGCTCGTCGAGAACCAGGATGCTCGGGTCGGTGGCAAGCGCGCGGGCAATGGCCAGCTGCTGCTGTTGTCCGCCCGAGAGGTTGGTACCGCGCCGGTGGAGGTGATCCTTCAGGAACGGAAACAGCGTCCAGACCAGCGGCGGCACCGACGTCTGGCCGTCGGCGCGGGCGTTGCAGCCGAGCAGTATGTTGTCGAGCACGCTGAGCCCGGGCACGATCTCGCGCCCCTGCGGCACGTAGCCGATGCCGCGCCGTGCCCGCTGGTAGGTCAGGTCGCCGCTGATGTCGGCGCCTTCGAACTCGATGGCGCCTTTGGTCTGCACGCCGATGCCGAGCAGGCTGCGCAGCAGCGTCGTCTTGCCGACGCCGTTGCGGCCCATGATGCAGAAGACCTCGCCCTCGCGGATTTCAAGGTTGAGATCGTGGATGATGTGGCTCGTTCCGTAGAACGCGTTGAGGTCTTTGAACTTAAGCATGGCTGAGTGTCGCCGATCCCAGATAGGCCTCTATCACTGCGGGGTTGCGTTCGATCTCCTCGGCCGTCCCCTCGGCGAGCACAGCCCCCTGGTGCATCACGGTGATGGTCCGGCAGATGCGGCGGACGAAGGCCATGTCGTGCTCGATCACCAACACGGTGTGACCGCCGGCGAGATCGAGCAAAAGCTCCGCCGTCTTGTCGGTTTCGGCCGCCGTCATGCCGGCGGCCGGCTCGTCGAGCAGGATGATCTTGGGTTCCTGGCTCAGCACCATCGCCAGTTCGAGCCATTGCAGCTGGCCGTGCGACAGCTCCGAGGCCTTGCGCTTCATCGAGCCGAGAAGCCCGGTACGCTCGGCAACCGCTACCTCCTTGTCGCTCGGCCTCCCTTTCACCCGCTCGAACAGGTTCTCGAAGACGCGGACACGGCGATTGCTCGCCACCTGCAGGTTTTCCAGCACCGTCATGTCCTTGAACACCGTCGGCGTCTGAAACTTGCGACCGACGCCGCTGCGGGCGATTGCGGCCTCGCCGATGCCGGTGATGTTGCGGTCGCGCAGCCAGATCTCGCCTTCGGACGGCAGCGTCTTGCCGCACAGGAGATCCAGCAAGGTCGACTTGCCGGCGCCGTTAGCGCCGATGATCACCCTGAGCTCGCCATCGGCGATCGACAGGTCGACGTCGCGCACGGCGGGAAACTCATCGAAGCGCACGGTAAGGTTTTGTGTCCGCAGGATCGGTGCAGTCGACACCGCGCCTGCTTGGGATGGCCTATGAACGGCATTCATCGGTTACGCCTCCCTTGCCGACAGCTCAGACTTGACGAGAAGATCGGCCTTGTCGGAGCGCTCGGTCTTGCCGGAGAGCTTGGCTCCGCCGAGACGCTCAGCCTTGCCGGGACGATCGATGAAAGCCTTGAAGATCCCGGCTATTCCGTTCGGCATGAACAGCACGACGACGACGAAAAGCAGCCCCAGGATGATAGGCCACACCGGCTGGAAAGTCGCGCTTTCGCTGGCCAGCGAGCCGACGAAGTTGACGATCAGCGCTCCGATGCAGGCCCCGAGCAACGAGGCGCGGCCGCCGGTCGCCGCCCAGATCACCATCGAGATGCTGAGCGACGTCGCCATCAGCGACGGCGTGGCGAATTCCGACGTGACCGTGAACAGCATTCCCGCCAGGCCGGCGACGCCGGCCGAGACGCAGAAGATGAAGAGCTTGTAGTTCTCGACGTCGTAGCCGAGATAACGCGCACGCGCCTCGTCCTCGCGAATGGCCTTGAGTACCTGGCCGATACGTCCGGTCAGCATGTAGCGGGCGAGCAGGATCACCGCGATCAACGTCAGCGCAACGGCATAGTAGACGCTCGGTCCGTAGGGGTCGAATTCAAAGCCGCCGATCTCAAGCAGCGCAAGGTTCGCCAACCCGTTGAAGCCGCCGGTCAGCGGCTGGTTGTTGATGATGAGCAATTGCCCGATCAGCGCGAAGGCCAGCGTGATGATGCTGACATAGACGCCGGTCGTGCGCCGCTTGAACATGACGTAGCCGATGCCGGCGGCCAGGATGCAGGGCACGACGATGCCCGCGATCATGCCGACCGCCACCGAACGGAACGGGATCCACAGGAACGATCCCGTCGTGACGCAGCACAGGTCACGAACCGCATTGGGCTCCATGTTGAGAAGCATCAGCTGCGGCACCGGATTGTTTTCCGGCACGGCAAGCGTCAGCGACATCGCCAGCATGTAGGCGCCCATGCCGAAGAACAGGCCCTGCCCGAGGCTGAGGATGCCGGCATAGCCCCACGACATGCTGATGCCGATCGCGCAGATCGAATAGACCAGATAGATCGCGACGCGGTTGGTCCAGAAGCTGTTGAGCACCAGCGGAAACGCGAGCACAACGGCGAAGAAGGCGATGTAGGCGATGATGGAAGCGGTGCGGTAAGTCATGCGCTCGTCCATGTTGCAGCCAAGCTCAGCGGCTCTTGGTGACAAAGAGGCCCTGAGGCTTGAAGAGGAGAATGAAGATCACGACGGCAAACAGGACCGTCCGTCCGTAAACGTCGTTTGCCCAGGTGGCGACGAAACTCTGGACTTCGCCGAGAATGCCTGCCGAGGCGAAGGTGCCGAGCAGATGACCGACACCGCCGGCGACGACGACAAGGAAGGCGTCGACGACATAGGGCGTGCCCATGTCGGGCGACACGGTCTTGAAGCCGGACACCAGAACTCCCGCGATGCCGGCAAGGCCGGAGCCATAGGCGAAGGCCAGCATGTTGACGCGCTTGTCGTTGATGCCGCAGGCCGCGGCGGTGTTCCGGGCGACCGAAACAGCGCGCAACTGGCTGCCGAAGCGCGTCCTGTACATCACAAGCCAGGTGATGGCGCCGAGCGCCAGCGCGGTGACGAAGACGAAGGCCCTGTAGACCGGGATATTGGCGCCGAACAGTTGAATGGCCTGCTGCAGTTCGGCAGGAACCGGAACGTTCTGCAGGTCGGAGCCCAGACCGTCGATCTCGACGCCGAACAGGCCGAGCCCGAAATGGATTCGGATCAGCTGCTGCAGGATGAGCGCGATCCCCCACGTCGCCAGCAATGTATCGAGCAGTCGGCCGTACAGCCTGCGCACCACGGTGCGTTCGATGATCAGACCAAATGTCGCCGTCACCAGAAACGCCAGCGGCAGGCAGAGATAGATGTTGAAGCCGAGATGCTTGGTCGCCAGCACCGTGGTGTAGGCGCCGATCATCACCATCTCGCCATGGGCGAGATTGATGACGTTCATGGTGCCGTAGATGATCGCCAGGCCAAGGGCGACCATGAACAAGATCGATGCGATACTCAGGCCGATGACAAAGGTTTCCATGCCGCTTCCATCCGTTGGTCGGGGGCGCGTGCCGGCACGGAATCCGCGCCGGCACAGCTGGCAGTCAGGGGGCTAGAGCGTCGCCCCGCTCGTCGTGCAGACCCGCTTGTCAGCGGTCTCGCCAACGCTGGAGTAAGGCAGCGGCACCAGCGGTTCTGCGTACTGGTCGACGATGTCGAGCAGGCCGTCGGCGCGGGTCTTGCCGATGCGCGGCGTCAGGTAGCTGTGCAGGTTGTCGGGGTCGATGGTGACCTTACCCTGGGGTGCATCGAAGGACAGACCGCCGGCATTGGCAACGATCGCATCGGGCGCGAGGTCGCCTGCCTTTTCCGCTGCCATCGCCCACATGTTGACGCCGATATAGACCGCCTCCATCGCAGCGTGGGTTACGGCATCGGCGCCGGCATAGGCCTTGAACGCCTCGACGAAAACCTTGTTCTGCGGCGTGTCGACGGTCTGGAAATAGGGCAGCGAAACATAGCTTCCGAGCGCGTATTCCGGGCCCATCGCCTTGATCTCGACTTCCGTCGTCGTCGAAGCGCAGAGCGGCAGCTTGTCGAAATCGTAGCCCTGGTTGCGCAGTTCCCTGTAGAAGGCGACGATTGAGTCACCCACCACGTTGGAGAAGATCACGTCGGCCCCACTCGAGCCGATCTTGGAGACCATCGACGCCCACTCGGTGTGGCCGAGCGGCAGGTACTCGTCGCCGACCACCTGCATGCCGATCTTTTCGCAGATCGTCTTCGATGTCTTCGCCATTCCGCGCGGAAACGCATAGTCGGAGCCGACGATGAACACCTTGTTCTTGCCCAGGCTCTTCTGCAGCCACGGCAGCGAGTTTTCCAGCTGCTGGTTGGGCACAGCGGAGCCGGCATAGAGCACGTTCTTGGAGCACTCCTCGCCTTCGTACCAGGTCGGCCAGACGAGCAGGCCCTTGCGCCGCTCGACGACCGGCAGCACCGCCTTGCGGCTGGCGGTGGTGTAGCAGCCGAAGATCACCGGGACCTGGTCCTCAATCGTCAGCTTGCGGGCCTTTTCGCTGTAGATGCGCGGCTCGGACGCCGGATCTTCGATGATGGCGCGCAGCTTGCGACCAAGAACACCGCCCTTGGCGTTGATTTCGTCAATTGCCATCTGGGCGCACTGGTTCATCGATTTCTCGACGATCGCGGTGGTTCCGGTCAGTGAATACATGATGCCGACGGGAATCTCGTCGGCTGCCCAGGCCTTGTCGCCGAGACGCAGGATTGAAGGAGCGGCCAGCCCGATTGCCGCGAGGCCCGACGCTTTCAGAAATGTACGCCGATCATGGTTCTTCATAGGTCCTCCTGTTCGCATCGTTGTGCGTTGATTTTTGTGAAGCCGCCCCATTCGCGACCACCTGCACGCTTTATTAGAAACTCCTAATAGTCAATACATCTATAAGTATATTTTTCGTATACCGAATGATTCGACAATTATACGTATATATTCAGCACATGTTACTGCGCATAATTGTAAATAAATATTCTGATTGTGTTTTTTCTTGCGACGTTACGGAGCGAATCCTTTCACAAGTAGGGCAGCATGTCTCCAGACATCGGACAAAACGGAGCCGCGCACGCGTTCGCACGCGCTGACCGAAGAGCGTCAAGAAAGTGCTGCAGATCGAACCAACGGCTGCCAACGGCCTTGTCGGAAGCCGAAAAACAAAAAAGCCCGCCAACTCCTGCGAGGAGCTTGCGGGCTACATAGCCACTCGGCGCGGACCACATTGTCTCACACCGTATCGACATCCGAGGTTCACCCGGCGTCAATTATTTTTCATATTAGTCACGCATGTCCTTGAACGTCAAGAGCTCATGCGCGTTGATGATCGCACTCGCCAGATCATCCATTGGCACGCGTTTCGCCATCGCTTGCCGGCGGATGTTCTCATACGCGTCCTGCTCGCTAAGCCCTTGCGTTTCCATGAGAATGTTCTTCGCACGCAGGATGCGGTTGTTGCCGGCCAGCTTGCGCTCAAGCTTGCGGATGCGCTTGCTGGCGTTCTGCCGCTCGAGCCAGAGCGCGCGCGCGATGGTCAAATTTGTCAACAGGCCGAACGGGCGTATCGGCCGCTCGATGACCGCCAGCGCCCCGCACTCCAGCACCACCTGCAGCGTGCTTGGATCCTCATAAGTGACGACCGCAATCAAGGCGGGATCGGATGGCTCCACCGGCCGGAACAGGCTCAGGATCTTGTCACGGTTCTCCTGCTCGATCGAAACCAGCACCACCACCGCCGACGGGTTTATCGCATCGGGCAAGGGCCAGGTCGTTTCGCAACTGCAGCCGATGCGCCTGAGATGCTCGACCAGCGCCAGCCCCGCCGCATCTGGCGGGTGGATGACTTGGACGCGCAGGCCCTTCAGGTCCTGGAGAATGCTGGTTGCCACCGAGAACGATCCGCTAAGCCTTGCGTTTCAGCTGATGGGGTTTGCTCATCCAATCATCGAATGACGCCGTGACGAAGTAGGGGTCGGGCCTGGTCCTCGTCTCGGATTGCCAGATGATGTCGAACTTGCCTTCGTCATTGACCCGCCCGATGCGCGACCACAATTCGGTGTGGTGGTTGTCGGGGTCGATGCGTATCCGCCCTTGCGGCGCGTCGAACTCCAGCCCGGCGAGATGTTTGGCCAGCGCTTCCGGTTCGTCCGTACCGGCCAGCTCCAGCGCTTTGGCATAGAGATGAACCTGGAAATAGGCAGCCTCGGCGCCCGCCGTAACAGGGGCGTCGGCGCCGAACCGCTGCTTGAAGGACGATACGAATTGGCGCGCCTGCGGCGTGTCGAGCGTCTCGAAGAACGACGCCGAGGTCAGGTGTCCCGCCGCGATGTCAGGCGCCATCTCGGCCACTTCCGCTTCCGTTGTCGTCAGGCTGGCGATCGGCATCGTGGCGACGTCGAAACCGGCTTCCTTGTAGGCCTCATAGAGCATGACCGCACCCGTACCGACGACCGTCGACACCACGATGTCCGGCTTCAGCTTGCTGATCTGCTTGATGACACGATTGAAATCCTTGCGCACCGGTTCAACGGGCACATAGAGCTCGTCGAGAATGGTCCCCTTGGCTCTCATGACAAGGTCCATGACGACGCGGTTGTATTCGTAAGGGAAGACGTAGTTGGAGCCGACCAGCAGGAAGCGCGTGCCGTAGTTGTCGATCAGATAGCGCGCGAGCTGGACCGCGTTCTGGTTCGACGACGAACCGGTATAGAAGCAACGCGTCGAATACTCGAACCCCTCATAGAAGGTCGGGTAAAACAGCATGCCGCGATAGGCTTCGATTTCCGGCAGGACGGCCTTGCGCGCCGACGACATGTAGCAGCCGAAGATGATCTTGATGCCGTCCTCGGCGAGGAGGCGAACGGCGAGTTCCTGGTACTTTTTGGCCGAGCATTCCGGATCGTAGAAGACCGCCTTTATCTGCCGCCCACGAACGCCGCCGGCCGCGTTGATCTCCTCGATAGCAAGGCGCGTCGCGTTCGCTTCGGCCGTCTCGGCCGCCGCAGTCACTCCGCTGTTGGAAAACAGGACGCCAATCCGCCAGTCACCAGTCGCCATGCGCTATAAGCCACCTATTGAGCAGGTCGATAGAATACTACCCGGTCATCGGCGCGAGCCGGGCGGAGTCTGCTTTGGGAGATTTGGGAAACGCCACTGTTTCCAGTCCCATAGAGATATCCTGACAGCTCGGGAAAGGCAACGCGGCTCTGCGGATCTGCCGCGAAGGAGAGGAGTGTCCGTGGACAGCGTGTTCCGAGCCATTGCCGGCAGGTAGGCGGTCCATGACCGCCTACCGTCTTGTTCGAATGCCCAAGCCACAAATTGTCAGGCGTTGCCGGTAAGCATGTCGTAAAGCGCCAGCGTCACCACATTGGTTGCCAGGACGAGGTCGTCGATCTTGAGCTTTTCGTCGGCACGGTGCGCATTGGCCTCGAGCATCGTTCGCGGACCGGCGCCGTACAGCACGGTCGGAATGCCGGCATTGCTGTAGTGCCGCGCATCGGTGTAGAGCGGCACGCCGTGCGTCGGGACGGCCTCGCCGGCCAGCTCCGAGGCATGCCTCTGCAAGGCACCGGCTAGGCGTTCCTGCCCGACGAGCGGCTTCAGCGGATTGGCCAGCATCAGCTGGCGGACATGGCACTCGACGCCCGGAATCTCGCGCGCGGTCGCCTCAATGAAGGCGATCAGGTCGCGCGCCACCTCCGGACCGTTCTCTTCCGGGATCATCCGGCGATCGACGCGCATCACGATCTTGTCGGGCACGACATTGGTGTTGATGCCGCCGGAGATAAGCCCCACCACCAGCGATGGCGTGGTGATGCCTTCGACCGACGAGCGCTGCTCCGAAAAACCCGAGCGCAACGAATAGAGCCGGCTCAGTATGTGCGTTGCCGCCTCAAGTGCGTCGATGCCTGTTTCGGGCCGCGCCGCATGGGCGGACTTGCCACGGACGTCGATGTCGAGATGCAAGCAGCCATTGTGGGCAGTGACGACGCCGTAGGACAGGCCGGCGCAGATCGCATAGTCCGGCTTGGTCAAACCCTGCTGAAGCAGATGGAGCGGGCCAATGTCGCCGCCGACCTCTTCGTCGTAGGTCAGGTGGATCTCGATCGTGCCCGACAGCTTCTCGCCCAATGCGCGCAGCGCCAGCAGCGCATAGGCATAGGTGACGAAGTCGGACTTCGAGGTTGCCACACCCCGGCCGTACATCCAGCCATCCTTGATCTCGGCGCCGTAGGGATCAACGGTCCAGCCTTCGCCAGGCGCCACGACGTCGCCATGCGCATTGAGCGCGATCGTCGGACCGGGCCCAAACCTATGGCGGACAATCAGGTTGGTGGCACTGATCATGCCGACGCTCGCAACCAGCGCATCGGGCACCTTGTGTCGCTCGACGGTGAAACCAAGGCCTTCATACAATTGGGCAGCGCGATCGGCATGCGCTGCGCAATCTCCGGGCGGGTTGTCAGACGGCACCTTGACCAGCTCCGCCAGCATGCGCACCTGGTCGTCACGATGCAAACGGATGTAATCCAGCAAACGCTCTGAACCGAGGCCGGGGCTTTTTTCGATAGGGTTCGGTTCCATTAGGGTTTTCCCTGAAAATTCTCGATGAAATGCAAGAGCACAGCCGCCCCCGTTGCAACGTCTGCCGCGGTGACCGACTCCTCCGGCGAATGGCTGATGCCGTCCTTGCAGCGAACGAAGATCATGCCGATGTCGGTGATCGTGCTCATCGCCATGCCGTCGTGGCCGGCACCGCTGGGCAGGCGCAGAGGGCGCGTTCCGGCCGCTTCGACGGCGGCCGCGATACGGTCGACGAAATCGGGCGCGCATGGGCAGGACTTGAGATCGAGGATCTTGTCGATGTCGATCTCCACTCCGCGCCTTGCCGCGATGGCCCGGGCAGCGACGCCGAGTTCGTCGAAGGCAGCGTGGCGGACACTGTCAGCCTGCGAGCGCAGGTCGACGGTCAAAGAGACCTCGCCCGGGATGACATTGATCAGTCCCGGGTCGGCCTTGACGAAGCCGACTGTGCCCACCGTATGGGGATGGACCGAGGCGATGCGCTCGACCGCCAGCGCGATCTCGGCTGCTGCCAGGAGCGGATCCTTGCGCATGCCCATAGGCACCGTGCCGGCATGATTGGCCGCACCCTTGAGCGTCACGACGGCGCGCGTCTGGCCGCTGATCGCGGTCACCACGCCGACCGACAAACCCTCGGCCTGGAGCACTGGTCCCTGCTCGATATGAAGCTCGACATAGCCGATCATGTCGCCCGGCCGATGGGCTGCCCTGGCGACGGCCTCGGGATCGAGACCGAACGCGATCATGGCCTCGCGAAGGCTGATGCCTTGCGCATCCTTGGCGTTGAACAGGTCGTCACCGAACTGTCCCGTGATGGCGCGGCTTCCGGCGAGCGTCGTCCGGAACCGCGTACCTTCCTCGTCGCCGAAGGCGACGACCTCGATACCGAACGGCAGGCGGCGGCCGCGACCGTTGAGCACGGCAACGCAGTCGAGCGAGGTGATCACGCCGAGCGGACCGTCATAGCGGCCGGCATGGACGACACTGTCCATATGCGAGCCGGTAACGAGATAGGGCCCGCCGCCGCTTTCGGAATGGTAGCGGCCGACGACGTTGCCGGCCTCGTCGATACGCGCGTCCATGCCGGCATCGTGCATCCATCCGGCAATGGTTTCGGCGGCCGTGCGATGTTGCGGCGACAGATAGAGCCGCGTCACGCCAATGCCCGGCTCGCTGATGCTGCCAAGCTCGTCGCAGCGCCGCATGATGCGCCGCCCGGCGTCGGTTTCGTTGAGGTAAGTCGACATGATGCTATCCCGGAGCCTTGCGCCGCTACTGCCGCTCAGGTGCATGGTGCTTGTGCCAATGGCGGGCGATTTCGTCGCGCCGGCAGATCCAGACGCCTTCGTGCTTCTGGACGTAGTCGAGGAAGCGCAGGAACGAAGCCCAACGCCCGGGGCGGCCGACGATGCGCAGGTGGAGCCCGGTGGACATCATCCGCGGGGTCCTGTCGCTCTCGCGATAGAGCACGTCGAACGTGTCCTTGAGATAGGTGAAATACTGGTCGCCAGAGTTGAAGCCGGCGGCCGCCACGAAACGCATATCGTTGGCTTCGAGTGTGTAGGGAATGCGCAGATGCTGCTTGCCGTTGACGTTTTCCCAATAGGGCAGGTCATCGGCATAGGTGTCGGAATCGTAGAGGAAGCCACCCTCCTCCACCACCAGCTTGAGCGTGTTGGGGCTGCAGCGTCCGGTGTACCAGCCGACCGGCCGCTCGCCAGTCACCCGCGTGATGGTGTCGATGGCAAGCTTCATCTGGGCGCGTTCGGTGTCCTCGCCCATCCACTGGTGGTCGATCCACTTCCAACCGTGGCTGGCGATCTCGTGGCCGAGGGAGTGCATGATCTTGCCGGCCTCGGGGTAGTGCTGCAGCGCCAGGCCGTTGGCCAGAACAGTGGTGTTGATGCCGCGCTGCTTGAACTCGTCGAACACCCGCCAGAACGCGACGCGCGTGCCATACTCGTAGAGCGACTCCATGTTCATGTTGCGCACGCCGAACAGTTGCGGCGCGCCGATGATGTCGGAGATGAAGTTCTCCGAATGGGCATCGCCGTGCAGGACGCAGTTCTCGGACCCCTCCTCGAAGGCGACGATGAACTGCAGCGCGAGCTTGGCGCCGTTCGGCCAGTTGGCCATCGGCGGCCTGTTGCCGTAGCCGACCATATCGCGGGGGTATGACATTGTTCGATCCTTTCTACCTGTTCCAGACGGACGCCGGCCTAGTCGCGCGGTGCGATTTCAAGATGCTTGACCGATCCGCTCAGCCGCTTGGGCAGCGGATAAGCGAGGTCACCGAATTTGCTGGTGCCGAGCCTCAGGGCGACGATGCCTTCAATGAGCTTGGTCGCAGCGGTAACGCCTTCGATGACCGGAACGCCGATCTGCTCCTGGATATGCGAGGCCAGGTCGGCCATTCCGGCGCAGCCGAGCACGATGGCGCCGATGTCGTCTTCGGCGACGGCGCGGCGGCATTCCTCGACGATGTCACGGCAGGCCGCCATGCCGGTCTCCTCGAGTTCGAGAACCTCGAGCCCGCAAGCCCGGACCTTGCGGCACTGATGCTCGAAGCCGTGAACCTGCAGCAGGTGCTCGCAGATGATCTTGGTGCGGGCGAGCGTGGTGACCACGGAGAAGCGGGTCGCCACGATGCTGGCGACATGGAAGGCCGCCTCGGCGATACCGATGACCGGCCCGCGCGCGATCTCGCGGGCGGCGAGATAGCCGGGATCGCCGAAGCAGGCGATGACATAGCCGTCGACACCGGCGTTCTCTCCCTCGCGGATACGCTCGAGGATGCCGATCGTGCTCAGCGCCTCGTCATAGTGGCTTTCGATCGACGGCGGGCCGCTCTCGACCGAGACTGACAGGATCTCGGTGCCCGACGAGGCAACGCCTTGCGCTGCAGCCAGGCTCTTCCTGGCGAATGCGGAAGTGGTCGTGGGATTGATGATCTCGATCTTCATGATCTTCCCCTAGCCGCCGAGATAGGCGCGGCGGACGTCGTCGTTCTCGGCCAGCTCATGCGAAGGCCCAGACAAGGCGATCTTGCCCGTCTCGAGCACATAGGCGTGGCTGGAGAGCTTGAGCGCCATGCGCGAGTTCTGCTCGACGAGAATGACGCTGACGCCATTGTCGCGGTTGATGCTGGTGATGAAGCGGGCGATCTCGCGGACGATGATCGGCGCGATGCCGAGCGACGGTTCGTCGAGCAGCAGAAGCCGCGGCTTGGACATCAGCGCGCGACCGATCGCCACCATCTGCTGCTCGCCGCCCGACAGGCTGCCGGCCTGCTGGCCGATGCGCTCGCGCAAGCGGGGAAACCGGGTCAGAATGCCTTCGAGGTCGGCGGCGACACCCGCATTGTCCTTGCGACGATAGGCGCCCATCAGAAGGTTGTCGCGCACGCTCATGAACGGGAAGATGCGTCGCCCTTCCGGCACCATCGCCACGCCGCGTGCCACGATCTGGTCAGGTCCCTTGCCGTCGATGCGCTCGCCGTCGAACCAGATCTCACCGCTCTCAGGCGCGGTCAGGCCGGTAATGGCGCGCAGGATGGAGGACTTGCCGGCGCCGTTGGCCCCGATGAGGGAAATGATCTCCCCCTCGCCGGCATTGAGGGAAACACCCTTCACGGCGCGAACCCTGCCATAGGACACGGCGAGGTCCCGGATCGAGAATTGCGCACTCATAGGCCGATCTCCGTGTCTTCCGCGCCGAGATAAGCTTCGATGACCTTCTCGTTCTGCTGGATCTCCGCCGGCGTGCCCTCGGCGATCTTGCTGCCGAAGCTGACGACCACGATGCGTTCACTGACCGACATCACCGCGGCCATGTCGTGCTCGACCAGGATAGGCGTGACGCCCTCGTCGCGAATTTTGCGGATCAGCTCGACGCCGCGCTTGGTCTCGTCCGAGTTCAGCCCGGCAAACGGTTCGTCAAGCAGGATGAGCTTTGGCTTGGCAGCAAGCGCTACCGCGATGCCGAGATTGCGCAGCATGCCGTGCGGCAAGGCGGCGGACACCGTATTGGCAAGATGTGCCATGCCGAGCAGGTCGAGTACGTGATCGGCGTATTCGCCGGCTTCCCGCTCGTCCTTCCTGGCGCGCGGCGTCCGGAAGATCATGCCGGCGAGCGAGGCCTTGCAGTCCTTGTGGTAGCCGAGCAGCACCGTCTCGCGCACTGTCATGTCCTGGAAGCTGGTGTTTTCCTGGAACGTCCTGACGATGCCGTGGCGGGCAACCGCATGCGGTCCGATGCCGGTAATGTCCTTGCCGTTGAAACGGACGGTTCCGCTCGTCGGGTTGAGGAAGGAGGCGATCAGCTTGAAGCAGGTGCTCTTGCCGGCGCCGTTGGGGCCGATGATGGAAAGGATCTCGCCCGCATCCAACGTGAAGTTCAGGTCGTTCACTGCGGTCAGGCCGCCGAAGATCTTGGTCAATCCGCGAACTTCAAGCATTGGATGCCTCCTCCGACTTGCCGGAGCGCCGCTTGATGACGCTCAGGATTCCGTTGGGCATGAGCAGGATGCACAGGATCATCAGGCCGGAGAAAATGACGGTCTGATAGCGCTGGAACTCATGAAGGAGTTCGAAGCTGCTCATCATGACGACGGCGCCGACCAGCGGGCCAACGACGAATTCGAGACCGCCGACGAAGCAGTAGACCATGAAGTAGACGCTATCGAGCACCTGGAAAGTGGTGGGGTAGACGTTCTGCTGCAGAGTGGCGAAGAAGGCACCGCCGACACCGGCATAGAAGCAACTGACCATGAAGGCGACGACACGATACTTGGCGACATTGATGCCAAGACTCGACGCCAAATCCTCGTTCTGCCTGAGCGAGCGGAACACGGCGCCGACGCGGCTGGTGTCGAGAAGCCACATGAACCAAAGGCCGAGCAGCATCAGCGTGCCGGCGAGGTAGAAGAACGGCAGCCGCGCGCCCTTTTCGAAGGCCGGAATGATGGTCAGGCCGAACAACGACAATTCGCTGGGAAGCGGAAGGTCGACGATGCCCTGGGCGCCATTGGTCAGGGCCGGAAAACTCAACGCAGTCAGGCGGCAGGCCTCGGTGATGCAGAGCGTGATCATGGCGAAATAGACGCCCTTGAGACGCAGCACCGGCCAGCCGATCAGGCCGCCGAGCAGGGCCGCGACGGCTCCCGACAGTGGCAGGCAGATCCAGAACGAGACGCCGAGCCGCGACACCAGGATGGCTGTTACGTATGCGCCGATCAGCGCAAATCCCGCCTGGGCAAGGTTGATGCGACCGATGGCGAAGGTCAGCCAGACACCGAAGCTGATGAAGCTGACGGCAGCCATGGTGGTGAACACGTTGAGCAGATAGCCATTGGCGCCGAAGACCAGCGGAATGGCAAGGAAGTAACCTGCCGCGATCAGCAGCCCCAGCCCGATGGGCTTCAGCGAGGAGCTTCGCTGCTCGCTTGGGGACAGGTTCAGATTTGGCATGGATATGGTCTTTTGCATGGTCGTCTCAGCCCCAGGGCTTACCCATGATCCCGTTCGGCCTCACGATGAGGAAGCAGATCACGATCAGGAAGATGATGAGAAAGGTCAGTGAGCCCGGCAAAAGCGCGTAGCCGACGGATTCGAGGAAACCGAGGACGAAGCCGCCAAGGATGGCGCCGGAGAGCACGCCTGCACCACCGATCATGATCATCAGGAATGCCTTGATCGAAATCGCCGTGCCGGCACCGGTGTGGACGGCGAAGATGGCCACGAGCAGGCCCCCGGACAGGCCGGCAAGGCCGGTGCCGAGACCGAAGCCCATGGCCGAGAGCCATTTGAGATTGACGCCCTGAAGAGCGGTCGCCTCGCGGTCCTGCGCCATGGCCCTCAGCGCCCGGCCGGTCTTGGTGTAGCCGATAAAGGCCATCAAGGCGGCGATCAGCATTGCTGCGACGACGATGACGACGATGCGTCCGGTCGGTAGCCTGGCATCGAAGACTTCGATGACGCCGGTTGCGATTGGGGGAACGCCACGCTGCTTTTCGCCGAAGACGATCAGCGCCAGGCTTTCGAGGAACACCGCCGTGCCCATGGCCAGCAGCATCGTCACCTCCTCGCGCTTGACGCGCAGCATCACCGGCCGGAACAGGAACAGTTCCATGGCCACGCCGAGCAGGCCGACGATCAGGAAGGACATGACGAGGCCGAACCAGAACGGCAGCCCGAACACGACATTGAAGTAGTAAACGACGAACCCGCCGATCATGTAGAGCTGACCATGGGCGAAATTCACCACCTTCATGATGCTGAAAATGATGGTGATGCCGAGCGCGATCAGCGCGTAAGTCGTTCCGACGACAAGTGCATTGAGCATAACCTGCGTCATGCGAAGTCTCCTGTGAGGATGGACCTTCCGCCCATCCGCGGTCCGCGTCATGCGGACCTCATGCGAGGGAAGTGCGGGCGGCGGTCATTGGGGGCGAACCGCCGCCCGTGTTCGTCAGTCAGGGAGTTTTCCGACGAACAGCGGCTTGTATTCGCCGTTTTCGACCTGCTGCACGACGATCGGCACGGAGACCTGACGCGGCTGGCCGTAGTCGGTGCGGCCGACATATTTCAACTCGCCGCCGTCCTTGAGGAACGGGTTCTTGCCGACGAAGCCGTCGAGTGCCGCCTTGAACACATTGGTGTCCTCGATCGCCTTGGGTCCGGCGCTCTGCAGCGTCTGGATCATGATCTCGGGACCGTAGACATAGAGGCCGGCGACATCGTTCCACTCGCCCCAGTCCTTGGTGTAGCGCTCGATGAACTTGACCATGAAGTCGCTGCGGATCGCCTCTGTGCTGGCGCCGCCGGCGGCAATGAACCCGTTCGACGCGTCGCCGGCCACTTCGAAGATGGCCTTCGGGTCCTGCCCGGTCTCGGTGCTCATGGTTCCCGTGAAGCCAAGTTCACGCGCCGCCTTGATCAGCGGGCCGACATCCGAGGGCGATACGCCTGACAGCACGATGTGATCCGGCGAGGTACCGATCACCTTGGTCAGGATCGGAAAGAAGTCGGTGGTGCCGGACTCGTAGGTTTCCTGGTCGGAGACGACCTCCAGGCCGAGCGCCTTGGCGCCGGCTGAGCCTTCGTCACGCTGCTTGATGGGATCGGCGTTGTTTTCGGAGACAAAGGCGATCTTCTTCACGCCCTTGTTGTCCATCAGCCATTTGTAGATGACCGGGCCGACCTGGTAAGATGCCACCATGCCGAGGATCGACTGGGAGGCAGGTGCCTTGTAGAGCGACTTGGAGAAGGCGTAGGGCATGTTGACCGTGCCATTCGCCTCCATGACGGTCTTGGCGCTTTCCGCCGTGGAGTCAGTGTTCGGCCCCTGGATATATTTGACACCTTCCGACACCAGCTTTTCGGCACCGGTCTGGGCGCCCTTGGGATCGCCCTTGTCGTCGACGCACACGACCTCGATCTTGTAGGTCTTGTCACCGATCGCCACGCCGCCGTCGTCGTTCCACATGCCGGCCCGTGACTTGAACGTCTGGCACATGACGCCACCCCAGCCGGCAAACGGCCCGCTCATCACGCCCAGGGCACCGATCTTCAGAGTTTCTTCGGCATATGCCGAAGATCCAAACACCAATGCTCCGGTTGCCGTTCCTAATATAAGCACCCTGCGCAGGGCACTTTGTCTCTGCTGACGCAAAATCATCTTGTCCTCCATTGTGATACTCGGCCTTCATCTGCAATTGAACCCATGTCAATTGGTTCAATATGCTCAGATTACGCAGTTATGTTCCCTTGTTTTTGTTGTTATTTGAGCGTATGTCTGGCACCTGAAGGTGTCAATTATTTCATTGACACGGTGTCAAAGTAGCGAGAGCCGCATGAACTGGAAGCCGGAGATCAGGAAGGGCGCCGGGCCGATCTACGTGGCGATCTGCGATGCGCTCGAGCGCGGAATAGCCGAAGGTCAGTTGCAGCCCGGCGAGAAGCTGCCGCCGCACCGCGACCTCGCCTATCGGCTGGGCGTGACGGTCGGGACGATTGCGCGAGCCTACACCGAGGCGGCGGTAAGAGGCCTCGTCGTCGGCGAGGTCGGCCGCGGCACGTTCATCAACGATTTCGACAATCATCGCGACGACATCACCCGGCTGGTGGTGCCGGAAAAACCCCAACCGGAGGTAATCGACCTCGGACTGAACCTTTCCGCCATTGGTGAAGCCGACGAAATCCTCAGGTCGACCCTGAAGGATCTGTCGCGGTCAGGCTCGCTCGACGCGCTTCTCACCTATCAGCCCAGCGCGGGCATGATCTCGCACCGCGCCGCCGCATCGCAATGGCTGGAGGGTATCGGAATCAGGGCGCATCCGGACAATGTCATCATCTGCAATGGCGGACAGCACGGCCTTCTGATCAGCATGATGGCGCTGGCCGGCCATGGCGAGTCAATTGCCACGGAACAGCTGACTTATCCGGGTGCAAGGGCCATCGCGCATCAGCTTGGCATCACTCTCGCCGCGGTTCAAATGGACCACGAGGGTCTGGATCCTGCGGCCTTGCGCGAACTCTGCGAGACCAAGCGGCCGAAGGCGCTCTATTGCATGCCCGTTCTCCAGAACCCGACGACGATCACCATGTCCGAGCAACGGATGCGGGAGATCGCCGCGATCATCGAGGAGTATGGTCTCTGGATCATCGAAGACGACGTGTATGGCTTCCTGGCCGAGACCAGGCCGCGGCCCTTCGCCTCTCTCATTCCGGAACGAACCATCTACCTCACCAGCGCCTCCAAGAGCATGGCGCCTGGCTTGCGTATCGGCTTCCTGGTGGTACCGGCCAAGCTCAGCCGCTCCGTCCAGGAGATCGTCACCATGAGCAACTGGATGTCGCCACCGTTCATGGCGGCGATCGTGACCAACTGGATGGCAAACGGCTATGCCGACAAGCTGATCGCCTGGCACCGCAACCAGGCGCATGAGCGCCAGGAGGTGGCCCATCGGATCCTCGGCCACCATGCGGAGCACGCGTCCACATCCTGTTATCACCTCTGGCTGCAGCTTCCCGAACCCTGGCGAATGGATTCGTTCTCCGCCACGGCCCTGCGCGAGGGCGTCAGGGTGATCACCGCCGACGCCTTTGCGGTGAAACGCGATCATGCACCGCACGCGGTGCGGCTTTGCCTGGGAGCAGCACACTCACTGCCGCAGATCGCGCTGGGCCTGAACCGACTGATGGGCCTGCTCAACTCGCAGCCCAAGCCGCACATGGATCTGCAATCGATCGGCTATGTGT
The DNA here is from genome assembly GCF_014250155.1 of Aminobacter sp. MDW-2. Lineage (NCBI taxonomy): Bacteria > Pseudomonadati > Pseudomonadota > Alphaproteobacteria > Hyphomicrobiales > Phyllobacteriaceae > Aminobacter > Aminobacter sp. MDW-2. The sequence goes on from NZ_CP060198.1 coordinate 79,170, forward strand.
AGCCGGGAAGGCTGACGGAGAGCGGAAGCTGGAGCCGCTTATGCGCGAGCCTTTTGCAGGGCGCGCCCGTTGTAAACCGTACCCTCGGCCTGACCTTGCGCGCCCCGCCGAACCGCCACGCGATCGAGCTGCGGAAACTGGGGTTCCAGCTTGTCCCAGATCCAGCGCGCGACATTTTCGAGCGACGGCACGGACAGCCCCTCGATCTCATTGAGATATTTATGGTCGAGGGTCATCCGGACGACCTCTATCTGCTGTTCCAGCTCATAGAGATTGGCCGGCCAGCCAAAGACCGGGTCGGGGTCTCCGACGAGGTGGACGCTGACCTGGAACGAGTGACCGTGGAGGCCCGAAAAAGGCTGCAGCTGGTGCGCTGCCTCGAAGGTGAACTCCTTGTAAGTCTCGATCATTTTGCCGTCCTGCCCATCGTCATGCTCAACCTGGTGCCGGATATCTGCCACCGGCTTCTGAGCCGGTCAATTCGATCAAAACAAGAAACATCCGCTTGCTACTTGCTGATGCACGATATGGTGCTGATTATTGTGGCATATTCAACGTCGTTAATGTGTTTTTCAGTGACCTTTGGCATGGTCCGATGCAAACTGACGGTGCCGGGGAGTACGTGCTAATGAATCATCTTGTGTCTTCAATCATCCGCGCTGTGGCAGTGGCGACGTCATTGGCACTTTTCGCGGCGTCGTCGGCTCAGGCAGAAGACAGCAAACTGCAGGCACCCAAGGGCACCCCGATCCTGGTCATCGAAGGCAAGATCAGCGTCACGAATGGCAATGGTGTGGCCTCGTTTGACCGCGACATGCTCGAAGCGCTCGGCGTCACCTCGATCGAGACCACGACACCGTGGTTTACGGGCATGGTCAAGTTCGAGGGCGTTCCGCTCCAGAAGATCATGGAACTCGTGGGCGCCGACGGGAAGGAGGCCGTTGCAGTTGCCCTCAACGACTACAAGACGACGATCCCGACTGAGGATTTTGCGCTCCACAACGTTCTGTTGGCGCTCAAGCGCGACGGCCAGTACATGGAGGTCAGCGACAAGGGCCCGCTGTTCATCGTCTATCCCTATGACAGCAAGCCGGAGCTTCAGAGCCAGAAGTTCTATTCGCGCTCGGTTTGGCAGCTGGCCCGGTTGATCATCCGGTAGGGAAGATGTCATGGCCGCTTTGTTGGCGCCTGGATCCCGCCGTGCATTTGCATTCCATCTGCTCAAGGCACTGCTGATCGGCACCATTGCCGTCTTCGCTGTCGCAGCTGCCTATTTGTCCGTCGTCATCTTCGAACGTCAGGCATCTATCGGGAAGCTCTCGCGATACGACGTGGCGTGGAGTGCCAGCCAGGGCGTCAACGAATATCTGCGCCTCTACCAGCGGGTAGCCACGCTGGCTGCATCGCCAAACGATCAGCTCAAGGCCGACACGCAGCTTCGCTTTCAGATTCTGAAGAGCCGCCTCGGTGGCTTCAGCACCGGCCAGTTCGAGGAATTTGTCGCCGAGGCGCCCGAGCGAAAGGCAACAATAGCTCAGCTGTCCAAGTTCGTCGCGGACATGGACAGCATCATCACCAGGGTCGACGCCCCGGGCCAGGCGCAATCCATACTGACATCGATGCGCGCGCTCGAGGCCGAATTGATCGGCCTCGCCTCGGAGGCCAACCAGTACAGCGCCGTGCAGGCGGCCAAGGTCGACGACGAGTTGTTGCGCCTCCACAGCGGCTTCTCCGCCGTGGCGATCGGCTTCTTCCTGTGCAGCCTTGCCTTCATCGCGCTTCTGGGGTGGCACAATCGGCTGCTGACGCAGACCTCCGACGCTCTCAATGCTGCAAATGACGACCTGCGCCGCACTTCCGATGACCTCGAAAGGGCGAACGCCGCGGTGCTTGGGGCCAACCACGCGCTTGCCACTCAGAACGGCCTGTTTGATGCCGCCCTGAGCAACATGTCCCAGGGCCTGTGCATGTTCGATGCCGACCAGCGGCTCATCGTCAGCAACAGCAAGTTCGCCGCCATGTACGGCCTCCCCGAAGGTAGCCTTGCGCCGGGGACTACGCCGAAGCAGATCATGCAAGCGTCGATCGATGCCGCAACGTCGACGCAGCATAGTGCCGAACTTGCCCATCGCTCCCAGCAACAGCTGATTGAAAAGGGCCAGCCCGGCGTCCTGCTGCAGAAGCTCGTCGACGGCCGCATTGTCTCGATCCTGCATCAGCCGATGGATTCAGGCGGCTGGGTTGCCACCTATGAGGACATTACCGAACGCCATCTCTCGGAAGAGCGCATCGCCCACATGGCGCGCCACGATCCTTTGACCGGGTTGCCAAACCGCCTGATGCTGCGCGAGCGCCTGGAGCAGGAGCTTGCGCATGGCCGCAGGCATCATCAGGACACTGCGGTCCTCTGCCTCGACCTGGACAACTTCAAGAACGTCAACGACACGCTCGGCCATCCCGTCGGCGACGCATTGCTGCGCGAGGTTGCCAACCGCGTTTCGGGCATGGTTCGTGAATATGACGTCGTTGCGCGCCTCGGCGGTGACGAGTTCATCGTCATCCAGCCGGCGGTCAGACGTGACGATGTCGCCCATGTCGCGCAACGGCTGATCGAGTCGCTCGAGGAACCGTACCATCTCGACGCCCACCACATCGTCATTGGAGCAAGCATCGGTATCGCACTGGCGTCGGATTGCGATGGGGTTGCCGACGACCTGGTGAAGAATGCCGACCTGGCACTTTACCGTGCCAAGAGCGATGGCCGCGGCAGTTACCAGTTCTACGCGCCGGAGATGGACGACCGGCTGCAACGTCGTCGCATGCTCGAACTCGATCTAAGGGCCGCTGATTTCGACAAGGAGTTCGAGCTTGTCTTCCAGCCGATCGTCAATCTCCAGAGCAAGCAAGTCGCCGTGGTCGAGGCATTGCTGCGCTGGCCCGGTTGCCAGCGTGGCCAAATCCGGCCCGACGAGTTTATCCCGATCGCTGAAAGCACGGGCCTGATCGTACAGCTAGGCGCCTGGGTCCTCGAAAGGGCCTGCCGGGAAGCCATCAAATTGCCGGGCAGCATCAACGTTGCGGTCAATCTGTCGCCGGGCCAGTTCAGGCGGGGAAACATAGTCGACACTGTCGCCAACGTATTAAAGCTGACAGGCCTTGCCCCCGAGCGGCTTGAACTCGAAATCACCGAATCCCTGCTGTTGGGCGACAACAAGGAAACCCTGCTCGCCCTGAACCGGCTGCATGCGCTTGGCGTCAAGATTTCGCTCGACGATTTCGGGACGGGATATTCATCCCTCAGCTATCTCAGGAACTTCCCCGTCGACAAGGTCAAGATCGACCGCACCTTCATCGCCGAAATCGCCGGCAATCGCGACCATTGGGCGATCGTCAGCGCGATCGTGAATCTCTCGCATGCGCTGGAAATGACTACTGTCGCCGAGGGCATCGAGACCGAGGAACAGCTGCTGATCGTCCGGGCCACCGGATGCGACGCCGTCCAGGGACACTTCTTCAGTCCGCCAATGTCGGTTGCGCAGCTCAGGCGATATCTCGAAGACCAGCGCGCCAAGCTGACGCTGGCGTAATAGGCTCCAATGGGAAGTTCCCGGCCGAAGATTTTGGAAGATGGCCGAGTGTTGCAGGGGCCGAGCGAGATGTCATGCCTTGAGACAGCGCGCCGTGGCTCCGCCCCTTGACGCAATGCAGTGGTCACAGCACAGATTCGTCGGCCGCAAGATTGGTTGTACAACCACACCTAAAGCCAGGAGGCCTGCGTCTTGGGCAGGCGCTGATCAGGATCTATAACCTTGAGCGACGGCTGGCCCGGACCGTTCCAGCGCCACAATGCTACGCAACTGCCGCCGGGCGACATGAAGGACGGATAGACGACGCCGTCAAAGCCTTCGGTGAGCAGGCGCTGCTGCAGCAGATGGGTTTGCGGTGCCCTGCCGTCGTCGAGATCGGAACGCCACTCGCATCTGTGAATGCCGGCATCGATGCCGAGTTCGTCCAGCATCGCGGCATCGGTCAGGTCGGCCAGCCTCGCGTCCGACAGCTCGAGCTGGGCGATCAGCGCCGGATGCTGGACAAAACCCTGGTTGTATTCGGCCCAGGCGGTCGACAGCTCACAGGCCGCATACAGCGTCGGCGATCCTACCGGGTTCCAGCGCCCGCCGAAACGCGCAGCGCCCTCGCCCGAAAGCGGCATATGCGCCCAGCGCGGCACGAAGGCCCGCCACAAGGTTCGCTGCTGACGCAGGGCGGCTTCAGGCATAAACGCCGGAGCGCACCGCCTCCAGATAGGCCAGAACCTTGTCCGCCTTGCCCTCGCCGACCAGGTCATAGGCCGTCTTGCCGGCCCAGCCCGGGATGGGCTGATGCTTGAACCAGATCGCCGCGCGGCTTTCGTCGCCCGCCATCTCGGCGGCCATCGCCAGGATGCGGACAACGGGGCTGAGCGCCTGGTCGACCTTGCGTGCTCCGGAGCGCGCCGTCAGCGTGTTGCGGGCAACGCCAACGAGCCGGGCCAGGTCGGCCTGGGTGACACCCAGCAGTTCCGACACGCGGCGAGCCGAGAGAAACTGCGACCGGGCCTCACCGAAATGGGCCGCCGACATTCCCAAACTCTGAGCTGCCATGACACGTTCCTGACGTATTTTGATATCCACTCGTTCAATATGTGCGCATCATGCGCCCAATTCAAGCCCGGATTATGACCTCCAGGTCATTGCCAGCGTGCATGTTACTCTGCTCGACCCGCTCCCTCACGCATGTCGTGCAGGCGCCATCGCCTCCGCCACGAAGAGACGTCATGGCAGGCAAGCGGTCAATCCTCGGATTGGTCGACCTCGGCGGCTCCTCCAAGTCCCAGGGCAACATTTCCGGCAAGCAACTGCTCCTTGCTGAGCAGCCCGGCATCTTCGAGCGCTTCGAAGTCGGGCAAATCGCGCAGCGTATCGAGGCCGAACTGCGACAGGAACGTCTTGGTGGTAACGTAGGTGTAGGGCGCGCCCGGCGTCGGACTGCGTGGTCCCGAGGCAATGAAGTCATGCGACCTCAGCACGCCGATCAGATCGCGGCTGACCTCCTTGCCGAAGAACGCCGTCAGTTCGCCTCGGGTGATCGGCTGGAAATAGGCAATGCACATCAGCACCAGCACTTCCGATTGCGACAGTGGGCGCGCCATATCGACCTGCCCCGTCGCCGCGCGAATGGCATCGGCAAACGCCTTCTTGGTGCGATGCTGCCAGCCGCCGGCAACCGAAACCAGCTCATAGGGCCGACCGGCAAGCTCTGCCCTGATGTCGTCGATGATCAGGTCGAGATTGCAATTCCTGCCTACGATCCGAACCAGCATCTCGCGCGGTACGGGTTCGCTGGCGGCAAAGATCACCGCCTCCACCCGGCCCATCCATTCGCGCCAGCGCAGCTCCGGCGGCAGGTGCTCGAGCTCGGTGTCGAGCAATGTCGGCTGATCCTTGTCCTTTCGGCGCGCTTCCGTCATCGCTACAGGCCGTACAGCCGGAAGGAGGCGCGCCCGGAGAGTTCGCGCACCGCTTCGAATGTCTGCAGCCGTTCGAACAGACGCCGTGCCGCAAATCGCGACAGATTGCGGGTGCTCAGCGTGCCGGGGACGGCATCGTCGTCGAGCAATCGCCGGATCGCTTCGCCTGCTCCTTTCGCCCGCAGCTTCGGCGTTGCCGCCGCAAGCCGCTCGGCGCGCCGGGCGATGTCAAGCGCGAGCCTCAAGCCGTCACCGGCCCCGTTTGCCAGAGCTACACACACCGCCCGCTCGAATGCAGCGTCCCCAGGCCGGATGCGTTTGCCGCGGCCGTCGCCGGAACGGAAGGCCGGGGAATACAGCTGCGCGGCCAGAAGCGGCACGGGTCGGGACCAGCCCAGCTTTCGCGCCAGAACCAGATCGGCCAGCCACCAGGCCAAGAGTTCGGCATCTCCCCGACCGGCAACGACGTGACCGGCGATCGCCGCCGCAGCCAGCGGAGCCGGCTTGTCCCCCGCGGCCAGTTCCTCGACGGTTTCGGCAAGTTTGTCGTACCTGTCGTCGACGCGCAGGCCGAGCCATTCGGTGATCTGCGCCAGCCCGCCGGCGTCGATCGTTGGCGGCCGCGAGGCCAGATGGCGCCATGCCCCGAGGATGCTGCCGGCAGGCCCGGGATCTCCGCTTGCCGGGCGCAGATACCAGGCGTCACGCAATGCGGCCTCTTCCTCCGTGCGTCCGGCCAGCCGAACGGCAGCGACGGCACATTTCAGTGCCAGCCGTTGGCGCCAGCTGCCGGCCCAGGCCGGCTCGGAGCGCACCAGATTGTCGAGCGCACACAGCGCAGCACCCGCGTAGAACGCGGCATCGGCGTCACTGGCCACTGGCCCATCCGGCAGCGCCCACGCAGGCATGCGCGGCAGCGCAGGCGGAACGGCAAGTGGTTGGATCGCTCGAATCATCGCTGACGAGCGTATTCGAGCAGTGCGCTTACTGCCACGGCTGCCGGCCTAAAGCGCACAGCCATTTCACCGGGCAAATGGCTCACCTCGCCTTCCGCAATGAACGATCCGTCATTGCGACCGGCAGCGCGCCCCCTTTCCCAAGACATTGCGCGCAACACTGCACAGCCGACGCCGCCCGGCTATACTGCCACCAGATGGCCGCCTGATACTTCCCGGAACTGGCGCAGCGGGACCTGGTAGTCCGGCGCACGGATCGGGCTTTTCAGTTCGTCCGCGGCCGACATGCGCTTTTCGTGGCGACGATCGGGGTCCGGAACCGGCACAGCCGCCAGCAGACGCTTGGTGTAGTCGTGCTGCGGATTGCCGAAGACTGCCGCACGCGGGCCGATCTCGACGATTTCGCCAAGATACATCACCGCCACGCGGTGGCTGACGCGCTCGACCACCGCCATGTCATGGCTGATGAACAGGAAGGCTAGGTTAAGGCTCTGCTGCAGGTCGAGCATCAGGTTGATCACCTGCGCCTTGACCGAGACGTCGAGCGCCGAGACGCTTTCGTCGGCGACGATGACTTTCGGCTCGAGCGCCAGCGCCCGTGCAATGCAGATGCGCTGCCGCTGGCCGCCGGAGAACTCGTGGGGATAGCGGCTCGCCATGTCGGGCGACAGGCCTACCTTGCTGAGCAGATCGGCGACCAGCTCGCGCCCCTGTTTTGCCGTGCCCATCCTGTGCTCGAGATAGGGCTCGGCAATCGCCTGGCCGACCGTCATGCGCGGATTGAGCGAGGCGAACGGGTCCTGGAAGATCATCTGCACCGATTTGCGCATCTGCCGCATCTCGTGCTTGTCCATGCCAATGACGTCCTTGCCGTCGATCTTGACCGCGCCCGAGGTCGGCTCGATCAGCCGCATGATGGCGCGGCCGGTGGTCGACTTGCCGCAGCCGGATTCGCCGACCAGGGACAGCGTTTCGCCGGCAAACAGGTCGAAGGAAACGTTCTCCACCGCATGCACACGCCCGCCGACCCGGCCGAACAGGCCAGTAGGGATGTCGAAGCGCTTGACCAGGTTTTTCACCTGCAGGACCGGTCTGTCGCGAACGACCGTATCGGGTTTTTCCACGGGCAGTGTGCACTCGCCCGTCGAGGTGTTGACGATGGGAAAGCGGAGCGGGCGGTCGTATTGCTCCATCGAACCGAGCACCGGCACGGCGGAGAGCAGCGCGCGGGTGTAATGGTGCTTGCCGCGATGGAAGATGTCGGCGGTGGCACCGGTTTCCACCTGATCGCCGCGGAACATCACAACCGTGCGGTCGGCCACCTCCGCCACCACGCCCATGTCGTGGGTAATGAACAGCACCGACGTTCCCTGCTCGTCCTGCAGCATCTTGATCAGGTCGAGGATCTGTCCCTGGATGGTGACGTCGAGCGCCGTCGTCGGCTCGTCGGCAATCAGCAGTTTTGGGCGCGAGGCCAGTGCCATGGCGATCATCACGCGCTGACGCATGCCGCCCGAAAACCGGTGCGGATACTCGTCGAAGCGCGAGGCGGCGGAGGGAATGCGCACCTTTTCCAGCAACCGGATGGTCTCGGCCCTGGCGTCGGCGAAGGACATGGCATTATGGCAGAGCAGCGCCTCGGAGATCTGGTCACCAATGGTGAAGAGCGGATTGAGGCTCGTCATCGGCTCCTGGAAGATCATCGCGACGTCGTTGCCGCGCACCTGCCGCATCTTGTCTTCGGGCAGGTCGGTCAGGTTCCGGCCGTTGAGGACGATCCTGCCCTCGATGCGGCTGGTGTCGGGCGGCAGCAGGCGCATGATCGACAGCGACGTCACGCTCTTGCCCGACCCGGATTCACCGACGATGGCAACGGTTTCGCCGGGCGCGACATCGAAGGAGATGTCGCGCACGACAGGCTTCCATTTGCCGTCGACCATGAACGAGGTCGTGAGTTTCTGCACCGACAGAACCGGATCGACGGTCTGGCCAAGGCTGTTTTCCTGAACGCTCATTATCTCTCCTCCCTGACCTGATCGACAGGCTGCGCGCTCAATCGGGCCAGCGCAGCAGGCCGTCGAAGCGGTGACGGCTGCGGTTCTCGAACGGCGTGGCGATGATCTCGTTGGAGGCGCGTGCCCTGTCGAGTTCCTCGGCCAGGCGCCGGGCGACGATCGTCTCCTGGCCCGGATGCAGGTTGCAGGGGTCGAGGTAGAAGTAATCATGCTCGACCTCGTGGTCACGCACGATGATGGGCTGGTCGCCGCCCGCCAGCGCAGATGCCAAATCCCAGGCCGTGATATGCGCCTCCTGCGCGCTGATGTTGACGCGCAGCCGGTCGAGCGGGTTCTTCGTCGGGTCCGGCTCGATCACGGCGTTGACGCCGGGGCGGCCGTCGAGCGTCTCCTTCCACAGCCTGAGATAGCCGGTCTCGCGTTCACGGATGCCGGCGTGGTCGCGCTTCTCCCAGGCTTCCAATGCGGCCATGGCGCCATAGACGCTTTCCTTGCCGACCTTCATGCCGCGGCCGATGCCGAGGTTCTGCAGGTAGGCGTGTCGGACCAATTCCTTCTTGCCGGCGACGATGCCGGACGTCGGCCCTCCCAGGAACTTGTGACCGGAGTAGAGAACCATATCGGCGCCCTGGGCGAGGAAGATGCGCAAATCATACTCGGACGCCGCGTCGACGATGACAGGCACGCCCCTGGCATGTGCGATCTCGACGAATTCGAGCAGGTTGAGCAGGCCGTAGTCGACGACATGGTGCGATACGACATAGACAGCCGCCGCCGTCTTGTCGGTGATCGCATTCTCCATGTGGAAACGGTGGGTGGATGTCGCCTGTCCGATGATGACCGGCTTCGCCCCGGCAAGGCGGACGGCCTGATCGACAGGCGCGCCATAGCTGACGATGTGCCCCATCTGGATGATTACTTCATTCCTGGCAGGCGTCTGATCCGGCAAACGTTCGATCGCCAGCAGGTTGTCACCGGTCATGGCGCCGGCGACGGCGAGCGAGATCCCGGCCGAGCACGACGCGGTTATGTGGCCGGCTTCGGCGCCCGTGAGACGGGCGATCACCGCACTTGCCTTGCGTTGGAGATCGTTGATCTCGACAAACTGCGGCAGGATCTCGGCCATCGCGGCGATCGCTTCCGGCACGACGATCGAGGCGCCGAGGCTCGTCATCGTTCCCGACACATTGATCACCGGTCGCAGGCCGAGCTTGCGGCGGACGTCTTCGGTCATTTTCCTCTCCCGTGCATCGGCAAGCGTCGGCTTTCGGCTCGACAAGATATGCCATAATAATGTAATAGATTACCCAGACTATCAGGAGCACGCCCTTGGACGCGATAACTCAATCCACTGATGCGACTGACGAACCGACGTCGGCAAACGGCGCCAGGCGTTCTCGGGTTTCGGGCATCGACCGCGCCCTGCAGGTGATCGACTATCTCTACGAAACCGGCGAGCCAGCGGGCGCCTATGCCATCGCCAAGGCGATCAAGGCGCCGCTGTCGACCGTCTACGTCATCATCGACGATCTCGTCGAGAAGAACATGCTGGCCCGCAGCCCCGATGGTTCCATCTGGCTTGGCGCGCGGCTCTACCACTATGGCCTCGCCTATGCGCGCTCGCTCGACTTCATGGGCGTCGCCAACCGCGAGATGCACGATCTCTGCCGCGACGTCGGCGAAACGGTCCAGCTGTGCGGCCGTGAAGGCGACCACATGCTGGTGCTCGCCATGGCCGACGGCCCGAGCCCGTTCCAGGTCGCCTCCCGTGTCGGCACGCGGGTGCCGCTGAACTGGACAGCATCCGGCCGGCTGCTCGTCGGCCATCTGCCCGAAGCCGAGCGCATCGACCTTTTCAAGCGTTGCGCCCGCATGTCGCCGACCGGTCGTGCAGAAGTGGATGCGACCGCCCTTTCGGCCGCCGCGGGCAAGGCGTTCCAGCAGCGGCTTTCGATGCAGATCGCGGAATCCGACTACGCGGTGGCCTGCATTGCTTCGCCGGTCTGCGACCGCGACGGGAAATGCGTCGCGACGATCTCCATCGTGCTGCCGGAGCAGAAGGTCCTGTCCGACGAGAGCCACTACACAGACCGCGTGCGCGCCTCCGCCGAGCGGATCGAGACCTCGATGGGTTGGCGCAACCGCTAGCGTCATCGCTCAGCTCCGAAGTGCCACGATCGCTTCGATCTCCACCGTGATGTTGCCGGGGAGAGAACCGAAGCCGACGGCCGAGCGCGCGTGGTGACCGGCCTCTCCGAACACATCGATGAAGAGATCAGAACATCCGTTGATGACCTGTGGGTGGTCTTCAAAATCAGGCGACGCATTGACCATGCCGAGCAGCTTGACGACGCGCTTGACCCTCGAGAGATCGCCGAGCGCTTCCTGCATCACCGCCAGCAGGTTGATCCCGACAAGGCGGGCGTGCTGATAGGCCTGGCTGACGCTGACACCTTCGCCGACCTTGCCCGTCCACAACCTGCCATCCGCCTCGCGAGGCCCCTGCCCCGAGAGATAGAGCATGTCACCCTCGCGCACATGGGTGACGAAGTTGGCGACCGGCGGCGGTGCCGGCGGAAGCTGGACACCCAGCATGATCAGGCGGTCGGCAGGACTTGCGGTTGCGGAGGCGGCGATGGCTTGGGAGGCGGTCAATTCAGGTCCAGTCTCTGGGATCATGTTTCAGCGCCACGACAGGCCATGGCTGTGACGCACGAGCTTGCGGGCGCGTGGCACGTATCGGCTGGCGGCAACGGCCTCCGATCCGATGATTGCGTAACGCGGTTCGAACAGGCGCTTGAGCCGTGAGGTGTCGCCGTTCGAATCGGTGGCTTCGAGGTCGCCGTCGACGAGATCGAAGATGGTGAAATCCGCACGCGCACCAACAGTGATCGATTTCGGCATTTCCACCTTGATCGCCGAGGCCGGCGCATGGGTGACGGCTTCGACGACCCTGCCGAACGGCATGCCGACCGACAGCAGCTTGGACATCGTCGTCGCGAGATCCCAGACCGGGAAATTCATCGAGTGGCCGTGCAGGTCGGTCGAGATCGAGAACGGCATCAATCCGCGCTGGATCGCGGCCTCGGCGACCTTGAACGAGAACGACGCGCCACCATGGCCGATGTCGAGCCGCACGCCTTCGGCAGCGCAACGCTCGGCGAGCGTGAACAGGTCCTCGTCTTCCATGATGCTCGACCCGGCCTTGCCGTTGAAGCAATGGGTGACGATGTCGCCGGGCCCAAGAATCTCCAGTACCTCGTCATAAAGGGCCGGCGGCTCACCGACATGGACCATCATCGGAATCTTCAGGATCTTGGCGATCTTCTTGCCGAGCTTGACCGGGGTCACGCCCCATGACCCCGTGATGACGTGGCTTGCACGCACCTTGATGCCGACGATGTGCTCACTGTTGTCGGCATGGCACTGCAGGATGCGGTCGAGATCGATGTCCTTGATGTCGCGCAGCTCCGGAACACGATTGCAGGCGACGAGGCCGATGGACCCGAGATTGAGGAATGCCTTGATGCGTTCGCGCGCGGGTTCGATGATATATTCGCGAAAGCCGTGAAAATTGGACTCACCCGCTGAACCGGCATCGACCAGCGTCGTCACGCCGCGTTCGACCCCGCATTCGGACGGCCGGATCGAGATGTCGGTGCCGCCGTACCAGACATGGACGTGCAGATCGACCCAGCCGGGCGAAATCCAGGCTCCCCTGGCGTCTATGCGTTCCGCGCCTTCTGGCGCCTGAAGCGACGGTCCGACGGCTGCGATCATGCCATCCGCCCCCACCAGTATGTCGGTTGGCAGCGACGTGCTGTCGCCAAGGGCGACAGGCCTGACATTGGAAATGAGAAGGGGCTTGGCCGTTGCTGTGGCTGCCATCTTACATGTCCTTTCGCAGTCTCGGGTCGAGCATGTCCCTCAGGCCGTCGCCAACCAGCTGCAGCGACAGCACCGAGAGAATGATGGCGAAGCCGGGAAAGTAGGTCATCCAGTCGGCTTGGCCGATGTACTGGCGTCCACCGGCGATCATGGTTCCCCAGGTCGGGATTTCCGGGCTGACGCCCAGCCCCAGGAACGACAAGCCAGCCTCGGCAAGCATGGCGCTGGCGAACAGGAAGGTGCCCTGCACCAGGATCGGCGACACCAGGTTGCGCAGCACGTGCCGTGTCATGATGTGGAAGGTCGAGATGCCCATCGACTTCGCCGCCTCGACATAAGGCAGCTCGCGAATGACGAGCGTCGAGGCGCGAACGATGCGCGCCAGCCGTGGCGCATAGACGATCGACAGCGCCACGATCACCGTGACCAGCGACGGGCCGAGTGCTGCAACAAGAGCAATCGCCAGCAGGATGTCGGGGAATGCCATCATGGCGTCGATGAGCCGCGCGATCGGCGTGTCGAGCGAACGGAAGAAGCCGGCAAGCAAGCCAAGCGTCACGCCGATGAGCGCAGACAGCGTGACCACCGCAGCACCGACCAAAAGCGACAGCCGTCCCGCATAGATGGTGCGCGAGAAGATATCGCGGCCGAATTCGTCTGTTCCGAACCAGAACATCTCGCTCGGCGGCTTCAGTCGGTTGACGATGGAAAGCTTGGACGGCGAGTAAGGCGCGATCCAAGGCGCAAGCAGGGCAAGCAGGACAAAGACCGCCAGCACGATGACGCCAAAGGCGACGGTCTTGCGCTTCAACAGTCGGCGCAGGAACAGGAACTTCGGCTCCGGGGCCGGCAAGGATGCGGAAGCGAGATCGGTCATCAGTAACGCACCCTTGGATCGACCAGCAGATAGAGCATGTCGATGGCGAAGTTGATGAGGACATAGAGGCCGGCAATGACCAGCAGTGCACCCTGGATGACGGGATAGTCGCGCCTCAGCACCGCCGAGACCACAAGGTTGCCGACACCAGGTAGGCCGAAGACCGTTTCGGTGACGACAGCACCTGAGATCAGCACGGCGGCGGTCAACCCGACCACCGTCAGGATCGGGATCAAGGCGTTCTTGAGTGCGTGTTTCAGCACAACGCGCCGCTCGACGACGCCCTTGGCACGCGCCGTGCGGATGTAATCGTCGCCCAGAACGTCCAGCATCGAGGCGCGGGTAAAGCGCAGGATCAGCGCCGACGACACCAGGCCGAGTGCCACGGCGGGCAAGGTGAGATGGTACATCCTGTCGAGAAACGCCGCATCCGGCCCGCCGTAACCGGACACCGGAAACCATTGCTGCCGAACCGCGAACACCTGCATCAGGATCAGGCCCAGCCAGAAGCTCGGGATGCTGGCAGCCAGCATGGCAAGCAGCGTCGAGGCCTGGTCGATGAAGGACCCGCGCCGGTAGGCGGCATAGATACCGATGGGCAGAGCGATGACGCAGGCGATGGACAGCGAAAAGACGGTGAGGAAGAAGGTTGGCTCAGCGCGTTCCATCAAGGCTGCAGACACTGGCATATTGAGGAAAATCGAGTGGCCGAGATCGCCCTTCAACAGTTGGGCGACATAGAGAAAATACTGGACGAAAATCGACTTATCGAGGCCAAGGCGCGTCCTGAGCTCCGCTATGTCCTGGGGCGTGGCATCGGGCCCCAGCATGACGGCGGCCGGATCGCCTGGTGTGACGCGCACGATCACGAAAACGATCGTCACGACGATGAACATCACGACGATCATTCCGGCGATGCGCTGAAGGATATAGCGTATCATGGCAGGTCCCGTATCCGCGTTGGCTTCGCGGCAATGGGCGGGCGCCGGTCTGATCGCCGCCCGCTGTTGTCAGCGTCTTACTTCTTGATCGAAGCGTTCCAGAAATAAGGCCACGGAGCGGGATCCACGCCCTGGAGCTTGTTGGAAATCGAGCCCACGGCGTTGAAGTTGCCGATCTTGATGAAGGGCACGTCGCCGTAGATGACCTTCTGCACGTCGGCCCAGAGGGCCACACGCTTGGCCGGGTCGACTTCGGCGGTGAAGGCATCGACCGCTGCCTTGCGTTCCGGCGTGTCCCACCAGCCGGGCGCCGTCGTCGACAGCGAACCGATCAGTGCCGGCTCCGGCAGGAACGGGCTGTGGGTGATGTAGATGTCCCAAAGGCCCTTCTCGGCGCGGCGCTGGGTCAGCGTCGCCCAATCCACCACCTGCAGATCGACATTGAAGCCGGCGAGCTTGAGATACTCGGCGGCGACCTGCGCCATCTTGTAGTGGAACTCGTACTGGCGACTGGTCAGGATACGGACAGGCTCGCCCTTGTAGCCGGCAGCCGCCGCAGCAGCTTTGGCGCCTTCCGGATTGGCGACGTTGTAGTTGCCTTCAACGCCGGCATCGGTGCTCCAGGAGAAACTCGCCGGATAGATGTTGCCTTCGAGCCCGTAGAAATCGGTGCTGCCGAAAGCCGCAGCCAGCATGTCTTCCATACTGAGCGCTTGGCGGATCGCCTTGCGGACTTCGACGTTCTTCGCCGATCCCTCGGCCGTGTTGAAGACGAACACCGGATAACCGAACGGCTTCAGCACGATCGGCTGCGTCGCGGCAGCACCCTTCAGCTTGTCGAAGGATTCCACCGGCAAAGCGTCGACATAGTCGTACTGGCCCGAGACGGCGGACTCAACGCGGGTGTTGGCGTCGGGCACCGGCACGAAGCGGATTTCGTCGAGATAGGCATGGCGAGCGCCGCCATAACCGTCGCTCGCTTCCGATCGCGCCGTGTAGCCGTCGTAGCGCACGAGCTGGATGTACTGGTCGGCCTTGCGCTCCTTCAGCATGTAGGGGCCGGTGCCGACAAACTCGGCCATCGTGTCGGCCTGCTTCTCGGACGGAATGATGATCGCGGCCGAGTTGTTGAAGGCGAGCAGCGAGGCCAGCGGCGCATAGGGATGCTTGAGCGCGATGGTGACGGTCGACGGATCGGTCGCAGTGATCGAGGCAATGAAGTTGCCGGCCTGCTTGCCACGCGAGGCGAGCTTGACCCAGCGGTTCAGCGAGGCGACGACGTCGGCCGAATCCATGTCGGTGCCGTCGTGGAACTTGATGCCCTGGCGCAGCTTGATGGTCATGGTCTTGCCGTCGGCGCCGATCTCCGGCAGCGCCTCGGCGAGAAGCGGGGTCACGGTCCATTTCTTGTCGAAAGTATAGAGCGTCTCGAACATATGCTGCGTGACGATGCCGACCAGGTCGGCAGTCGACGTCATCGGATCGAGCGTCGGCGGCTCGCCAATGGTGGCGACGTTGATCACCCCTCCCTTTTCCTGCGCCGAGAGATAACCCGGCGAGGCGAACAAAAGTGCTGCAGCCAAGGATGCAAGTTTCAGCTTCATTGAACGTCCTCCCTAACGTATTCCATTTTTATGGAATATAAGCTGTTATTAGAGAGTACATGAGCGATTTCCGCTGTCAATGCCCGTGACGAAGAAGCTGGGAATCTGGGTACAATGCCAAGTATCTCTGGCATTTTTCACAACCCATCCATCCATCCAGTTTCTTTGAAAGAAATGCCTCGATGAAGGAAACCTTGAATTTTCTGGGCTACTACAAGGTCGACGACACACTTTACGAATTGTCGTCCAACGCCCGTTCATCTTGAAGCCATCAGGCCTTCCAACATCGATACCGACTGGGGCTTTCCAGCACACAGACATGGATCCACTCTTGTCTCCAGCCCGCGTGAAGGGCGGCTGTTTGTGCTGGCATGACGGGCATGGAACCGGTAGCCGAACCAGGCATAGGCGACCTAGCCCGCCCCCGTCGAAGCCGGCATCGCTTCGCGAGGATCGCGGAATGCTCGCCTCCCCGGCGCCAGGCGCAGACATCCTGAGTGGTCACCCCCACCGCGCGATTGGAATGCTGCGTTTGGTCTCCGTCACAAGCTCACGACATAATGCGTGCGCATTGTCCTTGGCTCGCGCTTGGTGATCCTCAGCAAGGCCCCGGCCTCGTCCAACGCATTTACCTGGCGCAACACCAGCGCGTGCGCGACGCCAAAGATGCGGGCGAAGATGCGGCCGTCATGGGCGATGTCCATCTCGTCTGCCGCGATAACGGCAGCCTGGAGTTTGCTAAGATCGGGATATACCTGCAGGACCTGCTCCACTGCCGCCATGAAGGCGCCATCACTCACGACACCTGGGCCTCGCGGAGCCGGAACGACACCATGATCGACTTGGATGTCGGCGTGGCGCTTTCGATGCCGGCGCTGGAGAGCGGCACGAGCACGTTGAGCTCGGGAATAATAGCCGGCAAGGCTACCGCGCGGGACATCGTAGGGCACGAAGCGGAAATTGCGGGCGACGCGCTCGATACCGTCATCATGCGCACCGACGACATCGACGCGGTCCCCTGCCCGGGCACCGATCGCCTCAAGGTCGTCCGGATGGATGAAGATCACCTCCCGCTCGCCATAGACGCCGCGGTAGCGGTCGTCGAGGCCGTAGACGGTGGTGTTGTATTGCGAACGGAAGGCCTGCAGCGCGAAGCGTCCACCGCTCTTGCGGGCGCGCTGATGCACCGTCTCCTCCGGCAGCGGCCCGGCGGCGAAGGTCGCCTTGCCGGCCTGCGTGTTCCATTCCCGATGCGCCGCGGCATTGCGCAGATGGAAGCCGCGCGGCTTGCGCAGCCGCCTGTTGTAGCTGATCCGGTTGAACCCGGCGGTCGCGGCCGCCGGACACCTATTTCACGAAGGCCTTGCCCAGTCCCATGGCCCGTTCGACGACCATGATGACGCCAAGCGTCAGCAGGATCAGCAGCGCCGAGGCTGCGGCCACCAGCGGGTCGGCCTGGTTGTAGACATAGTTGTAGAGTTCGACCGGGAGCGTGCTGATGCGCGGGCCGGTCAGGAACAGCGTGATCACCACCTCGTCGAAGGAGACGAGAAAGCAGAGCGCTGCAGCCGCGACGATGCCGGGAGTGAGCATCGGCACCGTGACGCGGAAGAACACTGTCAGCGGCTTGGCGCCGAGCGTGCGTGCCGCCTCCTCGCAGGCCCTGTCCTGGGTGCTGAGCGACACCGCCAGCACGCGCAGCGCATAGGGCAGTGTCACCACCAGATGGGCGAACACCAGTCCCTGCATCGTCGCCAGCAATCCGAAGGAGGCAAAGACGATCAGGATGGCGAGGCCGAGCACGATGGTGGGCAGAAGCAGCGGCGCGGTGAACAGGTTGAACAGAAGATCCCGCCCAAGAAACTTCAGCCGCGTCATCACATAAGCCGCCGGCACGGCAATCACGATCGACAGCGCCGTGACGATCGCCGCCAGCGACAGGCTCGTCCAGAACGCCTTCAGCATCTGGCTGTTGGCAAACAGCGCCTCGTACCAGCGCGTCGACCAGAAGGTCGGCGGGAAGCGCAGCACCTGGTCACCCGAAAAAGACAGCGGGAAGACGAGCAGGACGGGCGCAAGCAGATAGGCAAACAGCACGAAGACGAGGATGCGCATCGGCCAGGTTGTCTTGTGGATTTCCATGATGCCCTCCTCAGTCCAGACGCCGCAGCACGGCGGAATATGCCCAGAGTGCCGCCCCGAAGACGATGAGCACCAGGATCGACAGCGTCGAGGCCAACGGCCAGTTGAGCGTCACGATGGCCTGGTCGTAGATCTCGGTGGCGAGCAGGAAGACGCGGCCGCCGCCCATCAGCTTGGGCGTGATGAAGGACGACACTGCGAGCACGAAGCACAAGAGGCAACCGAGGGCGATGCCGGGCAATGTCAGCGGCAGGATCACCTTCAGGAAGGTCCGCGACGGAGTGGCGCCAAGCGTCCGCGCGGCCTCCTCAACGCGGGGGTCGAGCCGCCCGAAACCGGCCATCAGCGCCAGGATCATGTAAGGCATCAGGATCTCGGTCAGGCCGATGAAGACACCCTTGATGTTGAACATCAGGCTTGGCGCCGGCAGTCCGACGGCCTTGATGGCGCTGACCACCGGGCCGTCGTCGACAAGAATGGCAATCCAGCCATAGGTACGCACAACCGCCGAGGTAAGCAGCGGCGAGATGACGAGCACGGTGAGGAAAGTCCGCCACGAGCCGGTCGACCGATGCAGGTAAAGCGCGATCGGATAGGAGACGACCAGCGTCGTCAGCGTGATGGCGAGGCTGATCCAGACCGAGTTGAAGACCAGTTCGAGATAGAACGGATCGCTCAGCAGCCCGGCCCAGTTGTCCCAGGTGAAGACGTTCTCGATGCCGCCGCCGATGCGCGACTTGTTGAACGAATAGCGGGCGAGGTTGAGCACCGGCAGGATGAAACCGATCGCATTGATCAGCGCGATCGGCAGGAGCAGCATGACGGCCAGTTCGCCGTTGCGCCATTGGCGCGGGAGGGTGGCTGCCGCGCTCATTGGCCGCCGCCCGGATAGACCAGCGTGTCCTCGGCCGACCAGCCGAGCACCACACTGTCGCCGACGCCGACCGGCCTGCGCTCGCGCCGCGTCGCCTCTTCGACCACGATCTCGTCGTCGCCGACACGAACCCCGTATTGGACGAGGTCGCCGACGAAGGTGAGGCCCGACACTGTGCCCTTGACCTTGTTGTCGGCTTCCCTGGTGTCGCCCGCCTGACCCTGGAGATGGATCCGGTGCGGCCGCACGAGGACCTCGACAGCCCCGGGGGCGACCGTGGTGGCGGAGTGGAGCTGTTGTCCGGCAGCCGAGAGGACGCCATCCGACCCGATCTTGCCCTTGAGCTTGTTGGTGCGGCCGACGAAGTTGGCGACGAAGGCCGTTGCCGGCCGCTCATAGACCTCGGTCGGCGTGCCGAACTGCTCGACATGACCGTTTCGCATGACAACGACGCGGTCGCACATCGACAGCGCCTCAACCTGGTCATGGGTGACGAACACCGCGGTGATGCCGCTCTCCTGCTGCAGGGCGCGGATCTGGACGCGCATCTCGTCTCGCAGCTTGGCGTCGAGATTGGACAACGGCTCGTCAAGCAGAAGGATCGACGGCTGGATCACCAGCGCACGGGCAAGTGCTACGCGCTGCTGCTGGCCGCCCGAAAGTTCCTTGGGCTTGCGGTGGGCGAGATGGCTGAGTTGCACCATTTCGAGCGCCCGGCCTGCCCGCTCCTCCGCCTCGCGTCCCGAGACATTGCGCATCTGCAGACCGAACTGGACGTTGCGCGAGACGTTCATGTGCGGGAACAGGGCGTAGCTCTGGAACACCATGCCAATGTCGCGGTCATGGATGGGAAGGCGCGTGATGTCGCGCCCTCCCACCACGATGTGGCCACGGGAGGGCGTGTTGAGCCCGGCGATGATCCTGAGCGTCGTGGTCTTGCCGCAGCCGGACGGGCCGA
Source organism: Aminobacter sp. MDW-2 (assembly GCF_014250155.1). Lineage (NCBI taxonomy): Bacteria > Pseudomonadati > Pseudomonadota > Alphaproteobacteria > Hyphomicrobiales > Phyllobacteriaceae > Aminobacter > Aminobacter sp. MDW-2. The sequence goes on from NZ_CP060198.1 coordinate 98,931, forward strand.
GGAACGCAACCATTTCACCTTTGCGGACCGAAAGATCGAGCGACGGGATGACATTGACGTTGCCGAAGCTGACGCCAATGTTTTGCAGCCTGAGATGCTCTTCGGGGGCGGAAGAGACGGGCATGTGCGACTCCCGGACCAACATCAGCGGCTGAGCGGGATGACGCGGCGGCGCCACTGCTCGGTGATGGCCTCGCGGATCTTGGCGACCTCGAGCCAGTTGATGGCGATCATCTTGTCCATCACGCCGGCCGCCGTGCGTTCGAGCGCCTTTTCCGAGATCAGTGCGGCGGCCTTCGCGTTGGTCGGCGCATAGAACATCTGTTCGGTGAACGCCGCCTGGGCCTCCGGGCTCAGCGCATAGTCGACGAACTTCTTGGCGCTTTCGCTCGCTGGCCCGCCCTTGACCAGGCCGATGACGTTGATCTGGAAGCCGCTGCCTTCCTGGGGCAGCACGACGCCGAGCTTGCCGGCCGACAGGTCGGAATAGACCTGGGCACGTGCGTTCCAGCCGATGCCGATGGCAGCCGTGCCGCTGGAGATGGGCTGGTAGACGTCGGGGCGCGGTTCCCAGGTCTGGACATTGGGCGCCAGTTCCTCGAGCCGCTTGATGCCGGCGTCGACGCTCTGGATGTAGTCGGTGCCGCCGGCCATCTTGTCGGTAATGATGGTCAGCGTCGTGCCCTGGATGTCAGGCACGGCTGGGATGGAGACCTGCTTGGCGTATTGTGCGTCCCACAGCGCATTCCAGGAGGTCGGTGCTTCTTTCACCTTGTCGGTGTTGTAGAGCAGGACAAGGTTGTCGAAGGTCACGCCGACGGCGTTGACGCCGTCGGCCCTGGCCTGCGGGTAGAGGTCGGCGAGGTGCTTGGTGACGGTCTCGTCCATCGGGGCGAAGATGCCCTCATCGGTGGCAGCCTTGGCCACCGAGACGTCCATGATGGCGATGTCGATCTGCGGCGCGCTGACCTGGGCGCGGAGCGTGCCGAGCATCTGGGCCGAGTTCGGCATGCCGTAGAACTCGACCTTGACGTCGGGGTTGGCCTTCATGAAGGGCTCGACGACGGCCTTCACGTAGTTTTCCTGGAAGATGCCCGAATAGGCGGTGAGTACCACCGTGTCGGCCATCGCCGCCGATGCCGCGATGGACATGGCAAGCGCTGTCATGCTCACGCCGGCGGCGCGTTTGAATGCAGTCATCAGATATTCCTCCGTTCCTGAACCGAAATTGTTCCCGTTTGTCGATATTGGGCCGCGTCAGGCGGCCGAGGCGTCCACAATCCTGGTGGCGCCTGAGATGTCCGGCAGCTTCTCGCCGTTGCGCAGCCGCTCGAGCAGGACGAGCTCGTTCTGCTGCATGCCGATGGCCTTGTCGGCCGCCCATTCGGCCTTCGCAGGATCGAGCACAAGGACGCCGCTCTCGTCGGCGATGATGGCATCGCCCGGGTTGACCGTCTGGCCGCCGACCGACACCGGCACGTTGATCGCGCCCTCGAGGCCGAGGATCTTTGTGGTGATCGGCGACGGGCCGCGGCACCACATCGGCAGATCGACCCGACGGATCTCCGAGAAGTCCGTCGCCGGGCCGTCGATGACGGCGCCGACGATGCCGCCGAGCTTCATCGAATGAGTCACCACGCCGCCCCAGCAGGCGTGCTTGTTGTCGCCGCAACGGTCGACGACGACGAAATCGCCCGGACGGACCAGCTTGGTGAGATAGTGCAGGATGGTCGAGTCCGCATGAGGAAGGCGCACGGTCACGGCAGTGCCGGCGATGCGCTTCTCCGGCAGCACGGCGCGCAGCTCGCGATCCATGAAGCCCGAATGCAGGAAGTGGCCGACGGTAGCTGTCTCGACCTGCTCCATCTTCTTGATGAGGTCAGGCGCGATCTGCTGCGGCATGGCATTGACGACGAACATTGGGGGGCAGCTCCTTAGAGGACGTGGTGCTGGGCGACTGGCACGTCGCGGCGAACATTGGCGACGCGGTTCAGGTCGACCGTGGCGGTGGCCGAACCAACGCCGTCGGAGCACTGGGCGACCATCAGGCCCCAGGGGTCGATGACCATCGAATGGCCCCAGCACCATTTCTTACCTTCGGCATGGGCGCCGGTCTGGCCGACGGCGACAAAATAGGTCTGGGTTTCGACGGCACGGGCCCGGGCCAAAAGCTCCCAGTGATCCTTGCCCGTCATCAGCGTGAAGGCGGCCGGCAGGACGATGACGTCGGCACCCTTGTCGCGCAGGGCACGGAACAGCTCGGGGAAGCGGATGTCGTAGCAAATGGCGCAGCCGACGGTCGTGTCGCCGACCTTGTAGGTCACCACGTCTTCGCCGCGGCTGATCGTATCGGACTCGCGGTAGGAGACGCCGCCGGGCGTGTCGATGTCGAACAGGTGCATCTTGCGATATTTGGCGATCTCCTCGCCCTTCGGCCCGAACACGACCGTCGCATTGTAGTGGTTGTTGCCGGCCTTCTCGACCATGGAGCCGCAATGCAGGGTGACGCCGAGTTCCCGCGCCAACGACGCCATGCGCTTGTAGGAAGCCCCGTCGGGGAAATATTCGCCGCTGCCATGGACCGCGTCGCGACCCTCGCCGAGGAAGGCGAAATATTCGGGCAGCACCACCAGCTCCGGTTTCTCCGCGGCGACCACCTCGCGAACCAAACGCTCGGCATCGTCGAGGTTCCGCGCCTTGTCGGAACCGGAATTCATTTGCACCATACTGATCTTCATCGAAGTCCTCCAAGTCTCATCTGGAGGTATCGTCAGGCCTCGGCGAGGTGATGACAAACGATAAAGAATTGTCGTCCCCGATAGAAAAAACTTGTGCACCCAAGGCTACGCCGAAACGCCCATCGTGTGCAGCGACGCCTCTCGCGCGATCACCGAAAGCATTGATGGAATTAGATTTTCAGGATCATCGGCATAGACGGCATGGAGCTTGAGCGCCGGGAACTGCGGCGTGATCGAGAGCAGCTGCAGCACGCCCGACGCGATCATCGGCGCCACGAGCGGCAGCGGCAACAACGCGACGCCGACACCATCGCAGGCGAGCCGCGACATCGCCGAAAGCGAGTTCGAATTGGAGATCACGGGGGGCGACACACCCAGTTCCTCGAACTGCCGGAGCAGCCAGATATGCGGCACGCTGTTGCGCGAGAAGGTCAGCACTGGATAGGCGCGAAGGTCTTCCAGATTGAGCCTGCTGTCGCCAAGACCGAAGGAGGGCGCGGCGACCCAGACACATTCCATGCTGCCGAGGTCGATGTTCTTGAGGCCCGGGCTCAGCACCGGGCCCATCAGCAGCGCGAGGTCCAACCGCCGCTCGCTCACCTCGCGCCCGATCGCCAGCGACGTGTCGACATTGAGATCGAGCCCGAGCGAGGGAAAACGCTCCTTCACGCGTTCGATGAAGTTGGGCAGCCAGGCATGCACGATCGAATCGATGGTGCCGATCGTCACCGTTGCCCTCAGCTGCTGCGGGCTGCCGATCGCCACCTTGAAACTTGTCGCCGCCTTGAGCAGTTCCTCGGCCGGCTGCAACGCCCGCTGCCCGATCGTCGACAGCCGCACGCCGCCGGGCAAGCGCTCGAACAGCTCGCAGCCCATCTCCGCTTCCAGGCTGGCGATGCGATTGGAAACGGCCGCTTGCGTCGCGTTCAGCCGATCAGCCGCGGCGCGAAAGCTCCCCAGCCGGGCGACCCAGACGAAGGTTTCGACGAAGCGCAGGTTCATCGCCGATCCATAGTCCAGCCAATCGGCCAAGACAAATCAAAGTCGGCACTTCGTCACCATCGCGCCTGTAGCTGCTCGACATACGAGAAGTGGCGATCACAATCCGCTGTCGCCGCAGGTCGGCACCCAACTGGTCAAGGACTTTCAGCATAGCATTTCGACAATGCCCTGCATCAACGTGCGTTCCAGCGCCAAGCGGCCAAAACCGCTCACAAAAAAGACCCACGGCAACACCGCGGGTCCATAGTTTTGGCATATCCGAGTACACTGGGAGCCCCTTACCAAATCCGGACGGCCGCCGGAGGGGACACTGTCAGCAAGGCAGCTTGTTCTAGCCGCAGCGGCGCATCGTGGACGGGGCGTTCTGGAAGAACCGATCGTCGCCGGCGGGAGCCCAGGCGAGATTCCCCTGCTGCTCGACAAGCTCTCGAGTATTTCAGATCTGGCGCGACATTTGAGTTTCAGTCATTCGCTTTGCCGGCTCCAAAACCCGGGCGCGCAGTCAGCTCTGCTGCAGACCGGTGATCATTGCGATGATCTCGTTCTTGTCGGTCTTCTTGGTCTCGCGCACGCCGATCTGCTTGCCGCGGCGAAGCACGCAGATGCGGTCGGAGAGCTTGAAGACCTGATCGAGGCTGTGGCTGATGATCAGGACGCCGATGTTGCGGGTCTTCAGCGAGGCGACGATCTCTTCCACCTTGGCGGTTTCCGCGACGCCAAGCGCGGCGGTGGGTTCGTCGAGCAGGATCAGCTTGCTGGCCCAATGCGTCGCGCGGGCGATGGCGACACCCTGACGCTGGCCGCCTGAAAGGTCGCGGATCGTTGAATGCGCGGAGGGGATGCGGACATCGAGTTCCGTCACCAGCTTTTCCGTCTCGGCGATCATCCGGCGCCGGTCGAGAAGGCCTAAGGCATTCGTCGGCTCGCGGCCAAGGAACATGTTCATATAGACCGTCTGCTGGTCGGCGAGCGCGAGGTCCTGGTAGACGACCTCGATGCCATGCGCACGCGCCATCGTCGCATTGGACATGGCGACGGTTTCGCCCTCGATGGCGATCGACCCGGAAGTCGGCAGGTACACGCCCGAGATGATCTTGATCAGCGTCGACTTGCCGGCGCCGTTGTCGCCGACCAGGGCGACGATTTCGCCTGGATAGACCTCCAGCGAAAAGTTCTCGATGGCGACGATGCCGCCAAACGTCTTGCGGATATCATTGAGCCCAAGAACGGGGCGGCCGCTGACGGCAGCGTTCGTCTTCATGCTCTGCCCTCTTCGATCGGCCAGGCGGTGGTTTCGCCGAATGAATTCTCGATGCTCTCCACCTTCGGCACGCCTGACGAAATGCCGGACACACCGACGACATAGGCCCGGGTGACAAACGCTTGTCCGCGGAATCCGAAGACGGCCGTGTCGCCGGGCTTTGGCGCGCCAGGGCCGGTCGCGTCGATCATCGCGTAGTAGTCGATGGCCGAGGGCGGCGGGATTTCGACGCTGCGCAAGGCGCCTGCCGCGACCGTCGGCTCGTCGGAGACGATGGCCTTGACGTCGTAGTCCGGGAAAATCGGGTCGATGTAGAAGCCACCACCGAAACAATAGGCCTTGCCGCCCGAGAGGTGGGAGACTTCGGTGAGATAGAGCATGGCGGGCAACTCCGGCAGGTCATCCACGACATGAAGGGCCGTGGTGCCATGCAGGCCATTGCCAGGCTCGCATTGCGTGGCGCCGGCTTCTGCCAGTGCGGCAAGCAGCACGCTTGAGGTCGTGCCGGGAGCGTTGACCTCGATATTCCGGCGCCCAACCCTCGCCAGCGCCTCAGCGGTTTTCGTCAGCGTTGCGAGATTGGGCGTCGGCAGGACCTTGCGGGCCTGGTGATCGAAGAGCAGCGCCGGGAAGGTGGTGATGCCGGCGAAACGGCCGCCATCGAGGCTGTCGAACATGCCGGCGACCTCAACGACGTCGGCCGCCTCGAACCCGCCTTCGTGACCGCGGTAGAACGTATCGCCTTCGGCATGGATGCGGGCGAGCAGGTTCTGTACGCGCCCGGCAGCCTTGGCGCCGGCTGCGGCCTCGCGCGCCTTTGTCTCATTGAACACGGTCCAGTAATCCGGCTGAAGCACCCTTGCAGCCCCATTGGCCTCGTGGCGGGCGACCTGCTGGAGATGGCCGAGATGGCCAAGCTTGAGGCCGGCCCTGTGGGTCGCCTTGGCACAGGCCATATCGACGGCCACGGAACGCTCGATGCCGCCGCGCAGGATCGCCTGGCAGGCCGAGCTCGAGCGGCCGAACTGCTTGGTCATGGCAAAGATCTTCAGGCCGAGCCGCGTCGCCTCGTCCTTGAGGACACCGGCGTTACGCTCGATCGTATCGAGGTCGATCACATAGGCATTGGCCGGGATCTTGCCCTCGCGGTGAAGTTTTTGCGCTGCTTCGACGAAGCCTGGATTGCGCCGGCGCAAGACGTCGAGAAACATTCGATCCTCCTCAGCGGGACTTTTCGCGCAGCGACACGGCGACTGCGGCAAGAATGATGAGACCGCGAACGATCATCTGGTCGGAAACGGAAAGGCCCATCAGGATGAGACCATTGTTGAGCATGCCCATCATCAGCGAGCCGACGAGCGCGCCGATGATCGAGCCCTTGCCGCCATTGAGCAGCGTGCCACCAACGATGACGGCAGCGATGACCGTCATCAGGTCGGTCTCGCCGAGCGTGTATTTCGCGGCTTGCAGGCGACCGGCATAGAGCAGGCCGGCAATGCCGGCGAGCGCACCTGAGATCATCAGTACGGCAAGCCGCATCTTCGGCACCGAAATGCCGGAAACACTGGCCGCCCGGGCATTGTCGCCGATCGCCAGGACATGCGCGCCGAAACGGGTTTCACGATACAGGATATGACCGAAGGCGACCGCAATCGCCGTCCACCAGATGAGCGACGGAATGCCGAGCAGCGATCCGGAACCGAAGAAGCCGGTGAAGGCCTCATTAGTGACGGGAATGCTGCGCAGGTCTGTCATCGATCGCGACACACCGGCAAACAGTCCCAGCGTCGCAAGCGTGACAAGGAAGGACGGCAGCCTGACATAGGCGACGAGCACACCATTGACGAGGCCGATCAACAGGCCGCATCCGAGCCCCGCCAAGACGCCGGGGACGAGGCCGTAACCCTGCATGGTGACCGCGGCAGCAAGCGCTGCCACGGCAACCGTCGAGCCGATGGAGAGGTCGATCTCTCCCGCCGACATGACGAAGACGAGGCCGATGGCCATGATCGTCACCGGCGCGGTCTGCAGCACGATGTTCGAGAGGTTGCGGACGGTCAGGAACCCGCTGTCCTTCAGCACGATGGCGAAGAACAGGAAGATCGCCAGGAAGCCGACGTAGACGACATATTGCTGCAGGTTGACGCGGCCGGCCAGCCCCGCCGCGCGGACCGCGGCACCCTGATTGGTACTGGACATGATTTATCTCCGTGAATGAGAGCCGACCGGACGTGGCTTATTTCAGGGCATCGGCAATGGATTGCGGGACGTCCTTGTTCAGCGACGTCTTCCAGCCCTCCTTCACCGTGGCCTTGGTGACGGCTAGGGAATCGACGACGAGAAAGGGCGCAGCCTCCTTGCCGAGCATCGCGCCGGCCGCCGAGCGGGCTGCGGTTACGCCGATATTGTAGGCCTCGTCGGCGATCAGCGCCGCGACGCTGCCGCCCTTGACCATGTCGAGCGCCGCCGGCTCATTGAGGTCGAGGGTGACGATCCTGGTGTGGCTGTTGCCCGCCGAGCGCAGCGCGGACAGTACGCTCAGGGCCGGCTCAGCCCAGGTAACGTAGATGCCGTCGAGGTCGGGGTGCTGCGTCACCATCGCCTGGGCGATCTCCTCGCTGCGGGCGGGATCGGCCATGCCCTGCTCGGCGACGATCTTCATGTCAGGATAGTCCTGCTCGATGGTCTTCTTGAAGGCCTGGTCGCGCTGGTTGGTCACGTAGAAATCGGCGTCATGGAAGATGTAGCCGACCTTGCCCTTCTTGCCCAAGGCGTCGGCCATCGCGATGGCGGCCTTGCTGCCCATCTGGAACAGGTCGTCGGAAACGATCGTCACATAGTCCTTGCCATGTTCGTAGCCGGCCGGCGAATTGTCGACGAAGGCGAGCTTAACCCCGGCGGCGCGGGCTGGATCGTAGACGGCGGCGGCGCTGGCCGGATCGACCGGAAGCGACACGATGATCGATGGCTTCTTGGCCAGCACCGTCTCGACATCGGCCTTCTGGCGCGCGCCGTCAAAGCCGGCATCGGTCTGCGCAACGACCTCGATGCCGAGGCGCTTGAATTCGTCCTGGGCACCGGCATTCACCGCATTGGTGTATTCGCTCATCTCGTGCCAGACGAGGGCAGCGGTAAACCTGCCATCCTTGATGTTCTGTTCTTCCTCGGCTGTCAGTGTGACGGTGCTTGCGGCCGTCGGCCCTTCGCCATGCGGTCCTGTCGTCGCGCCGTCTGCCGCGTAGGCGTGAGCGCCAAGAAGGCCGGTCATCAAGGCCAGTGTCGTTGCAATGCGCATGGTTTCCTCCCGTGAAACTGCGATACTCGGGTTACGGGACTGCGGCGGCCTGGCGCCGCCGCAGTCAGGCGGTCACTTCGCTGCGTCGAGCACCGATTGCGGCGCGTCGCGGTTCAGCGAGTCTTTCCAGCCTTGGGACACATTGTCCTTGGTGACCGTCAGCGCCGGGGCAACGACGAAGGCCGGCGTCTCCTGACCGAGCAGCGACTTCATGCCGGCAGCCGCCATGGCGCGGCCGAGTTCATAGGCCTTGTCGGCGACCAGCGCCGTCACATTGCCGCCCTTGACCATGTCGAGGGCGACCGGCTCGGCGAGATCGAGCGTGACGATCTTCGTCTTGGTGTTACCCGCGCCGCGCAGCGCCGCCAACACGCCGTCCGCCGGCTCGGCCCAGGTGACGTAAATACCGTCGAGATCCGGATTTTTCAGCAGCATCGCATTGGCCAGCTCCTCGGCGCGCGCCGGATCGGAAATGCCCTGGTCCGCGACGATCTTGATGTCAGGATAGTCCTTCTCGATGGTCGACTTGAATGCCTGGTCACGCTGGTTGGTGACGTAGTAGGTGGCGTCGTGGAAGATGTAGCCGACCGTACCCTTGCCGCCGATGGACTTGGCCAACGCATCGGCCGCCTGCTTGCCCATCTGGTAGAGGTCGTCGGTAACGATCGCGGCGTAGTCCGTACCGTGCTTGTAGTCCTTTGGCACATTCGACAGGAACACCAGCTTGGCGCCGTCGGCGACGGCCTGGCGGAACGCTTCGGCCGACGTCACCGGATCGAGCGGCAATGCCAGGATGACGTTCGGCTTGGCGGCAAGTGCTGTCTCGATGTCGCTGCGCTGGCGCGCGGCGTCGAACTGGGCATCCGTCGTCACGGCAATGTCGATGCCGGCGCGCTTGAACTCATCGGTCGCGCCCTGGCCGACCGCATTGGTGAAGTCGGACGAGGTGTGCCAGAGCAGTGCTGCCTTGTAGCCCTTGTCCTTCAGCGCCGCGATGTCAGCGTCACTGAGCGTGACTTCGGAACTCGGCGTTGCTGCCTCACCGGCCGGGCCGACGGTCTGGGCAATGGCAGTTCCGGCGCTCATGATAAGACCGGCGGTCAAGGCTCCGGTCAGCCATTTTGTCATCTGCATGGTCTCACTCCCTTTGGTTCGGATGGTTCAGTCAACTGTTCCGCAAAAACGCGCCATGAAGGCCGCAAAGCCGATGACGCCCGCGAGAAATTCTTCGATCTCGACGTGTTCGTTGTAGGTGTGGCAATTCCGGATATCGCCGGGCGCGCAATAGACCGCGGGGATACCGAGCCGGTTCACGAAGAAGGGCGATTCCGACCAGAACGGCGCCCCTTGAATGGTGCCGCGCCCGGACAGCGCGCTACCGATCGCCTGCGACAGCATCGCGACCTCAGGGGAGCCCGCATCAATCTCGGCTGCCGTACCGCCGAGTGCATGGTCTCGGCCGGCAGGGTAGGAAAAGTCCACCGCGATATCCGGGTCGTCGATGGCGCCACGCACGGCGGCTTCGATCTCTGCGGCTGCCTGGTCGAGCGACTCGCCCGGCAGAAGCTTGCGGATCAGCGACAATTCGCATTTTTCCGGGACGGCGATGTAACCGCCACCGCTGAGCCCGGTGATCAGCAGGAAGGAACGGCCGACAAGCGCGTGCTCGGCGCGAGCGGAAATTACCTCGGAGTGTTTCCACAGTGCGCTCATCGCCGCGTGGCTGGCGCGCAGCGCATCCTTGCCGAGTTCCGGCACACCGAAATAGGCCGAGCGCCCAGTGATGGTAATGTCGGTGATGAAGAAGCCGATCTGCGCCGGGTAAACGGCAAGCTGCGTCGGCTCGACATAGATGACGAAATCAGGCCGCTCGACCTCGCCGGCCTCCATGCGTGCCACGTAGTCCTTGATGCCGGCCGAGACGCCGGTGCCCGGCTGGCCGCTCTCCTCGTCGCCGACAAAGGCGAAAGAAACGTCACCGGCAAGCTGGATCCCTGCCGCATCGAGAAGCGCCATGGCAGCAAGCGACGAAGTGATGCCGGCCTTGAGGTCGCCTGCCCCACGGCCCCAGATCGCGCCGTCGACGATGGCCGCGCCAAAGGGATCCTCACGCTCGGTACCGGCCCAGTTTTCGCGCCAGCCATCGACATGGACGACGTCGGTATGGCCGATGAAGAGCAGGCGTTTGCCGCCGCCGGCGCCTTTGCGCTCGCCCCAGACATTCGGCCGCCCGGGCAGGAAGTCTGCCGTCGTCACGTCGGAGAGGCCGAGCTTGCGCATCGCGTCGGCAAGATAGGCGACGACATTGGCCTCGTTGCCGGTGATGCTGTCGCGATGGATCGCACCGCGGAACAGGTCGATGGCTGCATCGCCATCGAGTGCCGCGCGAAGACGGCCGAAAAGGTCGCTTTCTACCGTCATTCTGCGGCCTCCTGGGAGGATTCCGCGCCGGTAGGCGGAAGGGAAAGGCCGGCATTCGGCGTTGCGACGCCGAAGAGCGTGTTGTGCAGCTGGCTGAGGCCAACCGCCGTCGCGCCGACAAGTGCCGCCCGCGCCCCAAGTTCGCCGGAGACGACGTCGACCGGGTAGGGAAAGCACTGCGGCAGGAAATGGCGTGCGCGCTCCAGGATTTCTGGTCGAAGGCCGATGGAGCCGCCGAGGATCACGAGTTGCGGGTTGGCGATGGCGCAGATAGCGGCAATGCCGCAGGCGACCTGGCGCGATGTTTCGTCGATGGCGGCAACGGCCGCTGCGTCTCCGGCTGCGGCGCGTTCAAATATGACGGGAACGCTTATGTTCTCGCCGGTGGTAGTTTCGTAGCGCTCGATGATACCGTGCGTGGCGACCGCGCGTTCATAGGCACCGACCCGAAGCGACTCCGGATCGAATGGATTGGCGCCAATCGGCAGGAAGCCCATTTCGCCGGCCGCGTTGGCAGCGCCGCGCACGAGATTGCCTCCAAGGATGAGCCCGCTGCCGATACCCGTGCCGAGCGCCACATAGGCAAGATTGTCGATACCCTGCCCCTGGCCTTGCCAACTTTCGCCGAGTGCCGCGAGGTTGACGTCGTTTTCAAGAACGACGTCGAAGCCAAGCGCTTGCCTGAAGGCCTCCAGCACATCCATGGTGTCGAAATCGCGGATATTCGGCGCAAGCAGCACCCGGCCGGTGCGGTTGTCGGGCGCACCGGGAACGCCCACGACTGCAAGCCGCAGTTTGTCACGCGCCACCTTGGCCCCTTCAGCGGCCGAAAGCGCCATACCGGCGATCTGCGTGACGAGCGGCCTGCCTCCGCGCAGATCAGTCGGAGCTGTATCTTCGATGACGATCTGTCCGGCAAGATCGGTCACCGCCACACGAACCTTGGTGCCACCCAGGTCGACGGCGACGATGAAAGCGGCATCGACGACCAGCTCATAGGTAACTGCCGTACGCCCGACATGACCACTCGTGCGCCCGGTCTCGCGCACCCAACCGCCATCCTCCAGGTCCCGGACGATTTCGGATATCGTTTGCTTCGAGAGCCCCGTCAGCTTGGCGATGGAGGCGCGCGAAATCGGCCCACCCTGAACGATCGCTTCCATGACGGAGCGCTGCGAGAATTGCCGGGAGATACGAGGTGCATCGGTCATATCGGCTCTATTAGTTCGTTCTGTCACCGAACTAAATATCAATATACCTGCTTCGTCAAGATGATTTCAAACTGTGTCGCCAGGCGAAGGCTTGCCTCCTCCTTCGGCGCCAGTCCGCAGTGTGGCGCGAGCGCAGACCGACCTGGCTGCAGCTCCGCCAACACGGGTCTTCCAGTACGACCGGCCCGATAGGCTCTTCAGGATGGGCGATGATGTCGCGTTCGAGATCGGCGATCTCAGTGTCCGATTACGCCGTCCGCATCGGGTAACAACGACGCGCGGATGGAAGAGTTGTCGAAATCGTTGACGGCGTTGGCGCAGTAGTCGTCAGATGCGTGCCAGGCACGCTGCACGCCCATGCTACGGCGCTCAGGCTGAAGGCGACGAAACCGGCTGCTGGCTCGCTGGCGCGCTGGGTCCGGCCGACGCCGGGCGCGATCCCGATGGCGGCGTTCGATGCGGCGAGCAGGAGGTTGCCGCGCACGATGTCGTCGGCGTTCGGCTCGGTCGGGAAGACCGAACTGTCGATCACCTGAGGCCCTCGATGCCCCTCACCTTCAGCTGGCCGTCGACGACGGCCATCGCATCCTCGCCCATGCGGCACGAGCCGCAAGGGTGGTAGGTGCTTTCCATCGTCTCGCGCACCCAGGCGTCGATATCGCCATTGTCGCGCACATGTTGGGGCCGGGGCGCACCTACGTGACCGAAACTCCAAATTGCGGCGTCGATTTCGCCTGGGCTGCGGCGACCCCGCACATGGAAGGCACGCTGCTGCTGTTGCTTTCCGGCGCCTACATCGGCTTTCTCCCCGACCATTATGCCGAGGAGTCGGTGGCAAATGCGATCTGCAGCTCCTGCTGCCCGAGCGCATGACCTTCGAGGATCCGTTTTACATCGCCTACCCCCGCTCGCGCCTCACGCGCGGCAGAGACCCTGGCCCAGGCGATCATCGGCCGCATTCGATGATCGCTTTACAACATCATCGAGCACCTGCGGTCTCTGGCGATGGTCCAAGTAGGCGGCGCCGCTCGACCGACACAGCGCCTTAAATGCCAATTCGCGAGTGAGGACTCCGGCGGGCGCTCCACCGTCCATGACCACGACGGCATCTTCATCCGCCAGGAGCAGAAAGCTCTGGCGAAGTGTCGCCGCAGCGTCGATGCATGCAGCCCTCTTCGCACTATCCGGCTCGCCTGAGGTAACAACGCGCATCTCCGTACCATGCGTGACGATCACCGCCGGATGTTGGCGCAACAGCGCGGCCGCCCGGCCGCCGGTGGCTTCCGCCTGCGCCAAAACGGGAACCTTGGCAAAGGCGTCGTTGGCATGGAGCGCGCGCGACAGGTCGACCTTGCGGACGAAACGCTCGACATAGTCGTCCGCCGGGCGGAACAGGATCTCTTCGCCGGTGCCGACCTGGCGCAGCTCGCCATCCTTCAGAATGGCGATGCGATCACCGAGATGCAGGGCTTCGTCGAGATCATGGGTGATAAAGATGATGGTCTTCTTCAGCCGTGCCTGGATCTGCTTCAGCTGTTCCTGCATGTCGCTTTTGATCAGCGGGTCGAGCGCGCTGAAGGCCTCGTCCATCAAGAGCACGTCTGCCTGCGTCGCAAGCGCCCGGGCGAGGCCAACCCGTTGCTGCATGCCGCCCGAGAGCTGGCGGGGAAAGCGGTGCTCGAACCCCTTGAGGCCGACGAGTTCGAGCTGCTCCATGCCGCGTGTCAGCGCCTCGCGCCGATCCACGCCCTGCAGGATCGGCCCGCAGATCGTGTTCTCCAGCACCGTCTGATGCGGCAGCAGACCGAAGCGCTGGAACACCATGGAAATGCCGCTGCGGCGAAACGCCAACAATTCCCTGGCGTTCATGTCCATGATGTTGCGGCCGTCGACCAGGATGCGGCCGGCCGTCGGCTCGATCAGCCGGTTGAAATGACGGATCAGCGTCGACTTCCCGGAGCCCGAAAGCCCCATGATGACAAAGGTCTCGCCGCGGCGGATCGAGAAATCGATCCCCCTGAGGCCAACGATGCAGCCGGTCTTCTTCAGGACCTCGGCCTTCCCGGCGCCAGCGTGGAGTGCAGCCATTGCATCGTCCGGCCGGCTGCCGAAGATCTTGTAGACCTCATCGACCTGAATTTTCACGTCCGAAACGGTCACGATCCTACTCCCCGTGCTCGAGGTGTTTCTGGGCACGCCTGCCGTAGGACTGTGCGATGCGGTCGAAAATCACGGCGAGGAAGACGATGGCGATGCCGGCGACAAGGCCACGGCTTACCTCCAGCCGCTGGATCCCCTGCAACACCTGGTAGCCGAGCCCGCCGGCGCCGATCATCGATGCGATGACCACCATCGACAGCGCCATCATCGTCGTCTGGTTGATGCCGGCCATGATGGTCGGCAGGGCGAGCGGGATCTGGACCTTCACCAGCTTCTGGCTTGGTGTCGCACCAAAGGCGACAATCGCCTCGACCACCTCGCCGTCGACCTGGCGGATGCCGAGATCGGTCAACCTGATGACAGGTGGAATGGCGAAGAAGACGGTGGCGAGGATGGCCGGGATCTTGCCCGGCCCGAACAGCATGACGAAGGGGATCAGATAAACGAAGATCGGCAGCGTTTGCATGATGTTGAGCAACGGCAAGGCAATCGAGCGCAGCCTGTCGGACCGCGCCATGACGATGCCGAGCGGAATGCCAACCACAACGGCGACAACGGTCGCGGCGAGCATCAGCGCTACAGTCGCCATGGCGTCGTTCCACAGGCCAACAGCGCCGATGAAGAACAGCATGACGATCGCGCTGCCCGTCATTCGCAGGTTACGCGAGGCCGAGTAGGTCAAAAGGGCGATGCCGGCGATCGTGACATACCAGGGCAACCATTGCAGGAAGGCCTCCATGGCACCGAGCAGCTTGAGCAGCGGTGCAAGCAACCGCTCGAGCGTGTCGCCGTAATTGGCAACGACCCAGCTGAAACCGTCATCGATCGCGAAGCGGAGCCCGCGCGTGTCCAGAAGCTCGGGAAAATTGTCTGCCACGGCATGACCCTTTCAAGGTTGGCAACCCGCGGCTCTCGCGGAGGCGGCCAGTTGCCGACGTTCCGCGGACAAGCGCCATGGGCATCATATGCGAAGGGGCGGCCGCGCCCGGGGGAAGATACGCGGCCGCCAGGCTGCGATCAGAGCGCAGCCTTCACCTTCTCGGCGACATCGGCCGGGACCCATTTCGTCCAGATCGTTTCGTAGTTCTTGAAGAAATAGGCGGCGACTTCCTCGGGCGAAGCCTTGTTGTCGTCGCCCCAGGCCAGCACGTCGCTGATCTCGACGTTGGGCACCTGCATCTTCGACAGGAACTCGGCCACGGCAGGCGCCTTGTCCTTGAGGCTGGTGGTGGCCGCGACCGCAACTTCACCGACCGCCCAGCCCGTCAGTTCCGGCTTTTCGCATTTGGCATCGGTGAGGCAGGTGAATTTTGCCTGGTCGTAGGCCGGCATCTCGAGAACCTTGAGCTTGTACTTGCCGATCACTTCGGTCGGGCCCCAGTACCAGCCGATGAACGGCTTCTTGCGCGAGACCTGCCTGGCGATCATCGCCTTGAGGTTCGCACCCGAGCCGGTCGGATAGACCTCGTAGGTCGCTTCCAGGTCGAGCGCCTTGACCAGATTGTTGGTGATGATCTCGCAACCCCAGCCGGGCGGACAGGCATAGAAGCGGCCTTTGCCCGGGCTCGACGCGTCCTCGAACACCTGCCAGTTGTTCTTGAGATCGCTGACGGAGCGGATTTCCGGATGAGCCTCGGCGATGTAGTCAGGAATCCACCAACCTTCCTGGCCGCCGCTGGCGAAGATGTCTCCCGCCTTGTAGACGGTTCCCTTGGCCAACATCTGGTCCCATGTCGACTTGACGGTGGAGACCCAGAGCTCGGGTGCGATGTCAGGCTCTCCCTTGGCCAGCATGGAAGATGCGGTCGGCACGGTATCGCCGGGCACGATCTGGACGTTGCAGCCATAGCCTTCGGCCAGGATCTCCTTGGTGACATAGGCGAGCGTACCGGCAGACAGCCAGGTCATTTCGGCGATCGTGATCGGGTCCTTCGTCCCGCATTCCGTGGCCTCGGCGGCATTGCTGCCGAGCACCATGCAGGCAAGGCAAACTCCCGCAAGAATGGATGTCTTGAGCTTCATCGCAGTTCCCTTTGTTGTCGTTGTGATGGCCTCGAGGGATACGATGTCGAAAGCAGTCACTTTTATCAAACCGAAATAACTGATCCGGATTTCAGAAAAACTTTAGCGGCAGAGTGTTTCGATCCGATCCACGAGGCCGGCATCGACCCGCACGCCCTCCCGTTCATTGCGGCGCCGCGCAGCCTGGCGGCCGCTACCCGGGAGGCGGACATCGCCCTGATTGGCGATAGCTGCCACGAGACTTGCGACCTGATGTGAAAAGCCCGTCGAAAACGCCCTGGGGTCAAAAGCGATGAAACACTGTCCGGTTCTCGGCGGCCCGCCCGCCGTTCCGGAAAACGGACTGGCATCCTTGCTGAGAACGGCACCGGCAAGACAGGACGCCAGGATTTCGACGAGAAGTCCGACACCAAAACCCTTGTGGCCGCCGGCCGGCAGCATCGAGCCCTTCAGAGCGGCAGCCGGATCCAGCGTGTCAGCGCCATGTTCGTCGATGGCCCACCCGGGTTCGATCGGCCGGCCCTCCCGCGAGCGCAGAAGAATCTCCGATTTCGCCACCACACTCGCCGACTGGTCGAGCACCAGCGCGGCACCGCCTGCGCCATCCGGAGCGCCAAGCGCAAACGGATTGGTGCCGATCACCGGCAGGCGCCCGCCCGGCGGCGCTATCGACGCCGGCGCATGGGTGGTGCACAACCCGAGCAGTCCCGCCTCGGCGATACGCTCGGCATGGTGGCCAACTACGCCGCAATTGTAGGAATTGAACACCGTCATTGCAGCGACGCCGTTGCGCCGTGCGGCGGCAATGAAACGATCCCACCCGGCGTCGATGGCGGGATGGGCGAAACCGGTCGCCGCATCAACGACCACAGCGCCTGGGCGCGGCTGCGACACGGCGGGCCGTGCCTTTCCGTCGACCTTGCCGCAGCGGACATGATCGGCATAGATCGGCACATAGAGCAGGCCGTGGCTGCGGATGCCGTCGCGCTCCGCCAGCATCGTCGATCGGGCAACGGCCGCCGCATTGTCCTCGCTGGCTCCCGCTGCGGTCAGCGCACGCAGGCACAGCTGCTCGACCGCGGCGAGCGTCATTGTCCGCTCCGTCATGAAATCCCTCAATCGTTGTCGGTGGTGCCCGCGCCGGCGCCCTGGGCCCGCGACAGTTCCGAGGCCGGCACATAGGTCCTCGCCGCAAGGCCGAGCGCTGCCGCGTAGGCCGCAGCGTCCGTCGCAGCCGGTCGCGGCGATCGACGCGGCATAGGCATCCCGCCGTCGGGTGGGGAATGCAGCCGCAGGCTCAACGCCGACGCGGCCAGTTCCGCAGGATTCGCCGCCAGCGCCAGCGGCTCCACACCGCCATCATAACGCAGGGTGAGGTTCATCGCCGTATTGGCAGCCACCGCTCCGGCGAGGCCGATCAGCATCAAGCTGCAGCTTCGTCCCTCGAACGCAATCTCGGCAGTTTCACCACAGCAGAGTGCATCGATGGCCGACTGGTCGCCGAGAACCTCCGCTTGGCTGCCAAGCGCGTCGATCACGACCCCGACAGCGTCGATGCCGCGCGCCGAGAGCCAGACGGCTGCCTGGCCGACATCCTCCGCCACGCCATGAGGCAATCCGGCGCCGCAGGCTGCCTTGCGGGCGAGCGTCTGCACTTCGTTGTAGGACAGCAGGATCGTCGTCATCTGAGCACCGGAAGCCAGCAATCGTCGGTTTCGCCGGCAGCGATTTCGTCCCGCGTCGGCGCCCCCTGAAAAAGTGTGATGCGTGTCCAGCGATCCGAACGCGGGTCGAATTTCGATGCGCCGAAAAAGGCAAGCTTGCAGCGCAGCATGTTGATCGGCAGGCAGCGGTCCGAGAGCAGGTTGTCGCGGATTTCCGAATAGGGTGCGATCGCCGCCATCTGTATGCGGCGTACCGCATGGCGATGCTGAGGGAAGCGGGCAAGGAACGCGGCGACGGTTTGTGTTTCCGCCTCGTCCTCAAGGTCGGCGGCAAGGCGCTGCACCTGCCGGGCGATGTCGAGCGGAAGCTCGAGATCGGCGCCAGCTTCGGCGGCACGGCGGCCAAGCCGGGGCTCCAGCTTCTCCTCCGAAACATACCAGAACTGGGCGGTTTCCGCCGGCCTGTCGAACGCGATCGTCAGTGCCCAGCCATAGTGATCACGCAGCAGCCTGCGAAGCGCCGCAAGCCTCATGCCTGGCTGCAGCGTCGTTTCCCGCACCGCTGCCATGCCGTCTGTGAGATCGTCGTTTTCTGCCCCCGCCATTTCGATGACAAGCGCTGCAAGCAACTCCTGGAAGTCCACCGACATGAATTGCGAGCGCTCGAGCAGTGACGCCACCGGCGACGATACGGCCCGCAGGCGAGCGGGGTCGATCCATGCCTGAGCCTCGGCCCACTCTCCACGCAGGCCCAGGATGCGCGCCATCAAGGAATCGTCTTCGACCGACCATTGATCGAGATGCCTGCCCGCCTGCCGCCAGAGATCGCCGAGCCGATCCAGCGCGGCAGCATCCAGGTATCGTTTCGCCCGCACCCGCGCCAGCGCGGTCTCGCGCGCAAATACCCAGTTGTTCAGCAGCTGCGGATGATTGGCCAGGAACGGCGCCATGCCGAGACCGGTGGAGTTGCCGACTCCGATGTGGCGGCGCAGCTCCGGCGCAAGCGGCACGAAGGTTTCCGGCGAGCGGCGCCTGGCAACGTGCTCGACGAGATCGTGGGAGAATTCGCGGATCAGCCAGACCGTCAGCATCTCGGCCTGGAAGGGACCGGTGAGCCCCTCGCGTTCCGCCAGCACGCAACGGTCGGCGATGCCGAACTTGCCGTTGCCGTAGACGGCGGTGGTGCGCAGGAGATAGCCGACTTCACCAAGCCGGTCGCGTTCCGGCTGTCGCCCACGCGCCAGGCTGTCGACGACATGCTCGAAGAAACGCACGGACTTGTTGGCGCGGCTCAGCACCAGGTCGCGCGGTCCAAAACGCCCCGCCTCCTGGCGCGGCGCATTTTCCCGCAGCCGTTCGATCTCGGCCTTGTCGGGAATGCCGTCATAAAGCACGAAGCTGGTGTCCCAGGCCTCGGCGATGACGCGGTCGGAGCGCTGCTCGTCGGGAAGCGGACAGGAAAAGGCAACAAGGCTGTAGTCGTGCCCACCCAGCCTGAGCGTGTAGACCGCATCGCCGAACCCGTTGTCGTCCATGCTCCAGACCGGGCGGCGCACCGTCGCACCGCTTGAAGCAAGACGCCGGATCAGCGTGCGCAGGAAGCTGAGCCGTGTCGGAAAGGAAGCGCCCATCCGCCGCAGGCGCATGACGACGTCGGGCGAGCGCATGGCTAGCTGCGGCGCGGTCGCAATGGCTGTTGCCCTGTTGGCCATCACATCGGTCCAAACGATTGGGTGTAGAACCGAAGCCAGTTGCCACCCATGATGTCGCTGACTTCCTCATTGGAGAAGCCTACCTTGCACAGCCCGTCACGGAGATTGCCAAGGTCGGCATTGCTGGTGAACCAGCTCGGCTGCCGCGGAAAGCCGGCCGCCGAAGCCGAGCCTTCACCATAGTCCGTGACCTTCGACCAACGGCCATTGCGCATCCAGGCGACCACCGAGTCCGGTTGGTCCTGGCAGAGATCGCTGCCGATGCCGAGATGCGCGACGCCGTAACGCGAAGCGGTCTCCGCGACCATGGCGCAGAAGCTCTGCAGCGTGCAGTTCGAGCCGCCCTTCATGTGGTGGGGGTAGAGCGACAGGCCGAGCATGCCACCCGATCGCGTCAGCGCCTTAAGCACCGTATCGGACTTGTTGCGTAAGGCCGGATGCCACCAGTGCGGATTGGCATGGGTGATGGCGATCGGCCTCGCCGAGAGCTCGATTGCCTCAAGCGTCGAGCGCTCGGCGGAATGGCTCATGTCGACGACCATGCCGACACGATTCATCTCGGCGATCGCCTGGCGCCCGAAGCGGGTGATGCCGGGGTCTTCGCCCTCGTAGCAGCCGGTGGCAAGCAGTGACTGGTTGTTGTAACTCAGCTGCATGAAGCGCACGCCAAGCGCATGGCAGACCTCGATCAGGCCGATGTCGTCTTCGATCGGCGACGGGTTCTGCAGGCCGAAGAAGATGGCCGTGCGCCCCTCCCGCATCGCCCTTTCGATGTCGCTGCCGGCGCGACCTGGAAAGATGAGATCAGAATGGCGTTCGAAATGGCGGTTCCAGGCAATGATGTTCGCCACCGTCTCGCGGAAATTCTCATGATAGGCGATGGTGGCATGTACCCCATGCACGCCGCCCGCGCGCATCTGGGCGAAGACGTCCGCACTCCAGTTGGCATATTGCAGGCAGTCGACGACAGGGCTGGCGATCTTCGCGTCCATGACCTTACTCCGGCTCCCCTGCTCGAATATACGCTGTCTTGACCTGGGTGTAGAACTCGGCCGCCGAGCGGCCCTGCTCGCGCGAGCCGAAGCTCGAGCCCTTCCGGCCGCCAAACGGCACATGATAGTCGGTTCCCGCCGTCGGCAGGTTGACGGTGACACAGCCCGTCTCCGCATGTCGCCGGAAATGGCTGGCACGAGCGAGCGAGCGGGTGAAGATGCCGGCGACCAACCCGAAACGCGTGTCGTTGACGGCGGCGAGCCCTTCGTCATAGCAGCCGACCTTCTGCACGGCAGCGATGGGCGCAAACATTTCCTCGCGATTGAAGTCCATCGCATTGGTCGTCCCGGTCAAAAGCGCCGGCGCCATGTAGAAGCCGTCATGGGCAAGTTGCAGCCGCTCGCCACCAACCGCCACTTCGGCGCCAGCGGTCCGGGCACGATCCATCCAGGCAAGGTTCGCCGCAAGCTGGCGCGCGCTGACGACGGGACCGACCTGCGTGCCATCCGCCAGGGCGTGACCGACCTTCAAGCCACCGACGGCAGCGGCCAATTTCTCGACGAAGGCATCGTGGATGCTCTCATGTATGACGAGGCGCGAGGACGCGGTGCATTTCTGGCCTGTGCCCGAGTAACCGCCGCCAACGGCGGCCGCCACAGCCAGGTCGATGTCGGCATCATCCATCACCAGCAGCGCGTTCTTGGAGCCGAGCTCGAGCTGGAACTTCGTCAGTCTCGCGGCTGCAGCCACGGCCACCTGGCAGCCAACCTCGTAGGAGCCGGTGAAGGTGATGGCATCTACGCCTGGGTGGCCGGCAAGCCCGTTGCCGACAACCGCGCCTGGGCCCATCAGCAACTGGAACGCCCCATCCGGCAGGCCGGCGCGATGGATGATCTCTGCAAGAGCCCAGGCCGAGGCCGGTGTCTCGTTGGCGGGCTTCCAGATGACGGCATTGCCATAGGCAAGCGCCGGCGCGATCTTCCAGCTGGCGGTGGCGGTCGGAAAGTTCCAGGGCGAGACGACGGCCACCAGCCCCATCGGTTCGCGGCGCATGTCGATCTCGATGCCGGGACGCACCGATTCCGCGTTTTCGCCAAGCTGCCGCAGCACCTCGGCCGCGTAATAGGTGAAGAACTGGCCGGCGCGGAACACCTCGCCGCGACCTTCCGCCAGCGGCTTGCCCTCCTCGCGCGACAACAGCCCACCCAGTTCGGCTGACCGCTCCATCAGTTCATTGCCGATCCTGTTGAGGATGGCCTGACGCTGTTCGAGCCCGGTCGCCCGCCAGGCCGGCATCGCCGCCCGGCCAGCTGCGACCGCCTCGTCGACATCGCCCGTATCGGCCTGGGCATATAGACCGATCAGGTCGGTGACATCGGACGGGCTGCGATTTTCGTGGAAGCGATCGCCCTGCCGCCACCGGCCGCCGATCAGATTGGCGTAGCGTTCTGCCATGTCGATCTCCATTGCTCGCCTGAAAATCCGCCACCGCCCCACTTCAATCAAGCATATATTTCTGTTATCAATTTCAGAAGAATTGAAGTTGGTGTGATGATCAAACTGGAAGCATTGCGGGTCTTCGTCACGGTTGCCGAGAGCGGCAACATCAAGGACGCAGCCGATACGGTTGGCCGCACGGCCTCAGCCGTTTCGATGACCCTCAAGCAGTTGGAAGACGAGATCGGCGGACCGCTGTTCCAGACCGATCGCAAGAACAGCCTGACGGCGCTTGGCAATCTGATGCTCGATCTCGGCCGCGAGCAGATCCGCAGCTTCGACAAGTCGATCGGCATCATGCGGGCTTTCGCGCATAGCCGCATCGGCAGCCTGTCGATTGCCTCGGTACCCTCGGTCGCCACCAACGTGTTGCCGCCCATCCTGCAGCGGTTCCTGGAAACCCGACCACAGGTCGAGGTCGAACTGTTTGACATCGACAGTGCCCAGGTGCGGCGCATGGTGGAAAGCGGCGTCGCCGACATAGGCATTGCCGGCGAGAGCCGTGCTGGCGGCGGCGTCGAATTCACGCCATTGTTCAGCGACCGGTTCAAGCTGCTCTGCAAGGACGATCACGAACTCTGCCAGCTCGAACGTCCTGTCGAATGGAGCGATCTGCACGGCGCGACGCTGATCCGCAACGGCGCATCCGACAGGATCGATGCGGAGGCGTACAAGCAGCTCTCCGCACGGTCGCTGATGACCGTCTACAACGTCACCTCGCTGGTTGCTTTGGTGAAGGCCGGGCTCGGCCTGACCATCCTGCCGTCATTGACCATGCATGGCGCCCATGATGGCGTGGCGGTGCTCGAACTGGCCGATGCGGCGGCAAGCAGGCAAGTCGGACTGGTCGAACGGCGAGACGTCTCGCCCTCACCCGTGGCCGCTGCTTTCCGTGCCTTCGCCCTGAAAGAAATCCCGGCACTGGTTGCAAGTCGCCTCGAAGACTAGGTGATCGCCCTGACCGTTATGCCTCGCCGATCGGCTGTCGCTCTCTCATCGAGAGCGATCAAGCCTGCCAGCGCCACCGGGTCGATGAAGACGACCTCGGCTCCTGCCTTGCCTGTTGGCTATGCCGCGAAAGGCAGCCCTCATCAGCTCGGCCTGGCCATCGCCCAGGCGGTGACCAGATACCCGATCGTTGCGGCAGTGCCGGTGAGAGCGACGCCCCAGGCCATGTCGACGACGCTGACCGTCACCGACCAGTTCTTCAGCGTGGCCAGGTTTGTCATGTCGTAGGTGCCGTAGGCGACGAGGCCGAGAAGAGCGCCATTGATCAGCGCTGTCGTCCAGCTCGCGCCGTTCAGCGCCGGCATTGTCGCGAAGTGCACGATGCCTGCGACATAGACGAGGTAGAACAGGCCGGCGACGCCGAAATGGGGCTGGTCGAGAAGCAGGGCGCCGATGCGGCTGCGGTAGAAGTTCGTCGAGATGGTCGACAGCCACAGGAAATCGAGGCCGAAGAAGACGATGGCAGTGGCGACGTAGGCAGTGGCGTAGCTGGCGATCATAGGCTGCTTTCGAACAACGGACCGGTCAAATCCCAAGCAGAGGCTGGATCGCCCGCATGATCCAGCTGCGGAACTGCAGCGGCGCGTCGGTCACCGCAAGGCAGATACAGTCGGCTTCAGGCGTAGCTACCGGTTGGTGCGTCAGGCTGGCGTCGGCGTCCTCGAGGTCGCCACGCGCAAACAGACCCGTGCCATCATGAAAGCTGCCGGCCAGCACCAGCGTCAGCTCGCGGCCGCCATGGCTGTGCTCCGGCACCGGCTTGCCGGCGGGAATGCGCAGCAGCCTGACCATGGTTTCGCGATCGCCCGTCTTGATAGGGATCTGGTACGCGCCGCGTCCGAGCGGCCGCCATTTAAGCGTGTCGAAATCGCCACCGACATAGGAGCGCAACGGCTCCGGCAAGCCGCCGCTGTGCCCAACAGAGCTTTGGCGGGCGGCCGCGGTCTCGGGTTGCTGCAAACGGCTGCGCACGCTGGCCCAGGACTGGTCGACCGAGGCCTCGTCTTCCATCGTATCGAGCAACTCGCCGCCGACGGCCTCGGCCACTGTCAGGCGACGCCGGCAGGCTGGGCACAGCGCGAGATGCGTAGCCACCGCAATGCTCCAGCCCTCAGCCAGGCTGCCGGCGGCATAGCTGATGAGCAGGTCGTCGCTGATATGGTGACGAATGGTCACGACACGTCTCCGGAGCGGGCGAGCGCGGCCCGCAACTTGTCGAAGGCCAAGCGCATGCGCGACTTGACCGTCCCGAGGGGCAGGTTCAGGCGCTGCGCGATCGCGCTGTGCGACTGGTCTTCGAAAAACGACAGTTTGAGCAGCGACGCCTGTTCCGCAGGCAGGGCTGCAATTGCATGGTGAAGCTGTTCCGATGTCTCGCGCATGTCGAGCTCGGCATCGGCGGGAGCGACATCGTCGGGCACGAAGGCGGGATCTTCCGGGTCGAATTCCGGTCGCCTTTCACGCCGGAAAGCGTCGATGCGCAGGTTACGCGCAATGGTGAAGATCCAGGTCGACGCCGCCCCCTTCGCCGGATCGTAACGCTCCGCCTTGTTCCACACGGCGATCATGGTTTCCTGCATCAGTTCCTCGGCCTGCTGGCCGTTGCCACCCGTCCTCGCCATGTAGGCCTTCACGCGTGGTGCGAAGTGGCGAAACAGCTGTTCATAAGCTTCGATGTCCCGCCGGGCACCCACAGCGCACAGCAGTTCTCGCATGTCGGAACCATCGTCGACGCCAGTCGGGCGGTTCATGTCGGCAGTTCCCAAATCACCATGCCATGGCACGGAGCGCCAATGCCCCGCCTTGAAGCGTTTCTGCCACGCCGGAACGCCGATGGAAACGACCGTGTTCATGCTGTTGGTACGCCGGCGAGCGACCGCCGGATCACTCGCTTCGGAAAAATTTCGCGTCCCAGCGATCCGCCGGGGCCTGCGCTCCGTATCCAGCAGCATAAGGCGCAGCGGAAAGGCGAGACGTGAGCATCGACACCAGCAAGGAATTGCCCGATCACGCGCGCCGCGTCGCCGTCATCGGATCCGGCATATCAGGTCTTTCGGCAGCCTGGCTGCTCGGCCGAAAGCTTGATGTCACGCTCTACGAAAGCGAGCCTCGCCTTGGCGGCCATTCCAATACGGTCATGGTTCCGACCAACAACGGCGCCCTGCCCGTCGACACCGGCTTCATCGTCTACAACGAGCGCAACTATCCCAACCTCGTCGCCCTGTTCCGTGAAATCGGCGTGCCGACGGCAGCTTCCAACATGTCGTTCGCCGCCTCGCTCGAAGGCGGCAAGCTCGAATATTCGGGCTCCGGCCTCAACGGCCTGATCGGCCAGCGCGGCAATGTCATCCGGCCGCGCTTCTGGCGAATGATGCGTGACATCCTGCGCTTCTACCGCGAGGCGCCGGCGCTGCTCATTCGCGCCGACCTGCACGGCGTCAGCCTCGGCGAATATCTCGATCGCAACGATTATGCTCCGGCTTTCGTCGAGGACCATTTGCTGCCGATGGGAGCAGCGATCTGGTCAACAACGGCACGCGACATGCGCGCTTACCCACTGCTCGCCTTCGTCAGGTTCTTCGCCAGCCATGGCCTGCTCAGCCTGGCCGACCGGCCGAAGTGGCGAACCGTGCTTGGCGGCAGCCGGGAATATGTTCGCCGGCTGAGCGCCAACTGCGCCGACAACATCAGGCTGAGCACGGCGGTCGGCAATATTGCGCGCAAGAACGGCCGGGTCGTCGTCACCGACACCAAGGGACATGCCGACACCTTCACCGATGTCGTCATCGCCACTCATGCCAACCAGGCGCTCGACCTGCTCTCCGACGCCGACCAGCAGGAGCGGGCTTTGCTTGGCGCCTTCCGCTACACCAACAATCTGGCGGTGCTGCATTCAGACGAGAACCTCATGCCGCGACGCAAGCGGGTCTGGTCAAGCTGGAACTATATCGGCGAGGACCGCGACGACAACAGCCAGCCGCTATGCGTGACCTACTGGATGAACCG
Organism: Aminobacter sp. MDW-2; assembly: GCF_014250155.1. Lineage (NCBI taxonomy): Bacteria > Pseudomonadati > Pseudomonadota > Alphaproteobacteria > Hyphomicrobiales > Phyllobacteriaceae > Aminobacter > Aminobacter sp. MDW-2. Next base: position 124,921 of record NZ_CP060198.1, read on the forward strand.
GCTGCAGAACCTCGACATGCGCCATCCCCTGTTCGTGACGCTCAACCCGACGCGCCAGATCGATCCTGCAAAGATCATCGGGCGCTACGACTACACCCATCCGCTGTTCGACCAGCGCGCGCTCGACGCCCAGCAGCAGCTCTGGCGCCTGCAGGGCCGACGCCAAACCTGGTTCTGCGGTGCCTATTTCGGCTTCGGTTTCCACGAGGACGGCCTGCAATCCGGCCTCGCTGTTGCCGAAAGTCTCGCGGACATCAGGCGACCATGGAAGGTGCGCGACGAATCCGGGCGAATTGCGCTGATGCCCCGGCTGGAGGCAGCCGAATGAGCCTGCGCTCCGCGCTGTTTTCTGGCACGGTCACGCATACGCGGCTCAGGCCGCGTCGCCACAGGCTACACTACCGCGTCTTCTCGCTGCTGCTCGATCTCGACGAAATGCCCGGTGTCAGCGTGACTTCCCGACTGTTCGGCTACAACCGCTGCGCAATCCTCAGCTTCTGGGATGCCGACCACGGCGACGGCAGCGCCAGCGGCCTGCGCGGCTGGGTAGAGGCGCAACTGGCCAAGGCCGATAGGCTGGAGAGCGGCATGCGCATCCGGGTGCTCTGCTATCCCCGAATCCTCGGCTACGTCTTCAATCCGCTGACGGTTTATTTCTGCCACGCGCCCGATGGCCCGCTCAGGGCGATCCTCTACGAGGTCTGCAACACCTTCGGCGAACGCCACACCTACGTCATTCCGGTCGACGCCGGAGCGAGCGGCCCGATACGTCAAGGCTGCGCAAAGGAACTCTACGTCTCGCCCTTCATGCCGATGTCCTGCTTCTACCGCTTCCACATCGAGCCGCCCGGTGACAGGGTCCTGGTGCGCATCGATGAATCGGACGCCGAAGGCCCACTTCTTGCCGCCTCCTTTGCCGGCAGGCGTCAAGAGCTCACCGACCGCGCCTTGCTCGGCGCCCTCTTCCGCTACCCGCTGATGACGCTGAAGGTGACGCTTGGCATTCACTGGGAGGCGCTGCGCATCTGGTGGAAGGGCATCCCCGTCCACCGGCACAACGCCGCAGTTCAAAAGATCAGCACCACCGTCGTGACGACAAGGGTTCCGGAACACGCGCAATAGAGCCGGGTCCACCGACCTTCGCCGTGCCGTCAGTCGCGGACCATGCGCCGCGTGATCACAAAGCGCAGCCGCTCTGGCATCGCCGCCAGGAGCTTCATCGACAGCACCATCTTCCATGGAAAAGCGGTCATGAAACGCCGCGATTTCAGGCCAGCCATGATGTGGTCGACCGCAGCGTCTGCCGAGATCATGAACGGCATCGGAAAATCGTTCTTCCGTGTCAGGGGCGTGTCGACGAAACCCGGACAGACGAGGCTGAGCCGCACGTTCCGAGCCGCGAGTTCAGGGTGGAGCGCTTCACACATGTTGATCAGCGCTGCCTTGGTCGCGCCATAAGCTGCAGCGCCCGGCAGGCCGACGAAGCCTGAAACCGAAGACACCACGGCAACGTGCCCGCCCTGGCGCGCCAGCATGCGCGGCATCAGCGCAGCCAGGCAATGCACGCAGCCCATCAGATTGACGTCAACGGTGGCGCGAAAGGCGCCGGCGTCGAACTCAGCGGCGGCGTCGCGCGCATAGGTGCCGGCGTTCAGCACGGCGAGATCGATCGGCCCGATTTCGCCCTCTATGCGGGCAACCGTCTCGAGTACGGTCGCCTCGGCGGTCACGTCGAGCGGAAATGCACGGATACGACCCGGCGCCTCGGCGGCCAGTTCGGCGAGATCGCTCGCCGTCCGCGCGCTTGCCACGACCTGCCAGCCTTCGCTGGCAAGCCGCAACGCCAAGGCGCGGCCGATGCCGGAGCCGGCGCCAGTGACCCACGCCAGCCGCCTGTTGCTCACGACCCGCCCAGCATCGTTGTTCCGGCGCATGGCTGCTCCTCGGAATGCCCGTTCTCCCTCTCTTACGAGCAAAGCCGGGGATTGGTTCATGGCTCCCAGCATCTCGACGGCCGGCATAGCCGCGAGGGCACTATTGCTCATAGTTTATGCAAAAATCAGATCTGGGCAAAAAACTGGCAATATCTGCTGTGCAATGCACAAATCCTGGGACACCGGCTGGCGGCATGAGCAGCCATGCCTTCGGGTGCATTAGGCCAACCTTATGAAAATGCGCGACTTTCCCTGCCTCCAAACTGGCCCTGAGCGATTGGCATGACGGTTGCATGACATTGTTCAGTGCAACAAAGCCAAATGGGAGAATGGTAATGAGGGGACATTTCGCAAACTGGACCGCCGCAGCCATGGCCGGGATAGTCGGCGCCGGGCTCAGCCTGGCGTCGCCCTCCGCGGCGGCGGACGACACCATCAAGGTCGGCGTGCTGCATTCGCTGTCCGGAACGATGGCGATTTCAGAAACGACGCTGAAAGACACGATGCTGTTCCTCATCGAAGAACAGAACAAGAAGGGCGGGTTGCTCGGCAAGAAGCTCGAGGCCGTCGTCGTCGATCCGGCCTCGGACTGGCCGCTGTTTGCCGAAAAGGCACGCCAGTTGATCGAGCAGGACAAGGTCGCCGCCGTCTTCGGCTGCTGGACCTCGTCGTCACGCAAGTCGGTGCTGCCGGTCTTCGAGGAGCTCAACAGCCTGCTGTTCTATCCCGTCCAGTATGAAGGGGAGGAAAGCCAGCGCAACGTGTTCTACACCGGCGCCGCGCCCAACCAGCAGGCCATTCCTGCCGTCGACTATCTGATGAACGAAGAAGGCGTGCAGCGCTGGGTGCTCGCCGGCACCGACTATGTCTATCCGCAGACGACGAACAAGATCCTGCAGGCCTATCTGCAGTCGAAGGGCGTCGCCGCCGAGGACATCATGGTCAACTACACGCCGTTCGGGCATTCCGACTGGCAGACCATCGTCTCCGACATCAAGAAGTTCGGCTCGACCGGCAAGAAGACCGCCGTCGTCTCGACCATCAATGGCGACGCCAACGTGCCGTTCTACAAGGAGCTCGGCAACCAGGGCATCAAGGCCGAGGACATTCCGGTGGTCGCTTTCTCGGTCGGCGAGGAAGAACTCGCCGGCCTCGACACCGCGCCGCTGGTCGGCCATCTCGCCGCCTGGAACTATTTCCAGTCAGTCGATAGCCCCGCCAACGCCGAGTTCATCTCGGCCTGGAAGGGCTACACCAAGAACGACAAGCGGGTGACCAACGACCCGATGGAAGCCCATGTCATCGGATTCAACATGTGGCTGAAGGCGGTCGAGAAGGCCGGTACCACCGATCCGGACGCCGTCATCGACGCCATCGTCGGTGTCTCGGTGCCGAACCTCTCGGGCGGCTTCTCGACAATGATGCCCAACCACCACATCACCAAGCCGGTTCTGATCGGCGAGATCCAGGCCGACGGCCAGTTCGAGACGGTGTGGCAGACCGCGGGCCTCGTGGTCGGCGACGAATGGTCCGACTACCTGCCCGATTCCAAGGACCTGATAGCCGACTGGCGCGCGCCGATGTCGTGCGGAAACTTTAACGTCGCCACCGGCAAGTGCGGCGGCAAGGGCACGACCAACTAGCCCATCAAGGTGCCGGGCAGGCTATCTCGCCCGGCACCCCAATCCTAATCGCACACAGGTACCATTCCAGATGCAGTTCGTCCGCGGTCTAGTCCTGGCCATTGCCGTCATTTGCGCGAGCCTGCCGTCGCTTGCCCATGCCGACGAGGCGGGCTTGCGGGCATTGCTCACCCGGCTCGCCACGACGACAAACTTCCAGGAGACGGAATCCGTCGTCCGCGATCTTGCCGCCACCGGGGAGCCGGCCGTCGAGCGCATCCTGTCGGCCCTGGCCGACGGCAACCTCTATGTCAGAAAGTCCGACCAGGGCGTCTTCACAGGCAAGGAAGATGGCCAGACGCTTTCGCTGTCCGATCCGCTCGACGGAACGGCAGCCGGCACAGCTGCGAAGGCCGATATTGTCAAGGTCAAGGTCAACAACGCGCTCCGCCGCACCATCCGCGACGTCATGGGTGGGCTTACCCTCGGATCGGCCGATCCAACTGTGAGGCTGTCGGCGGCAAGCACCATGCTCAAGCGCCCCGACAAGACGGCGTTGCCAGCTCTCGACGCAGCGATTGCCGGCGAGACCGACGCCACGGTCAAAGCAGCGCTTGCCCAGGCCCGCGCCGCCGCAGTCCTGGTTTCCGACCTCGGCGAGGCCGAAAAACGCGCTGCCATCGCCGTTCTTGCAAACCGCGGCGACAGCGACGCGCTGGCCCAGCTGACAGCCTTCCAGGCCGCAAGCACCGGCGCATTGGCCGAGACGGCCGCCCGCTCGGTCGCGCAGATCGAGACCAGCATGGCCGCCTGGCAGGTGGCGCAAAACGTCTGGTACGGCATTTCGCTCGGCTCGGTGCTGCTGCTCGCAGCCATCGGCCTCGCCATCACCTTCGGCGTCATGGGCGTCATCAACATGGCCCATGGCGAGATGGTCATGCTCGGCGCCTACACCACCTTCGTCGTGCAGCAGGCGATCCGCGCCTTCGCGCCCGACCTGTTCGACTGGTCGTTGGCCATCGCTTTGCCTGCCGCCTTCCTCGTCGCCGGCGGCGTCGGCCTCGCCATCGAACGCGGCATGATCCGTTTCCTCTATGGCCGCCCGCTCGAAACGCTTCTGGCGACCTGGGGTGTCTCGCTGATCCTGCAGCAGGCTGTCCGCACCATCTTCGGCCCGACCAATCAGGAGGTCGGCGCACCGAGCTGGATGGCCGGCGCGTTCCAGCTCGGCCAGCTGACAATCACCTGGAGCCGGCTCTGGATCGTGCTGTTCTGCCTCGCCGTCTTCCTTCTGCTGGTCTTCATCATGAAGCGGACGAGCTGGGGCCTGCGCATGCGCGCGGTGACCCAGAACCGGCGCATGGCCGCCTCGATGGGCATCCGCACGCCATGGGTCGACGCCTTCACCTTCGCACTCGGCTCGGGCATCGCAGGGATCGCGGGGGTGGCGCTGAGCCAGATCGACAATGTCTCGCCCAATTTCGGCCAGGGCTACATCATCGACAGCTTCATGGTCGTGGTCTTCGGCGGTGTCGGCAATCTCTGGGGCACCTTCATCGGCGCGATGACGCTTGGCGTTCTGAACAAGTTCCTCGAGCCTTACGCCGGTGCGGTGCTCGGCAAGATCCTGGTGCTGGTGCTGATCATCCTGTTCATCCAGAAGCGGCCGCGCGGCCTGTTCGCGCTCAAGGGACGGGCGGTGGAAGCATGATCGCGCGTCGCCTGTTTTCCTCCGACCGGCGCATCGCCGTCACCATCGCCACGCTGCTCGCGGCTGCGGTCATCGTGCCAGTGCTCAATCTCGCGGTGCCGGCCGAGAGTGCCTTCCACGTGCCGAGCTACGTCGTGGCGCTGGCCGGCAAATATCTCTGCTATGCCCTGCTTGCGCTCGCGCTCGACCTCGTCTGGGGCTATTGCGGCATCCTGTCACTCGGCCACGGCGCCTTCTTCGCCCTCGGCGGCTACGCCATGGGCATGTATCTGATGCGCCAGATCGGCGCGCGCGGCGTCTACGGCAACCCTGACCTGCCCGACTTCATGGTGTTCCTCAACTGGAAGGAACTGCCCTGGTACTGGCTCGGCTTCGATCACTTCTGGTTCGCAGCGCTGATGGTCATGGCCGTGCCGGGCCTGCTCGCCTTCGTGTTCGGCTGGTTTGCCTTCCGCAGCCGCGTCACCGGCGTCTATCTGTCGATCATCACCCAGGCCATGACCTATGCCCTGCTGCTTGCCTTTTTCCGCAACGACATGGGCTTCGGCGGCAACAACGGCCTGACCGACTTCAAGGACATCCTTGGCTTCAGCGTCCAGGCAAGCGAAACGCGCTCGGCGCTGTTTGCCGCGAGCGCGGTAGCGCTGGCGCTCGGCGTGCTGGTCATCTGGCTGGTGGTCGGTTCGAAATACGGCAAGCTTCTGATGGCCGTGCGCGATGCGGAGAGCCGCACGCGCTTCCTCGGCTGGCGGGCGGAGAACGTCAAGCTGTTCGCCTTCACGCTGTCGGCCATGATGGCCGGCATAGCGGGCGCGTTCTACGTGCCGCAGGTCGGCATCATCAACCCCGGTGAATTCGATCCTGCCAATTCGATCGAGGTCGTGATCTGGACCGCAGTCGGCGGCCGCGGAACCATCGTCGGGCCGATTGTCGGTGCCATCGCCGTCAATGCCGCCAAGAGCTGGTTCACCGGCGCCTTGCCCGAACTCTGGCTGTTCGCACTTGGCGGCCTGTTCATCGCCTCCACCCTGTTTTTGCCGCGCGGCATCGTCGGCCTGTGGGACCGGTGGCAGCAGATGCGGGCCACGCGCGCGGTGCCGGCCGAAGGCAAGGCCGCCGCGCGGACCGAGCCCCAGCCGGCGGAGTGACGGGATGAGCATGAGCGGAACCATCCTCTATCTCGACGGCGTGTCGGTTGCCTTTGACGGCTTCCGCGCCATCAACGACCTGTCGCTGGTGCTCGACAGGGGCGAGATGCGGGCCATCATCGGCCCCAACGGCGCCGGCAAGACGACGATGATGGACATCGTCACCGGCAAGACCCGTCCCGACAGCGGCGAGGTCTTTTTCGACGGCCAGATCGACCTGACGCGTCATGACGAGGCCGAGATCGCTATGATGGGCATCGGCCGCAAGTTCCAGAAACCGACGGTGTTCGAGAACCATACTGTCGAGGACAACCTGCTACTGTCGCTCAAGGGGCAGCGCTCGATCTTCCCGGCACTCTTCTATCGCTCTTCGGCAGCCGACCGCCGGCGCATTGACGACATCCTCGGCGTCATCCGGCTCGGAGCCCGGCGCAACGAGCCGGCTGCCGGCCTGTCGCACGGCCAGAAGCAATGGCTCGAAATCGGCATGCTTCTCGCGCAGGACCCGAAGCTGCTGCTCGTCGACGAGCCGGTAGCCGGCATGACGGACGCCGAAACCTTCGAGACCGCCCGCCTGCTCAAGGACATCGCAGAGACGCATTCGGTCATCGTCGTCGAGCATGACATGCATTTCGTCCGCGAGCTCGGCGTCAAGGTGACCTGCCTGCACGAAGGCTCCGTGCTGTCGGAAGGCACGCTCGACTTCGTCTCGTCAGACGAACGTGTCGTCGAAGTCTATCTGGGGCGCTGACGATGTGGTGGCGCGGTACTTATCTAGCGACGGTCCCAAAGCGGGAAACTCCGGCATCGCCGCAGGCCATGTCGCAAACGAAATCCACCAACCTCCCCTGGCGCTCCGGAAGGGCCGCCACCCCCGTCCTGGCGACGGGGGCGCGGGGGGCCCAGTCGATGGAGCCGGGCGATGCTTGAGGTCAACGACGCCGTTCTCCACTACGGCGCGGCCGAGGCGCTGCGCGGCGTCTCGCTGCGTGCCGACGCCGGCAAGATCACCTGCGTGCTTGGCCGCAACGGCGTGGGCAAGACAAGTCTGATGAGATCGATCGTCGGCCAGCACAGGCTGACATCGGGTACGGTTGCCTTCGAGGGGAAGGCGCTCGACCGGAGCGCGGCATACGATCGCGCCCGGTCGGGCATCTCTTTCGTGCCGCAGGGGCGCGAGATTTTTCCGCTGCTGACGGTGCAGGAGAACCTGGAGACCGGCTTCGCGCCGCTGAAGCGGGGCGAACGCGCGGTGCCCGAACACGTCTTCGAGCTGTTTCCTGTTCTGAAGCAGATGCTGGCACGGCGCGGCGGCGACCTCTCGGGCGGTCAGCAACAGCAGCTGGCGATCGGCCGGGCGCTGGTCATGCGGCCGAAACTCCTGGTGCTCGACGAGCCGACAGAAGGCATCCAGCCGTCGATCATCAAGGACATCGGCCGTGCCATCCGCTACCTGCGCGACACCGCCGGCATCGCCGTGCTCCTGGTAGAGCAATATCTCGATTTCTGCCGCGAGCTCGCCGATGTCGTCTACATCATGGACCGTGGCAGGATCGTCCATACAGGCGCCGCCGGAGACCTCGATACGCCCGAAATCCGCAAGCTACTGACGGTGTGAGCCGCAAGGAGACTGGAAAACGACCCGACAAGGACAATACCAGTTTAACACCTGAAAAAAATTCTGCATAAAGGAGCGACTTTCCACAGGTGGCTCCGATGGGCGATCAGGCAATCCTCGACTTCCTCGCAAGACAGCTTTCCGGCGAGAGCGGCGAACCGCTGTACCGGCGGCTGGAGGACGCCATCAAGGAGGCGATCGGTGCCTCCCACCTCAAGCGTAGCGCCGTCATCCCCAGCGAACGCACGCTGTGCGATGCGCTCGGCATTTCGCGCGTCACCGTGCGCAAGGCGATCGACGGCCTCGTCTCCGACGGGCTGCTCGACCGCCGCCAGGGCGCAAAGACCGTCGTGTCGTCGCGCCTGGAGAAGTCGCTGGCAACCATGACCAGCTTTTCCGAAGACATGCGCTCGCGCGGGCTTGAACCCGGCTGCGTCTGGATTTCGCGAGAGATTTCACGGCCTTCGCCAGCCGAAATGATGGCCTTGGGCATCTCCGCCAGCGAAAAGGTCGTGCGCCTGCGCCGCCTGCGCACCGCCGACGACACACCCATCGCCATCGAGATCGCCACGCTGCCGGCACGTTTCGTGCCGGATCCCCAGGCGGTCGGGGAATCGCTCTACGAATATCTCGAGGCCACCGGCGCCCTGCCGGTCCGGGCACTGCAGCGCATGCAGGCCAAGCCCGCCACCGACGAGGAGCGCCAGCTTCTCGCCACGCCCGAGGACACCTCTTTGCTGGTCATGGAACGTCGCTGCTTCCTCGCCGACGGCCAGATCGTCGAGTTCACCCAGACCAAGTACCGCGGCGACGTCTACGACTTCGTCATCGAGCTGATGCGATAATACCAGTATAAAGCCTGTTGCAATCTGGTATTGGACTGCTACCGTCTGGGCATCACAGGAGATGCCCGCGTGCCGCTTGACTTCAAAGCCCTCGACAATGGCCTGATCGTGTCCTGCCAGCCGGTGAAGGGTGGCGCCATGGACAAGGCCGAGATCGTCGTGGGCTTCGCGCTGGCGGCCATCGACGGCGGCGCCGCTGCTCTGCGCATCGAATCCGCCGAATATGTCGCTGCCGTCCGCGCCGCCACCAACAAGCCGATCATAGGCCTGGTCAAGCGCGACCTTGAGGACACGCCCGTCCGCATCACGCCCTGGCTCGAAGACATCGACGCGCTGGCCGCCGCAGGTGCCGACGTCATCGCCTACGATGCCACCCAGCGCATCCGCCCGGTTGCGACCAACGCGCTGATCGAGCGTATCCATTCCCACGGCCGTGCCGCCATGGCCGACTGCTCCGTCATCTCCGACGCCGAGCAGGCGCTGGCCGAAGGCGCCGACGTCGTCGGCTCGACGCTCGCCGGCTACACCGGCCCGGTCGAACCGACCGAGCCCGACTTTGCGCTGATGGCGGCGATGCGGAAGCTGACGCCTCACGTCGTCGCCGAGGGCAATGTCCGCACCCCCGCCCAGGCGCAGCAGGCGCTGGCGTCCGGAGCCTCGATGGTCGTCGTCGGCTCTGCCATCACCCGGCCGGAATATGTGACCTCGTGGTTTCGCTCGGCGCTCGACGAAACCATCGCCAAGGCCGGAGCCTGATCACCATGGCTGAGGCCGTTCTTGCGCTCGACATCGGCGGCACCAAGATGCTCGCAGCCCTGGTGCGCGAGGACACGGTGGTCGAAACGCACAAGATGCCGACGCCGCGCAGCGGTGATCCGGAGCAATGGCTGACGTCTCTGTTCGACGCCATTTCAGGCTGGAGGGGCCGCTACGACACTGTAGGCGTCGCCGTTTCCGGCATAATCGACGACGGCTGCTGGTCGCCGCTCAACCGCAAGACGCTCGATATCCCCGACGGCTTCCCACTGGTCGCAACCGTCAAAAGGCTCGCCGGCACCGACGCGGTGCTCGCCGCCAATGACGCACAGGCCGCTGCCTGGGGCGAGTTCTCCTGCGGCGCCGGCCAGGGCGAGGACCTCGTCTTCCTCACCATCTCCACCGGCATTGGTGGCGGCATCGTCGTCAACGGCCGCCTGCTCGGCGGTCTATCAGGCCATTTCGGCCTGCTGCGCAGCCTCGACGAGAACGCCGGCGTCCTCGAGGACCACGTCTCCGGCAACTGGATGGCGGCACAAGCGGCACCGCGCCAGGCCGGTGCCACCGCGCGCGAGGTCTTCGAGGCAGCAGCTGCAGGCCAAGCCTGGGCGCAGGACATCATCAAGGCATCGGTGCGTCAGACCGCCCTTCTGTGCCGCAACATCCAGCTCATGCTCGACCCGGCCCGCATCGTCATCGGCGGCGGCATCGGTCTGGCACCCGGATATCTCGAATCCGTCCGGCAGGCACTGGGAAGCCTGCCGCCACGGCTCACCCCGCAGCTTCACGCGGCAGCACTCGGAGAGAGCGCCGGCGTCGTGGGCATCGCGGATCTAGTAAAACGTCAGAACTGAACTAGAGGGAGAACACGACATGACATTTTCGACGCTCAGAAAGGGCGGCCTGATCGCGGCTGCGATCGCCAGCCTGATGGCGAGCCCCGCCTTCGCCAAGGTGACCGTGCTCGGCTGGCCGGGCGGCCCAGAGGAGACCGCGCTGCGCGCCGCCGCCGACGCCTACAACGCCAAATCCGACACGTCCGACGCCAACAAGGTCGAGTTGCTGTTCTTCAACCGCGACGGCTTCTGGGACAAGCTGCAGGCCGACCTCGCCGCCGGCTCGAAGGCCTTCGACGTCAACCTGCTCGCCACATACTCCATCGGCCGCTATGCGCCGTTCATGGAGCCGGTCGAGCTTTCGGACGAGGCCAAGGCTGTCTATGGCGACTCCGTGCTCTCCACCATGCAGTATGAAGGCAAGCAGTTCGGCGTGCCGACCGATCTTTCGCTGCACTTCATGTATTACCGCAAGGACCTGGTCGAGGCGCTGCTCAAGGATGACGCAGCAAAGGCCAGATTCGCCGAGATTTCCGAGAAGCACCTCGGCAAGAAGCTCGAGCCGAAAAACCCGGACGAGTGGACCTGGGACGACTACGCGGCGACGGCGCTCTACTTCACCCAGGCCGTCAACCCGGACAGCCCGACCCGCTACGGCACCGTACTGCAGCTCAAGAACCTGCTGTTCAACATGATGGTGTTCCAGTCGCTGCCGCGTTCCTACGGCGGCAACTGGATGGACGAGAGCGGCAAGGTGACGGTCAATTCCGACGCCTATCGCAAGGGCCTCGAGACCTACAAGCTGCTCTATGACGCCGGCGCCACCCCGCGTGACTCGCTGTCCTACGAGTTCGCCGAAGCCAACGCCGCCTACGCCTCCGGCCAGGTTGCGGCAATGATGCAATGGAACGCGGCTGCCTCCGACCTGACCTCCAAGGAGAAGTCGCCGACGGTTGCCGAGGTCACCGAGACCATCGCCCCGCCGGCCGGACCCGAGGGCCGCTTCACCCACATCCATGGCCTCGGCTTCGGCCTCAACAAGAACGCCGAGAACAAGGATGGCGCCAAGGCCTTCATCAAGTGGCTGTCGTCGAAGGAAGCAGCGCTGATCTACGCCAGGAGCAGCGGCGCGCCGGCACTCACCCCCGACGTCGTGAAGGAAGTCGCGGCCGAGCGCCCCGACCTGGTCAAGCTCGGCGAGTTCGCCAGCAAGTATGGCTACGTCATGAACGGCGGCACCTCGGCCAAGGCGCTCTCGGTCTACGAACTCCAGGCCAAGGAGTTCACCGGCTACTGGTCGGGCCAGCAGTCGCTCGACGACGCCCTTGCCAACACCGAAAAGGGCATGACCGAGCTGCTCAAGTAATCGGCTGGCCGGCGGCAGCACCAGGCCGTCGCCGGCCACTCCTACAGGTTCGGGATTTCGGCACTTCTCCGCGCTTCTATGCCCCTGGTATGGCCGGGCGATCCTGGCATCCGTTTTGCGCCCACGGGTCCGAGGTGTCGAATCCTGAGCCCGTCCAGGTGCATGCCCCCGACACGACCGCCGCTTCGGGGGTCGGCCAGCCACCATTGCTTCCATTGGAACGCCGGCCTTAAATCCATTGGAACGCCAGCCTTAGATCGATTGATGACAACGCTTTCGCAACGCGCCCCCTCGTCCGAATTCCGTCTGCTGGCAGTGCCACTGGTGCTGTTCCTGCTCGTCTTCCTTGGCTTCCCGGCTGTCGTCAATCTCGTCTACTCGGTGTCCGAGGTCAGTTTCGAGACCCTGCGCAGGCCTGAGATCACGGGTTTCTCCAACTTCGCCGCCGTCTGGAACGACCAGTCGTTCTGGCAGGCGAGCTGGTTCTCCCTCCGCTTCGGCCTTCTGACCGCACTGCTCGAATGTGCGCTCGGCCTTTTCCTCGCCATCTTCCTGTCGCCGCTCATCGAAAAGCGCAGCTGGCTGATGGCGATCCTGATGTTGCCGTTGATGGTGGCGCCGGCGCTCGTCGGCCTGATGTACCGCCTCGTGCTGCACGAGTTCGTCGGCCCGGTGCCCAATTATCTCTGGACCTGGTTCGGCGCGAGCTTCTCGTTCCTCGGACCGGGCTCGGCTTTCTGGACGCTGGTCGTCGTCGAGACGCTGCAATGGACGCCGTTCGCCTTCCTGTTGTTCTACATGGCCTACCAGGCCATCCCCAAGGAGATCGTCGAGGCCTCCGCCATGGACGGCGCGCGCTACCGCCACCGTCTCTGGTACATCGAACTGCCGCTGATGGCGCCGACGATCGTGGTTGCCCTGCTCATCCGCTTCATCGATGGCTTCCGCGTCTTCGACAATGTCTATGTGCTGACAGGCAGCGGCCCGGGCGGCTCCACCGCTTCACTGTCGATCTATATCTACGAAGCCTTCTTCAAACAGGGAGCTATCGGCAAGGCGGTCGCGGCTTCGGTCATTCTGTTCGTGGTGTCGTTTGCCGTGCTCTACGGCCTCAACGCGCTTGCCGCCCGTCGCAAGGGAGCCCGCTGATGATCAACGCCCTCCGCTGGATCGTCTTCGCCATCGCCGCACTGGCGATGAATTTCCCGATCCTCGTCACGCTGTCGACCTCGTTCAAGAGCGCGCGCGAGCTGTCGACCAATCCGGGCCTCTGGGTCTACGCACCGACGCTCGAAAACTACGCCACCGTGTTTACGGTGTCCGACCGGTTGAACATTTTTCTTTATCTGGTGAACAGCGTGGCTGTCGCGGCCCTCGGCACGCTGCTTGCGGTGGCGCTGGCTTTGCCCGCTGCCTATGCGATCGCCCGCGGCAAGCTCGGCGAACGCACGCTGTTGCCGCTCATCGTCAATTTGCGCGCCGTGCCGCTGATCATTTTCGCCATTCCGCTCTACATGATGTTCCAGTGGCTTTCGCTGCTCGACACGCGCCTCGGCCTCGGCCTGATCCTTGCCATCGTCAATCTGCCGCTGGCGCTGGTCATCCTGGTCAACGCCATCCGCGACCTGCCCGGCGAACTCGACGAGGCGGCACTGATGGACGGCGCCACGCGTTTCCAGATCCTGACCAGGGTGATTGCGCCGCTCTGTCGCCCGGCCATCGTCACCAGCCTGATCTTCGGCTTCATCACCGCCTGGAACGAGTTCCTGTTCGGCCTGATGCTGACCACGTCCAAGGCCGTGCCCATCACCGTCGGCGCTTCGTTCTTCTTCGCCGCCAGCGGCGGCGGCGTGCAGTGGGGCGTCGCCTCGGCCGTCATGATCGTCGGCGCCCTGCCGCCGATGCTGCTCGGCCTCATCATGTATCGCCAGATCAGCGGCTCGATGACGGCAGGCGCGGTCAAGGGCTGAACGCATATCAGCCCGAAAATCCCGTGATTTTCGGCATGCGCGATGTGCAGAAGAGAGTTTCCAGGAGGATTCTATGGGTACGATTTCGCTCCAAAAAGCAGGCAAGCGTTACGGCGGCACCGAGATCATCAGGGATCTCGACCTCGACATTTCAGATGGCGAGTTCGTCGTCATTGTCGGCCCATCCGGCTGCGGCAAGTCCACGCTGCTGCGCATGATCGCCGGCCTCGAGGAAACCACCTCCGGCCACCTTTTGATCGACGGCCGCGACGTCACCAGGGCGCCGCCGGTCGAGCGCCAGCTTGCCATGGTGTTCCAGTCCTACGCGCTTTATCCGCATATGACCGTACGCCAGAATATGGGCTTTGGGCTCAAGCTGGCGAAACTCTCACCGGATGCGATCAAGGCCAAGGTCGACCAGGCCGCCGACACGCTGAAGCTCACCCATCTGCTCGAACGTTACCCGCGCCAGCTCTCGGGCGGCCAGCGCCAGCGCGTCGCCATCGGCCGCGCCATCGTGCGCCAGCCTGTCGCCTTTCTGTTCGACGAGCCGCTGTCCAACCTGGACGCAGCGCTCCGCGTCGACATGCGGCTGGAGATCGCCAAGCTGCACCGCTCGCTCGGCGCCACCATGGTCTATGTCACCCACGACCAGGTCGAGGCGATGACGCTGGCCGACCGCATCGTCGTGCTCAAGGAAGGCCGCGTCATGCAGCACGGCAGTCCGCACGAGCTCTACGAGCGGCCCGCCAATCTGTTCGTCGCCCAGTTCATCGGCAGCCCCAAAATGAACGTGCTCGCCTGCGCCCCTTCAGGTGACGGCAAGCTCGACCTGTCCGGGCAGGGCGCGCTGTCCCTCACCTTCGCTGGCAGGCCGACCCAGCTCGGCGCCCGCCCCGAGCACCTGACGCTCGTCGCCCCCGACAACGGCAACTGCCGCGGCACTGTCGAGGTCGCCGAATATCTTGGCGGCAACACCAGCGTCTTCGTCCGAAACGATCAGCTTGGCCTGATCAACGTCAATGCGCCCGCCGACACCCCAGTCCGGATCGGCGAGACTGTCGGCATCGCCATCAACGGCAAAAGGGTATCGCTGTTCGATGCTGACGGTGCGGCCATCGCCCGCGCGGCCTGACCGCCCATTCGGCTTGCGGCAGGCCGGCGTCAGCCGCGAGTCGGTGTGTCCGTCTCGCTCGACATACTCGGCGAGTACCTCAGCCGAGATGCCGCTCAGCCCTCGCGTGGACGCGCCACGTCGTTGGTGCCTTCGGCGTCGGGTGCCAGGCCATAGCTCATGCGGCGCATCTGATCGATCACCCTCCCCATCTCCTCGTCGGAAAGGACCGGCGGCTCACCGAGCATTAGCGCCTGGACATACATGCGCGACAGCGTCTCCACTTCGATCGCCAGCCACAGTGCGTGTTCGAGGTTGGTGCCGAGCGAGATCTGGCCGTGCTGGCCGAGCAGGCAGGCGAGCCGATCCTTCAGCGCAACAAGCGCGTTGTCCGACAGCGCCTGGGTGCCGAAGGTGGCATAGGCGGCACAGCGGATGGTGGTGCCGCCGGCAACGCCGGTCATGTAATGGAACGACGGAATGGTCCTGTGGTGGCAGGCGAGCGTCGTCGCATAGACCGAATGGCAATGCAGAACGACGCTGATGTCCTCGCGCGCCTTGAGTATGTCGCGGTGGAAACGCCATTCCGATGACGGGCGGCGGCCGACATAGGTGCCGTCGAAATCCATCTCGACGATGTCATCAGGGCCCATGATATCGTAAGGCATACCCGACGGGGTGATGAGGAAGCTGCGGCCCGACCGCACCGAAAGGTTGCCTGCCGTGCCCTGGTTGATACCGCTCGAATTCATGCGCCGGCAGATCGACACCATCTCCTCGCGCAGTGCCTTGTCAGTCATTGTCTACTCCAGATGAAAAACCTTGCGCAGCGGCACGACCAGCGGCTCGTCGCGGTCGGTGTACTGCATGATGTCGGCCATGAAGTCCCACCAGCGGCGGTTGACCTCGGTTTGCGGCAGCCTGTCCATATCGTGGTCATCGGTGCGGACCAGCGTGGCGAACAGGTGATTGGTCTCGGGATCGAGCCAGATCGTGTAGTCGGACACGCCCGCTTCGCGTAGCGCAGCACTGAGGTCCGGCCAGATCTCGTCGTGGCGTTTCTCGTACTCGGCGGCCTGGCCCGGATTGAGGACCATGCGGAAGGCGATGCGCTCGGGCATGTCCTGACCCCCTCAGACGATGCCGCCGCCACCGCCGACCGACGCCGGCCGCTCGGCCGCGACCTTCTGGCGGTAACCGCTGGCACGGTAGGCTGCGACCGGATCGATGGCGCCGCCCCGGTTCAGCCGCGCCATGGCAAGGATCGGCTCGACATCAGTACGGTAGGCCGCCTTCAGCGTCTGCGTCGCCATCAGTGCGTCATTGTCTTCCTGAAAGCCTTCGAGCGCCTTGCGGTCGACCAGCAGTGCGGCGGCATAGGCCCGCTGAACCTCGACGGCCGACAGCATCAGGCTTTCGATCGGGTCGGTGACGTTGTGGCTCTGGTCGAGCATGTGCGCAGGGTGAAAATCCTTGGCGCCGGAAAGCTCGGCGTCGACCAGTTCGTTGAAGACTAGGAACAGGCGATAGGGGTCGATCGATCCGGCATCGAGATCGTCGTCACCATATTTCGAGTCGTTGAAGTGGAACCCACCCAGCTTGCCGAACTGGATCAGCCGGGAGACGATCATTTCGATGTTGACGTTGGGGGCGTGATGGCCAAGGTCGACGAGGCAATAGGCCTTGTCGCCCAGTTCCTTTGATATGATGTAGTTGGTGCCCCAATCCTGCACGACGGTCGAATAGAAGGCCGGCTCGTACATCTTGTGCTCGGTGAACAGTCGCCAGTCACCTGGCAGCGCCGCATAGATGTCCTTCATCGCGTCAAGATAACGCTCGAAAGCCCGGGCGAAATTGACCTGGCCGGGGAAGTTCGAGCCATCACCGATCCACACCGTCAGCGCCTTCGACCCCAGGGTCTTGCCGATTTCAATGCACTCGATGTTGTGCTCGACCGCCTGGCGGCGGACGGCTGGGTCGGCGTGGCTGAGCGAACCGAACTTGTAGGACTGCCTCTGCCCCGACGCGTCGGAGAAGGTGTTCGAATTCATCGCATCGAAGCCGAGGCCGAAACGGGCCGCGGCCTGCTTCAACCTGCTGGCGTCGGCCTTGTCCCAAGGGATATGCAGCGAGACGGTCGGCGTCGCCCGCGTCAGCTGGTTGATGACGGCGCAATCCTCGACCTTGTCGAACACGTCGCGCGGTTCGCCCTGGCCGGGAAAGCGGGCAAAACGGGTGCCGCCGGTGCCGACGCCCCAGGACGGGATTGCGACGCCGAAGGCCTCGACCTTGGCAAGAATGGCATCGATGGTGATGCCGCGCCGGTCGAGCTGTTCTCCAAGGGCGTCATAGTCGGTGCGCAGGGCCCTCTCTCTGACGGCATTGCTGTTTTCGACGGCGCCGCCCGATATCATCGTTTCCATCATATCCTCCTCCCGCGCGGGCTCACCACGCAAATGTCCGCACAAGAAAGTCCGGGATAGCGGCATGTTCAGCGAACAGCCGTTCACGCTCGGTCTGACTGCTCGTCTCGAGAACGCCGGTCATGACAAGGGCGGTCCGCAGCCCAGCCCCTTGCCCACCTGATATGTCGTGCTCGATGCTGTCGCCGACGCAGACGACGCGCACCGGGTCGGGATTGCCAAGCATGTCGAGCGCAGCAGCGTAGATTTCGGGAAACGGCTTGCCGATCCAAGTCACCGCACCGCCAAGCTCGGCGTAGAGTTCGGCGATGCGTCCGGCGCCGAAGCGCGGTCCGACCGAGGTCAGCATGATCTTGTCGGGGTTGGTGCACAGGCACCTTGCGCCGCGCTCGGCGGCGGGCTGGAGCAGCCGGCGGTAGTGGTCGAGCTCGAAACGGTCGCCCTCGCTGGCAGAGAGCAGGACGATGTCGGCCTCTTCGCCGGTTTCGACCAAGGTCAGCGGCAGGTTTTCGACGGCGGACCGGTCGCCATCGCGGGCGATGAGCAGGCAGCGCAGGCCTGCTTCGCTGCCGAGCTGCTTGCACAGGCTCTGCCAGGCGACCTCGCCCGAGGAGAGAAAATGATCCCAGCTGCCGGGCACGAAACCGAGCCTGGCCAGCCGTGCCTCGTTGGGCGCCGAACGTTTGCCCGAATTGGACAGAAGCAGCGTCCGCTTGCCAAGCTCCTGCAGCCGCACCAACGTCTCGACCGCGCCAGGGTAAGGCGCCACGCCGTCGTGCAACACGCCGAACTGATCGAGGATGAAGACGTCGAAGCGCTCGGCCAGGTCGTGAATGCCTGCAAGCTGGAGGGCGGACATCACAGGTCTCCCACGGCTTCGAGGCCGATGAGCGCCAGTCGTGCGGCGCCGGCGGCGGCCTCCTGGGAATGCGCCGGCAGGAACGGCACGCCGAGCCTGTTCTGGCGGATCGCGGTCCAGGCTGGGTTGGATGCCCCGCCGCCGAGGCTACGCATGGACTGCAGAGGCGGTGCACCGAGTTCGGCCAACCTGTCATAACCGAGCTTCTCGATGGTGGAGATGCCCTCGAGCATGGCTTGCAGGAAGCCCGCATCATCGGCAGGGGGCGGCGTGAGCCTTGGCGGCCAGGCGGGATCAAGCACCGGAAAGCGCTCGCCCGGTTCGAGCAGCGGGTAGAAATCGAGACCGGTCGAAACATCAGGGTCGATGGCGGCGGACAGCCGTACGATCTCATCTGCGGAAAAGAAGTGGGACAAGACTTTGCCGCCGCTGTTGGAGGCGCCGCCGGCGAGCCACATGCCATTGAGGCGGTGGCTATAGATGCCGAATTCGGGCGCGAAGATCGGCCGGTCACACAGCAGCTTGAGCGTCAGCGTCGAGCCGAGCGCCGTGACGCCGTCGCCCGGCCTGTCGGCGCCGGTCGCCAGGAACGAGGCGCAACCATCGGTGGTGCCGGCGATGATCTCGACCTCTTCGCTCAGGCCGAGGGCCTTGGCCATGGCTGGCTCGATGGTTTCGATCGGCGCGCCCGGCGCCACCACGCGTGGCAGAAGTGCGGTCCTGAGCCCAGCTGCAGCGAGCCAGTCCGGCCAATGCCGGTCGATCGGATCGTAGCCGGTCTTCAGCGCATTGTTTTCGTCGGTGGTACCGAAATGGCCGGCGAGGCGTCCCGCGATCCAGTCGGCCTGGTGCAAGATTTTTGCGACGCCGGGCACGGATTGGAAGACCAGCGCCTTGGCCAGACCCGACGTGGTGCCGTGGGCCGCGCTTTCGGCCGGGATGACGGCGGCGATGCGGGCCAGCAACGCCTCATCACCGACCTTGTCGTCATACATCAGCGGTTCGGCGAGCGGCACACCCTGGCCGTCGACAGGCAGCAGCGTGCCGGAGGTGGCATCGACGGCAATGGCATGGACCCAGGTGCGGTCGACCTGGACAAGCACAGCCTTCAACGCCACCTCGACAGCCTGCCACCAGATTTTCGGGTCGCGCGGGTTGGCGCCGAAGTCCGCGAGTTTGGCCGCGCCCTGCGCCACGATCTCGAAGCCGGGCGTCATCACCACGGCGCGCGCACCTGACGTGCCGAGGTCGATGCCGATGGCGAGCGGGGTACTCATCTCAGGCGATCTTCTTGGCCGCGGCCTTGCGGGCGAGGTCCTGCCGGTATTTCTCGGCATCCCAGTCGGTCAGCTGCAGATGCTCTTCCGGTGTCAGCACCCGTACCGGCGCATTGTCCGGGACGCGTGCCAGGACATCGGCGAGGCAGCGGGCCATAGCATCGGCGCCCGGCGTCGCATCCCTGCGCATCAGCATACCCGTTCCGGGAAACAGGATCGAGACCGGCGACGTGCCCAAGCGTGCGACCACTGCAGCGACGTCTTCTCCGTCACGGGCGATGACTGAGCCGGTTCCAAGGAAGATCACGTGGTCCGGGTAAAGGCTGCCCTTGGCCGCCAGGTCGAGGCTCACGGGGTCGGTCGCAGCGGCATGCGCGGCATCGGCCGACGGAAGGCGATAATTCGTACCGTCGGCGAGTTGAGCGAGGCGAGCAGCATCGAGCGCAGGAGCGCTGCGCGGTGCCACCCGCAGCCT
The DNA here is from genome assembly GCF_014250155.1 of Aminobacter sp. MDW-2. Lineage (NCBI taxonomy): Bacteria > Pseudomonadati > Pseudomonadota > Alphaproteobacteria > Hyphomicrobiales > Phyllobacteriaceae > Aminobacter > Aminobacter sp. MDW-2. The sequence continues at coordinate 144,875 of NZ_CP060198.1, forward strand.
CGCCTTGACATCCTCAAGCGAGGCCTCAGCCCCCGCCACCGTATCGGCCGCGACGACGAGACCATGATTGCCAAGGATCAGCACGTCGGGCCTCTGGCCGCGATGTTCCGAGATGGCGAGCGCCAGCGGCAAGCCCGGCCGCGCATAAGGCACACAAGCCCAGTTCAACCCGGCGAGGCGCGGGCCAACCTGTTGGACGCAGTCATCGCGCACGGCCTGCGCAATGGTGTCGACGCAATGAACGTGCAGCACCACGCGCTGCGGCATCAGCGCATGCACCGTCGTCTCGATGGACGGGCGCAGGCCCGAGCTGTTGAGAGCAGCGATGGTGAACTGATGCGCTTGTTCGGCAGCGGGATCGATTGCCTCGACGGCCGCGATCAATGGCGCCATTTCCACCGGCACCATGATGTCGCGCTCCAGCGCATGCGCCAGCCAGGTGCCGGAGGCCTTGATCCAGAGCGTACCGCCGACCTTGAGCGAGGTGTTGCCGCCTGCGCCCTGCGTCAGCAGCGGGTCGCCGCCGATGCGGGCAGAGACGGCTTTCAGCTGTTCGAGTTCGGCTTGCCAGCCGGCCGCTTCTGGCATGGCGACGGTCCTTTCAAATGCGGGGTGAAGTTGGCCGGCAGCGCACTGCCGGCCAACCCCGAAATCAGAAGACGACCGGGGGGATGGCCGTCTCCCGTTTCGATCTCAGAAGTCGAAGTTGCCGATGTTGTCCTTGTTGAAGACGGTCGGTGCGCCGAGCAGAATTTCCGAGCCGTTGATGACCGAGAGATCGCCCAGCTTGCCGGCTTTCACCGAGGTCGCACCGGGAGCCAGCGTGCCGTCGGCGACCGCACGCAGCACGTAGGCTGCGGCATAACCGAGGTCGACCGGGTTCCACAGCACCACCGACTTGACGCAACCGGCGCCGACATAGGGCTTCATCGCATTCGGGGTGGCGAGGCCGACGACGGCGACGCTGCCGCACTTCTTGGCCTGGGTCACGGCGTCGGCGGCGGCCGGCGTCGCCACGCTGGTCATGCCGAAGATGCCCTTCAACTCGTCGCCATACTTGTTGATGAGCGTATTCGACTGATTGAAGGACAGGATATTGTCTTCCTGTGCCTCGACCGTCTCGAGCCACTTCATCTTGGGATGGCACTTGGTCTGGTAGGCTGCCATCTCGGCGATCCAGCGCGCCTGGTTGGGCGTGGTGAAGGTCGAGGTGACGATCGCGAAGGCACCTTCATCGCCGATCTCGGCGGCCATCGAGTCGACCATCGCCTTGGCAATGCCGTTGAACTCGGCCTGGTTGACGAACCACTGGCGAGCGTCAGGCGACGAGTTGGCGTCGTAGCCGACGACGTTGATGCCGGCGCCGAGCGCCTTCTTCAGCACGGGGGCGATGGCGACCGGATCGTTGGCGGCGAACAGGATGCCGTCGACGCCCGAGGTGATGTAGTTGTCGATCAGCGTGATCTGGTCGTCGATATTGGCCTTGGACGGACCGTCGGTCTTGGCGTCCATCGAGCCCATTTCCTTGGCGGCGTCGGCAATGCCCTTGGACGTGGCGTTGAAGTAGCCGATGCCGACCAGTTTCGGCACGTCGACGACCTTGATTGTCTTGCCTTTGCGGTCGGGCGCGTTGGTCGGCTGGCCGCCATCATAAGGCTTGGCGGCAGCGGTGGCCGGCGTGGCGTCGCAGGCCAGCGGGTTGGTCGGCAGGTCGTCGCCGCCCGTCCAGACAGACTGGGCATTGCTGAGGCTTGTCGAGAACGACAAGGCCAAGAGCGCGGAAAGTACTACGTTACGCATTCCATCCTCCATTGATCGTCCGGACACTGTAGAGCGGCAGTGAAGGACGTTGCTCTCCCTAGGTTCGAGTGCCGCTCCTCTCGAAGAGGTTGCTGGCGAGGATCGCCAGTATAAGTACCGCGCCGATCAGCATGATCGTGCCGTCACCCTTGATGCCGGCAAGTGACAGGCCGTTCTTCAGCGCCTGGATCAGGCAAAGTCCGATGATGGTGCCGATGATCGTTCCGCGCCCACCGAAGATCGAAGTACCGCCAAGCACCACCGCGGTGATGGCGTCGAGCTCGATGCCTGTGCCCATGTCGGAGCGCGTCGTGGAGACGCGGGAGACGAAAATGACGGCTGCCACCGCAGCCGCAAAGCCCGAGGCGGTGTAGAGCGCCAACTTGGTCTTCTCGACCGACAGGCCGGAGAAACGGCTGGCGACCTCGTTGGAACCGACCGCGTAGACCGTGCGGCCCCATGTCGTATAGGCAAGGATGACCGAGGCAACGACGGCCGCAAACAGCAGGATCCACAGTTGCGTCGGCACGCCGAGCACGTCCTTCTGACCCAGCACGTAGAACCATTCGGGATAGCCGCGCACCGAGCGTGCCTGGCTGATACCCTCGGCGAGGCCGCGATAGAGCGCGAGCGTGGCCAGCGTGGCGATCAGCGGTGGCACGCGGAAGCGCGTGATGATGACCCCGTTGACGAAGCCGGCAAAGGTTCCCGCTGCAATGGCGGCGGTAGCCGCCACCGGCAGCGGCAGGCCGACATTCTGCCAGAACACGCCAGTCAGGATCGCCGTCAGGCCAAGGATCGATCCAACCGACAGGTCGATACCGCCGGTAGCGATGACGAAGGTCATGGCGATCGCGATCAGCCCGATCTCGGTCATCAGCCGCCCCTGGTTGAGCAGGTTGTCGATGGTGAAGAAGCGGTCCGACTGGAACGACAACACGATCAGGACGACGACCAGCAGCACGGCCAGGAAGGTTTCGTGACGGATGAGGGATTTCAGCTTCATCTCATGCCCCTCTGCCGCGACGGCGCAGCATGTCGGCCAAAACGGTTGCCAGGATCAGCAGGCCGATGACGGCGCGCAGCCAGTAGGCCGAGACGTTGACGAAGATCAGCGCCGATCCGATGGTGGCGAACAGGATGGTCGCCAGCGTCGAGCCGATCACCGTGCCCGAACCACCGAGGATCGACACGCCGCCAATGACGGCAGCTGTGATGACGGTCAGCTCGAGATTCGGTGGTACGGTCGACTGGATGACCTGCAACTGGGTGGCGAACAGGATTGTTGCAAGACCGGCAAAGGCGCCGTGGATGACGAAGACGGCGACGGTTCGGCGCGCAATCGGAATGCCGGTCGCAAGGGCCGCTTCGGCGTTGCCGCCGATGGCATAGAGCGAGCGACCGAAGGCGGTGTAGCGCATCCAGAACGCAGCAAGCAGCGTCAACACCACCATGAAGACCAGCGGCACCGGCAGCCCGAAGATCTGCTTCTGGGCGATCAGGTAGTCGGGCGGCAGGTCGGTGATCCAGGTGCCGCCGGTGACGCTGATCAGGCCGCCGCGAAGAATGGACAGCGCGCCGAGCGTCACGACGATGGATGGTATCCTCGCATAAGCAACGAGGATGCCGATGATGGCATTGACCGCCATGCCGACAACCACCGGCGCCAGCCAGGCGAACCAGATCGGATAGCCCGCGACCGCAAGCGACCCCGAGATTGTCGCGAGCACGCCGATCAGCGCGCCGACCGAAACGTCGATGTTGCCGGTGACGATGACCATCGCCATGCCGATGGCGGCAACCGCGATATAGGCATTGCCGGAGAAGATGGTGGTCAAATTGTTGGCGCTGATGAAGCGCGGATTGACCATCGTGACTATGGCGAACAGCATGACGATGGCGGCAAGCACCACAATCTCCTGGCCGTACTCGGCGAAAAGCCGCTTGAAGAAGCCGGGGCGCTGAGGGGCCGTGCGTGAGCGGGCGGTCGCTTCGACTGTCGTCGTCATCATGCCGCCTCCCCGCTGCGATGCGCGGTCATGGCGGCGCCGACGCGCTCGGGCGTGGCGTCGGCGCGGTCGATCTCGCCGGTGATCTGGCCGCCGCTGATCACCAGCACGCGGTCGCTCATGCCGAGTACCTCAGGCAGCTCGCTCGAAATCATGATGATGGCCACGCCCTGTTTCACGAGCTCTCCCATGATGGTGTGGATTTCGGCCTTGGCCCCGACATCGACGCCGCGCGTCGGTTCGTCGAGGATCAGCACCTTGGGCATGGTCTCCAGCCATTTGGCGATGACCACCTTCTGCTGGTTGCCGCCAGAGAGTTCGCCGACCGGCTGACCGATGTTGCGGCAGCGGATGCTGAGCCGCTTGACCGCGTCCAGCGCGCGCTGTGCCTCCTCGCCGGCCTTGATGAAAATGCCCGACGACAGCCGCTCGATGGTTGCCATCGAGACGTTCTTGCGGATGGCCATGGCCTTGACGAGACCCTGCAGGCCCCGGTCCTCCGGCACATAGGCGATGCCCAGATCGCGCGCCTGGCGTGGCGATCCGATGCGCACCGCCTTGCCTTCCATTTCGATCTCACCCGACGTTGCCGGCGTCATGCCGAACAGGGTCAGTGCAAGTTCGGTTCGACCGCTGCCGACCAGACCGGCAATGCCGAGGATTTCGCCGCGCCTCAAAGCAAACGAGATGTCGCGCACATGACGGCCGTGATTGAGCTTCGTCACCCGAAGCACGGTGCCGCCGATGCTGGCTTGCGCTTTCGGGAACAGGCTTTCGATCGAGCGGCCGACCATCATCGACACGAGCTGGTTCTCGTCGACCTCGCCGATGTCCCTGGTGGCGACATGGGCGCCGTCGCGCAGCACGGTCACGCGATCGGCGAGCGCAAAGATCTCGGGCATGCGATGGCTGACATAAACGATGCCGACTCCACGTTCGCGCAACTGCCTGACGACCGCCATAAGCCGCTGGACATCGGACTCGACCAGCGACGCGGTCGGCTCGTCCATGATCAGGATGCGGGCATTCTTGCTCAGCGCCTTGGCGATCTCGACGCGCTGGCGCTGGGCGACCGACAGGCTCAGAACCTTGGTGTCGACGTCGAGGTCGAATGTGTCGAGCTGGTCGAGCAGATCGCGGGTACGGCGGCGCACCTCGGCCCAGTCGATGATGCCCGTGGCCGTGCGCGGATAGTTGCCGAGGAAGACGTTTTCCGCCACCGACAGCTCGGGGAACAAAAGCAGCTCCTGGTAGACGGTGGCAATGCCCGCCGCGCCGGCGTCGCGCGTCGTGGAGAATTTCAACTCCCTGCCGTCGACGGTGATGGTGCCGGCGTCGGGCGTATAGAGGCCGGACATCATCTTGATCAAAGTCGACTTGCCGGCGCCGTTTTCGCCCAGCAGCGCATGCACCTCGCCGGGGCGGACGTCGAAGCTGACGTCCTTCAGCACCTTCACGCCGCCGAAGGACTTGGACATGTCGGTGAGGCTGACATAGGCGGTCGAATTGCTCATCGGCTCGCCTCCTTCGCATCAGGCCTTGCCGCCCTGGCAGCGGCGCGCGCGCCGTCGGCCAGTTCGCGCCAGCGAGCGCGGTAAGTGTCGAGACCGGGAATCTGGCTCGCCGACACCGGCACGGTCTCGTCTCCGAACGGCTTCAGGCCAAGCGCCTTGAAGGCCAGTGCCGCGGCGCCCGTTGCCGACCCTTCGCTCATCATCGAACGCACGACCGTCTGCGTCGGGCGTAATTGCGCCAGCATGGCGGTGAACAGGTCGATCTTCGCCAGGCCACCGTCGATGACCAGGAGATTTTCCGACTTGATCAGGTCGAGCGACAGGTCGGTCATCATGGCGACATAGAGTGCGGCGACCGCCGCCCTCTCCTCGCCGCTGACGTCGCCGCCGACGATATGTCCCTTCGTCTCGGGGAAAGGTCCGCCGGCCGCCCATGACGGTATGGCGAAGATGCCACGCTCCATCACGTGCTCGACTGCGACCTGTGAGATCGACTTGTTCCAGTTGCCGCTGATGAGGTCGTATTCGCGCCCGCCCATGAAGCGCAGCGACGGCGCCGGTTCACCATTGACCGTCACATTGGCGATCATGTCGCGCTCCTGGTCGAGCGCGCCGAGCGGACAGTCGAGATTGATGATGATGACCCAGGTGCCGGTCGAAACCAGCGTGAAGTCGTGCAGCCCGGTCATGCGGTAATAGGCCAGCGCCGCGTTGGAATCATGCACGCCGTTATGCACGGCGATCGCCCGGGTGCTGCCATCCGCCATGGTGACGCTGGCCTCTCCGACGATCGCACCTGCCGGCGCTATCGCGGGGAAGCGATCACGCCAGCCGAGCCGCTCGACCAGCGAGCTGTAGTCTCGCTCGAGCGGTGCCCAAAGCTGGCTGTGCGCACCGAGATAGGACCATTCGGAAAGCTTGCGCCCGCTGAAGCGCCAGACCCAATATTGCGGATAGCACAGGATCGCCTCCGTGGAGGCGAACGCTTCGGGTTCTTCGACCTCAAGCCAGTAGATATGACGGGCGATGGAGAAACCCAGCGGCAGCCAGGGCGTGTAGGTCTCGGAGAAGTCTGGCAGGATCGGGTCGATCTTGCCGGCAATCGCCTCCGGCAGTTCCTGCTCATAGTCCAGGATCGGATGCAGCAGCTCATTGCCGCGCACCAGCGCAAAAGCGCATCCGTGAGCGGAGACCATCATCCGGGTCACGTCATGGGCCGCTGCAACCTCGGCCAGCTCATGGTTCATCCAGGAAAACAGGCGCTCGTCGTCGAGCACGCTCTTTCCGCGATAACTATGCCAGTCCGGCTTGGTGCGGCGTTCGTCGAGCAGCGTGCCATCGGGCGAGAACACGAACAGCTTGGAGTTCGTCTTGCCGAGATCGAAGACCGCCAGCGCCCCGCTCATGCCCCGCCCCCGTTGGACGCGATGCGCAGTGCGATACCCGCGCCCTCGAGCATCTTGGCATGCTGGTCAGACAGGCCGTCATCGGTGATGACCATGGCCAGCCGTGTCAGCGGCAGGGCGACGTTGCGCGCATGGATAGTGAACTTGCGGCTGTCGGCGAGGACGACGATCTGGTCGGCGTTGTGACTGAGCTCCTGGATCGAGCGCACCATCAGCGGATGCGATTCGAGCAGGCCGTCCGGGCTTATGCCCTGCGCGCCGAGGAAGAACTTGGAGGCATAGAAATTGATCGGCTGCGACGGCGAATAGATGACCCTTGGCTCGCGATGCAATTCGCCGCCCGCCAATGTCAGGCTGCACTTGCCGTGCTCGCCGAGATAACCCGCCAAAGGCATGGAGTTGGTGAACAGGCGGACATTGCGGTCGGCCAGCTTGACGCCGAGATGGAAGCAAGTCGAACCGCCGTTGACGATGACCGCGTCTCCGTCCGCAACCATGGTCGCGGCCAGTTCGGCGATCAGGCGCTTGGGCTCGACGGCCAGATCACGGTTCTCGTCATAAGGCCGCGCAAAGGCCGTGCCTTGCGCCGCGCCATCAAGTGCCGAGATGCCGCCATAGACCTTGCGGGCACCGCCGGCCTCGTCGATCTTGTCGATGTCACGCCGCACGGTGGCTGCGGAAACGCCTAGATGCTCTTGCAGATCACGCACCGACGCAAAGGGCCGGTCGCGCAAAAGCTCGACGATCTGTCGCTGGCGGACCAGGTCGTTCACGAAAACACCTCCCATGGCTTCGCGAAAAGGCAGTGCCATGAGCTAACTTACGCAAATCCAGTCGATGCGCAAGCGAATTGTGACGAAAATAGCTCATATCGCGCTGCAACTAGATCATGATGCGCCGCACAATGATCAACTTCAATCTTTTTGCGATTGACAAACCGCATGGCTTGGCCTGATTTTACGGGCAAACGAGAGCGGCGCCCGATCTCGCGCCGGGAGGAATCCGACATGCCCGACACCAACGCCACGCGGCTTGCAAATCTGTGGGACGACGCCAGGGCGGCCGCCATGAGCGAGCCGGAGCGGCTGGTCTATCGCTCCAACATCCTGGGCTCGGACAAGCGTGTCACCAACTATGGTGGCGGCAACACCTCGTCCAAGATCATGCAGAAGGACCCGCTGACGGGCACAGAAGTCGAGGTTCTGTGGGTCAAGGGTTCCGGCGGCGACAGCGCGTCGATCAAGCTCGACGGTTTCGCTACCCTCTATATGGACAAGCTGCGCGCGCTGAAGGGGCTCTATCGTGGCCTTGCCCATGAAGACGAGATGGTCGGCTACCTGCCGCACTGCACATTCAATCTCAACCCGCGCGCTGCCTCCATCGACACCCCTCTTCACGCCTATGTTCCAAGGGCTTACGTCGACCACATGCATCCCGATGCGATCATCGCGATCGCGGCCGCCAAGGATTCACAGGCTCTGACATCAAGAATCTTCGGCGACGAGATCGGTTGGCTGCCGTGGAAGCGCCCCGGCTTCGAACTCGGGCTCTGGCTCGAAAAATTCTGCCTGGAGAACCCTTCGGCCAAGGGCGTCGTGCTCGAAAGCCATGGCCTGTTTACCTGGGGCGACACGCCCAAGGCGTGCTATTCCACCACCATCGACACCATCAACAAGGCGATCGGCTGGTTCGAAAGCGAGGCAAGGGGCAAATCGGCTTTCGGCGGCGCGGTCGCGACGTCGCTGCCGGCAGACGATCGCCGGGCTATCGCAGCACAGCTGATGCCGCGCATCCGCGGCATGATCTCGCAGCAGGGCGTGCGCAAGCTCGGTCATTTCGACGACAGCGATGCCGTGCTCGAGTTTGTCAACTCGCGCCATCTGCGCGATCTCGCGGCCCTCGGCACCTCCTGCCCAGATCATTTCCTGCGCACCAAGATCAGGCCGCTGGTGATCGACTTCGATCCTGCGAAGGCTGATGTGGACACAGTGATTGCAGCGCTGCCCAAGGCACTGGACGATTACCGTGCCGGCTACCAGGCCTATTACGATCGCTGCAAGCACGCAGACTCGCCTGCCGTGCGCGACCCCAACGCCGTGGTTTACCTGATGCCAGGCGTCGGCATGTTCACCTTCGCCGCAGACAAGGCAACGGCGAGGATTTCCGGCGAATTTTACGTCAACGCCATCAATGTCATGCGCGGTGCCTCATCGGTGTCGACCTATGTCGGCCTGCCCGAGCAGGAAGCCTTCGACATCGAGTACTGGCTGCTCGAGGAGGCCAAGCTGCAGCGCATGCCCAAACCCAAGTCGCTGGCAGGCCAGATCGCCTTCGTCACCGGCGGTGCCGGCGGCATCGGCAAGGCGACGGCCGTCAGGCTTCTGCGCGAAGGCGCCTGCGTCGTCATCGCCGACATTGACGAGGCCGCACTTGCCACCGCGCATGACGAACTCGGCAAGGCATTCGGCAAGGACTTCGTGCGCCCGGTCCGCCTCGACGTCACCGACGAAACAGGCGTGGCCTCGGCCTATGCCGACAGTGCGGTCGAATTCGGCGGCACGGATATCCTGGTCTCGAATGCCGGCATCTCGTCCTCGGCGCCGATCGAGGACACGGAACTCGCCATGTGGAACCGCAACATGGACATCCTTGCCAAGGGCTACTTTCTGGTGTCGCGCGAAGCGTTCCGACTGTTCAAGCAGCAGCAGATCGGTGGCAACATCGTCTTCATCGCCTCGAAAAATGGACTGGCCGCCTCACCCAATGCAGCAGCCTACTGCACGGCCAAGGCGGCCGAGATCCATCTCGCGCGCTGCCTGGCGCTCGAAGGCGCGGAGCATCAGATCCGGGTCAACACCGTCAATCCTGACGCCGTGCTGCGCGGCTCAAAGATCTGGACCGGAGAATGGCGCGAGCAACGCGCGGCAGCCTACTCGATGCAGCCCGACGACCTCGAGGAGCACTATCGCAAGCGCTCGATGCTGAAGCGCTCGGTCTTTCCCGAGGATATCGCAGAGGCGGTCTACTTCCTTGCGTCCGACATGTCGGCGAAGTCGACCGGCAACATCATCAACGTCGATGCCGGCAACGCACAGAGCTTCACCAGGTAGTGCTCGTTAGAATTCCCTGAGCCGGCAAAAGGGCGGCAAAAAAGTCAGCACCTGCCGGCTCCCGGTTTCGTGGGGGGTTTGACTGCGGTCGGATGACCGGAGTTGTGACCTGCCGCCTGGCAGCAGGTCATCGTCGATTTCAGTCGGGCATTTTCCGTCTCCAATGTTCGTCGGCCGGCTCATGCGGTCCTGACAGCCATGTCGTTCGTAGCGAAGTCGTGAACCTCGAGCAGCTCGACGCCTATCCTGCAAAAGGTGCACAGGCAGTCGTCTGCGGACGGTTTATCGAAGCGAACGGTCAAGCCATCCCCGGAGAGATCGACCATCGCATGATCGGCATCGCGCTCGACGACATGCGCGACAAGGAAATTGGCCTGCTCACCTCGTGCGGAACTGACAGGGTGCTTTCAATTCGCGCCACGCTTAATGGTGGATTTGCAACGCACCTGGCCACATGCGCGAAGACCGCTGAAGCGCTGATCGACCTGGCATAAGGCCGCAATTTGATCTGACGTTTCCGTGCTGTCGGGCCGCCAAATCCAAAACAAAGTGATTGGCTGGCGGGTAAGACGACGAGGGCGGCCCGGGTAGATGCTTGCACGCCGCGTTCCAACGTCACGTTCGGCGCCAGCTGCTGTCAGTCCGCGCTGAGGCCATGCAAGGTCGAAAGCAGGCCGATCAATCGTGAAAGCCGACGGATCAGCCCGCAAGGCGCGCTCGAAACAACGTGCAGCCGTCCGCCAGGCGCGACCTGGATATATCCCCGAATCCAGCCTCGGTCATCCACGCGCGATACTGGCCTTCGGTGTACGATTCGCCGTGGCGATAAAGGTTCAAGAAGGTGAGGTTCAGAAAGACACCTTCAGGCGGGCCGAGGCGGTCGTCGTCGACGACACCCCAGCCCGCAATCGCGATCTCGCCTCCCGGCGTGAGACAACGCGCCGCGTTCAGGATCGAACGGCGTGCCTGATCAGGCGGAAGGACCTGAACGACGGCTTTCAGGATCGCCAGATCGTGCCGACCGATTGATGGCGCAACGGTGATGTCCCCCTCTTCGACAACCACGTCATCGACACCGTATTCCGACAGGATTTCTGGCGCGGCCGCTGCAACCGTCGGAAGCTCCATCAGTGTCGCGGCGATCCGCGGCCATCGCTCGCGAAGCCCGACGAGGATGGTCCCGGGGCCCCCGCCAATGTCGATCACCGATCCGATCGCAGAGAGGTCAATCTCCTGGGCCAGGTATCGGCCGAAAATTGCGGCGCCTGGCGCCAGCTTTCGGCTGAAGGCCGCGGCGGCCTCAGGCCCCGCTTGCGAAAAGTCGTGCAGTGCAGCCGGCCGGCTCTGTCGCAGCGACTCTGCAGTCAGCAGGTCGGCTCCCCAGAGCTCGCGCAGAAGCGCATGATCACCACCACGATAGGTCTTCTTGGATGCGTCAAGAAAAGCCGACGCTTCGGCTCCATTTCGAAATCGACCATCCTCGACTTCGAGTAGACCGAAGCTGGCGAGCGCGTAGAGGAGCCGCGACAGACGATCGGGGGCGATGTTGAACAGGGTTCCGAGGCCGTCAGCCGTCAACGCACTGTCCCCGAGCTGGGTGAAGATGCCAAGGTCCAAACCGGCGCGAAGCGCCAAGGCGCGAGGCACCGCTGCGATCAGGTCGTCGATCCGGTCAGAACCTACCATCTCACGTCCCCTGCGCGAGCTAGGATCACTGTTGAAGCAGATCGGCAGATCGGGTTCAACCGTTGCAACCCTAACAAGCAGCGGCCAGAAATTGTGTCCCCAAAGCGAAGGGCATCGCATCTCAATTGTGCGGTTACGTTCGCTCTTGGCATCTAAAGCGCACAGCCTGTCGATCACGTCAAATGAACGATAATCTTGCCTTATCATTCATTTGATGGCCTACTGCCGAAATGGCCTCTAACGTCGAGCAAAATCCGGAAAACCATACCAAACTGCGTTCGCCTCGACGAGAGAGCACCTCTGAAAACGCTATTCTGGGTAAAAATCGCTGTCATGACGATGTCTCCGTCGATGACCTGCATGACATTGTCGATGTCGTGATGGCAATGGGCCGGCAGGCGGAGGCGGCCATCGAGCCCGGCGCTGTCGTCGGTGCCGACGGCGGAGGCACCTCCCCTGCCCTCGCGTCCGACGACGTCTCGCCCGTCCGCCGCCATCCGGGCCAGCTCGATGAGCTGGCCGAGCGTGCGCGCGGTTATGTCAAGGCGGCCAGTTCCGCCAACACCCGGCGCGCCTACGCCGCCGACTGGAAGCATTTTTCCGAGTGGGCCCGGCGCCAGGGTTTTGCCACCATGCCGCCGGATCCCGAGACCGTCGGGCTCTACATCACCGCGCTCGCTTCCGGCGCCGGCATCGGCGACAAAAAATCCGTGTCGACCATCGAACGACGGCTCGCGTCCCTGAGCTGGAACTATGCCCAGCGCGGGACAGAAAAGCTCGACCGGAAACACCGTGCCATCGCGACCGTCATGGCCGGCATCCGCAATGCCCACGCCCGCCCTCCCCGGCAGAAGGAAGCGCTCCTGCCCGAAGATCTGATCGCCATGCTGGAGACGCTCGACAGGGGGACCCTGTGCGGCCTTAGAGATCGGGCGATGCTGCTGCTCGGTTTCACCGGAGCGCTGCGCCGCTCGGAGATCGTTGGCCTCGATTGCGGCCGCGATCAGACCCAGGATTCTTCGGGCTGGATCGAGATCTTCCCCAGCAAGGGCATATTGGTCACCTTGCGTGGCAAGACCGGCTGGCGCGAGGTTGAGATCGGCCGTGGATCGGCCGACTCCACCTGCCCTGTCGTGGCCCTGGAGACCTGGCTGAACCTTGCCCGCATTTCCCATGGCCCACTGTTTCGCCGCGTGACCGGTCAAGGCAAAAAGGTCGGCACCGAGCGGCTCAACGACCAGGAAATCGCCCGTCTGGTCAAACGTACCGCCCTTGCCGCCGGCATCCGCGGCGATCTGACCGAGTCCGAACGGACCGGGCTTTTTGCCGGCCATTCGCTGCGTGCTGGCCTTGCCTCTTCGGCCGACGTCGAGGAGCGCTACGTGCAGAAGCAGCTCGGCCATGCCAGTGCAGAAATGACCCGCAAGTACCAGCGCCGCCGCGACCGCTTCCGCGTCAACCTCACCAAGGCGAGTGGACTCTAGCGCCCTCCCCTCCAACTCCGGAATTGGACGCATTTGAGAATGCCGCCCCTGTCACACAAAGCACCTCGATGAGATCCGCGTGCGATTGCCACGGCATATCAGTAGCCCGCCGAAGATCCCTCCCCAAGCAAATTGCTGTGCCTGGTAGAACGCGGCCCCGCTGCGGAGTTGTAGCTTCCTCTACCCGCCGCAGCTTCCCCAAGGCAGTGATCGATGTCCCGACCGGAATTCAGCTGCCACCCAGCTTCTGCCCGCCCGGCGTCATCCCGCTTTGGTCTGGGCCCCTCCCCTGCCGCGCAGCAGCGCCATGAGCACCGGCCCGATCGAGAATTCACCGGCCCGCGCTTTCGCCGTCAGGCTACGCAGATAGCCGCCCGGGCTGGAAATGGCCTCGCCCTTCTGCAGCATCGCCGCCACCATGATCGCGGCATCCACCGCCCCCATCGCCTCGCAGGCCTGGTTCCAGGCATCCGGACTGACGCCGAGCGCGCCGCGCACCAGATTTGCCGTTTCCACCAGATCCGCCCAGCCCGAAATGCCGTTTCGTGCGTAGTCCGCAATGTCAGGGCAGGCACGCAGCACCATGCCAAGCGGATAACCCGTTGGCGGCTGGCTCCTGGTTTCAGGTTTCACCGCAGCGGCCGTCCCTTGGCCTTTCTCGAGGCCGGGTTCAAATTCATAAGGGTGTGTATTTGAATTCTGTATGTGGCGCTCGGAATGGGACTCATTGGCGCTTGTTTCTTCAGTTTTTACGTGACTTTCCAGGGCCTTGCGTACCTCCTGGGCAAGCGCAGCCAGCTCGGCGGCAATCGGTTCGAGCTCAAGCCGGCTCGCCGTGCGTGGAATAGCCGCCACTATGTCACGATAACTGAGATGCAGGCGTGGCCAATCAGCCGCAATGCCCTCCTCGAGGCCGAATGCGATCATCTTGGCGATGTCACGACGCAGGATGGTGATGCGCTCGCGGACGAGCAGAAGCGACCGCCGCTCAGCCCTCACTGCCTCGGCCATGCGCTCGAATTCTTGGGCACGGGCCAGAAGCGGCGTCAGGTCGAAGCCAAAGGCCTGCTCGATCGCACCGTCAAAGCCTTTGCGGGCATAACGCTTGCCATTGGGGCTGTCGCGGCGCACCACCAGGCCACAGTCGACCAGCACCGAGAGATGCCGCCTGAGCGTCGCCGGCGCCATGCCATGCGCCCTCAGCGCCAGCTGGGCATTGGACGGAAACACCACCAGCCCCTCCCCTTCCACGAGATCCGTGTCGGGATGGAAGCTCAGCAGCGCGTTGAGAACAGCAAGGGCGCGATCGCTGGCGCCAAGCAATTGCTTGGCCTCGCAGACGGCACGGAACACCTGCCATTTGTTGGAGCTGGCGCCAGGCGCGCAGCTGTCGGCCGCCATCTGACCTGCCACCATGGCAAGCGACAACGACCGCCGCCCAAAGGGCGTCGTCGAGATATGCTCAGTCATCCTTGTTTTACCTCAGTCGAGGCAAGCCGAAGGCATTCCGGAACGCGTCCAGTGGTTGACAAGTCGGCCCGGAAATGATTCTCTCACAATTGCTACATTGATGAGGGCTTCCGGAATGGCGACGTTTCGGGGGCCTTTTTCTTGCCGATTATCCTTCTGTTTCCGATCCTCTACGCGTTGGAACCTACGCTTTACGCTCCATCACCCGCGGGTGGCGCTGCGTTGAGGCAAACGCCCGTGCCGCTGGCTGTGGACAAACCTAGCCTTGCCCGGCCGAGCGGCCACGCTCCTGTTCGAACCTCTCCAACAGCTTGGGCAACTCCTCATCGAGGAAGTCTGCGAACCCATCCGCTGCCTTTTCCAGAAAATCGATCCTGGCTTTGCCCTTGGAAACAGTCAGACTTGCAACCGCCCTGCCCTTGCCATCGCGGATTTCGCGCACGGCGCCGGCGATTGGCTGCGTCTTGCGCTGCAGGTGCATGAACAACATGTTGAAGCGTTCGTCGCTCGTTGCAGCAAGGAAGCGCTGGCTGGTGACCTCGTCGTCGGCCTTGACGCGAGCCGCCTCGCTCTTCAGCAGCTCGGCCAGTGCCATCCAGCGCGGACGGCCGATCTTGGGGGCCGCGCCGATCGCGCGTACGACCTGTTCAGGCACCGCGTCGGCCACCTGCAGGAAGCGCGTCATCTCGGCCTTGTGCAGCGACAGCGCGTCCTGAACGACGGCGCGCTCGAAGCCTCTGGCGATCAGCTCGTGGGCGAACAGCGCCCGCTCGATGAAGGAGAGGTCACGCCGCTCGCTGTTTTCCTTACCCTGGGCGAGCACCAGCTCGACGTCGGAGAGCGGCCGGACGATGGCCAGGACGGGAACGCCGAGCTTTCCGGCAGCGCGCACGCGGCGATGGCCGTAGGCAGTCTGGTAGCGCCCCGGCTTGTCGGGATGCGGCCTGAGCAACACCGGAACCTGCTGCCCAGACGTCTCGATGCTGCTGACCAGCGCGTCGAAATCCGGATCCTGCGCGCCATGGTCGAGCCGGTCGGCGACGAACGACGCCTCGATCAGTGACGCGTCGACCTGGCTTACACGCTCTGCGGCATCGAGGCTTTCCTTGAGCCTGCGCGCCTCCTCGATCTCCCTGGACAGGCCACCGAGCGACAGGCCCATGGCCTTGACGGCTCCAGAGGCGCTGCGCTGGCGCGCGGCATCCGGCTCAGCCGTTTTCGTCTCAGGCGCCTTCTCGGTCGGAGTTGCGGCCACAGGCGCCGGTTCGACCGTACCGAACAGCGCCTTGAGCTGATCCTTGCGGTTCAATGCCATGCCAGCCTCCCTCACGCCGCCCGGTTCCATGCCTTGAGCATCAGGCTCTCGATCTCGCCGTTGACAGCTGTCAACGACTCCATGGCGCGGTCATAGGTGGCACGGCTGAAGCTCTCACGTGACACTTCGTAAAGCGTCTGCTTGGTCAGGCCCGCATCCGAAAAGGCGGTCGACTTGACCAGCGGCGCGGTCAGCACCCGATCGCCGAACAGCGAGCGCAGGAAACCGACGATCTGGGTCTGCGGTCCGTCATTGGGCTCGTAGCGCGTGATCAGGTAGCGCATGAAATCGAAATTCAGCTCGCCGCCGGCCTCCCGCACCACCGACAGAAGGTCGGCGGTCATGAACAGGAACTGGCTCATCGAGGCAACGTCGAGCATCTGCGGGTGAATGGTCACCAGCACCGAGGTCGCCGCGCACAGCGCCGACAGGGTCAGGAAGCCGAGTTGCGGCGGGCAGTCCATGACGACGACGTCGTAATTGTCGGCAACGGTCTGCAGCGCTTCCTGGACACGTGCAAAGAACATCGCCTTGTTGTCGCCGGCCTGCCGCACCGCCAGCATCTGCGGCGTCGTATGCTCGAACTCCTGAAGCTCAAGATTGCCGGGCACGAAGTCGAGCCCGTCGAAATAGGTGCGGCGGATGATGTCGGTCAGCGGCCGGCGCTCCTCGTCATAGCGGATCGCGCCATAGAGCGTGTCGTTGCCGTCGAGATCGAGTTCCGGCTGGTAGCCCAGCAGTGCCGACATCGAAGCCTGCGGATCGAGATCGATCGCCAGCACCCGGTAACCGGCCAGCGCAAGATGCTGGGCAAGGTGCGTGCTGGTCGTGGTCTTGCCCGAGCCGCCCTTGAAATTGGTGACAGCGATGACCTGAAGGTGTTCGCCACGCCCGGTGTCGCGGCGCGGCAGATAATGGCGCGCCTTGGTGGGGTTCTGCTCGGCCAGATGCCGGCGCAGCCCGTTGATGTCGTCGAGTGCGTAGTAGCGTCGCCCCCCTGCCCCGGTTTCGGGCTGCGGCCCTTCGCCTGCGATGGAGAGCTGGCGCAGATAGCCGTCGGTGACACCGATCAGACGTGCGGCTTCGCCGCTCGAAAACTTGCGCAGGACCTTCTTCGAGGTCGGCGAAAACAGCCGGTCGCGCATTGCCTGCAATTGCGCCGACAACATCTCGGCGTCCCGCGCAATGGCACGATCAGTCGCCATGACCTCGGCCTCGTCGCTCGCGTTTTCCGCCCGTGCTTGAACTGCCCCAACCAAGTCTTTAGTCCCCTCTCGCCCACCAGCGCATGCGTAAGCGACGCACCGTCAGGCTTCGTTAAGATTTATGCGCCGATTCGCTGCAGAATCCGAATCCGGGTTACGCCTTCGCACATTTTAACGTGCCGGAGCGTGGATAACGGTTTTCTGAGGCGGTTACGCTGGACGCATCGAATTACGACCAATTAGCGTAACAAGGGTGCTGGAGAGGGCGAGTCGAGTCAACTTGTTTATAGTTAACGGAAATTAACCATTGTGACGGAGGCGTAACGGCGACCGTCGAGGACCGTTTCGGTCCCGGCATATCGTCGTTGACAGCTGTCAACCGACGGAGCTGTAGCCGCGCTTGACCTTGGACACCACCAAACGGCGCATCGCCTCCTGCGCCTGGGCAACGTTGGCAAAGAGATCGAGACGCCTCCGGCCCAGCGTACCTATGCGGCCCCATTCGCGCACCAGCACCGCGTCGCCAAACAGCGAACGCTCAACCGACAGGCAATAGAACCGCGCCATGTTACGGCTCGGATCACGACGCTGGAGGTGCAGGATGGGGCTCGGTTTGTGCATGGACGGCAGAATCGCGCGCGGCGAACCCACCGTCCAATGAAACTCCTGAATCGATCAGCCGTGGTCGATTCAGGCCGTTGATGGGATCAGGCTCGTCAGGCCGCCTGCCCTACGGCCGTGGCCTGATCAAATGCGGCGAGCAGTTCGAGCTTACGCTTTTCGTAACGCTCGACGGCAGCCAGCTTGATGTGGCCATAGCCGCGGACGGTCTCGGCCAGGCTGGCGATCTCTGTCGCCATTGCCAGGTTTGAAGCCGACAGGCGGGCGGCAAGCGCCTCGACCAGCGTAAAGTAGTCCGCCGCCAGTTTGCGTTCCATCTTGCGCTCGGCGGTGCGGCCGAATGGATCGAAGCGGGTGCCACGCAGGCTCTTGAGGCGAGCCAGCACGGCAAAGGCCGGCTCGATCCAGCGGCTGCCGATGGCGATCTTGGCGGGATGGCCGGTGCGCGGATCGGTACGGGTCAGCATCGGCGGCGCGAGATTGTACTGGAGCTTGAAGTCGCCTTCGAACTGCTCGGCGAGCTTTTGCCGGAAGGCCGGATCGCGATGCAGCCGCGCTACCTCGTATTCGTCCTTATAGGCCATCAGCTTGAATGCGGCCTTGGCAACGGCCGTCGCGAACATAGCCTGCCCCGGAGCCACTCTCGCCTCGGCTTGCCGCGCCTTGTCGACCAGCGTCCGATAGCGCTCGGCATATCCCGCGTCCTGATACCCGGTGAGGAACACGACGCGCTGCGCGACGATCTCATCAAGCGACTTGGCTTCGGGCGCCGAAGCGGGTGCCGTCCCAGCCTGCCGGCTGACGAAGTCCATGTCGTCGACGGAACGCCGGCCCCAGGCAAAGGCAGCGCGGTTCATGGCGACGCCGGCGCCGTTGAGGTCGATCGCCTTCTCGATCGCTTCGCGCCCGATCGGCACCAGGCCCTTCTGCCAGGCATGGCCGAGCAGGAACATGTTGGCGGCGATCGCATCGCCGAACAGCGCGGTTGCCAGCTTCATTGCGGGAAGCGTGGTGAGCGCGTCCTCGCCGCCGGCAGTGCGCAGCCGCCGCAGCGTCGCGCTTTCTCGGAAGTCGATCGTCGTGTCCTTGACGAAGGACGCCGTCGGGGCGAAGTGGTCGTCGACCACGGCCCTGGTACGGCCCTTGCCGAAAGTGGCGACGGCATTCTGCGATGCAGCGACCACGAGATCGAAGCCGAGCACCAGGTCGGCCTCGCCAGGGCCGATGCGGGCTGCGTTGTGCATCTCAGGCTGTCGCGCCAGGCGAATGTGCGAGACGACGGCACCATTCTTCTGTGCCAGGCCGGTCTGGTCGAGCGTCACCAGTGACAGGCCGTCGAGATGGGCTGCCTGTGACAGGATGCCACTGACGGTGATGACGCCTGTGCCGCCGATGCCAGTAAGCAGCAGGCTGTAGGGCGCATCGCCCAACCTGGGCAGGCTGGGCTCGGCCAGGCCGGCGTCGACGCCGCCGGCAGCCTTGGCGCGCGGCTTGCGCAGGCGCCCGCCTTCGACGGTGACAAAGCTCGGGCAAAAGCCCTTGGTGCAGCTTAGGTCGGTGTTGCAGCTCGACTGGTTGATGGCGCGCTTGCGGCCAAACTCGGTCTCGCGCGGCTCGATGGAGATGCAGTTCGAGACCGCCGAGCAATCACCGCAGCCTTCGCAGACCAGTTCGTTGATGAAGGCACGCTTGGGCGAGACGGCATAGGTGCCACGCTTGCGCCGGCGGCGCTTTTCGGCGGCGCAGACCTGGTCGTAGACCAGCACGGTGACACCTTCGACGTCGCGCAGCTCACGCTGTACCTCGTCGAGCTCGTCGCGATGCCGCACATCGACCGCACGCGGCAGCAGGCCGGCCAGCAATTGCGGCCTCTCGGAGACGACGACGACCCGCTTGGCACCCTCGGCGAGCACCTGGCCGACGATCGACGGCACCGACAATTCGCCGTCATGGCGCTGGCCACCGGTCATGGCGACCGCATCGTTGTAGAGGATCTTGTAGGTGGCGTTGACCTTGGCGGCGATGCCGGCGCGGATGGCCAGCAGACCGGAATGGAAATAAGTGCCGTCGCCCATGTTGACGAAGATGTGCTTCTCGTCAGTGAAGGGGGAAAGGCCGATCCAAGAGCCGCCTTCGCCACCCATCTGGGTGAAGGTCGAGGTGTCGCGCTCCATGCCGATCACCATCATGTGGCAACCGATACCGGTGGAGGCGCGGCTGCCCTTGGGCAGAACCGTCGATGTCGAATGCGGGCACCCTGAGCAGAAATAGGGTTCGCGGTTGAGCAGACCCGGTTCGGCAGGGGAGGGGGCTCCAACCGTTGACAGCTGTACGGCGCGGGCCGCGAGGCCTGCGTCATCAGTGCCCAGCCATTGCAGGATGGCACGTGCCACCGAGAGCGCGCCAATCTCGCCGATCGAGGGCAGGAGTGGAGAGCCGTCCGGCCCGGTCTTGCCGAAGACTTGCGGCCGGCGGTCGCCCGGCTGGTTGAACAGCTGCGACTTGATCTGCTCCTCGATGACCGGACGCTTTTCTTCGACGACGAGGATCTGCTCCAGCCCGTCGGCAAATTCGCGCAGGCCCTCCGGCTCCAGCGGCCAGACCATGCCAACCTTGTAAAGGCGGATGCCAAGCTCGGCGGCGCGGCTCTCGTCGATGCCGAGCAGTGCCAGTGCACCCTTGAGGTCGAGCCAGGATTTGCCGGTCGAGACAATGCCGAGCCGTGCAGCAGGGGAGGGCCAGACCTGACGGTCGAGGCGATTGGCACGAGCGAAGGCGAGCACCGCGGCAAGCTTGGTCTCGATCCGCCGTTCCATCGCTTGCTGTCCGTCGGGCCAGCGCATCGACAGGCCGTCGGCGGGGAGAGGCATGTCTGGCGTGACGATCTCCAGCCGGGTCGGATCGAGGTCGACAGTTGCCGAGCACTCAACGATCTCGGTCTGGCATTTGAAGCCGACCCAAGCACCGGAATAGCGGCTCATGGCCCAGCCAAGCAGACCGTAGTCGATATATTCACTGATGCCGGCCGGCGACAGAAGCGGCACCATGGCCGAGATCAGGTTGTGCTCGCTCTGGTGGGGCAGGGTCGACGACACCGCGCCATGGTCGTCGCCGACGAGCAACAGCACGCCGCCATGCTTGCTGGTGCCGACGGCATTGGCGTGGCGGATGACATCCATGGTGCGGTCGACGCCCGGGCCCTTGCCGTACCACATGGAAAAGACGCCGTCGTAGCGAGCGCCGGGGAACATGCCGGTCTGCTGCGTGCCCCACACCGCGGTCGCCGCCATGTCCTCATTGAGACCGGGCTGGAAGACGATATGGCTTTCCTTGAGATGTTTCCGGGCGCTGGCCATCTCGCGATCGAATCCGGCTAATGGAGAGCCGCGATAGCCCGAGACGTAACCTGCAGTGTTGAGCCCGACGGCCAGATCCCGCTGGCGTTGGACCATCGGCAGGCGCACCAGCGCCTGCGTGCCCGAAACCAGGATGCGGCCGCGTTCGAGCGTGTAGCGCTCGTCGAGCGCCGAGGGCATGTCGACCGGGCGGGCGCCATTTTCAGGAGAAGTCACAGCTGTCATTGCGGCACTCAGACGTTGGGCAGGGCAGGGGGCATGTCGAAGATGCGGCCCGGATTGAGAATGTTGTTGGGGTCGAGCGCGGCCTTCAGGCGGCGCATCGCCGCGAGCTCGGCCGGCGCGCGCGTCAGATGAAGATAGGCCTTCTTGTCCAATCCGATGCCATGCTCTGCCGAGATCGAGCCGCCGCTTTTCGCGACGCAATCGAACACCGCGCCGGCGACCTGGTCGGGCCTGTCGGTTCGCACGACGTAATGCAGGTTACCGTCGCCGAGATGGCCGAAGACATAATCCCGCGCCGCCGGGTCGACCTGCCGCTGGGCCGCGCGCGCCATATCGAGGAAGGCGCCCATTTCAGGCAGCGGCAGGCTGACATCGAGGCTGAGCATCGCATCTTCGGCGAACAGGAAGCGATTGACGTCATCGCGCAGCGTCCACAGCGCATGAAACTCGCGATCCGACTGCGAGACCACGACGTCCTCGACCAGTCCGTCCTCGATTGCCTGCGACAAAGTCTCGATGAAGGCCTCCTCGTCGGTTCCCGGGCTCATGCCCTGGATATCGGCGAGCACGTAGACCGGTGTCGACAGGGCGACCGGCGCGGTGAAGCCGAGCGCTGCGACCATGTCACCCATCAGCGGCGCCAGGATGACCTCGAAGCCTGACAGCAGGTTGCCGAGGCGGGCGCGCAGGAATGTGAGCAGGCCGAAGGCCGCGCCCAGCGACGGCAAGGAGCAGAAGGCCGCGGACTGCGTCACGGGCCTGGGATGCAGCCTGAGGCAGGCGCGGGTGACGACGCCGAGCGTGCCTTCGCTGCCAATGAAAAGCTGGCCGAGGTCGTAGCCCGAATTGTCCTTGGCGAGCCCCTTGAGCGAGGACAGAACACTGCCATCGGCGAGCACGGCCTCAAGCCCCAGCACCTGGGCGCGGAAGCTGCCATAGCGCAGAACGCGAATGCCGCCGGCATTGGTGGCGATGTTGCCGCCGATGGTGGCGGTGCCGCGTGCGCCGATGTCGACGCCGAAGACGAGGCCCGCAGTGTCGGCCTTTTCCTGCACGAGTTGCAGCGGCACGCCTGCATCGGCAACGATGGTTCCGGCCGTCGGCTCGACCTCCCGCAAGGTGGTCATGCGCTCGAGCGACAACACTGCCTCGCCTGCCAGCACCCTCGCCCCGCCCGACAGTCCGGTGCGGCCGCCCTGGACGACCAGCGGCAGGCGCGCGTCGTTGCAGACCTTCAGGATCTCGGCGACCTCGTCGGTGCCGCGTGGCCGCAGCACAAGCTCCGGCCGGGCGCCCCGCTCACCGGCAAGATCGTCGCTGTAGCGTGGATCGATGGCGTCGCCTGCCAGGATGGCGGCCTTGTCGAGCCGTGCCTGGAGGAGGGAGAGAACCTGATCGCTCTTGGGTGTCATGGCGCCTGGATGGCCCGGAGGAAGCCATTTCCGGGCGCTGTCTCGGTCAAGCTTATTTCGCTTGCAATATTTGTCAAACCTATATTGTTTATCTTCATATCGAAACGGAGGCGGCCGCAAGGCAGCACCGACGGAGGGCGAATGCCGATCGAATATCAGGACGTGGTTCGCACTGGCGTGGCCCGGCAGGTCGCCGACAAGATCCGCGCGGCCATTCTCGACGGCCGCCTGCAGATCGACGAACGCCTGCCGACCGAAGAAGACCTCGCCAAGAGCTTCGGCATATCGCGCCCGACGGTGCGCGAGGCGCTGAAGCGGCTTGCGGCACAGAACCTGATACGCTCGCAGCGTGGGCCGACCGGTGGCACCTTCGTCAGCCGCCCCGATCCGGAGGGCCTGTCATCGGCGATCACGGGGGCCGCGACATTGCTTGTCGGCGTCGGCGCCTTCGACATCGACGAGATCATAAGCGCGCGGCTGGAAACGGAAGCAATCTGCTGCCGGCTTGCCTGCGAGCGACGCAGCGACGCCGACCTTGCCGCGATGCGCGCCGAGATCACGCTGCAGCGTTCCAAGCTGCTCAGCGACGAGGATTTTTGCGCCTCAGACGTGCGCTTCCACCGCGCCGTTGTACAGGCGGCGGGCAACGGCCCGCTCAGCCTGATGATGTACACGGTGGTCGAGGCGTTCATGCCGATCACCAACATGATCGTTTCGCATGTGCGCGAGCGCAGCACAGTCGCCGATTTCCATGAAAAGCTTGCTGGCGCCATCGAGGCGCGTAACGCAAGCGATGCCACCGGCGTGCTGTCGGAGCTGCTCGCCTATGTTCGCGACAGCTATGCGCTCAGCCTGACGCGGCGCGCCGAACGCGAGGCCAAGCGCGGCTAAGCCGGAGATTACCCCATGCCTTCCTGGAGACTTTCATGAGCGAGACTTTTACGGCGTTGATGCTTGAAGATGTCGACGGCAAGCCGCGCGCCGGCTTCCGCGAGATCACCAAAGCCGACCTGCCAGACAACGACGTGCTGGTCGAGGTCGCCTATTCAAGCCTCAACTACAAGGATGGCCTCGCCATTTCGGGCAAGGGCCGTATCGCGCGCCGCCTGCCGATGGTCGTAGGCATCGATATTGCCGGCACTGTCGTCGAGTCGCGCTCACCGGCATGGAAGGCGGGCGACAAGGTCGTGGCCAATGGCTGGGGCATGTCGGAAACGGAGTGGGGTGCGTACACACGCTTTCAGCGGCTGAAGCCGGAATGGCTGATCCGCCTGCCTGATGCCTTCACCATGGAACAGGCGATGGCAATCGGCACCGCGGGTTACACTGCGGCCCTGTGCGTCGACGCGCTCGAAGACTGGGGCAAGATCCAGCCCGGCAAGGGCGAGGTGCTGGTGACGGGTGCTGCCGGCGGCGTCGGCTCGACAGCCGTCAGCCTGTTGTCCTCCAAGGGTTATGCCGTCGTTGCCTCGACCGGCCGGGCCGAGACGCATGACTATCTCCGCTCGCTGGGCGCAACTGCCTTCCTCGACCGGGCAGAACTCGCCGGTGAGGTCAGGCCGCTGCAGAAGGAGCGCTGGAGCGGTGCCGTCGACAGCGTCGGTTCGACCACGCTCGCCAATGCGCTGGCGCAGACTGTTTATGGCGGCGCTGTCGCGGCCTGTGGGCTGGCCGGCGGACACGACCTGCCCGGCACCGTGATGCCGCACATCCTGCGCAGCGTGACGCTGATCGGTGTCGATTCCGTATTCGCGCCGCAGGCGAAGCGGGAGCGCGCCTGGCGCACGCTGGCCGACCATCTCGACCGCACCAAGCTTGCGGCAATGACCGAGACTCACAAGATGAGCGAACTGCCTGACCTCGCCAAACGCATCGTCGCCGGCCTGGTCCGCGGCCGCGTCGTCATCGAAATCGCCTGAGGGGAGGGGAGACCATGAGCACTGACGTCGTTATCTGGGAGAAGGACGCCGAGGATGCGTTCGTCACCCTGACGCTCAACCGCCCCGACAAGATGAACGCCATGAACCAGGAGCTCGGCGACGCGCTCGAGGCGGCGATCGCCCGGGCGGTCAAGGATCCCGAGATCCGCGCCGTCATCATCACCGGCGCCGGGCGCGCCTTCACCGCCGGCTTCGACCTCGGCGGCGAGGACTTCGAGATGGATGCGGAAGCCTGGCGCGAGGACATCGGCGCCAACATGCGCCGCATGAAGCTCATTCGCGAGGCGCCGATCCCGATCATTGCCGCCGTCAACGGCTATTGTCTAGCCGGCGGGCTGGAACTGATGATGTGCTGCGACATGACGGTCGCCGCCGACGACGCGATGCTGGGTGAGCCCGAAGTTCGCCATGTCTCGGCGCCACCGACGCTGATGCTGCCCTGGACGGTGCCGATGATCCATGCCCGCCACCTGATGTACACAGGCGACCTGATCGACGGCCGCGAGGCCGCGCGCATCCATCTGGTCAACAAGGCCGTCCCGCGTGACCAATTGAGGGTGGAAGCCGAAAAGCTGGCGCGCAAATGTGCGCGCATGCCGGGTGCCGCGATCAAGTTCGCCAAGGCAGCGCTCAACCACCAGCAGCAGACGGCCGGTCTCGAGAGCTCCTGGACTTACAATCGCGAAACCACCGCAATCCTGCATGCCTCGGAAGAGGGTCGCTACTGGATGCGGCTGCTCAAGGAGCATTCACTGAAGGAATTCCTCGACATCCGCGAAAAGCCGTTCCGCGATCTGGACTAGGCTTTCAAGGCGTCAGGCGCCCACGGGTGCCTGACCGCCACCTGCCTGAAGCGCCTCGAACAGGTCGGCGTGGTTGCGCAGATAGCGCGACTGGACGATTTGGCCTTTGTCCGACTGCTCGCCCTTGCTGCGATCGGCCGGCGCAGTTGCGAGATCGAAACGGGCTATCGCGGTCGACCCCGAGGGATTGGCGGCGTTCCAGGCGGCAATGCGCGCGCTGAGTTCGTTGGGACGAGCCTTGCCCGCCGGCGAGGGAAACACCAGCGCCACGAGGCGGTCACGGTTCTCGCCCGAAATGACGATGTCGTCGGCAAGCGGCGCACATTGCGCCAGAAGGCCGGCGCGCAGCGGCCCGGTGCGCACCTTGACCCCGCTCGACAGCTTGAAATCCTCGGCGAGACGGCCATCGAAGCCGAACACGGCAACACCGTCCGAGCGCAGGCGCAGAACGGCGGCGTCGCCGCTGCGATAGAAGCCATGCTCGTCCATCGGCAGGTCAATTCGTCGGCCCTCGATCAGATAGCAGGGTGCGATGTTGGGACCAGAGACGCGCAGCTCACTGCGGCCGTCGATGTCGACAAGCGCCACGCTATGACCGGGCAGGGGGTGGCCAAGCTCACCCGGACGCTCGAGCGGCGCCGGCGACAGCGTGATCGTCGAAGCCGCTTCGGTCGCGCCATAACCTGAGAGAACCTGGAAATCGCCATGGCTGTCGCGAAAGGCGGCGAGACGGCGCCACAAATCGGCATCGATACCTGCGCCGGCAAAGAAGATGGCGCGCAGATTCCGCGTCAGGGCAAGAGCGCCGGCATCGTCGTTTTCCAGCCGGTCGAGCAGGAGCCTCAGCCCGAGCGGAACGGCGATGTGCATGGTCGGGCAGACATCGGCCATCAGCTTTGCCGTTGCCTCGATCGTCGCGGGGCCAGGTGCGGCGTCGACATGCATCGCGCCGCCGTTCCAGATCACCTTGAAGATGTTGTCGAGGCCGCCGAAGACGTGGTGCCATGGCAGCCAGTCGACGAGCACGGGCGGCGTTTCCACGACGAACGGCCACATCGCTGCGATGGCGGCCTGGTTGGACGAAACCATGCCTCGCGTGATCGGCACGCCCTTGGGCGCACCCGTGCTGCCGGAGGTGAAGAAGATCGCGGCCCAGTCATCCGGCGACACTGGCTCGTCCACTCCGGGCGTGGCCATGTCGCTGCCATCGACTGCAAGGTCGTTGAGCGAAACGGCGTCCATGCCCTGGATGGCCGGATGGCCTGACGGCGCCACGATCAGCCGGGGCCTGGCGTTTTCGAGAAACGAGCTTGTCGCTTCGGTTTCAACGCCATCGCGGAAAGGAAAGGGAGGCAGCGCCGCATGGACGAAGCCGCCGGACAGGCAAGCGAGCTTGAGCACCAGCGCATCGATGCCGGCCGGAGCCAATGTCGCCACGCAATCGCCCTTGCGCAGGCCGTAGCGGCCCGTCAGCACCTGCCGCAGGGCACGGGCGCGTGCAAGTGCCTCGCCATAGCTGATCGACCGCCTGGCGCCTTCCCGCGGCTCTGACAACAGCACCTTGTCAGGCTGCTCCTTCGCCCATCTGGCAAGCCGCACCAGAATATCAGGCAGCTCATCTGGCAGGGGGATCGAACTGCTGTAGACGCGGCGCCCGTCGGCAAGCTGTTGTTCGACCAGCTTCTGCCCCGGCGCCACGAGCTGTCCCATCAGGCTTCCTGCCGCTGGGCGCCGTCACCCTGGCGCGCCGACAGCGCCTTTTCGTAGACGCTGGACTGATAGGCAATGAGCTCCTCGAAGGCCGCCGTGGCAGCCGAGGCGTCGCGGGCGCGCAGCGCTTCCAGGATATCGGCGTGCAGCGAGACGACGCGGCCGCGTTCGCGGAAGCGGAAGGAGATCATGTTGGTTGCCGGAATCAGCGAGTCGTTGACGACCAGCATGATGAAACGCAGCTCGTTGTTGCCGGTGGCCTGGGCAATGGCGTGGTGGAAGGCGACGTCGAGGCGGCAAAATTCCTCGTCGGAAATGTCGTCACGCTCGAACGCCTCCAGCGTCGCCTCGATCGTTTCGAGATCTTCCTTAGTGGCGCGTTCGGCGGCGAGCTGGACGCAGGTGCGGCCGAGCAACAACCGCGCCTCGACGATCTCGTTGAGCCCGAAGACGCCGAGCCCGACGAACCATGTGGTCATCTCCTGCAGCATCTGGCTGGCGGCGGTGAGCGAAGGCGCATTGACGAAGACGCCGCCATTGGGGCCGCGCTTCGAACGCACCAGCTTCTTCGCCGCGAGAATCTTGAGCGCTTCGCGCACTGTCGGCTGTGAGACGCCGAAGCGCTGCGCGATTTCGGCTTCGGACGGCAGCCGCGCCTCGACGCTGAGCGTGCCCTGCACGATCTCCTGCTGCAGCGACGTCGCGATCTGATGTGCCAGGCTCTTGGTCGCCTGGACTGCCTGCTTGGCGTCCTCCATGCCCTTATGCTCTCCCTCGTTGGCCGCTTCTTATTATTTCAATATTACAATATCTAAATTGTTGACCGCCTGATCCAAAAATGCAAGCCTTCGATCCAACAGGGCTGCGCTTTCGACCCGCGACGCAAGCCACCATAAGAACTTCAGTGGGAACATGGGAGATAATTTCCGATGAAGCTGACCAGGCGTGAATTCGCCGTCGGTATGACGACGGCTATTGCCTCGATCACCCTGCCACGGCTTGCCGCGGCGCAATCGCCACTGGTCGTTCCGACCTATGGCGGGCTATGGGCCAAATTCTGGGAAGAGAAGCTCTTGCCCGGCCTCACGGCCGCAACAGGCATCCAGCCGCAGCTCGACGTCGGGCTCGGCAAGGATTTCGTCGCCAAGATCCGCGCCGGCGGCGGTCGGTCGCCCTACAGCATCTTCATGGGCAACGAAAACATCGCCGCCGTGCTGCGTGCCGAGGGCTTCTTCGAGCCTTTCGACCTCGCCAAGGTGCCGAATGCGGCAAAGACCTTCCCGCAATTCGTCAACAAGGACGCCAAAGGAATCCGCGCCATCGTCTCACCGATCGGACTCGCTTACCGCACCGACCTGGTGAAGACCGCGCCCACCTCCTGGCACGACCTCTGGGACAATCCCGAGTTCAAGGGCAAGACCGGGCTCTACCAGATCGGCAACACCGGTGCGGTCCTCTTCCTACGCCTGGTCGCCGAGTTGTTCGGCAGCGGCCCGGACGATTTCGACACTGCGTTTGCCAAGATCAAGGAACTGCTGCCCTTCACGCAGGCTTCATGGAGCGGCGAGGTGGCAACGGCACTGATCCGCGGCGACGCCATCATCGCGCCGGTCGACTGGACCGAGATCATGACGCTGCAGGACAAGGGGGCACCGGTGGCCATCGTCGCCCCCAAGGAAGGGGTGCTCGCCTTCGAGCAGTCGTTCAACCTGGTCGCGACCGGGGCCGAGAAGGACGCCGCGCACGCCTATCTGAACTACATCCTCGACGCCAAGGTCCAGCAGGACATGGCCAAGGCCTTCTACACCTCTCCGA
The DNA here is from genome assembly GCF_014250155.1 of Aminobacter sp. MDW-2. Classification (NCBI taxonomy): domain Bacteria; kingdom Pseudomonadati; phylum Pseudomonadota; class Alphaproteobacteria; order Hyphomicrobiales; family Phyllobacteriaceae; genus Aminobacter; species Aminobacter sp. MDW-2. Next base: position 173,756 of record NZ_CP060198.1, read on the forward strand.
GCAACAGCGAGTCTTCCGTCGACGACGCGATGAAGGCGCGCACGCCGATCGTCGGCCCGCGCATGGCCGAGATTAAGAGCTACGACTGGGACAGCTACGTCGACAAGGCGGCAGACATTGCCGACCGCTGGAACCGGGAGATGGCGTAAAGCCACCCCGCCATCGCATCGACGTAATGGCCGGGAGGGATGCCCCCACCTCCCGGCCGAGAACCCCGCGAGGACGCCGGATGACCGCACTGACCATCGACCGTATCAACAAGCGGTATGGAAACCTGCACATCCTGAAGGACATATCGATCCCGATCGCCCAGGGCGAGTTTGTCTCGCTGCTCGGCCCCAGCGGCTGCGGCAAGACAACGACGCTGCGCTGCATCGCCGGCTTCGAGCGGCCCGACGATGGCCGCATCCTGTTTGGCAACCGCGACGTGACACGCGCCTTGCCGGAGCAGCGCGACATCGGCATGGTGTTCCAGTCCTACGCGCTTTTTCCGCACATGACGGTGGCCGAGAATCTGAGCTTCGGGCTCGAGGTGCGCAAGGTCTCCTTGCCCGACCGCCAACGGCGCATTGCCGACGTGCTCGCGATGGTGCGCCTCGAAGGCTACGACAAGCGCTATCCGCGCGAGCTTTCCGGCGGCCAGCAGCAGCGCGTGGCGCTTGCCCGCGCGCTGGTCATCGAGCCGTCGGTGCTTTTGCTCGACGAGCCGCTGGCCAATCTCGACGCCACCTTGCGCGACGAGATGCGCTTCTTCATTCGTGACCTGCAGCAGCGCGTCGGCATCACCAGCATCTATGTCACCCACGACCAGGCCGAGGCGATGGTGATGTCGGACAAGATCGTCGTGATGAGCGCCGGCGCGATCTCGCAGTTCGGCTCGCCGCGCGACATCTATGAGCGGCCGGCGTCGCAATCGGTTGCCGGCTTCATCGGCCGGTCGAACACCATTGCGGGCAAGATCGCCGAGGCGCTTGGCCCGGACAGCTACAAGGTCGACACGCCATGCGGCAGCATCGGCACGACGGGCCCGGCGGGGCTCGCCAAGGGGGCTGAGGTCAAGATCATGATCCGGCCGGAAAACATCGACACCCGCAGGCAAGGGACAGGGGAGACGGGTGACAATGACAACGTGCTCGCCGGATCGGTGATCAACTCGGTCTATCAGGGCAGTGCCAACCAGCTGGCCGTCAGGCTCACCAGCGGCGACCGCATGATCGTCGACGTCAATGGCCGCAACCCGCTCGACATTGGCGAGCAGGTCGCCTTGCGTTTTGCCGCACGCGACAGCTGGGTCCTCGCATCATGAGCGCGGTCGAGGCGGCACCTCGCGTGGACAGCCGGGGCAACCGTGGCAGTGCTGCCTGGATGGTGGTGCCGGCGCTGGTGCTGCTGATCGGTTTCTTCGCGCTGCCATACCTGACGATTATCACCATGAGCCTGCGCGAGGCATCGACCCGCGCCGTCTATGGCGACGGCTTCACGCTGGCGCATTACACGACGGCGCTCGGTGATTTCTACATCTGGGGCATCCTCGGACGCACCTTGCTGATCGGCGCGACCGTCACCGTCATTTCGCTGCTGCTGGGCTATCCGGTCGCCTATCACCTCGCCAAGTCGCGCTCGCGCTGGACCAGCCTGCTCTACATCTTCGTGCTGTCGCCGCTGCTGGTCGGGCTGGTCGTCAGGACCTTTGCCTGGATGATCATCCTGTCCAACAACGGCGTCGCCAACCAGGCGCTCAAGGCGGCCGGCCTGATCGACTTCCCGCTGCAGCTGATGAACAATTCGCTCGGCGTCACCATCGCGCTGACGCATGTGTTCCTGCCCTTCATCATCCTGCCTTTGCTCGGCAATTTGCAGGCGATCAGTCCCGACCTTGCCATGGCGTCGCGCTCGCTCGGCGCCTCGCGCATGCGCACCTTCTGGAAGGTGACGTTGCCGCTCAGCATGCCCGGCATCCAGGCCGGCACGATCCTGGTGTTCGTGCTGTCGATCAGCGCCTATGTCACGCCCGCCATGCTTGGCGGCACCGGCGGCCGCACCATGTCGGTGCTGGTGGTGCAATACCTTGTCGACAACTTCCGCTGGCCGGCGGGGGCGGCACTGGCCATCATCATGGCGGCGGTGGCGGTCATCTTCGTCGGGCTCTATCTCAGGCTCACGGCGCGCGCGATGCGGAGACTGCCATGACAGGTTCGTCGAACGGCGTCGAAAAGACCATCTGGGACCGCCTGTTCACCGCGCTGGTCACGGCGATCTACATCTTCCTGATGTTCCCGATCGTGCTGGTCGTGCTGTTGTCGTTCAACTCGGGCGAGTTCCTGGCGTTCCCGCTCGAGGGCTTTTCGCTGCGCTGGTTCGAGGCGCTGTTTTCCAACAAGCGCTTCCTCGATGCCACGCTCTACTCGATCCAGATCGCCGCGACATCGACGGTCGTCAATGGCGTGATCGGCACACTGGCGGCGATCTACGTTGCCCGCCACGCAACGATTGCCCGCGACTACATCCGCTTGATCATGACCGCACCGCTGCTGGTGCCGGAGATTCTGACGGCGATCGCGCTGCTGTTCTATTTCTACGAAATCCGGATCGGCACCGACTATTCGATCGCCATCCAGATCGGCCACATCGTCGTCACCTTCCCCTATGTCTTCCTCAACGTGTCGTCGGCGCTGTTCAACTTCGACCGTTCGCAGGAAGAGGCGGCGCGCAGCCTCGGTGCCGGCGGCTGGATGACCTTCCGGCGCGTGACGCTGCCGGCGATCAAGCCTGGCATCATCACCGGCTGCCTGTTTGCCTTCGTCATCTCCTTCGACATCTTCAACATTTCGCTTTTGCTGAAGTCGCTCGGCAAGAACACGCTGCCGCTCGAACTGTTCGACTACCTGCGCTTCAACTTCGATCCGACCGCAGCGGCCATCGCCTCGCTCAGCATCTTCATGACCTTTGCCGCGATCCTGATCATCGACCGCACGGTCGGGCTGCGTTCGCTTCGGTTCTGATCGTGGCGGGTGAAGCACGAAGCGATATCGAGTGCCCGTTCTGCCGCCGCGATTTCTGTGACAGGGCCAGTGCTGCTCGCTTGACAATTCAGCGGCCATAAAAATACATTTCAATATCAGAATTGGTTCTGACGTGAACGCCGACGGCAAGAAGCACGCTCCATCGAGGGGAGGGCGGTCACGGGGACGAAGCCAGGGGCAGCCGCCGCCGGCCATCTCAGCATCATGAGGAGGAACAAAGTGCATCATTTTTCGCTTCTGCGCGGCGCAACGTTGGCCGCAACGGCTGCAACCGCCCTGGTGACTTTTGCCGGCGCGCTGACCGCCGCCGAACTGCCGAAATCGGCCGAGGTCAAGGACACCGGCAAGCTGATCATCGCCAACACCCTCGAATACGCGCCGTTCGAATTCATCGACGAAAACGGCAAGCAGGTCGGCATCAACATCGAGCTGGCCCAGGAAACCGCCAAGCTGCTCGGCGCCGAGCTTGAAGTCACCCGCATTCCCTTCCCCTCGATGGTGCCGGGCCTCGCCGCCGGCCGCTTCAAGGTCGCGTGGGAAACCTTCGCCGCCACCGACGAGCGCCTGAAGCAGGTCGACTTCGTGATGTTCATCAAGTCAGGCATCGTTGCGTCTACGACCGCCGACAAAGTCTCGCAGTTCCAGGGCGAGAACAATCTCTGCGGCAAGCGGGTCGGCGTCATCGGCGGCGCGGTGTCGGACTTCATCGCCGACCGCCTGAGCGCCGAGTGCAAGGAAAAAGGCCTGCCGGAGATTGCCAAGAGCATCTTCCCGGAGGGTAAGGACATCATCCAGGCCGCGCTCTCCGATCGTATCGATGCCCGCCTCGACGACGCCACCGCATCGGGCTATTTCGAGGTGACCAGCAAGGGGCAGATGGTGGTCGTTCCGGGTCTCTACGACGTCGCACCGCTCGGCATCGCCATCCCCAAGGGTGACAAGGAAACGGCCGACATGCTGGCCGCCGGCGTCAACGAGCTGATCAAGAACGGCACCTACAAGACGATCATGGCCAAGTACGGCATGACCAGCGCCATGATCGACGAAGCCTATATCGTCGACAGCGCCGACAAGATCCGCAAGTAATACGAAAGGCCGGCGAGGGACATGGAACCTTCGCCGGCCATCAGCACTGCTGGGAGGGCGGCTGAATGGACCGGGCCGAAACGCAAACGCCGCCGCCGGAGGCGCTGACAGTCGTGCCGCTGCGCCACTATGGCCTGTGGGTCGGCACAGCGATCACGCTGGCTATCCTCGGACTGATCCTCAAGGCGCTGGCCACCAATCCCGCCTTCGACTGGCCGACAGTCGGAAAGTACCTGTTCCACCCCTCGATCATGCGCGGCCTCGGCCAGACGCTGGTACTGACCGTCACCATCATGGTGCTGGCGATCGTCATCGGCACCATCGTCGCCATCATGCGGCTGTCGCCGAGCCGCATCCTGAACGCCTTTGCCAGCGCCTACATCTGGTTCTTCCGCGGCGCACCGGCGCTGATCCAGCTGATCTTCTGGTTCAACCTGGCACTGGTGGTGCGCGAGTTCTCGCTGACGCTGCCCTTCATCGGCACGCTGTTCACGGTCAAGACCAACGATTTCATGACACCTTTCGTGGCGGCCGTCATCGCGCTGTCGCTGCATGAAGCCGGCTACATGGCCGAGATCGTGCGCGCCGGCATCAACTCGGTGGCTTCAGGCCAGACCGAGGCTGCCGGCAGTCTCGGCATGAACCACCGGCTGATCCTGCGCCGCATCACGCTGCCCCAGGCAATGCGCTTCATCGTGCCGCCGACCGGCAACGAAACGATCAACCTTCTGAAGACGACATCGCTGGTCACCATCATCGCCGTCAACGATTTGCTCTATGCCGCGCAGAGCATCTATGCGCGCACCTTCGAGACCATCCCGCTGCTGATCGTCGTGGCTTTCTGGTATCTGTTCGTCGTCACCATCCTGTCGATTTGCCAGCACTACATCGAGCAATATTACGGCAGAAGCGACCTGCAGCAGGGCGCCTCCTTCGGCGACACGCTGAAACGCGCCTTCAGGTTCGGACGGGTGGCACAGCCAGCATGACATCGAAAGCAGAAAACCAGGCCCGCTTCGGCGTTCCCGACAATTCGATGGTGTTCGCACGCGGCGTGCGCAAGTCCTTCGGCGCAGTCGAAGTGCTGAAAGGCATCGACCTCAACGTGCCGACCGGCTCTGTCGCCTGTGTCATCGGACCGTCGGGTTCGGGCAAGAGCACCTTCCTGCGCTGCATCAACCATCTCGAAGAGGTCAGCGGCGGCGTGCTCCTGGTCGACGGCGAATTCGTCGGCTACGACCTGCGCCACGGCAAGCTCTACGAGGTCAACAACAAGCTTTTGTGCCAACGCCGTGCCGACATCGGCATGGTATTCCAGTCCTTCAACCTGTTCTCGCACATGACCGCACTGGAGAATTTGATCGAAGCGCCGATCATGGTGAAGGGCATGTCCAAGGCCGAAGCCAAGGACAAGGCCCATGCGCTGCTCGAGCGCGTCGGGCTATCGGCCAAGGCAGACGCCTATCCGCGCCAGCTTTCCGGCGGACAGCAGCAGCGCGTCGCGATCGCGCGAGCATTGGCGATGAACCCAAAGGTGTTGCTGTTCGACGAGCCGACCTCGGCGCTCGATCCGGAGCTCGTCGGCGAGGTGCTGGTGGTCATGCGCGACCTGGCCGAGAGCGGCATGACCATGGTCGTCGTCACCCACGAGATCGGCTTCGCCCGCGAGGTCGGCGACCAGCTGATCTTCATGGATCGCGGCGTCGTCGAGGAGCGCGGCGAACCGCGCGAAATGATCGCCAACCCGCAATCGCCGCGCACGCGCGAGTTCCTGTCCCACGTGCTGTAAGGCGACGGGCTGACCAGATATGTGGCGGTGCTGATACGCTTGGCGCATGGCGCCCGATGCTGACAAGAAGCGGCTCAAAGGCCGCTTTTTGTTGTCGTGGCACAGCCGGCTAAAAGACTGCCAAGTATTTAAGCAGCGAAACAATACCGATAATGATCACAATTATCTGCGCAATCTGCCGCATCTTGGCGTCGATGGGCAGGCGCTGAACCAGATAAAGCACAAGTATGATCACCAGGAACGTGATCAGGATACCGATGAGCACGGATGAAGCCATGGGGTTCTCCTATGGGAACTGAATGGAATGGGGCCGGCTGGTGGCGCTGTGATCGTTCAATACCAGCGGCCACCCTCACCGTTTGAGCCTTTCGCGATCGCAAAGCCGATCATGAACCCGACCAAACCTGCCAAACCAATCACGGCACCGGTCGTTGCCGGATTCTCGCGGGCGGCCTCGGAGACAGATTGGGCTTGCGAGCGAAGCTGCCGGGCCGCTCGCGACGTCCGCATCGACGCCCCCTCAATGACGCCGTGCGCCGTGTCGCGTGCTTCCGCGACAAGGTCCAAGCTGCGGTCGGTAAGGGATTTGTTGATTTTGGCGATCTCCTTGCGCAGTTCGGAGATCTGCTTTTCGACCGACTTTTGGATGCCGTCGATACCAGGAACTTCGGTTTTGGGGGTGTCAGCCATGATTTTTCCTTCTGCAACCAGATGGCAACGGTGCAGACAGGAATTTGTTCCGTGGCCGGTCGACCGCAACGGGTCACCCCGACGCCCCTCCAAAAGAGAGCCGCGCAACGGCTCTCCCAGCTTCGTCGTGAAAAATCAGACGCCCGTGACGAGCCGCCGCTGCGAAGCCTGGTAGACGAGCGAGGTCCAGCTGTTGCTCGATGCGAGGTGGCAATAGACCAGCCCGAGCGCGCCCGATCTGCGCAAATCGAGAAAGGCTTCGTCGGAGAGCTTGTTGAATGCCGGCTCGTCGATGACCTGGAAATCGGTGACGTTGAGCACTTCACCGCCTTCGAGCGTGACCGTGCTCTGGCGCGGCGCAAACAGGCCGTGGGCGTCGATCTTTTCCACCATCGCGCGGGTGGCATTGAAATCGATCTGGAACTGGTTGCAGAAGGCGAGCGCCTGCTTGCTTGCCTCGCTGGCTTCCGCCGCATTGAAGAACGGTGCGACCTTGCCGGCGCTGGAGGATACCTCGGTGACGCGCTCGCTGGCGCGGTCGACGCACAAGGTCAGCCGGCCGGTGCCCGTTCCGGAGTCGTTGGCGAGGATAAAGGGGTAGCGGCGGACATAGGCCGGGATGTAATGCGGCTCGAGCCACTTGCCGCTTGCCTCGACGAAGAGGTTTTCGTTCTGGCGCAATCCGGTGATGACGACAGGCGCCTTGGCGGCCCCGATAAAGACGATCGGATAGGAGCGCATCGCTGCCGGCATTTCGGATGCCACCACCGGGATGGCATGCGCCTCGCGGGCGAAGGAAAAATCACTGCGCGCCGTCAGGCCGAGCGAGCCATGCCGTGCCGGGTTGAGCGCCTCGGGCCTGGAATAGAACAGCGGCAGGCCGGCGGCCGCGGCACCTTCCACGGCTTTGGTTTCGGTCGTCGGTTCGGTCATCGGTCAAGTCCTTCCGGCGGCTCGGATCGCGTGGCGACTGCGCGATCGTCTTGATATTTGCTTCATAGAGTTGGCAATGTCGTGAAACTGTACTGCGACTATGGACAGGACACTGGCAAGCAGCAAGATTGGGTGCTTCTCGGATTGTACACTAGTGGGCGGACCAGATGATTTCGGCTTCGGATTTTGAAAGCTCTGTCGGGCAGACCTTCACCGTCGACGCCGGCGGCACGCAGTTGCGGCTCGAATTGCATGCGGTGCGCCCACTGTCCTCGAGCGCGCGCCCGGGCGGCGGCTTTTCGCTGCAGTTCAAGGGGCCGCGCAATGCTGCCCTGCAGCAGGCAACGTACCGCTTTGTCGGCGCCGATTTCGCCGACGACATCTTCATCGTGCCAGTGTCGGCCGACGCGACTGCCGTGTTCTACGAGGCCGTGTTCAACTGAACGCGTCATGACGGCTGCGAGCCGGGCGGAAACGCCGCCATCAGGTCGTAGACGCCCTTGTCTTCGACGACGGTGAAACCCAGCCTGAGATAGAGCCGCTTCGCCGGATTGTTCTTTTCGACGTGGATCGAGGCGCGCTTGCCCGCTGCGAAAGCCTCGTCGAGCGCGTCGCCCAGCACGGCCGCGCCGTAGCCCTGGCCGCAGGCCTCGGCTACGAAAGCGACATCGACGATACGGTGCTCATCCTGCCAGCGCGCGACATAGAGCCTGCCGATGGGACGGCCCGCATGATCGATGACGAGCCGTTCGGCACCGGGATAATGCTTGATGTAGTGATGGTGCTGGGCGGCAAACTGCTGTGCCAGGAATGATTGTTTCTGGCCCTCCGACCATCCCGTCGGCTCGAGCTCCTGCCATCGCGACGAGGCATACAGCGCCGACAGGAACGGCAGGTCCTGATCACCAGCCGGCCGGAAACTCAGACCCGCCTGGCGAGAACGACGCCAGGACGACAGACTTCCCGCCGAGACGGTCTCGGCCTTGCCCCTCAGAATTGCAGTCATCAGACCGGCGGCGTCAGGTCACGCACCACCGAGAAGCGGCGGATGCCGCCGTCGGCCAGTTGATCCCAGTCGAGGTCCCATTCCGTGCTGTCAAACGCTGTCTGGCGCTTGGCCCACAGGCCGCCTCCGGCCGGAGATCTCGTCGCATGGCTGAACAGCATCAGCCGGCCATCCGCGTTGTAGTCGAGCTTGAATTCGACATTGCTGTCGGAACTGGAAAAATCGCGCCAGCCGGTCCAGTTCTGCGTGCGCGCGCTGTTCTGCGCATTGAACTGATGAACGAAACTGCGGTCGCTGCCGACAAGGACTATGTCGTTGTCGCCCTGGATGCCGCTGGCGAGCGTGTAGATGGGCGTGCGCGAGAAGCCCGGTGTCGCCCATGGCGTCCACGTATCCGATCCCGCCGGCTTCTGCCTGGTGTGGACCACCTGGCCATTGCTGGTCAGGCCGAAGAAATTGAGCCCGCCGCCGGGCCCCAGCACCGGTGACATTCCCACAAACGTGCCTGTCGTCGGCGTGTTCATCATCACCCAGGGCGTCCACTGGCCGACAGCGGTCGTGCGCGCCACCGATTGCTGGCAGCGGTAGAGATTGAGGCCCGAATTGATGCCGAAAAGGACGATGCGGCCATCGCCCTGACGCTTGGCTGATATGGCAACGACGCTGCCCGGTATCTGCTGCCAGTCGCTCCACGGCTTGTCAGGCGGCGCCAGCTCCTGCACGGTTATGGTGATCGGCTTGTCGGTGCCGGGCGGCGTGACGGTGACCGTCTTCTCCACGACCTTGGGCGGGTTCTCCCGTATCCACCAGATCTGGCCATTGGCGGTAACGACAAAGATCTCAATCAGACCGTCGGCATCCCGTGCCATCGACATGCTCTGATAGCCCGTTGCGCCCGGTACCGCGCCGATGTTGACCGGCGGGTTCCATTTCTCGATCGGCCCAACCTGGTTGGCGTCTTCGGTGATGAAGACGAGTTGCGGGCCGCCGGACGGCTGTGCCACCACTGCGACCCGGCCATCGCGCGTCAAGCCTGTCGCCATGATGGCGTAGGTGCCCGGCGCGACAGGCGACCAAGCCTTGGCCCAGGGGCCATTGGGACCGTTCTGCGCCTTCTGCACGAGCTGACTGTTGCCATCGATGGCGATGACCATCAGCCGTGACAGCTCGAAAAACTTCACGCCAGGCGGCAGGTGGCGCAAGGCCGGTCCACTCGACCGTTTCGCGCGCACGGCCAAGGCTTTGACGGGCGTTGTTGCTTTCGCCGTCGAGGCAGACGCCTTGGCAAGGGCCGTTTTCTTCGTGGCCGAAGCAAGCGCGGCTTTCGCCTTCGATGCGGGCGCCGACTTGGCCGCCGCCTTCTTCGCTACCGGCGTCGACGTTGCCTTTGCGGTTGGTGCCTTGGCTGCAACAGGCTTCTTGGCGGTTGCGTTCTTGCCGGCGCTATCACGCGCCGTCGACTTTGGAGCTGCTTTCTTGGCCATGATGTTGGTCCTGCGTGGCTCGAAATTCATTAGCCTCTGGGCGGGAAGACACCCTGCAGCGCGATACAGAAATAGCAGGTGAGATAGGGCTGCAGATTGTTGTGTGCTGCGTCGCCACCGGCGGGTGCGAGAGCATTGGCATTCATGCTTGTCAGATTGGCTGAGACATTGGTCTGGTAAAGCTTGCCGCCAACCGAGGTGGCCACGGTAATGTCTGCCGTCAGCGAACCTTGCGTGCCATCCTCGTTTGTCACCATCAAGCTATGCGAATGCGTCGGGATCTCGGATTCGAGCAGGGTCACCGTCTCTTCCCCGCCTGTTTCGCCGAGATCGTGCAGCGACAGCCCCGGTCCCTGGCCGGGGTGCATCGGCGTTCGTCCCTGCAGATCGGGCAGGGCGAAATTGGACTTGCCATTGCCGCCATAGGTCGTGCCAAGCAGCGAGAACAGGGCGGTGTTCTGCGACAGCGGCAACAACTGGCCGTCGCACCACGCCCACCCCCTGGGCGCGAAGTTGAAGGGAAAAATACGGATTTCGGCGACGAAGGGGTCGGCCATTGCTTCCTCTCAGGTCGGCGACGGGAAAATTCCAAAAAGCGAGATGATGAAATTGATGCAGAGATAGGGCTGGAAGTTGGCGTGCGGCTGGCTGCCGCCGACCGATCCCACCGCGGCTTGCGCCATAGCTACAGTCACCGTCTCCGGAGCGTAGGGTGTGATCACAGTCGAGCTGGCCAGGACGTTACCCTCGGGTGCCGGCTGAGCGCCATTGACTGTCGAGCCGAGCAAGGGATGGGAGTGCGCGGGTATCTGGCCGATGGTCAGCGTGATCTCCTCGGCGCCGCCGGTCTCGGCCAGGATAAATCCATTGCCCTGGTGCAGCGGCACCCGGCCGCGCAGATCGGGCAGCGCGAACGTGCTCTCACCGTCGCCGCCATAGGTCGTACCGATGAGGTTGAACAGCGTCTCGTTCTCGGAGATCGGCAGCAGCTGACCTTCGCAGAACATCCATCCCGCCGGCGCGAAATTGCCGGCAAACATGCGAACCTCGCCAACATAGGGCTGTGCCATGGCTTTGCCTCCTCAGGTCGGCGAAGGGAAGATGCCCTGGAGGGCGATACAGAAGCTGAGCGTCAGGAACGGCTGCATGTTGAGATGCGCCTGGCTGCCGCCGACGTTGCTGATGCTGCCGGCTTTCAAAGCCACCAAACTCTGCGCGCTCGCCGAGTAGGTGTTGCCCGGGTCCTTGGCAAACACCGTGCCGTTGGTGTTCTGCGGTCGCGGATTGACGGCGTCACCTTGCGAACTGGACCCGCTGAGAACATGGGTGTGAGTGGGTATTTCGGAGATCGACAGCGTATGCGCCGGCTCACCACCACGTTCACCCAGCGTATGGTTGGAGCCGACATGGATCGGCAGCCGACCGCGATAGTCCGGCAGGGCAAAATTCACCCGGCCATCGCCGCCGAACGTCGTGCCCAGAAGAGAAAACAATCCCTGGTTCTGGTTTATCGGAAGAAGCTGTCCATTGCACAATGCCCAGCCTCTGGGCGCAAACGCAAAGGACATGATGCGAATTTCCGATAGAAATGGTTCCGCCATGATCGCCCCTCAACCCATTTCAATCTAGAATCAAGAATTAGAACTGTCTACTAAAACAACTATTATATCAACTACTGAAATTATATTTCAAGACATCTTAGACACTATTCACCCAATCCGGACCATCCGAGCAAGAGATGAATGCCGGTCAAGGCAGCGGTGGTGGCGCCGCCCCGAAGGTGATTGTCCCTCCAATGCTAAGATCCGCCAGGGTGAGCCCGTTCAGCGTTGCGAGATCAGCCGCGCTGAGCTGAACCAGATTGAACGTTCCACCAGCCAGCTGGCGAAGCCGGATCTCGGTCCCGTCGCCGGCTTGGCCAGCGACATTGGCAAACGTGTTGCCATGAATGGTCGCGTTCATGATGCCTGGGGCCGTGCTGTTGTTCTGCTGGATGGTGATGCCGCGACTGTTGTCTACATCGGAAATAATGTTGTTCCGGACCGTGACGTTCTGGGTGCGGGTAAACGCCTGGCCGACGATGCCCTGGTTGACATTGATCGCCGCGAAATTGGCAAGTTCGCGCACTGTGTTATTTTCGATCAATACCGTAACCGCATTTGCAGTTGTGGTACTGCCCTCGTTCTGGACACGAATACCGAAGCCGAGATCGGCACCCGATCCTGTGACACCTGCCGTGCCGATGATGTTGTTGCGGAAGGTTCCGGTAACCGCTCCTGTGCTCGACGCACCAACAAAAAGATTGAGACCATGTGCACGATTGCCGGTGGCGGTGACGCCATTGATGTCGAAATCGAGATTGCCGCCATTTGCCGACGACACGCTCACGGCGACGTTGTTGTTGGTGAACGTGCCGCCATTGACGTTGGCCGTCATCAACCCACCGGTGCCCGAATGGTCGATATGCAGACCCGTCGCCGTGTCCGGCGCGGCGCCGGTGTAGCTGCCGCCACTCGCATTCAGCGTCATGTTGGCCGTGCCCAGGCCCAGGAAGTTGACGAGATTGCCATGGGCTCCGCCGACCGGGCCGTTGCTGCTGATGGTGTTGTTGGTCAGACGGAAATCGCTGAGCGTGCCGGCCGTGTTCGTTATCTGGATTTCGAACTCGTGGTTGTTGCTGATCACCGAGTCGATGATTCCGGTGTCGTTCGTGCCACCAAATGGGGTGCCGGTCAGCTCGTAAACATTGATGCCGGATTCGTCGGTCCCAGCGTCATTGCCGTTGCCGCTGATGTTGAACCGCTCGATCAGCAGCCCGTTGATCGTGGAACCACCGATGCCGCTGCCAAGGTTGTTGGTGATGTTCATCCGGGCGAGCCGCACCTGCGCGGTGTTGTTCAGGCTGATGCCGTCTCCGCTCGAATTCTGGATGATACCGCCTGAGCCGTTGTTGCTGCCGCCGCCGTCGCCGGTCACCGTCAGGCCGCCAAGAGCACCCGTGGTGTTGAGCACGATGCCGTTGGCGGCACCGTTGGACGAAATGCTGCGGAAGGTCAGGTCATTTGCGCCGATGGTCGTGCTGGTGACGGTGAGCGCCGTGCCGGTCGTCGAAGCGATCGTGTTATTCGAGCCCTGGACGCTGAACGTGCCGCCGCCCGTGGCACTGAAACCGGCGCCTGACGTCGTGGAGATGGCCAATCCGCCACCGGTGAAATTGATGGTCGTGCCGGTGTTGCTGGCGAGGCTGACTGCCGTGTTTGCGCCCGTCGTCAGGGTCTTGGTCGAACCCGAGAAGTTGATCATGCCACCGCTGTTGCCGCTGACCGAGATGCCATTGGCCACACCGCCCGTCGCGCTGAGGCTGCCGGACAGGGTCAGCGTGCCGCCGGTGCGGCCGGCGATGCTGACGACATTGCCGGCCGTCGTCTTGGCGATGGTGCCGGCATAGTCGACATTGGCAGATCCGCCGCCGACGAGGAACGCCACTCCCCCAGCTCCGGACAGCGTGCCCGTGCCCAGATTGACCGTGCCGGTGACGTTGGTCAGGCCGACATTGTTGGTGCCGCCGGTCGAGGTGACCGTGGTGAAGGTGGCGGTGGCGGCGACGCCGCTGAGCGACACGGCCTGCGCCGAGGTGGCGGCGATCGTGCCGGTGGTGACGTTGACCGTGCCGCCATTGCTGACCGAGAAGCCGGTCGTGCCGCTGGAGACGACGTCGAGGTTGGCGAAGGTCACCGTGGAGGCCTGGCCATTGTTGTTGATGGCAACGGCAGTGCCGGTCATGGCGGTCGTGGTGCCGAGGTCGACGGTTCCGGTGAAGCTCACCGCGCTTGCCGCCGTGGCGCCCGAGACGCTGATGCCGCTCGCCGCGCCATTTGCCACGACCGAGCCAGCGAAGCTGAAGCTGCCGCCGGTGCGGTTGGCGATCGTCACCGCCGTGCCCGAGCTGTTGGCGATGGAGCTTGCGGCATCGAAGCTGATCGCGGCATTGCCGCCGGTTATGGCAAGGGCGTTGGCGCCGCCGATGTCGACGTTGGTGGCGGTGATCGTGCCGGCCGGGCCGGAGACGCCGCCGAAGGAGATGCCGCCGGTACCAGCGCCGGTGATCGAGATGTTGCCGAGCGTCGTCGTGCCGCTGGCGTTGCGGATGTCGAGCGCGATGCCTGTCGCGCCGCTACTTGTCACATTGGTGATGGTGGTGTTCGAGGCGTTGAGGATCGCGTCGGACCCGTTGTCCGAGAACACGACGTTGTTGATCGTCGTGCTGGACGAAGGCGTGATCTCGATACCAGCGGTCAGGAAGTTCCTGATCGTCATGTTGGTCACCGCGGTGCCGGAAGCGCCGCCGCCATTGTCCTTGATACCGCGCGCCGCACCCGCCGGGCTGCCGTCGAGGATGAAGCCGTCGATGATGTTGCCGCTGGCGCCCAGCGTGATGACGTTGCTGCCGGCGCTGCTGGTAAGCGTCGCCGCACCGCTACCGACGGCGGCGATGGAGATTGTGTTGCTGGCGAGCTGGATCGTGCTCGGCACCGTCATCGCCAGGTTGATCGCACCATTGCCGAAGCCGCGCACCTGCGTGCCGGCAGCAAGATTGAGCGTGTTGTCGGCGTTGGTGCCGGCAGCCGTGATGACGCTACCGTTGTTGATCAGGACGATGATGTCGTTAACGCCCGCGACCGCCTCGGCCTCTGCCAGCGTCATCGGGTTGGCGCCGTCGATGCCCGACCCGTTGCCGCCGCCGATGGCGCCGTCCGAATCCACGAAATAGACCTTGCCGATGCCGAAGCCGAGGCCAGGGCTCGCCTGGAAGTCGACGTCCTGGAAGTCGTAGCTGCCGGCGACCGGCGCGCTGCTGGCGTCGATCGCCACATTGGCGCCGATCGTCGACAGCTTGTCGGTGGCAGACTCGCCGTCGCCATAGGTGAAGGCAAGGTTGGTCGAGCTGTTGAGGTAGATACCGGTATTGACGCCTGCAATGCTCGAGCTGTTGCCGCCGACGACGGCATCGCCGAGCCGCACGGTCTGGCCGCCTATGGCACCGCGCAGGTCGACGCCGATCGAGGTGCCCGCCGCGCCCGAATTGGTCACGTCGAAGTCGTTGGCCGTGACAGCGGCGTTGATGGTGGCGCCATTGAGGTCGAAGGCAACCGCCGAGCCGTTCAGGCCGATGTCCAGGTCGTTGAAGGAGACCGCAGTCCCCAGCGTGCCGGAGATGTCGACACCACGGACGGTGATGCCCTGGAGGTTGACGGTGCCCAGCGCGATGGCGCCACCGCCGCTCGAACTTACATTGTTCAGCACAATGCCCGTGGCCGCGCCGTTCGCTGAAACCGTCGCAAAATTCAGGCCTGCCGCGCCGACGGTGGCGCCGTCGAGGCTCAGAGCCGTGCCAGTCGTCGTGGTGATCGTGTTTGCGTTGACGCCGGTGCCGACACTGATGGTGCCGCCGCCGCTGGCGCTGAAGCCGCTGCCGCTGGTGGCACTGATCGCCAGCCCGCCATTGCTGAAATTGATCGTCGCGCCGGCATTGTTGGTCAGGTTGACGGCGTTCGCGATGCCAGAGGTCAGGATCTTCGTCGCGCCCGAGAAGTCGATGGTGCCGCCGCTGTTGCTGTTCGCGGCGATACCGGCCGCGTTCAGATCGCCCGACAGCGTAACCGTGCCCGACGTGACGCCCTGGACATTGGCCGCCAGACCGCTCGTCGAGGCGATCGCCGAATTGATGTCGACAGCGACTGCACCGACGCCGCCGGTGACGGTGACACCCGTGCCGGATCCGGTGTTGATCGTGTTGCCCGCGCCGGAGACGGCGACGCTCGCGGTGCCGCCGGTGCCGTTGACACTGATGCCGGTGCCCGTCGTGGTGTCGATGTCGAGGCCGCCATTGATGAAGCTGACCGCCGTCGGCGAGAACACACGCACGGCGTTGAAGGTGCCAGTGTTGAGGGTCTTCTGCGTGCCGGAGAAGACGACGCTGCCGCCGCTGCCGCCATTGACCTCGACGCCGCGCAGCGCCTGGGTGATGTTGCCTGAGATGGTGACGGTTCCACCCGAACGACCGGTGATCGACGCACCGAGACCGACGCTCGAGATCGATGCGGCGCTGCTGATCGTTCCGCTGCCGCCAACGGCCAGGAATGCCGTCCCAGCCGCGTTCGTGGAGGTCAGGCTGCTCGATGCGTGCTGGATCGAGACCGCCAGATTGCCTGTCGTGTCGTTGAGGTCGACGGCATTCATGCCGGTGGTGACGTTCAGCGGCCCGGTAAAGTCGACGGTCAGCCCGGCGCCGGTGTTCCTGATGTAGACGCCATTGTCGTCGGCCCCGCCTGTGATGGTGGTCGAACCGGCGAAGGTGTAGGTGCCCGTCGTGCCGCCACCGATGCTGATGCCGTAGGCGGTTCCGACCGTGGCGGCATCCGGTGACAGGGTCACCGTCCCGCCGAAGCGGACGGCGCCGGAGCCGGCATTGATGTCAATGCCGCCACCGCTGAGATAGCCGTTGGCGCTGACATTGTTGAACTCGGCCGCGCCGGCAGCACCGTTGCTGAAATTGGCGCCGTTGATGACCAGCGCACGCCCATTCGTCGTGGCGATGTTTCTGGTCGCAGCACCCGACAGCACGACATTGCCGTAGGTGGCATTGAAGCCGACCCCAGCATTGTTCTGGATGTCGAGACCACCGGCGAAAGTCAGCGTATCGGTACTGCCGGCGGAGCGCTGCCACTTGACGCCGCCCTGGCCGGCATTGGTGATCCCGACGGTCCCGGCGAAGGTCACCGAAACGCCGTTGGTGACGTTGTCGAGCTGGATTGCGTTGACCGTGGTATTGGCGATGGTGACCGGGCCGTTGAACTGGACCGTCGGCGAGGCGATCAGGTTAAGCAGCTTGATGCCGTTCTGGCCGCCGGTCACATTGATAGAACCGAACTGTGCCGGGCCCGCAGCACCATTGGTGAGCGCAACATTCGAGACGTCCAGTGCCGGACCATTGACATTGAACGCGTTGCTGGCGCTGGCGAAGAACAGCTCGCCGCCAGTGGCTGCCGCGCTGTTGGCGGAGATGCCGCCGACACCGTTCGTGCCGGTGAAGCTGGTGGCGCCGGAGAAGCCAATCTTGTTGGTGCTGTTGACCAGCAGATACGCGCCGTTGAAGAAGCTGCCGGCCGTTCCGCCGCCCGCGATGTCGACCGTCGCCGTGCCGAAATCAAGCGTGCTTCCGGAACCGTCGAGAGCGTTGGCGTAGATGCCGAGTGCGACATTGCCGCCAAAGAGCACGTTCGTTGCCTGCTGGACGGCAATGTTCGTCGTGTCGAACTTCAGATTGCCGGAGATCGTATCGTCCAGCAAAAGACCAAAGCCGCCAACACGGTTGGCCGCGGTGCCGGCGACGAAGGCACCGCCATCGACCTGGTCGATGCCGGCGGTCGCCGCGTTGGCGTCAAAGACCACGCCCCCAAGAATGAAGCCGCCGACTTCGCCATTGTTGCCCAGCAGCGTGACGTCGGAGAAGGCACTGACCTTCAGGACTCCCGCCCCCACCGCACCATCGACGACGCCGATGTTGCCGCCGGTCGCCGACAGGATCAGGTCCGACAGCGCGATCTCGCCATTGGCAACACCGTCGGTCAGCGACAGCGCGCCACCACCGCCACCAGCGATCATGGCGCGGCTGAGCATCAACTTGGTGATGTCGCTGCCCTGGATGCCGATGCCTGAGGCACCGGTGTTGGCGATAATGACGTTGTCGATGCTCGCCGTGCCGGTGAAGCTGATCGTGTTGCCGTTGGCGGTGGTCAACGTCGGAAGCACGGTGTCGATGCCGCTGGGTGCATCGATGATCGTCGACGAGCTGATGCCGCTGAAGCTGAAGGCATTGCCAAGGCCACCGCCGACGGCGCCGAGCGGCGCCGTGTCGATGGATTCGCCTGCCTTAAGTCCGATCACCACCTGGCCATCGGCCAGGTTGAAGGTGTTGTTGCCGGCACCGACCTGCTGCGCCAGCATCATGTCGATGAAGTCGCTGGTGCCGTTTACCGACGTGTCGATGAAGACGATGACGTCGGCGCCCGAGGCTTCCGCGCCCTCGATAGATCCCGGATTTGCTGCCGTGCCGTTGCCGGTGCCGTTCTGGTCGACGTAATAGACCGTCGGCCCTTGCGCCTCCGAGATATCGCCGACGAAACCGCCATTGGCGCCGTCGACGTCCTTGAAATTGTAAGTTCCGGCGACGGGGAAGGCGCCAGTCGAGGCCATGATGTCGACGGCCTTCACCGTCGACAGCTTGTCGACTGACCCCTCGCCATCGCCATAAATGAAGTTGACGGCCGTCGTGCTGGTGAATTGAAAGCCGATCGCCGGTCCGTTCCCGCTGCCGCCGATGGTGGCAGCGGTCGTGTTGCCGGGCGCGCCCGCGTCGCCGAGCTGGATGGTACCCGTGCCGGTGGTGTTGGACAAATCCACTGCCGTCGTGCCGAGCGAACTGTCGCTGCTCAGGTCGAAGTCAGTGGCGGTGAAGTTCCCGTTCATCACCGCATTGGCGAAGCTGATGCCGGTAGCACCATTGCCGGACATGGCGATGCCGAGGCTGGCGAAGGACACCGTACCCGCATTGGTCCCGGACACGCTGACACCGGTCTGGCCCAGCCCTACGTTGGTCACACTGGTAGCGCCGAATGCAACGGTGCCGGTGTTGTTGCCGAGACCGATGCCGGTCGCGGCGTCACTGACCGTGACGGAATCGAAAGTGGCGCTGCCGGCGACATTGGTCACCAGCAAGCCGGTCCCGGTTGTGTTGGAAATCGACAGCGGCGCGCTGGCGTTGAAGGTCGCACCGGTGCCGAGCCCGGCCATCGTCACCGTTCCGCCGCCGCTCGCGGTCAGCGCCGAGCCGGTGAAGCTGATCGTGCCGCCGGTCGGCGCAGTCGTCGCGCCGATGGTCAACAGGTTGCCGAAGCTGGTCGAGGTGACAGGACCGGTGAACGCAACCGAGCCGCCTGTGATGCCGTCGATCTTGACGGCATTGCCCCCCAGGACGGCCGAGCTCGAGATCGAGGCTCCGATGGTGATCGCAGCGCTGCCGCCCGAAACGACGACGCCGTCGCCGGAGCCGCCATTGGTGATGGTACCGCCGATCGAGATCGTACCGGTGTTGTTGGTCAGGCTGACGTCGGCGCCGGCGACATTGGACGTGACCAGGTTGTTGACGTTGATGGTGGCGGCACTGCCCTGGACGGCGAAGCCCGGACCCGTTCCGCCAACCATTGCGATGGTGGTCGTACCACCAAAGGTATAGGTGCCGCTCTGAACATTTGTCAGCCGGATGGCGTCGCCCATGGCACGGCTGATGTTGACGGTACCGAAGGTGACGTTGCCGCCGCTGGTGTTCTCGATGAGGATGCCGGTCGGCACTGTGCCACCGGAGCCGTCGACGGTCACGCTGGCGAAACTGATTCCGCCAGTGCCAATCGTCAGGCCGGTGCCGCCGAGCTGGATGCCGCGTTCCGTCACGCCGGCGCCGGTGCTGATGGTGTTGCCGGCCGCCGTCACCGACACCGTGCCGCCATCGATGGCCCTGAAACCGAAGCCGCCATCCGTGGTCAGGCTGAGGGCACCAGTGAAATTGATCGTGCCGCCGGCATTGCTGGTGAGGTCGATGGCATTGGCCACGCCGGTACTGGCGGTGATTGCACCTCCGAATGTCGCGCTGCCTCCGGTCATGGAGCTGACGCGCACAGCGCTTGCCGCGCTGCTGTGGTTGATGGTGCCGTCATAGGTCAGGTCGGGCGTCGAGCTATCTATGTTGAACGCCATGCCCGCACTGTTGGCAATCGAGCTCGCCGCGTCGAAGCTCATCGTGCCGGTGGAGCCGCCGGCGATGCTGATACCGGTGAATGCGCCCGAAATGTCGAGATTGGCGAAGGTCGCCGTGCCGCTGTAATTGTTGAACGACAGCGCGGTGCCACTGACGCTGCCGATCGTATTGGCGCCGGTGAAGGTAACGGTGGCAGCCGTGTTGGCCAGCAGGATGCCGGTCTGGGCAGACTGGATGGCAAGATTCTGCACGCCGATCGCGCCAGCAGCACCCGTCAGGTCGAGTCCGGTAACAGCGCTGGCGATCGTGACGCCGGCAACATTGAGGCCCGAGATGCTCGTCCCGTCGATGGCAGCACCCGAGCCGCCATTGCTGACGGTGAGGTTCTGGACGAGGTTGCCATTGGCGAGGTTGATGGCGCTGCCGGCAGCGTTGTTGAGAACCGCGCCACCATGGCCGAAGGGATCCACCTGGGTCGCGCCGGTGACGACATTGGCGCCGGTGACGTTGGCAGGCGGCGCTCCCAGGTCGACCGTCGCGCCATTGGCGAAGGACACCACCGACTGGCCGTTGGCAAGCGTGAAGCCATCGGCGTCGGTGTTGATGAGATCGAGTGCCGAAGACTTGACGAAGACAAAGATCGTGTTGGCGTCAGTAGTCAGGTCGTCGGCGGCGGCGGCGTTGATGAGGTCGTTGACGCTCGAACCGGTGCCCGAACCGGTGTTGGACGATCCGACGAAAATCAGATTGGCCGTGTCGAACAGTTGCGGACCGACCAGAGCGGTCGTGCCGAAGGCATAGGTGCCACTGCCGGCTAGAAGCCCGCGCATATCGAGCGAGGCGACAGAGCCGGTGATCGAGCCGCCGCCAAACGAGAAAGTGATGTTCGCAGTCGCGCCGATCGCCCCATTGGGGCCCATCTGGACACCGGTGCCGACGCCCGAAATAACGCCGCTGCCGATAGTGACGGTGCCGCCCGAGGTGCCGGAGAGGTCGATACCCGTCGAGGTGCCGCCGGTTCCGGCAATATCGAGCGTCGTTGCCGTGAAGGTCGAGCTGCTGCCCGACAGGTCGAGCCCTGTTCCGGTAGCCGAGACGCCGGTAACGTCGATGTTCTGGAAACTGATCGTTCCGTTGACGCCCTGGACGTCGATGCCATTGGCGCTTGGCTGGCTGATCGCCACGTCGGCGAAGCTGACTGCGCCCGAGTTGCCGTCGAGCAGGATGCCGCTTCCGCCGGCATTGCTGATCGTGACTGCGCCCGCGAAGCCGACCATCGCCGAGCTGCTGACGATCGAGATACCGTGGCTGGTGGTGTTGGAAATCGTCGTCGTGCCGGAAACGGCGAAGCTTCCGGAAACGCCGTTGAGGTTGATGCCGGTCGCGCCACCGGTCTGGCTCAGGCTGCTCAGCGTGACATCGAGGCCGAGGCCTGTGGCGTCGAAACCGGAAGATGCGTTGCCGGAGATGGTTCCGCCGTCGATCGTCAGCAGACCCGCCGACGAGCCGGTGGCAACGACGCCGCTGGAGCCGTTGCCCGTCGCGTTGAGCGTGTCGAAACTGTAGCTGCCGGAGCCACTGCCGATCAGCAATCCACTACCCGTATTGCCGGTAAGCGTGGTCGTGCCGGTAAAGGCGTAGGTGCCACCACCCTGGAGCGAGAGACCGGCACCGCCATTGCCCGACGACGTCAGGTTGGAACCCGTGACACTGCTGGCACCCGCGAGCAGTACACCATTGAGGTCGGCACCCGAAATCGTCAGCCCCGTCAGTGCGACGTTGGTGACGTTGTTGCCATAGATGCCGTTGCCGCCGCCTGCATTGGACAAGTTGAAGTCGAGCAGCGACGTGTTGTTGGCCAATGTGACCGTGTCGCCGCCACCGGTGTTTGTTAGCGTCGCGGCGCCGCCGGCGTCCGATATGGTGGTGCTGTGCTGGACGTTGGCGCCGGTCACGTTGATCGGCACGCCGCCGAGCGAGAACTGTCGTCCGTTGCCGAAGGAAGCAAGCGTCTGGCCGGCACTGAGCGAGAAGCCGTCGGCGTCGTTGATGTCCGTGCCACGATTGACCAGCACGAAGATCGCCGTGCCGTCGGTGTTGGCATCGGCGGTGGCGATCGAGGCCAGGTCCAGCAGCGACGAGCCTGTGCCCGAACCGGTGGCCGAGGCGCCGACGAAGATCAGATTCTGGGCGTCGAAGAGCTGCGGCCCGACGAAGGTCGTCGATCCAAAGGCATAGCTACCGAGCGTCTGGTTGAGGCCGCGCGCGTCGAGCGACGCAGTGACGCCCGAGATCGAGCCGCCGCCGAATGTGAACTGGGCATTTGCAGAATTGACCAGCGAGCCGGAGATGCCGAGGCGGACGCCGGTGCCGACATTGGCAATGACGCCGCCATTGGTGATGACGATCGTCGAGCCGCCGACGGTCTGGGCCAGATCGATGCCGATCGATCCGGCGCCGGTACCTGTGATGTCGACCGACTGGGCGGTGAAATTCGTCTTGCTGCCGGAGAGATCGAGACCGGTGCCGAGGCCCAGACCCGAAATGACGATGTTGCCGGCAACGACAGCGGCATTGACGCCGGCAAAGGAGATGCCGTCGCCGCCCGGATTGGTGATGCTGATGTCGCCGAAACGGATCGACGCCGGCGAATTGACGATGTCGATCGCCGGGCCAGACGTGTTCGAGATCGTCGTCTGGCCGGTGACGGTGAAGCTGCCGGCGAGGTTGTCGAGCACCACGCCCGACGTGCCGCCGGTATGGCTGATCGAATTCAGGGTCACATGGGCCGTGATCGGGTCGATGAAGACGGCGATGCCGCCATTGCCCGAAACGGTGCCGCCTGTGGTTGTGAAGCTGCCCGCAACGGAGGTGCCGGCGACGTAGATGCCGGCGTCCGCATTGTCCTGCGCATTCAGGATGGCGAAGCTGTAGGTGCCCTGGCCTGATATATCCAGGCCATCGTCGCCATTGTCCTGCAGCAGCGTGGTGCCGGTGAAATTGTAGGTGCCGTTGCCTACGATGTGCAGGCCATCGAGGCCATTGCCGGTCGAGGTGAAGTTGGAACCCTTGATGCCGGTCGACGTGCCGGTGAAGTTGGCGCCATGGCCGCCGGCGCCGCTCACGGTCACGCTGGTCAGGGTGGCGCCGTTGACGTTGTTGCCGAAGATGCCGTCGGCACCGCCTGTGATGGTGATGCCCCGGAGCGTGTTGCCGTTGCCGAGCGTAATGACGTTGTTGCCGGCGTTTGTGCCGGCGATAGTGCCGTTGCTGCCGCCGAGATTGTAGGAACCGGTGCCGCCGCCGAACAGCTGGGCGGTGACGCTCTCACCACCGCCGATGACCGTCTGGCCGTTGGCCAGTGTCACGCCCGCCGTCAGCAGGTTGCCGCTGCCGCCAAGCACGACGACAAAACCGTTGGCGCCCGCATCAGTGACGGCATCATCCAGGGTCGTAGGATCGCCTAACGTACCGAGGCCGAGCGTGTTGGCGCCGTCGGCGAAGAAGAATTTGCCGAACGCCGTGCCCGTGGCGGCGTTTATCGCCACCCGCGTCGACGAGCCGACGAGCTTTTCGCCACCCTCGATACGGACACCGATGTCACCGCGGACGCGCTCGTTGACCCGCTTGCGCAAGCCTTCGCCGACCGCATGGACCGGCTCCGGTCCCTCGGCGTCACCCTGGGCCTCGCCCCCCGGATTGAACGGGATCGTCAGCCTGACGCTGCCGGCGAACTGCGTATCGTCGCGATTGTCGTTGCGCACCTCGCCGGCGAAGGCGAGGGACGCGCCGCTGCCGAAGACGTCGCCGATCTGATATTCGAAGCCGGCCTTGCCGCCGGTGATGCCGTCGTCGTCGCCGTCGGGGTCGCCGAAATGGTAGGCGCCGATGGAGAGCCGAAGCGCATGGTTCTCGGGCAGCTCGACCGGCACCTGCGCGCCGATCTCACCCTCGATGCCCCATGCGGCATAATTGCGCCGGTCGATGACCGATATCTGCTCGAGCAGTTGGTTGCCGACCATCGACAGACTGGATCTGGTCGATTGTTCTGCCCGGTCTCCGCTGATCGGCAGGAAGACGTTCACATGCGCGTCGAAATTGGTCGTAATCGCTTCGAGACCCAGCGTGGCGCCGGTGAACTGGTGTCCGTCCTGTCGCTGGGTGTTGATGTAGGCATAGCCGCCAAGCATCAGGTCCGGATTGACGATCCGGCGGATGCCGATGCCGAAGTCCTGGCCAAAACCGTCCTCGAAGTCGTGCTTGGCCCTGACATCGAGGAACAGGACCGATTCGGCCGTCTGCTTGAGCGGAACGAAACCTTCGAGCGCCGCGGTGGCGCCGTCATTGTTGGCGCCGATGATGGCGCGCACTTGCGGCTGCCACAGCCCGCCTTCCTCGGCAAAGGCCGCCATGCCCGACAAGGCCAACGCGATCGTTGATAGGGCGGACGTCCGCAACAAGCCCCGAGCGCTGCGCGACAGCCTATACTCGACCGAAACTTGCGTCGCGGTCGCGGGCGGTACATTAGACACTGCTTGTCTTGCGTTTCCGGGCAGGAACAAACGCGAATGCATAGATCATCCATCCAAGGGGGGCGTTCTTGGTTGCTGCGATTGATCTGCCAATGCCCGGCACTTGCAAGAGGAGTCTTTGCTACCAACGCGTGTACACACACAAAAAACAAAGATGTTGCCGTCAAGCAACACCTAATATGATTGTTTGCGCATAAGTTTCGCGCAGTTCACCAAGTCGATTTCCCAGAAAAGGCAAGCAATATGCGCTCCACGTTCACGCGAACAACAAAGCCAGGTCGCATCATCAACATGATGGCCGCCGCAATCGGACTGTTGTTTGCCGGCAGCGCGTTTGCGCAGGAAGCCAAGCCAGTCGAAGCCAAGCCGGCCGACGCCAACCCCTGGGCGGTCAACTGCGCCAGCGGTGCGACGATCAACGAACTACAATGCCAGGTGTCGCAGAACCTGACCGAGTCGAAGACAGGTCAACGCGTGTTGACGGTCACTATTCGCAAGGAAAACGACAAAGGCGGCCTGGCCATGCTGCTTGCGCTGCCGCACGGCCTGTTCCTGCCCTCCGGCGCGTCCTACCAGATCGACCAGGGTGAGAAGGTGACCGTCGCGATTCAGACGAGCGACCAGAACGGCGCCTATGCCGCGGCACCGCTGACGCCGGAATTGATCACGGCAATGAAGGCAGGCACCAATCTGAACGTTGGCATGGAATCGGTCACGCGCAAGGCGGTGGCGATCCCGGTGTCGCTGGCGGGCTTCACCGCCGCGATCGAAAAGCTGCAGGCCATCAAGTAGCGCGAGCAAGGACGGGGCGGTTCACCCCGCCCTGTCTTTCAACCAGGCCTGCGATCACTCCTGATCGTCATTCGTCTGCGCGTGGTCACGGCGACCGGCCATGATCTCGCGCTTGCCGACATGGTTCGGCGCGCCGACGAGGCCTTCCTTTTCCATGCGCTCGACCAAAGATGCAGCACGGTTGTAGCCGATGCCGAGGCGGCGCTGGATATAGGAAGTCGAGCACTTCTTGTCGCGCTGCACCACCTTCACCGCCTCGTCATACATTGCATCGCCGTCCTCGGCAGCGACCGAGCCCTTGTCGAAGACCGGGCTGTCATCGACGTCCGGCACCTCGTCCTCCTCGTCGGCGGTGACGGTCTCGAGATACTCGGGACGTCCCTGTGCCTTGAGGTGATTGACGACATGCTCGACCTCGGCGTCCGAGACGAACGGGCCGTGGACGCGGGCGATGCGGCCGCCTCCGGCCATGTGCAACATATCCCCCTGGCCGAGCAGTTGTTCGGCGCCTTGCTCACCAAGGATGGTGCGGCTGTCGATCTTGGACGTCACCTGGAACGAGATGCGGGTCGGGAAGTTGGCCTTGATGGTGCCGGTGATGACGTCGACCGAGGGTCGCTGGGTTGCCATGATCAGATGTATGCCGGCGGCACGTGCCATCTGCGCCAGGCGCTGGATCGCACCTTCGATCTCCTTGCCGGCGACCATCATCAGGTCGGCCATCTCGTCGACGATGACGACGATATAGGGCATCGGGGCAAGGTCGATTTCCTGCTCCTCGAACAGCGGCACGCCGGTGCCCTTCTCGAAGCCGGTCTGCACCTGCATCACCACCGTTTCGCCCTTGTCGCGGGCGATCGCGGCACGCTCGTTGTAGCCGTCGATGTTACGCACGCCGAGCCGCGCCATCTTGCGGTAGCGATCCTCCATCTCGCGCACTGCCCATTTGAGTGCCGTGACCGCCTTCTTCGGATCGGTGACGACAGGCGTCAGCAGATGCGGGATGCCGTCATAGATGGAGAGCTCCAGCATCTTCGGGTCGACCATGATCAGGCGGCACTCTTCCGGCTTCAGCCGATAGAGCAGCGACAGGATCATGGTGTTGATGGCGACAGACTTGCCCGAGCCGGTGGTGCCTGCGACGAGCAGATGGGGCATCTTGGCGAGTTCGGCGATGACCGGCTCGCCGCCGATCGTCTTGCCGAGGCAGAGCGCCAGCTTGCAGGCGGTGTTGCGGAAGCCGTCCGATTCGATCAGCTCGCGGAAATAGACCGTCTCGCGTGTCTCATTGGGCAGTTCGATGCCGATGACGTTGCGGCCGGGGATGACCGCGACACGCGCGGAGATCGCGCTCATCGAGCGAGCGATGTCGTCGGCAAGGCCGATCACGCGCGACGATTTCACGCCCGGCGCCGGCTCGAATTCGTAGAGCGTCACAACAGGGCCCGGGCGAACATGGATGATCTCGCCACGCACGCCAAAGTCCTCGAGAACGCTTTCCAGCAGGTCGGCGTTCTGCTCCAGCCGCTCCTGCGACATGTAGAAGCCCTGGCCTGCCGGCGGCAGCTGCAACAACTCCTCTGAGGGCAATTCGTAGGTATCGCCGGTGGTCGCCGGCACGATCTTGCCCATCAGAGGCAATGGCGACACCGCGCGAAGGGGAGCCGTCGGCTCGGCGATGGTGACTGGTTCTGGCGTGCCAGCGACGACCGACGCGCGCTCAGCGCGTTCGGCAATCGTGGGAGCTTCGATCTTCACCTCATTGGAGTTGGCAGGCGCTGCAGGCGCTGTGTTGACCTGTTGGGTCGGAATGCACTCGATGACCCTGAACAGCGCCGTGATTTCGGCTGCGGCAATCTCGGCCTGCCTGGCGACAACAGGTACCGGCGCAACTCGCACCGGCACCGGCGCGGGGCGGGCGGTAGCAACCGCGGCTACCGGTGACGGACCGTCCGATGTGCTCGGCGCCATCAGCTCGAAAAATGCGTGATCGGAAAGATAGGACCACCGAGCCTTCTTGGGCTGGGCCGCCGCATATTCACCGGCGCCGGCCAGCTTGGCTGCGGCTTGCACTGGCGGGTTGGCGGAGTTCACTGCTGCAACGGGCTGTCGTACGGGCGAGGGCGCCTGTGGAACCGGCGCGGCAATCCTGCTTGCGATTTGCGCCTGCAAGGCCTCGATGACCTGGGCCCCTGTCGTCACGGTCGCCGGTCTTGCCGGAACCGCGACAGGTGCGACAACTGTCGCGCGCTCGGCCGTCAGCGGCTGCAGGCCGGCGGCGTTCGCCTGGGCTTCATTGTGGGCGGCCTCCGCCGCTTCATATGCCTGGCGCTTGGCGGCATCGTAATCCGGCGTGCGGGTGAAGCGCACATTGGGCGCGAGGAAGAAATAATCCTGCCAGCCGGGGCCATCGGCCGGCGAAGCCACATGCGTTCCGTCTGCCTTGCTTTCCGGGCGATTCTGGCCGTCATCGTGCGAGACTTGGTTCGAAAAATTCACTCGAGGCAAACGCGTGCTTCCCATGCTCAAGACTCGCTGATGAAACGTCCCCCGAGCAATAGGAAGCCAGTGGTTAACAGTTCCTTCCAGCTTCCTGCTTTGTGATCTGGAAGCGGCAATTCGCGACCACCGCATCACGCCATGCTGTGATTGTTAGATGAGTGTACGGCAATCGCTGACACCAATGGATGGTTGTGGAGTTCGCACGCCGAGTGTTTGCAAGCCCTTGTTCCGCTGTGCTAACTTTACGTCATGCGGTAAGGAGATGCGGACTTGTACCGCTTTTGGAATTGGTTTGGGTATCCGAAGGCTGGGGACAAAAGAGGCGGAGGGCAGGGGCCCTCGAACCTCTCGATGGCCCGCGATGCCCGCCTTTCAGGTTTCCTCGCCAACACCACCGATCTCGTATCGTTTTATGACCACGAATTCCGGCTGACCGACTGCTCGGCCCGACTGAAAAGCATTCGCGGAAACGCCATGACCCCGGGCGCGGTGGCGTGGGAGATCTATCCGAACTTTGGCGAAAACGAGCTTCGCGCGGCAATGCAGCTCGCCGCGCGCGATGGCTCGTCGACGCGAATCAAGCTCAAGGCGCTGTCGGGCCAGCCGGCGGGAGTGGTTTTCTGTTTCGGAATGGCCGACGGCGTCGGCATCATCGAGACAGCGGAAACCGGTCATGACGGCCGCGCTGCCACCGAGGAAGCCGATCGCGTCAAACTTCTGCAGCATCAGGCGACACATGATGCGCTGACCGGATTGCAGAACCGCCGCCGCTTCAGCGAGCGCCTGGACGAGGTTCTGGCGGAAAGCGGCGATTCCCGGGACAAGTCGGCGCTGCTGCAGATTGATCTCGACGACTTCAAGTCGGTCAACGACACGCTTGGCCATGGCACTGGCGACACCTTGCTGCAGCTGGCGGCAAATCGAATCCGCGGCGCGCTCCAGGACGGCGATGCGGCCTACAGATATGCCGGCGACGAGTTCGCGGTGATCCAGGCCAACAAGCAGCAGCCCATGGCGGCCGAACGGCTGGCTCAGGCGATCGTCGATTCCTTCAAGGCGCCCTTCGTCATCAACGACATCCCGCTGTTTGTCGGCGCGAGTGTCGGTATCGCCTTCGGCCCGCAGCACGGCGCGGAGAGCGAGGAGCTCATGAAGGCGGCCGACATCGCCCTCTACGCCGCCAAGCGCGACGGCCGTGGCTGCGCCCGCACCTTCAATCGCTCGATGATGCTGCTTCTGGAGCAACGGGAGAACCTTAGGCGAAGCCTGCGTATGGCCCTGGAACGGCAGGAACTCTATCTCGAATATCAGCCACTCATCCGCCCGCCATCGACGGTAGTCGGGTTCGAGGCGCTGCTGCGATGGCACCATCCCGAGGTTGGCCTCATCCCGCCCAACGTCTTCATTCCGATCGCCGAGGCCGATGGCCTGATGGACGACATCGGCCGTTGGGTGCTCGAGGAGGCCTGCCGCCAGGCGATGACCTGGCCATCGTCCATGAACGTCGCGGTCAACCTGTCGCCGGCGCAGTTCCTGAGTGGCTCGCTCACCGACACCGTGGCGCACATCATCGACAAGGTCGGCATCCGCGCCGACCGCATCGAGCTCGAAATCACCGAAACGGTGCTGCTGGAGCAGACAGTCGACAACCTCGACACGCTGAACACGCTGAACGTCCTGGGGATCCGGATTTCCCTCGACGACTTCGGCACGCACTACTCGTCGCTGAGCTATCTCAAGAATTTCCCGTTCGACACGCTGAAGATCGACCAGTATTTCATCAAGGACCTGGTAGCCGACCGCAAGAGCCAGGCCATCGTCCGGTCCGTCATGAGCCTGGCACACGGCCTGGGTATCAGCGTCACCGCGGAAGGGGTCGAAACGGCCGGCCAGGCAAACTGGCTGATCGAAGAGGGCTGCGATTGCTTGCAGGGCAACTTCCTGGGGCGGCCGATGGGGGCGGACGCGACGGGTGAGTTTGCGGACCGCCCGCCGGCGGAACAGAAGGCGCCGCAAGAACAAGACCGATCATGACGACAGGCAACACCCTGCAAGCTTGCCTCGACGGGGCAAGCGAAGAAGGCCATACATACGCATAGTGTGACGGCGCACCGACTTCGGGCCGGACACCGCAGATAAGCCGAGCAACCCTGTTGCACGGCCAGAACGGTAAGAGGGTGACATGCCTACGAAAGATGCGAATGCGGAACCAAGTTTTCGCACGATGATCCAGGTCGACATGGAGATCGCATCTTTCCTTTCGAATTGGGCGCATTGCGACTACATTTCGAGTTACCTTGCGCGTACTATCAGCCATAACAGACCAGACTCCGTTCTTTTCTCCAATCTCTTTTCGTCCGCACTGAATGAATTGCTGGAGGTCACTTTCAGGACGCGTCATTCTGGGGGAGCACTCGAGTGCAGGCTGTCTCGCTTGGGCGAGACTGACCGAATCGAGTTGACGTTTGCCTGCAGCCGGGAAGAGCACACCTTCCTGGAGGCTGCCATTGCGCGGGTTCAGGGTGCCGACCGGCAGGCACGTTACCTGAGTTCGCTTTCAGGCGATGTCGCGCCTAGCCGCGACATGATGCTTCTCGAACTGACCGTCAACTACAACGCCACGCTTCGGCTTGAAGAGGTTGATGGCGATACGGTCACAATCGTTGTCGACCTCCCGCTCGGGGGCCTGGCAAATTGACTGCGCACCCTGCCCCTTCCAGTATTTCAGGGCGCTTCAAGGCGCATTTCGACCTGAACAACCAGGAATTCTCGCTTGCCGGGTCGGTACGCCCGCAAACGATTGACGAGCTGGCGCCCAGCCTGGGCCTGCTGAAAGAATCCATCGAAAGCGTCCGCGGCGTGCTTTACATCAACGTCAGACGCCTCGCGCAGATGAACAACACTGCGTTCCATGCCTTTTCACGCGTCATCATCGACGCCTGCCGGGTCAGGCCGGACCTGAGATTTGTCGTCATTACCTCCAGCGTCGTCGGCTGGACGACGCGCAAATTCGGCCGTCTCAGCAAGATCGAGCCGGGTATCACCGTCGAGGAATATGACAGCGAGTTCTACCCCGGCCAGAGCTTCCTAGAAGAGGGTGGGTTCATTCCCATCCTGCGGACCCAGACCAAGATGACCTGGCGTCACGAACGCTCTATCTTGCCGCGTCACGGCATGCGGCCGGGCATCGTCATGGCCGACATCTGCTGCGGCATCGGTGATTTCGCGGTGCTGGTGCAGAAGGAATTCGAGCCGTCGCGGATCGTCGCCCTCGACCATTCCAAGTCGAGCCTGGCCTACGCCAGGAAGGTCGCTACGGAGTTCGACATCACCGGCATCGAATACACCTATGGCGACGCCTCCGAGATGTTGCTCGACGACGACCAGTTCGACCTCGTCACCTGCCGGCACTCACTGCAGATCTTCAATCGTCCTGCGCAAATCCTCAAGGAGCTGTTCCGGATCTGCAAGCCGGGTGGCCGGGTCTACATCACCAACGAGAAGAACTCGCACTGCCTGGGCGAACCACGCGGCGAAAGCATCCGCTGGACCTACAACGAGGTAGCCAAACTGTTCGAACATTTCGACATGGACGTCGAGCTCGGGCCCAAGAGCCGGCGCTATCTGGCGGATGCTGGCTTCGACGACATCCGCGTCGAACAGTTCATGGTCACCAATCTCGACGGCGATCCGAAGGACTTTGCCGACATGATCGCGGCATGGGAAGACGTCTATGCCGGCGACATGGCCGTCAAGCGCGGCGATTCCAGCGAGTTCATCAAGCAGTTCAGGCAAGGGTTCAAGGACCACATCTCGGCCGCCCTCCACCCGAAGGGGTATGCCGGTTGGCCAATCTGGGCTGCCTCAGGGCAGAAGCCACTATGAGCACGGACATGCAGGACACCCCTCGTTTCGGACTGCATTCCTTCCGCGCGAAGTTCGTGCTGGTGGTGGGCGGAGCAGTGCTGTTCGACCTGCTGATGAGCGGCGGCCTGGCGCTGTGGAACGTGCAGCGGCTGTCCCAGGACGCGACCTCCGAGGTCGGCGCCGGCCTGACGACGGCAAACCAGGAGTATATCCGCTCCTATGCCGAGTCGACGGCGTCGCGGGTCGACCTGTTGCTCGACCGGGTCCATGCCGACGTCAAGACGCTTGCCGGCGTCATACAAGGGCAGATCGACGACCCTGACCGGCAGAAGCAGGTCGGCGCCACGCTGGCAAACCAGGCCGCAGCCTCGGTGAATGTGGTCTATGACACCAAGGGACAGTGGGCGCAGAACTTGCCAGGCGCACCTTCCGTGGTCAGCGTCTGGGGTTACCTGCTTGGCCCCGACCACAAGCCGCTGCCGGCGGTCCAGGATGAGATTGAAAACAGCGCGGTGCTCGACCTCGTCGCGCCGAGCCTGCTGACCAGCGGTTCGTCAAAGCTGCAGATGTATTACATTGGCCCAAAGGAGCGCCCGATCTTCAGGACGGCGCCTTATACGGACCAGGCCCAGACCTTCGATCGCCTCTATCCCGGCCACAACAATTCGGAATTCTGGGAGTTCTTTTTCCCCGGCATCTATGGCTCGTGGCAGAAATGGGCGCTCGATCCGGCGTCGCGTTTCATCCCCAACAACGACATCACCCAGACCGCGCCCTATACCGACGCGATCACCGGCAAGCTGATCGTCAGCTTTTTCCATCCGCTGTGGACGCGCGACCGCACGGGCGTTGCAGGTGCCGCCGGCGCCGATATCACCCTCGACCAGCTCGCCGAGATCGTCGAGAACGTCAAGATCGCCGAAACGGGTTTCGGCTTCCTGACGATGCCGAACGGCAATGTGGTCGCCATCAACGCGAAGAGCGAAGCGACGATCGGGCTGGTTTCCTCGAATGAACAGGGTACGGGCGGGGTTACCGGCCTCGAGCGCTCTCTGCGTACCAGCACCCAACCTGCGATCGCAACCCTCGACCTCGACAGCAGCAATGACGGTGCGATTCAGCATGTCCTCTTGCAGAAGGACGGGGAGGACGTCCCTTACATTGTCGTGCTGAAGGGGCTGAAGCCGACGAATCTATGGACCACCGGACCCATCGAAGAACAGGCGATGTCGGTCGGCATCGTCGTGCCCGAGCGCGAGATCTATGCTGCGCTGTTTGCAGCGCAGGACAGCATTTCGAAGGCGACGAACCGGATCCTGCTTTATCAGCTCCTGGCCATCATCGTTTCACTGATGATCGTGTTTGCCGCAGTGTTTGGCTTGTCCAAGCGCATCACGGCAGGCCTCAGCGCGCTTGCAGCTGGCGCCAGGAGGCTGCAGGCAAAGGATTATTCCGTCCGCGTCAACATCCCGTCGAAGGATGAGGTGGGCGAGGTCGGTGTGGCCTTCAACCGCATGGCCGAGCAGATCAGCTTCCACACAGAGAACCTCGAGCAGCTGGTTGACGCGCGCACCAGGGATCTCGAAGACGCCAATGTCGAAATCTCGACGCTCAACGAAAAGCTGCGCAGCGAAAATGTGCGGCTCGGCGCCGAACTCGACGTGGCGCGCCAGATCCAGATGATGGTGCTGCCCAAGCCACGCGAACTGGCGCTGATCCCGGGCATCGAGATCGCGGCCTACATGCGGCCGGCAGACGAGGTCGGCGGCGACTATTACGACGTCCTACAGGATGGGCACCGCCTGAAGATCGGCATTGGCGACGTCACTGGACACGGCCTCGAGAGTGGCGTGCTGATGCTGATGGTGCAGTCGGTGGCACGCGCGCTGCAGGAGACCGGCGAGGACAATCCCCGCCAGTTCCTCGACCGCTTGAACCGCGCCATCTTCAAGAACCTGGAGCGCACCAACTCCGACAAGCACCTGTCACTGGCCTTCCTCGACTATGAAGACGAGCGCCTGGTTCTGTCGGGTCAGCATGAAGAGGTGCTTGTCGTCCGCGACGGCGGCAAGGTCGAACGGATCGACACGCTCGACCTGGGCTTGCCGGTTGGCCTCGAACGGGACATCTCGCCGTTTGTCGCCACTCGCAACATCCCGTTCAGCAGCGGCGACGTCATCATTCTTCACACCGACGGCGTGACCGAGGCTGAAGGAACGGGCGGCAAACTGTTCGGCCTCGACCGGCTCAGCGAAAGTGCACGATCACGCTACGGTAGCAGCGCGGAAGAGATCAAGAGCGGAATTGTCGACGACCTGATGGCGTATATCGGCACACGGAAGATACACGACGACATTACACTCGTCGTCATGAGGCACAGGTGAGCACATGACAACTATGTATGGACCGGCCGACATTGCGATGGGCATGCGGGACAACATCAGCCGCGTCAGGTTGTTTGACGGGCCGCTGGACCTGAAATGGCACCACTGCGCAACGACTTCGGACTTCATCGCTGATCTTTTCGCGCTGCCCTTCCACGCGTCGCGAAACGACTACAAGGAAGTGCGCCACAGCATTGGATACCTCGTCAACGAGCTGATCGAGAATGCCGTGAAGTTTCGCGAGCCGGGCGAGATCATCGTCGAAGCATCGATGGACTCAAACAATTTCAAGGTGAAGGTTTCCAACGTCGTGGCAGACAAGACCGCGATAACGTTTCAGAAGCTTCTCTCCCAGATTACCATAGGAGATCCGGGAGACCTTTTGATCCAGCAGATCGAGGCGAATGCAGCTGATCCCGATGCTACCGGCTCGGGGCTTGGATTGCTGACGCTGATGAGCGACTATGGCGCCAGACTGGCATGGATCTTCAGCCCGGTTGAGTCCAGCAACCGAGTGCACGTCGAGACCTATGCCACGATCCCGATCTCGCAGGCTCACTAGGAAAGAATGAAGGCGCACATGGAAGTAAGAACCGATGACTATCGCGTCTGGACCGAAAACAGCGATGTCTATTTCGACGGCTCCATGCGGCTTGCCGGCTCCGAAGCCTATGCGCCGGTGCTGGCTGTCATGACCACCATTCTGGCTGAAAAGCCTGAGACGATGACGCTCAACTTGACCGACCTCGAGTTTCTCAACTCATCCGGCATCAACCTTTTGGCCAAGTTCACCATCGAGGTGCGCAAACACCCAGATGTGCAACTCGTCGTGCGCGGCAGCTCCGAGATCCCATGGCAGTCGAAGTCGCTGCCGAACCTGAAGAAGCTGCATCCGGCGCTGGTCCTGCAGATCGATTGAACGAACACCATCCAGCCTCCGCAACGCCGGACAGCAGAAAAAGCCGCGGCATCGATGCCGCGGCTTTTTCGTTTCGACTGACGTCATCCGATCAGTTGACCGCTGCAATATTGCCCAGACGAATGAACAGGGTTTCGCCCGAAGAGTCGTCGACGCCGTCATTGTCGGTGACAACAAAGGCCTCACCCGACGTATCGATGGCAAAACCTTCGACCTTGTCGACGACGTAGCCGTTGGTCGCGGCCTTGAGATCCGGCACCAGGTCGCGCACCAGCGTCTTCGCCACCACCGGCAGCTCACCGCCGAGCTTGGCCGGCTTGAAGCCATCGAGCGCGACCGAATAGAGACGCTTGTTGACGGCCTCCTGGCCGATCAGATTGTCGCGTTCGACGATGAACAGCTTGCCGTCATGGGCGGTGATTTCCGACAGGCCGACCCAGCCCTTCTCGGTCTTGTCGAGGGGATAGCGGACCGCCGACCATTCCTTGTCCTTGGGCTTGTAGGCCAGGAGCTTGACCTGGCCCTTGGGGTCGTCTGCCCATTCGCGCTGGATCGCCATGACCAGGGTCAGGTTGTCGCCTTCGCCAAGCGTGGTGATGCCTTCGAGGCCGAAGCGGGTCTCGTGCGCCAGCAGCTCGGCCGGGAACGCGATCTCTTCCTTGATCTCACCCTTGGCGTTGACGTTGAAGATGGCGTGCGGGGTCAGCTTGTCGGTACGGCCTTCGGAGGCGAGCCAGAAGCCGCCCTTGCCATCCGGTGCCAGGCCTTCGAGATCAAGCTTCTGCGCCGGTTTGCCGTCACGCGTGACGACGGTCTTTGCGGTGATCAGGGCAGGGGTCTTGGTGGTATCGACGGTGAAGATCGCCGGCGCCGAGCGGTAGACCGAGTCCGACACCGCATAGAGCTTGCCGGCTTCCTTGGGATCGGCGGCGATACCCGAAAGTGCGCCCCAGCCGAGCGGCGTGCCGTCTTCGTTGGGAGCTGCCACGATCTGCGGATAGTTGGCTGCACCTTCGCCGAGTTCATAGACCATGACATGCGAACGTGCGAGGCCATCCTCGACGAGATCCGTCTCGTTGGCAGTGACCAGCAGGTTGCGCTGCGGGATGGCGACGAGGCCCTCGGGGCCGATGCCCGAGGGCAGCAGCTGGACGAATTCCGGCTCCTTGCCGGTGTCTCTGTAGACGCCGATCAGCGACGCCCGCTCGGCGGCAACGAAGATGTATTTCTGGCCGCCGAACTGGGCGAACTCCAGGCCTTCCGGCTCAATGCCCTTCTTGTTGCGGGCGTCGGGATAGTGACCGGCGGTGGCGGCCTGGTATTCGAAGGATGGACCGGACTCGTAGAGCACTTCGCCTGATTTGGAGAAGATGGTGAAGCCGCGCGCACCGCCCTTGTAGTCGCCTTCATTGGCAACGACGAGACGATCATTGTCGAGCCACTTCACCGCATCGGGTTCGCGCACAGCGTTCTCGACCTTGCCGGTGAAGCTTAGCGCCCCATCCTTCTTGGTATCGACGTTTTCGAGCGTCACTTCGCCTGCCGAAAAATGCGAGACGACCTTGCCCGAGGCTGCATCCACGATGGCGATGTGGTTGTTTTCCTGCAGCGTGACGGCGATCTCTCCAGCTTCGTTGAAGGCGACGAATTCCGGCTCCGGATCTTCCGGCGCAACCGCTGCGATACCGGTCAGGTCGACCGTCCTGATCGACGCACAGTCGGCTGTACCGTCCTTCAACGAGACGATCTTCAGATTGCCGGCTGGCAGCTGCGGCAGCGCACCCTCGTTCAGCTCTTCGTCGCGCTCGTTTTCGATCGCAATGGCGAGGAACTTGCCATCCTTGCTCAGCGCCACCGAGTCCGGCTGGCCGCCAAGATCGCAGGAGGCGTCGATTGCCTTGGAGGCGAGGTCGATAATGGTCAGGTTGCCCGAAGGCTCCTGCTTGGTCTTCGATGTGTTGACGCCGGCGAAGACCTTGCCGCCCAGGACCGTGACGGAAGTCGGCTCGCCTTCGATCTTGACGATACCGGCAGCCTTCGGCGCCTTGGCGTCGGTGATGTCGATGAAGCCGACCCCGCCGAGCGGGCTGTCGGAATAGACCAGCGTCATGCCGTCTTCGGTCGCGGCGATGATCTCCGACGAGGTCAGGGTCGCGGCGTCGACGCCAGCCGGCAGATTGGTTGCGACCGGGAAGGTGGCGATCCGGTTGAACGCCTGGTCGGCATAAGCGGGGATGGCTGCGGACGCCGCCAGCGCGGACGTCAAAAGCAGGAGCTTGCGTGACATGGGAAACCTCTTTGCCTGAACGGAATTGCGGTCCTCGTTTGGGGCAATGAGATTTCAGCGCGATGACAACAGCATGATGGTTTCATGACAGGTGCGACGAGCGCCGAACGATGGTGAGGGGGTATTGCGTTGCCGCGAAAGACCTCCCGGGCGACGAGCACCGCCCGGGAGTCTTTGCAGGTCAGGATGGGGTCGACCACTGGCCGCCCTTGTAGAGGCGGGTGGCGGTGTTGGTCGAGGTGAGGTCGATCTCGGTGGACATGGAGCGAGCCGAACTGAACATCGTCGAGGTGGCGATGTCCTGCTGGAACCACACCATCACGGTGTCGATCGGGGTCAGCGTCACCGAGCCCTGAACCATGCCGCTGGGCGCCACGTAGAGCGGCGTCGTCTGCTGGACACCGTTCAGCGTCGAGATCTGGCTCAGCGCCGGGTGGATCAGGCCGAACTGGTTCTGCATGGAGACACCGGTGACTGGACCGCCGGTCGCCGGCGGCTGCAGGATACCGTTCGCGTCGAGCAGGCACTGCTGGCCGAGGCCGAGCGCCCGCTGGTTGGTTGTCGCCGTGACCGTCACCGTGTCGGCGAAGACATTGGTGCCGAACAGCGAGAATTGAGGCGTCCACGAGAAGGCAGTGCTGTAGACATATTTGGTCAGCGACTGCCAGACGACGTTGTAGCTGCCGCCGTCGCTGCCGGAGGCGACCTTCTTGGCAAAGCACATGGCGTAGTTGTTGGTCTTGAGCGTGGCCAGGTCATCGAGATCGACAAGGATTGTCACTGCCTTGGACACCGCGTCCAGGGCCGCGTAGAAGCTCGCCAGGCTCTGCCGTGCGACATCTCGTTCGTAGGTCTCCACCTCGTCGGCCGCCGCCGCGCTGAAGGTCGCGTTCTTGCCGTTGACCGCAGTGCAATTGCACAGGTCGCCGGTCACCGACTGGCCTTGCCTGATGTCGTAGGTGTTTCCGCTGGTGACGGACCCTGACGACAAGGTAACCGTGAACGGCTCGTCGGTGCTGACGGTGCCGTCACCATTGGCGATCTTCGTCCATGTATTCCCGACCTTCTTGTAGATGTGTAGCTTCGCCATTTTGGCCTCCTGGAACTATGGTTGACAAAAATCAGACACAACAGAAATCGCCGCGAAGCGCGCTCCCACGAAACTCTTGGAACTCCAAGAATATTTCGTAGTATTTTAAGTAACCTTCCGCCACGCCGCTGAATATAATCTGTCGCAATTTCGGAGACCCGTCCTCCGGCTGGCGTCCCAAAAACATGTCTGTCTGTCCCAGCAAGCTCTGCTGGCTCTCCACCGCGAGGCGCTGTGGGTAGGTCACCCAGCCATCAACTCTTTGAGCCAATGCTCCAGCTGATTACCGCCCGGTGCGGGAGAGGCGACCGCGAGCCATTCAGCATCGCCGCGCTTGCTGGCAGCGCGTGCAGCACGGGGCGAACTGCCGAAGGCGTCGTGGAAGATCCGGCTGAAATGAGCCTCATTCCTGAAGCCGAGATCGTAGGCGATGTCGCCGATACGCCTATGGCGAAGGGCCGGGCTGCAGATGTCGAGCAGCGCGCGGCGAAGGCGGCGGCGGCTGATGTAGTGCCTGACGCCGCCAGATGTCTCGAACAACCGATAGAGTTGGCTTCGCGAAATGAGGAACGCTGAGGCCACTTCTTCGGGCGCCAGTTCCGGCTGGTGCAACCGCTCTTCGATGTAACCTCGGATGGACCGCATGAGACCGCCGTGAGACGTCGTCGTGGGCGCCGGATACGAGACGGCGCCGATGCCCAGGCATGTGTCGGCCAGGTTCGCCGTCACCCGAGCGAGCGCCACCGCCTCGTGGAGCCATAGCCGTGGCGCCGTCTGGCACAAGGTCACGATGTGCTGCCCAAGCAGACCGCCAACCGGGGTGTCCCGCAACAGAATGCGGCCATGCTGCCTGTCCAGTTCGCCGGTGGTCGGCGACAGGAGCGATCGCGGCAACACAAGGCTTACGCTTTCGCTGGCATAGGCGACGAAATCGAGCGGGCTTGCCAGGTCGACGATCCCGACATCGAGATGGTTCAGTCGCCTGTTCTCGCCGGCGCGCCTGAGATGGCCGCCGCCCTGGCTGCAGACATGGATGAAAAGATGATCCAAGTCATCGCGCAGGGTCCAGGCATCGGAGCGCGAGTAACGCACGGCATCGCTCTTTCCGTGCAGAACCAGCGCCAAGCCTAGGTGGTAAACGGTCAGCGAGGCGAAAAAACCATGCTCTCGCCGATGAAACGGCCGCGTCACCCTGAACAGCGACGCCAGAAGCTGTTGCCAAGATTTAAAGCTATCAGAGTCCGTATCACCTGAGACTGAATAATTGAGAGTCTGTACTTTTGAGCCATTCGTACCGGTCTGTTGCATCTCGGGAAATATACTTGACACGACCACACCGCACCCCCATGCGACCTACGGAGGTGATCAATTATCAAAATATCATCTATTCACGAAGTTGCTTTTAAGATGCACATAAATTTAAGTATATATATACAATATATCTCGGCAGGTTCGGTCATGACAGCAAGACCAGACGCAGGCCATGTCGCCTGGCGATATCGAGATCCAGCCGCGGTCCAGGCATCAGCTCCACCAGATCAGGGACCGCTGACGCGGCGCCGCTCCACAACCGAAGCGCAACGCCAAGCTTCACGGCCGTGTGGGCGTGGGCACGCGGTTCCATGCCATCAGGGCCGATCCTAACCGGGCAAACCTTCGCGCCCCGAAGGAGCTCGGCGAAGAGGGATCGACGTGCATTGGCCCAAGCATCAATGCCACTGGATCGGCAGAAAAGGTTTGACAACAACCGACAAAAGCCTAGCCTCTAAAATATGGAATATATTCCATTACACTGGAAGTCTGGGAGGACTGGCATTATGACGATGAGACTGGCTGTTGTTTCTGCGTTGGCCGCGCTTTCAACCGCATCTGCGGCTTATGCGGAGCCAACCAAAGGTGGCATTATCAATGTCGCGACGGTTGGAGAGCCACCAACGCTCGACGCGATGATTACGTCGACAGATCTCGTCGGCATGATCAGCCAGCACATCTTCGAGACGCTCTTTACCTTCGACAAGAACTGGAATGTCGCGCCGCTGCTGGCGGAGAGCTTGCCCGAGGTGAGCGACGATGGGACCGTGTACACCATCAAGCTGCGCCAGGGCGTCGTCTTCCACGACGACACCCAGTTCGACGCCGCAGACGTCGTCGCTTCCCTGGACCGCTGGATGAAGCTCGCAGGCCGGGGTAAGCAGATCGCTCCGACCGTCAAGCAGATCGAGGCTGTCGATCAGTCGACAATTCGTATCACCCTGACCAAGCCCTATTCAGCACTGCCGGCTCTGCTTGCATTCAACAATTCCGCCGCGATCATGCTGCCCAGCGAAAAGCAGACAGACCCGATGGTCGAGGTCATCGGCACCGGCCCCTATCAGCTCAAGGAGCGCAAGCCGGATCAATACATCCAGCTGACGCGCTTTGACAAATACAAGCCGCGCGCCGAGGAAGGCTCCGGTTATGCTGGTGCGAGGATCGCTTATCTCGACGAGATCAGGTTCGTTCCGGCACCGGACGCCTCCACCCGTCTCGAAGGGGCCATTGCGGGGCAATTTGCATATACGGACTCGCTGCCCGTCGAACAAATGGGCCGGCTCGCCGACAGCAAGTCAGAGGCGGTTCTGTTGCAGAACTCCGGTTGGCTGATGATGCGCATGAATGCCAAGCAAGGCGTTCTTGCTGACGTAAAGGTGAGAAAGGCCGTGCAGGCGGCCCTCAGCGAAAGCGATATGCTCGCTGCCGCCTTTGGCGACCCGAAATTCTTTGCTGTCGAGGGCGCAATGTATCCGGAGGGATACCAATGGCATAGCAACGTCGGTGTTGAGGGCAACTATGATGTCGGCGATGCCGATGCAGCAAAGAAGCTGCTCACCGACGCCGGGCTGACGACGCCGACGCCGCTGCGGATTCTGACCAGCCGCCAGTACGAGTTTCATTACAAGATGGCGCTGGTCGCTGCAGAATACCTGAAGCTCGCTGGTTTCGACGTGAAAATGGAGGTCGTCGATTGGGCGACCTTGACCCAGCGCATCCTGAATCCTGAATTGTGGGACATCTTCATCACGCACAGCCCGTTCTTGGCTGAGCCGGCGCTGATCAATATCTTTTCTCCAACGGCGGTCGGCTGGTGGAGCACGCCAGAAATTGCGGATGCGATGACGGCGCTGACAGGCACCGCCGATCCGGCGAAGCGCGTTGCTGCTTTTGGCACCGTGCAGTCGCTGATCATGGAGCAAGCGCCAATAATCAAGGTTGGAAATTTTAGCGCACTTTCGGCCAAGGCGCCCGGATTGAAGGGTTTCTGGCCGTCTCCTTGGGCCTCGTTCTGGAACGTGTCGCTGGAGAAGTAAGGGACCGCCTGTCCCCGTTCCTCACGGGGACAGGCTTCTTGTCGCGGAATATTAGCGGAACATCAAATGTCTGTTTCTCAGCGTTCGGGATCGCTCGGATCAACCGAAGTCGCATTGCTTGATGCATGTATCTCCGAGGCAGCATCGCCCGACGGCCCCGGCGTCGCCGTAGCTGTTCTGCACAAGGGCCGCCCTGTCTATCAACGGGCGAGGGGGCTTGCCAGCCTGGCCCATCGACTGCCGCTGACGGACCGCTCGGTTGTGCGAATAGCGTCCCAAAGCAAGCAGTTCACCGTGCTGATGATCCTCATGCTGGA
Organism: Aminobacter sp. MDW-2; assembly: GCF_014250155.1. Classification (NCBI taxonomy): domain Bacteria; kingdom Pseudomonadati; phylum Pseudomonadota; class Alphaproteobacteria; order Hyphomicrobiales; family Phyllobacteriaceae; genus Aminobacter; species Aminobacter sp. MDW-2. The sequence goes on from NZ_CP060198.1 coordinate 215,618, forward strand.
GAGTGAGGGCAAGCTTTCGCTCGAAGACGACATACGAGATCACTTTCCATGGCTGCCCGATTGGGGCAGCCGGGTGACGCTTGGCCATCTGGCATCGAACACCAGCGGCATTCGCGACATCCTGGATTCGATGATCATGGCTGGTATTCCAATCACCGCGCCGTCCTCCAGGTCGGCTGCAAAGGCAATCGTCGCACGGCAACAGGGGCTCAATTTCGAGCCCCTGACAGACCTCCTCTACAGCAATTCCAACTTTCTCCTGCTGTCTGAACTGATCGAGAAGGTAACAGGCAAGAGTTTCAACGAGGCGCTTGAGCACTACATCAGCGGTCCCCTCGGGATGACTGATACGCAACTGATGGTGAGAGATGACGAAATCCGTCCCCGTCTGGCGGATCATCACCGGCGTGGGCCACAGGGCCAATGGCTCAAATCTGCCTGGGGCATTGCGATCGGCGGGGAAGGCGGCCTGGTGTCGACCCTGGCGGACATGATCATCTGGCAGCAAAACCTGCGGGAGCCAAAGGTCGGCACAGCCGAGATGATCGAGCGCATGGGAAAGCCCTATGTAACGATCAACGGCGTCGCGTCGCCCTATGGACTAGGCCTCGTCAACACATGCCACAAGGGCGCTCCGCTCGTCGGCCATGGCGGCTGGATCGCCGGCTCGCGTTCGGAATCGTTCCGCAACCTGTCGGAGGACATCTCCATCATCGTCTTGTCCAATCACGATGATTTTTCATCGTTTGGGCTCGCGCGCGACGTGCTCGACATCGTGCTTGGCCGCAGCCCTGGCGGCCTGCTCTCGCCGGAAGGCATTGCATCCCTCGAGACCCGTTACGGGTTCTGGCGATCCGACGATGGCGGCCGCGTCTTTGGTCTCGAGGAGTCGGGCGGACTGCCAGCAATCGTCGGCAGCATGGGCGTCTCGGCACTGGAGGAACCGGAAGTGGGTAAGTTCCATGCCCGTGGTTCGCTGCCGGCATTTGTCTTTTGGTTGGAAGCGGACGGATCCATACGAACCGAAACGTTCGGCCGTTCAAGGCGCTATCGACGGGTGGAAGCATCAAGGCAAACCGGGAGCGACCCGTCAGGCACGTACAGCAGCACAGAGAGCGGTTTGACCGCAAGCATCGGAAATGTTGACGGCCGCTGGAGCATGCGCGTGACATCGCCTTTTGGCACGGCACGGCTTTCGCTCGATGCATGCGATGCGGACATGTATCTCGCTCGCCCGAGCGAAACCGACATCCACGACCAATGGCGTATCGCGCCCTGGGTGCTGCCGTGGCTCTACAGTGTTCGCATCAGGAGCGACGCGATCGTGCTCAACAGCGATCGCGGTCGTGACGTGGTGCTCACCAGGCTGCCCTAGACACGCGCCGGACGCCTCGCAATGGCAGGCGGCGTGGCCGAATGTCCGTCAGCGGCCACCACCCTGGCAACAGCAATTGCCGCGTAATCTATCTTATGGAACTTGCCAGACGACATTGCGACAGGTAACTACTTGCGCCTCACTCGGGAAGCCCCGCCTTGCAGAAACCGTCGACGAAATGCGCAAGCGTGGCGGCGTCGCGGAACGGCTCAGTCGCGGCCCAGTGGCGGGTGGTGTAGTCGGGGTTGCCGACAAGAAACAGTTCGGCTTCCGCACGTGCCTCGTCGAGCCTGCCCAGCTGGGCCAAGCTTGCCGCCAGGAAACGGCGCGAGCTCGTGCGATAGGTCTCGTCCTTGAGCAGCGTCTCGGCGGCAGCCTCGTAGTCCCGGGCCGCATACTGCGCCTGGCCAAGCACCAGATAATACCAGCCTGCCGGAAACGGGTTGAGCCGGAACGCCTTGTGGATGTGAGCGAGGCCATCTTCGATCCGTCCTGCAAGGATCGCGATGTCGGAGAGTGCAGCCCAGGTGTCGGCTTCGTTCGGGTCGAGCTCGATCGCCCTGGCGAACTCCGCATCGGCCTCGGCGAAGCTTTTGTCGTAGGCCAGCAGATATGCCAGCACCCAGCAGCAGCCGGCGTCGCCGGGATCGAGCGCCACAGCCTTGCGCGCCAGGTCCAAAGCGTCCTTGCGGCCGGCTTCCGCCGGTCCGCCGCTGTGCACCCATCCCATCCAATGGTTCATGGCGAGCCAGCGATGGGCCTCGGCGTAACCGGGATCGAGCGAGATCGCGCGCGACAACATCAGATGCGCTTCACGCGCCGCTTGCGGTGAATCGTCCATCAGCTTGCGTGCCCGGACGCACAGATCATAGGCCTCGAGGTTTTTGGGCCGGACGCGCGGTGGCGGGGTGCGCAACCGGCCAAGCAACGCCTCGACGATCTTGCCCGTGACCTCGTCCTGCACGGCGAAGATATCTTCCAGGCTGCGGTCGAAGCGCTCCGCCCAGAGATGATCGCCGCTCACGGCATCGACCAGTTGGACGTTGATGCGCACCCGCCCGGCAGCGCGCCGGGCACTGCCCTCGAGCAGGTAGCGCACACCGAGCTCGCTTGCGATCGTGCGAACATCCATCGCCCTCCCCTTGTAGGCAAAGGACGAGTTGCGCGCGATGACGAACAGGCCTGGAACCCTGGACAGGTCAGTGATCAGGTCTTCGGTCAGGCCGTCCGCGAAAGCCCCCTGCTCTGAACCGTCGCCGACATTGACGAAAGGCAACACGGCAATCGACGGCCTGTCGGGCAGCGGCAAGGGTTTTCGCCCGGCTTCGCCAAGCTGCTCGACCCTGCCCAGGAAGCGGTAGCCGACGCGCGGGACCGTGGAGATCCATTCGCCACCGTCGGCCTTAGGACCGAGCATTTTCCTGAGCTGCGCGATCTGGACGGTGAGATTGCCCTCCTCAACGGTTGTACCGGGCCAGGCCGCGTCCATCAACTCGGCCTTGCCGAGGATCGCGCGCGACCGCCCGACCAGCGCTGCAAGCAGCTTCATCCCGCGATGGCTGACGGCTACGGGATCGTCGTTCCGGAGCAGCGTTCCGGCATCCGGATCAAGCAAGAACGGACCAAAGGCGAAACGCACTCCCATGCAGCGCATCTATAGCCGGTTTGGAAGTTTTTGGAACTATTTGGCGGGACTTAAGGACGACGCCGTTCGTCTTCTGCAGAAGTCATCCTCATCCAGGTCGAAGCTCCAGCACCAGACGGAGGGTGGCATGAACGATATTTGCATGGACACATCTGCCTCCCCTCGAGCGAGATGGGCGGCCCTGCCAGGCACCATAGCCAACTGGCGCTGGCGGATACGCTTCCGCTGGGAACTCGAGCAGAAATTGAAATCCGATTCCCACTTGATCGAGGATATCGGCCTGACGGCACCACAGGTCGAGGCTGAGATCGCCAAGCACTTCTTGCAGGCGTGAAGAAGACCGATGACACCTGACCGCCAATACCCCGAACGCCTGCAGAGGAGCCGAGAGTGGCTTGCCCTGTTTCGAGGCCTGCATGACGACCGATAGCGCGACATCGAGGCGAGAGGTCCCATGGGAAGCGATGGCCGGTGTCATCGCCACCGTCACGGTGTTTGCGGTGGCACAGGGGCTGACCTATCCACTGCTCAGTTTCATCCTCGAACGCCAAGGAACAGAGCCGAGCCTGATCGGCCTGTCGGCGGCGATGACGCCGCTGGGCTTCATCGCCTCTTCGCCTGTCATACCCGCGCTGACGCAGCGCATCGGCGCGGGACGGCTTGCGATCCTGTGCTCGATGCTGGCGGCAACGACGCTGATGGCGATCGCCTTGATGCAGGACGTCTGGGCCTGGATGCCGCTGCGTTTCCTGCTCGGCTTCTTCGCCAATCCGCTTTACGTGATCAGCGAAACCTGGCTGCTGGCGATCACGCCGGCATCGCGCCGTGGGCGCATCATGGGCCTCTACTCGTCGATCGTCTCAGGCGGCTTCGCCATCGGCCCGCTATCCCTGGGCTTCGTCGGCACCGATGGCTGGCCGCCCTTCATGGTCGGCATCGTGGCATTCCTTGTCTGCGGCACAATCGTGCTTGCTGTCATACAACGCATGCCAAAGATGGCGCATAACGGCGACGCAGCTTCGATCGGCGGCTTCGTCGCGCTTGCGCCGCTGTTGTTGTTTGCGGTCTTCACCGCCGCAGCCTTCGAGCAGACATTGATCTCCCTGTTTGCGGTTTATGGCGCAGCACTTGGCAGCGCCGAGGGCAGGATCGCTTCGCTGATCACCTGCTTCATCGCAGGAAACGCCCTGCTGCAGATATTGCTCGGACGGCTGGCCGAGCAGTTTGGCGCGGCGCGGACCATGCTGCTCTGTGCGCTGGGGTCCCTGGCCGGCTGCCTGCTTTTGCCGCTGGTCTTCGACGCGTGGCTGATCTGGCCGATGCTGTTTCTATGGGGCGGCGCATCGTTCGGGATCTACACCATGGCACTGATCCAGCTCGGCGAACGCTTCGCCGGCCAGGCCCTGATAGCCGGCAATGCAGGCTTCGCACTGGCCTGGGGCATTGGCGGCATCGCTGGCTCGCCCGCGACCGGCCTCACCATGCAACTGATCGGACATCAGGGCCTGCCATTGGCACTGGGCCTGATGAGCGGTGCGTTGGCGCTGTTTCTGCTGTTGGCCCGACGGAGACTGTGACCTCGGTACGAACCGCACGCGCCTCGATGTCGACCTATAGCGTCTTCAGAAAACCCTCGGCAAGGCGCGTCTCGCCGAACCAGTTGATACGGTTGATGGTGATGTAGCCGGCGTCGATGGTGCTGTTCTCATCACCCTCGACTGTTGTTCTTTCACGGCCGCGGGGCACCACGAGCACGGTGCGGTCGCCATCCTGTTCGACGACCTCGGAGCGCCGGGCGATCTTGTCGCGACCGATGCTTGGCTGGCGGATTTCGGCCGGCAGCGACGACGGCAGGTTGATGCTGAGCCAATGGCCCTCCAGCACCCAATCAGCCCGCCTGCGCCAGAGGTCGGCGATCAGGCCGCCGAGCCAGGCATCATTGCCGGCACGGATTTCCGGCGACTTGACCTGCGAGAAGCCGATCGCCGGCACGTCCCAGAAGCTCGCCTCGCGGGCAATGCCAAGCGTACCGGAGTAGGCGAGATCCTCGGCGACGTTGCGGCCGTCATTGATGCCGCCGAGCACGAGGTCGGGCCTGCCGTCGCCGGCAAGCAGCCAGGTCATGGCGGTCACGACGCAGTCTGCCGGGCGACCCGAGCACGAGTACCAGCGCTCGGCGGTACGACGCATGGTGAGCGGCTCGGCCATGGTCAGCGAGGCCCCCGCGGCGGTGTGTTTGCGTTCAGGCGCCACGACCCAGACATCGTCGCTGATGGTCTCTGCCGCTGCCGCCAGGCGGGCAAGGCCCGGCGAAGCGATGCCGTCGTCGTTGCAGATCAGGATTCTCATGGCGGACCTCAGGCAGCTAGAGTGTAGCTGTCGCCGGTGCGCAGGCCTGTGCGCAGCGACGGCATGTGGGGCGCAAGCTCGGCGAGCATGCCCGGCAGGCAAGAATGGCCGAAAGCTGTCGGGCGTCCAGCGCCTTCCCAGATGGCCAGGCTTCCCGACAATGTCGGGTGCGTCGGCATGCGTATCCAGTCGGCGCGACCCGCAGCATGCAGCACATCGCCCGGCGAACCGGCCGGCAGGTGGCCAGAGAGCAGGATGGGATAGCCGGCAGCGTCCGCCAGCGGCAGAAGCATCGCCGACGGCCCGGCCTTGCCCATGCCGTCATCGGCGAGCAACGGGCAGGCCGGCAAGGCATCGCCGTCATGCCAGTCAATGGCATTGGCCAGACGCTGCCGTAACTGGGGGACCATCGTCGGATGAAGAGCCGTCCTCGCCTCGATCTGGACGGCGAGCGATGCCCGCATGCTGGCATGGATGGCAAAGGGGCCATCGAGAATGGCCATCAGCTCGAGCGAGCGGCCGGAAAGCGGCGTCGGCAGCAGGCAGCCGCCGGGCCGGGCCGCGACCCATTCGGCGATGGCTTGCGCACGTGCCGTACCGCTGACCGGATCGGCGCCATAAGACGCATCGAACACAAGAAGGTCGCAACGCGGCATCGAATCCATGACGAACACGCTGCTGTCAGGCACGACGTCGGCGGAATAGACGACCTTGCGGCTGCCGTCATCGACGGCGAACCAGACACCGCCGACGACATGGCCGGAGCGGCCCGTCGCTATCGTCAACCCGCCGATGATCAGGCTGTCGCCGGGCTCAAAAAGTTCTATCTGTTCCTCGGGAAGCGGAAAGCGCTTGAAATCATCCGGCTCGGCATAGGCATCGAGCGTTGCCGAAGCTTCCTCCCGCGTCTCGGCCGTCATCAGGATGCGACCACGATAGCCTTGCGCCAGCAACCAGCTCAGCGCCCCGACATGGTCCTCGTGGGCGTGGGAAATCAGCACTGCATCAATGTCGCCGACGTCGGCAGGAAGCACCGGGTAGTATTCCGCGCCGGAAGCGCCGACTTTGATGCCGGCGTCGAGCAGGATGCGTCGGTTGCCGCCTGACACGGCGACACTGGTGCGTCCCTTCTCACCGAAACCACCGCAGAGGTCGATGCGCATGCTCATGCCGAGGCACCGCCCGGGATGAGCCAGCCGGAAGCGATGCGGACGCGGGCCCTGGCGCCGGCCTCGAAGGGATTGGGATCGGGTTGTTCGAAGTGCAGCACGACCGAAGGATCGGCATCGGGGGCGAATTCGATGCGTGCCACGCCGCCCTTGTAGACCGCGCGCCTGACCGTGCCGTCGATGCCCGGCTCGTCCGGGGCGGCCGCCGAGATTTCAGGCCCCCGGCAGCAAATTTTGGCTTCGGCGCGTCGCATCTCGTCAGGACGGCAGCGGACCACGACCTCCTGGCCGAGCACATCGACCTTGACGTGGCCGCCTTCGGCCGGGATCAGCACCTTGGCCGGGAGGACGATGCCTTCTGATATGAATGACGCGACCATCTCGTTGGCCGGCTCACGATAGAGATCGCGGGGAGCCGCGAGCTGGGCCAGGCGGCCATTGTCCATGACGGCGATGCGGTCGGCCAGCGCCATCGCTTCGGCCTGGTCGTGGGTAATGTAGACGATCGTCGTGCCGGTACGCTTGTGGAAGGCAGCGAACTCGTCCTCCATGGCCGCGCGCAGGTGGACGTCGAGATTGGCCAGCGGCTCGTCGAACAGCACCAGCGACGGTGCCGCCACCAGGCAGCGGGCGAGCGCGACGCGCTGGCGCTGGCCACCCGATAGATTGGCGGGGCGGCGGTCGCCAAAACCCTTGAGGTCGACCAGCGCCATGGCATCCTCGACCCGGCGCTTGCGGGTCTCTGCATCGACCTTGGCGACCTTCAGCGAATAGCCGATGTTTTCGGCAACCGTCATGTGCGGCCACAAAGCGTAATTCTGGAAGACGATGCCGACCCGCCGCTTTTCCGGCGGAACACAGCCTTGCGCGGTCGAGACGATTTCGCGGCCGATGCGGATGTCGCCCGATGTGACGTTCTCGAAACCGGCGACGAGCCGCAGAAGCGTGGTCTTGCCGCAACCCGACGGCCCGAGAACAGCGAGGAACTCGCCGTCCCTGACGTCGATGGAGACATCCTTGACGGCGTCGAAATCACCGAAGGTCTTGGTAACGCCGTTGATGGTCAGTCCCGCCATGGGAGCACTCCGCTGGGTAGGTGGGCGGCAAGCAGATTTGCCAGCAGCATCAGGACGAAGGTAATCGCCACCGTGATCGCCGAAATCGCCGACGCGTAGTTGGAATCGCCGCCTTGCTCGAAAGAGAACATCAGCACGCCGATAGTCTCGGAACCTGATGACCACAGCAGCGCCGAGACGGTCAGCTCGCTGAGTGCGGTCATGAAGATGAGCAGACCGCCGGCAAGGGCCGCCGGTGCGACGAGCGGGAAGATGATGGTGCGCATGCGGGTGAACAGGCTGGCACCTGCGACCCGCGCCGCCTCCTCGAGCGCACGGTCGATCTGGTGGTAGCCGGAGATCGTCGGCCTGAGCGCCAGGACCAGGAAGCGTGCGAGATAGGCGTAAAGGATGATCCAGACGGTGTTGTAGATCTGGATGCCGGTGAACGGAATCGGCTTGAGGAACATCAGCAAGGACGCAATCGCCAGCACCACGCCCGGCAGGGCATAGGGCAACTCGACTGCGAGGTTCAGATACTTGACCCACTTCTTGCCGCTCCAGGCAACGAGATAGGCGACCGGGATGGCGACCAGCACGGCGAAGGCGGCTGCGGAGAGAGACAGTGCGAAACTGTTGAGGAAAGCGCGCCTGGCGGCGCCATATTCGAACAGCACGAAGCGATAATTGTCGAGCGTGGCGGTGGCGGCGGTGAGCGGGATGCCATAGCCGGGCACCAGCGACGAAAGCAGCAAGCCGAACAGCGGCAGCACCAGAATCAGCACGATCAGGCACCACATCACGACCTGCACCGGCACCCGCCACTTGCCAAGCTCGTAGGGTTCGGCAGCAAGCGATGTCGAGCTGATACGGTAGTCGCGGCGCCGGCTCATCATTTCCTGGGCGAGGATGCCCGCCATGGCGATGAGGCCGATCAGCACCGACAGGAAGGCGGCGTCGCCGAGCACGGCCGGGCCGCCGCCGGCGAGGCGCTGGTAGATCAGCGTCGGCAGCACCAGATAGTTGGCCGGGATGCCGAGGAAGGCGGGGATGCCGAAATTGCCGACGCAGGAGACGAAGGCAAGTGCAGCGGCGGCAACGACCGACGGCGTCATCAGCGGCAGCACGATGGTGCGCAGCACTGTGAACCAGCCGGCGCCGCTGGCGCGGGCGGCCTCGACCAGCTCGCGCGGCAGCTTGCGCAGACCGGCGCGCACGAGCAGGAAGACCAGCGGGCCATACTGCACGCCGAGCAGCAGGATGATGCCCTCCGGCGAATAGAGCGGATTGCGGCTGCCGAGCGGGGGCGCGATGCCGAGCATCTTGAGCAGCGGGCTGGCCGGGCCGAACAATTGCAGCCAGGCGAGTGCCGTCACCTGCGGGGCGATCATCAGCGGCATGACGTAGCAGAGCACGAAGGCGCTGCGTCCCCGGACGTCGGTGAGGGTGACGAGCAGCGCGACGGAGGTGCCCAGGATCACGGCGAGAGCTGTGCCGAAGAAGCCAACCACGAGCGTGTTGCCGGTGGCGACCCAGGTCGTCGCATTGGTCAGTCCGGCGCTGATCGCTGCGGTGGACAGCGTCCCGCCGGGAGCAAAGATCTCCTGGATCAGGCGCAGCATCGGCAGGATGGACAGCAGCACGATGAGTGCGGCAACCACCACCGTCATGGCCCATTCCTGGCCGCGACCTTGTTTCAGCCTGACAGACATTTTCGGGTTCCGGAAAGCAGGGCGGCACTCGCTAACAAGGATGCCGCGCGATACTGGCACATCGGCCAGTTCAAATCTGGAGAAAGGACCCGGAAGGCCGATCGGCCTTCCGGGTCGGACGATCAGCCGCCGAACAGGCCGGAGAACTTCGCCTTGTCGGCTTCGATCTTCTCGACGATCGCCTTGACGTCGAAGTTCATGACCTTGACCTCGACGCCTTCGGGCAGCCAGGCGGGCCGGCCGACGGAAGGCTTGGCCGGCAGGTAGCCCTGCTCGAGTGCCAGCTTCTGGCCATCGTCGGACAGGATAAAGTCGACGAACTGCTTGGCGCCCGCGACGTTCTTTGCCGTCGAAAGAATGGCCACCGGCTCAGTGACGGCAGGTACGCCCTCGGACGGGAAAACGAACTCGACCGGCGAGCCCTTGGCCTTGGCATTCATCGCCATGAAGTCGACCAGGATGCCATAGGGCTTCTCGCCGCTGGCCACGGACTTCAGCACGGCACCGTTGCCGCGAACCGAGATCGTGTTGTTGGCCTTCAGCTTGTCGAAATAGTCCCAGCCATAGTCGACATTGCCGGTAAAGGCGGAGAGCAGGTAGGCGGCGGCGCCGGAATAGAGCGGGCTCGGCATAACGAGGCCGTCGGCGTAAGCCGGCTTGGCAAGATCGGCCCAATGCTCTGGCTTCTCGGCAGCTGCGGTGTTGTAGGCAATGCCGGTCGTGATCAGCTTGGAGCCGAAGTAAGTCTTGTCGGCGTCATAGGAGTCCGCTGCGAAGCCATCGAGCTTGGCCTCGGCATAGGCCATCAGGCGAGAGTCCTTCTTCAGCAGTTCCATCGAGACCGCATCGGCGATCAGCAGCACGTCCGGCTGCGGGCTGTTTGCGGCAAACTCGGCGGCGAGCTTGGCGAGGATATCGCTGGTGCCCGAACGGTAGACCTGCACGTCGACGTCCGGATGGACCTTCTTGAAGGCCTCGACGGTCTTGGTCGCATCAGCTTCCGGCTGCGACGTATAAAGGGTCAACGTTTCAGCGCTGGCAGCGCCGGCGAAGAGCGCCACGGCCAGGGCGAGCTGGCTTGCGGCCAGCCTGGCGAATGTCGTTTTCATGAAACCTCCTGTTGTGTCCACACATGGCAAGTCGGCTTCAGATCCGCGTGCCACGACCTCCCTACACAGCGCGTTTGACACTTGGGTGACGGAACGCTGACACATTTATGATATGATCATTTGTTGCGTGTCAAATACAAATGATCATGCTGCATTGCGAAATTTGGAGCATGAAAACAGGCTTCGGAACCGGCATCCGGCCCTTGCGCCAGACTGCAGAACAGCCATTCTCCAGAATCGTTGTGGCGCCGAGGGGGAGACCGGACAAGGAATGCGCACGAAGCAGGAAATGTCGGTCGAGCCGGGTGCCGCCATGGTCTCGTCCGACCTCGCGGTGAAGACGGCATGGCTCTATTATGTCGAGGGCCTGACCCAGGAACAGATCGCCGACAAGCTGAAGGTCAGCCGGGTCAAGGTGATGCGCACTCTTGCCGCCTGCACCGCCGACGGCGTGGTGGTAACGACGATCAACGCCCAGACCGCCAGGCAGGTCGAGCTCGAGCGGGCGTTGGAAAAGCGCTGGGGGCTCGACGCCGCGATCGTGGTGCCGACACCTTCGGCCGACGAACATCTGGAACGGGCGATCGGCCATTCGGTGGCGCTTTATCTCGACCAGCAGATGCAGGACGGCATGACGCTGGCGATCGGCGGCGGGGCGACGCTTCACTCCAGCATCGGCTTTCTCAACCGCCGGCAGCTCAAGAACGCGAGCGTTGTCGCCCTGGTCGGCAGCCTGCCGCACTCACAATGGGTCAACCCGTCGGCGGTGGCGGCAAAGGTTGCGGAGACGCTTGGCGTCGACAGCTACCAGATCACCGCGCCGGTCATCGCCCACAGCCGCGAGCTGCGAGACTTGTTGTGGGCCCAGCCGGAACTGCTCGACGTGCGCAAACGCGCGGCAAAGGCCGATGTCGCTCTTCTGACCGTCGGAGAGATGTCGGCAAACGCCACCATCTTCCGCCACGGCATCGTGCCGCAATCCTTCGTCGCCCCGCTCAAGGCCAAGGGCGCGGTTGCCAATATGTTATGCTACTTCATCGATGCCGAAGGCAAGATGGTCGACCACGAGGTCAATGACAGGGTCATGGCGATCGATCTCGAGGCCGTCAGCGCCGTGCCGAACCTGGTCCTTGCCGCCGGCGGCAAGCGCAAGATCCCGGCCATTCGCGCCGCCCTTGGAGCCGTCAACGCCAATGTGTTGATTACCGACAGCGACAGCGCCGCAGCACTGACCTAGCTGTCCTGAGACCTCCGGGCAGCGGTTTAGAGCAGCCCTCTTTCGCGCAGAAAATCCTCGATGCCGACATGGGTCATGGCCTCGAATTCGGCGATGGCCTCGGCCATCTTCCGGCGCTGCGCGGCAAGCAAGGTGAAGACCTGGCGCATTTCACCGGAGACGCCGAACCGGCCCCAGCGCTCGGCAATGTGGCCGGGAAGGCCGATGTCTGCACAGAAGGCTTCCAGGCTGCCATAGCCGAGTTCCGTGACAAAAGCCCTCGCCGCCTCGGGCGACATACGCTCTTCGACAGCGTAGTCATGCAGCCGCTGTGCGATAAGCCTGACGTCGGAAGGCGACGCCCTCATGACCTTGCTGACCAGGGAGCGGACATTCTCCGGGTTGAAATCAGGCATGGGACCTCCAATTGTGGCAAAGCTATCCGGTTCGTCCGGCGGCTCGTCGAGCAAGCCGCCATTCGCGATCATGCAGGCCACACCAAGGGATGACAAGCACGGCAGGGCATTTGTAGCTCAGGGCGCTTCGATCATCCGTCTTGCGCTGTGTTCATCGGTGATCAGCACCGTCGGCTTGACCAGCTTCATGGCGCCGAGCAGCGCGTCGATCTTGTCTGAGCCACCCGAAGTCAGGATGCGCAGCGGCGCACGCAGTATGCGGTCGACATCGACCGACATGCCGAGCTGGTTGATGGGATGGTCGACAAGCTTGCCGGCGCGGTCGAAGAAATGGAACAGAAGATCGCCGACCGCGCCCTTGGCAGCCAGCTTTTCGCGCTCGGCCTCGGTCAGGAAGCCGCCGCGATAAAAGGTCGAGGCCGAAGCGATGTCGCCGACGCTGACCAGCACCGCATCAAGCGAATCGGCCAGCGCAAAGACCTCGGACAGGCCGCAGCGCTCGATCAGCGCACGCTTGGTCTCGATGCTGTCGACGACGGCAGGCGCCGGAATGAGATAACCGTCGCCCTGGAAGGCCTGGGCGAAGCGCCAGGCGAATTCGGCCGGGTTGGTACGGCGTGCGACGCCGACGCCGCCGAGCAGCGAGATGACGCGGAAATCATTGAGTGGCTTGCCGCTGATGTAGGGCAAGGTGCCGGTCAGCGTGCGGCCCCAGCCGACGCCGACGGACATGCCCGACTTCATCGCTTCGGATAGATAAGCGCCGGTTGCCGCTCCAATCGTCGGGATCGGATCAGCGCCCTCCCCGGAGAGCGGTGCGACGATCGCCCGCTGGACGCCGAACTTCTGCTCCAGCGCCCGCTCCTGGCGGACGATATCGGACAGGTCACCTTCGATGGCGATCTTGATCTCGTTGCGCAGGCGCGCCTCGGCCAGCATGCGCACCACGGTGACGCGGCCGACGCCGAGAACCTCGGCGATGTCGTTCTGGGTCATCTGTTCGATGAAGTACATCCAGGCCGCGCGAACCCGCAGCCGGTCAGCCCGGCTGTCGGTGGGGGAACCCTCGACATCCTGAGGTGTCTCGGCGGTACGCGATCTTCCACCCGACCCTTTGACACCTTTGCTCACGCCGCTCCCCCCGTTTCAGTTCACATCACTTTTCAAGGAACCGCGGCAAGGTCAAGCGGCGAGGTGTCGCGATTGATTTGCACCCCGCGCAAAACAGTGCTGCAATGCCCCGAGGCTGCGGCTTCGTTACGGAGCCGCTACGGCAGCAGGGAATGCGCAAGATGCTGAGGAGTCTTTCGGAAGATGTTGTCGTCAACATCAAGGATCGCCTCCGCGACATGCGCCATCTCGTCCGCTCCAGCCGCCACGACAATCCCGGCGGACCGCGCCGGCCACAAATGGCCGAGCCGTTTGCCCCGCCACCTGAAATCGAGCGCCTGCTGGGTCGCGCTGCAAGCGTTGTCGATGACACGCTGACCGTCGCCGAGACGGTGTCGCGCACGCTGCTGCCGATGGTGCGCACCGGTGACAGCGCCCGGCTGCATGGCTTCGACACCTATTTCGCCACCGGGCGCTCGGCCACGGTCGAGGGCGAGCGCTTGTTCCGCCGCGACCTTTATGCAGCTTTCAAGGCCATGCCGCGAAAGGCAGTCGGCGATCGATTGCCGCTTCACGAAGCAGGTTTCAGTCAGGCGCATCTGGCCGTCCGCAAGAAGCATGGCGGTTTGCTCACCGCCATGCACATCGCGAGCCCGGAGAGCCGGCTTGAAGCTGTCGCTGCCGTTGCCGCCGCAACGTTTGTCGAACTGCTTGCCTGCCAGCCCCGGTCTGGCGACGAGGCTATGGTCCCTGCTCTCGTGCCGCTTGCGCCCATGGTGCTTGCCGCGGCCATCTTGACGTTGTCGCCATCGGGTATGAGCGACGCCGACCTGCTGGAAGCCACCGGCATGGCGGTCGACGCGCGCCGCGAGCGCATCTTGCGCGCACTCGACGGTGCCAACCCGGCCAACGAGCTTGGCGCCATCTTCCGGGTGCTGCTCGCGCATCTGCCCTGAGCCGGCTAGGCGCCGAGCTCGGCTATCCGTTTCTTGGCACGCTGGATCGAGGCCGGGCTCATCGAGAGCTCGGTCAAGCCCATGCGCAGGAACTCTGGGATCAGGTCCGGCCGCCCGGCGGCCTCGCCGCACATGCCGACCATGATGCCCGCCGCTACCCCTGCCCTTGCCGTCATCTCGATCGCCGACATGACAGCGACATTGGTCACGTCGTTGAGCTTGGCGACCGTCGGGTTCAGTCGATCGGCGGCCATGATGTATTGGGTCAGGTCGTTGGTGCCGATAGAGAAGAAGGCGACTTCTTTCGCCAGCGCCGGCGCAATCAGAACCGCAGCCGGCGTCTCGATCATGACGCCAAGCTGAAATTCGCCGAAGGTTACCTTCTCCGCCGCAAGTTCGGCCTTGCAGGTTTCGATCAGCGCACGCGTCGCGCGCACTTCCGACACGTCGGCGACCATCGGCAGCATCACCTTGACGTTGCCATGGACGGCTGCGCGCAACAGCGCTCGCAGCTGCGGCTTGAAGATGTCGGGCCGGTCGAGGCACATGCGAATGCCGCGCCAGCCGAGGAACGGGTTCTCCTCCTGAGGGAACTCGATACCCGAAATCGGTTTGTCGCCGCCGATGTCGAGCGTGCGCACGATAACGGGATAAGGCGCGAAGGCCTTGGCAAGAGCCGCATAGGTCTCGGCCTGCATGTCTTCCGAAGGCAGGTGCATGTGACGCATGAACAGCAGTTCGGTACGGAACAGACCGACGCCCATCGCACCCGCTTCGCGGGCGGCGTCGATCTCTTCGAGTGAGCCGATATTGGCGGCCACTTCGATGATCGTGCCGTCGGCACGGCGCGGGGTGGTATCGCGGAATGCCTTCAGCGCTTCACGCTCGCGTGCGGCCTCGTCGATGCGGGTGCGGAAGCGGTCGAGCACCGGGCCCTCGGGATCGGCCACGACATGACCGCGATGGCCATCGAGCGCGATTTCGCGTGCCTTGGCGAGGTCATGCACCTGAGCCCCCATGCCGAGAACAGCCGGAATGCCATGGGCGCGGGCGATGATGGCGATGTGGGATGTAGCTCCGCCATGGCCGCAGACGATGCCGCCGATGCGCTTCAGCGGTGCGCGTGCCAGGTCCCAGGCGCCGATGTCCTCGGCGATCAGGATCGCCCTCTCGGGAATTTCGTCGAGGCTGATGTCGGCCTGGCCGAGCAGCGCCAGGCAGATCTGGCGACCGACCGCCTGAACGTCATCGGCGCGGGCGTTGAGGTAAGGATCGTCGACCTGGCCGAACTGGGCCGCAATCTTGGCGGCGGCGCCGATGACCGAGGTGACCGCGTCGCTGCCGGTGTTGATGGTGGCGACCACTTCGTCGCGCAGCTCGTCGTCAGCGGCTATGTCGCGCAGCGCGGCGATGATGCCACGATCATTTGCCGACAGCGTGTCCGATGCCAGCGAGGCGTTCATGCGCGCCTGCACGGCCTCGACAGCCTCGGCGAAGCGAACGAGTTCGGCGTTGATGTCGCCAACCGAAAGCGTGCGGCGCTCCGGCTTGATCTCGGGCGGGAAGTGGGCGAAGGCGGTGCCGACGGCATAGCCCTCGCTGGCAGCCACGCCCTTCAGGGCGCCTGATATCTCTTCCTCGAATGCCGCGGGCTTGGTCGGTTCGATCTTGAGCGTCACGCCCGCGGCGGCGGCGGCATCAGGCTCGCCCGGCGCCTGTTCCTCGGCCAGACCGGCGAGCGGGTTCTCGAGATAGCCGACCAGCGCTTCCACTGCCTCGATCTCGTCAGCACCTTTGGTGCGGATCGTGACTTCGTCGTTTTCCTTGACGGCGAGCAGCATCAGCTTGACCGCGCTCTTGGCGCTGGCCGACTTGCCGTCCTTGATGATCTCGACCTCGCTTTCGAAGCTCTTGGCGAGCTTGACGAAACGGGTGGCGGGCCGGGCATGCAACCCTTCATGCACTCTGACGATCGTCGAGCGTTCCATAGGCAGGTCTCTTGTTCCAGGTCAGTATAGCGGCGTAACGCGCGGCAATCAGCGGCCGATGGTAATGGCTGCGCCGGCCTTGAGAGCTCCGACGAGCACTTCGCCCTCGACCACCGAGGCGCAGATTTCGCCCGGCCGCTCGGCGGCATCGGCGCCGTTGAAATTGATGACCACGTGGCCGATCTCGCGCACCTTGTTCCAGGCACTGTCGCCCATGGCGGTGATGGTGCCCTCGAGTTCGCCGATGGCAATGGCGGCGCCGACGACGGGGGCCGCGTCGCTCGGCCCGACTTCAGCCTTGTGCAGCACCGACACCTCGGCCAGCTCAGGCGGAGCACCGTCGGCGAACAGGATCAGCACGCCGCCTTCGGCCAGCTCTGCCACTTCCGGTCCGATTGCCGTTATGAGCGTCTTGAGATGAACCGACATGATCGAAGCCTTTTTCTGGGCCCGGGCTGGAATGCTGTCCGGGCGTACCTGTTTTGCCGGCTTGGCCGGCCGATGAAATGCCCGGCGACGACAAGCGCCGCCGGGCAAGGATCTTAGAATACGATCAGGCTGACCGCCCAGGCGATGAGCACCGAGACCGGGCCCATGATCTGGCGGCTGATCAGAACGGCGGGAACGCCGATCTCGATGGTCTTGGGCTTGGCCTCGCCGAGCGCCAGGCCGACCGGCACGAAGTCGCAACCGACCTGGGTGTTGTAGGCAAACAGCGCCGGAAGCGCCATTGCCGGCGAGATCGTGCCGTTGGCGATCTGCGGGCCGATGATCGCCACGCCGATGACCTGGGCGATGACCGCGCCTGGCCCGAGGATGGGCGACAGGAACGGCAGGCCGCAGATGGCCGAGATGACCAGCAGGCCAACGATGTTGTTGGCCAGCGGTCCCATCGGCTGGGCGAGCACGTCGCCAATGCCGGTATAGAGGATCAGGCCGATCAGCATCGTCACGAACGCCATGAACGGCAGCACGTTGCGGACGACCTGGTCGATGGTGCGGCGGCCGGCATTGAAGAAGATACCGACGACACGCCCCATGACGCGGCCGATGCTGGCGACGAGGTTGATGAACCCGCCGTCGTTGGACGCTGCGGGGGCGGTGGTGTTTGTCGCCGTCGCGAACGAGGCGTTGTTCGCGTTGGAGGCAGAGCCTGCCGATGTCACGGCTTCCGAACCGTCGGCCATGGTGATGTCGCTTTCCTTGACGCCCGACACGTAGATGTCTTCGGTGATGAACTGGGCGAGCGGGCCCGCCTGTCCCACCGGGGTGAGGTTGACGGTGGGGATGCGTTTGCGCGGATACACCCCGCAACGCGCGGTGCCGCCACAATCGACGACCACCACCGCCATCTCGCCTTCGACCGGCGGCGACTTGAAGCCATCCACGGCTTCAGCACCGGTCATCTCGGCGATGCGGGCAGCGACAGGGTGGATGCCGCCGCCGGTGACGGAGACGACCTTGTTGCGCTGGTCCGTCGGCTGGACGACCAGGGGACCGCCCCAGCCGCTCTTGCCGCGGGAAATCTTGACTGCCTTGTAAGACTTGGCCATGTGCCCCTCCCCGCCCTTACAGCTCGACGCCCTGGCGGCGTGCCATGATGGCGGTGATGCGCTCGGTCAGCATGCCCTTGAGCAGGATGACGACGAGGCCGACGATGGCGTACCAGATGGCCACCTGGATGTGATAGCCGCCGGGAACAACGCCCTTCTTCTCAAGCTCGAGCAGAGCCACGAGGATGCCGCCCCAGACGAAGTATTCGCCCGGATTGATGTGCGGGAACAGGCCGAGGGGCGGATGCACGTAGGACACGGCCGCGTCATAGAAGGCGGGCTTGTGCTTTTCTTCCAGGAAAGAGCCGAAGGTGTAGGCCATCGGGTTGGTCAGGAAGAACACCGAGATCAGCGGCAAAACGGTGTAGCGGGTCAACGCGATGCGCCCGGCGCCACGGGCGATGCCGTGAACCCTCTCCTCGCCGACGAGCTCGGTCAGCGCGTAGAAGGCAGTCATCAGCACGACGAGCGTCGGGATGATGCCGGTGACGAAACCGGCGAAGACCTCACCGCCCTTCTGGAAGATGCCGATAAAGTATTTGCCGATGCTGGTGAGCCAGCCGAGCTGTTCCTCCTGAGCAACGGTGTTGAGCTTTTCCTTGAACTGCTCGACGGTCAGGTCGCCGCTCGCCTGGGCGAGCACGACGAGATCGTTCGTCGCTCCCTTGACGGCGAGCTTGCCGTGAATTGCAGCATCCGTGGCCATTGAACCCGCGACATGCAGGTTCTGGACGGCCATGTCGGCGTGCTGCGCCAACATAGATAGGACTGACATTTCTCCTCCTTGATATCCTCACCCTAGGGACCGCGCCCGAAAGGTGCCGCCCCTACATACCCACTGGCTTGAGGCCGGCGAGGCCGGGCCCCTTTGGCTCGAGCCGTGCGCGGTCGACTTGTTCGACAGCCTTCTTCACGGCTTCCGCCACACCGGCTTCCCCCTCTCCCAGTACAGCGGGATTGGACCGGAGTTGATCGAGGGAAATTCCCTCCAGATTTTCATGACGCTTGAATTTGGCGAAGACGGAGCGCCCGGTCATGGTCAGCAGCCGCTGGACCTTGAGGTCCGGCGTGACCACGATCAGCGCGATCGTTCCCTTGCCCAGGCGGCCGCGGCAATTGCCGGCGCCGACATAGCCATCCTGGTACTTCGCCGTGATGCCCTTGAAGACATCGGCGTAGTGCCGCATCTGGATCCACACGCCGAGCGACTGCAGCGCCCAGACGACGCCCAGAAGCAGCAGTCCCCACTGCCAGATTGCCATAAGGCTCTTCCTCCCGAAGTCCTCCGGAGCGGCGACATGCTGAGCCGCTCACATATCAATCAAAGAACATTTGTCTTTATGAATGTCAATATGTATAACTTTGGACACCCCGCACGATGGTTCCGATCCACAGCGGCATTTGGCATTTTGCCTGCCGATGGTATCTTCGGACAGGGCAGGAGCACTGCGACGATGGACCTGATCTTCAAGAACGAACTTGCGCTGGTGCCCGACCTCCGTCACAGGCTCAGGCAATTGCGCTGGTTCCGCACGACCTTCCGCAACAGCGCGCGTGCCATCACCGCCCGCTACGGCATCCGCTTCGACATCGACGAGAAGAAACTGACGCGCATCTTCCTCGACTGGGTCGAGATCGTAAACGCCCAAAAATCATATGCACAGCTCGACCGCGCCGACTTCATCGTCTACGCCGCCGGCCTCGCCCTCAAGGAGCTGATCAGGCAGGCGCCGGTGCGGATCGACGATGTGCGGCCTCCCGACGCATCGACACCGGCGCAGGCCATTCCCGACATCGTGCGGTTCTGGCCGGAGGGCTTCGTCTACACCAACTTCTGCGTCTGCTCGATTGCCGTGCTGTTCGAGCAGGAGTTTGACGAAGCCCCTGCCCTCGACGCATGCGCCGACGACCTCAGGACCTGGTGGTCCTACAAGGAGAATACGGCCGAGATGCCGAGCTATGCCGTTGCCTATCTCGACCGCTTCCTCGGCGCCGAGCCCAACTGGCTCGCGCCCGACCTGCCGGAAGAGCGCAGCGCCATGCAGCGTGCGCTGCAGGCGTCGCCACGACCCGAGGCGATCGGCCGGGATTAGATCTTCCACCATCGCGGCTGCAACGCGGCGCGACCGCAGCAGCCTGCTTTCGACAAACGGCGGCCTGTGCGCCGCAAAGCTTCCTGGAGTTCGACTTGCCCAAAGACAGCCTGGTGATTTTCGATTGCGACGGCGTGCTGGTCGACAGCGAACCGCTGGCCGCCCTTGCCTATGTGCGCGCCTATGCCAGAAACGGCCTCGAGATCGAGGCAGAGGTCATCTCGCATTGCGTCGGCATGAAGCAGGCCGACATCATCGCCAAGATCCACCAGCTCACCGGCCATTTGCTGCCCGACGACGCCACCGACGATATCTGGGGCGAGACCAAGGCGCTGTTCACCGAGCAGCTGGCCTCGACGCTCGATATCGCCGCCTTCCTGTCGAAGCTCAAAACCGCCCGTTGCGTCGCCTCGTCCTCGTCGGTCGAGCGCATCAACCACAGCCTCGAAGTCACCGGCCTCGCCCATTATTTCGGTCCATCGATCTTCAGTTCGTCGATGGTCAAGAACGGCAAACCGGCGCCCGACATCTTCCTCTTTGCCGCCGAGAAGATGGGTTTTGCGCCCGAGCGCTCGGTGGTCATCGAGGACTCGCGCTACGGCGTGCAGGGCGCTGTCGCTGCCGGCATGACGGCCATCGGCTACGTCGGCGGCGGCCACACCCATGACGGCCACGGCCCGGAGCTTATGGCGGCGGGCGCATCAGCCGTCTGCGCCAGCTGGGACGAGATCTCGGCCGAGCTGCTCAAGCGCGGCTTCGTCTGACGACAAACCACCTTTCCCGTTGTTGCCGCTACTTGATGCGGGCATAGTCGCGCATCACCGCGACCAGCTGGTCATGCGGCATCGCCTGGATGCGGAAACGATCGAAGGCGGTGCCGCCGGCGTCCTCGGCCGCCAGCATCGCATTGACCACGGCTTCCTCCACGCTGTCGACGGTCGCGGCATAGACCGGATCCAGCTTCTCGTCATTGACGATTTCGAGGTTCAGCCTGGCCGGCGCATGGTGGGCCATGGGTTGCGGGTTGGCGGTCGAGAAGGCCAGGAAGATGTCGCCTGAATTGTTGCCCCCTGGTGTGCCGCCACGGCCGATGCCTATGGCGGCGCGGCGCGCCAGCCGCTGCAGCTGATGTGGCGCCATCGGCAGGTCGGTGGCGACGACGACGATGATCGACCCGCGTTCGGCGAGCTGGCTCTGGGGCGTGCCGTCGCGCATATGCTCGCCGACGGGCACGCCCCTGATCGTCAGCCAGTCACGCTGGCCATGGTTGGCCTGGACGAGCGTGCCGATCCTGTGCTCGCGGCCGCCGAATTCGACGATACGCGACGACGTGCCGGTCCCACCCTTGAAGCCGTAGGTGACCATACCGGTGCCGCCGCCACAGTTGCCTTCCTGGACCGGCCCCGATGACAGGCTGTCGAGGGCGGCCCTGACGTCCGCTTCGGTCAATGGCAGGCCGTTGATGTCGTTCAGCACGCCGTCATAGGTCTCTGCAATGACAGGCATGATCCAGAGGAAGTTGTCGGTGTCATAGGTCGAGGCATAGCGCTCCAGCATCCATTTCACGGTCGCGTGGTGGGCCATGCCGACGGCATGGGTATTGGTGATGACGACGGGACCGAGGAAGTAGCCGCCATCCTCGATCCAGTGCGTGCCGGTCATCTCCCCGTTGCCATTGAAGCGGTGCACACCTGCATAAACCGGGACGGGCGTCGGCGAGGCCGCATGCGGCAGGATAGCGGTTACGCCGGTGCGCACCGGGCGCTTGCGGCCGGGCCTCGGTACATCTTCGAAAATTGTCCTGAACCCGACGCCAATGCCCTCGACATCAGTGATGGCATTAAACGGGCCGGGCCGGCCCGGAAACGGCAGGCCGAGGTCGCGGGCCCGGGCTTTGGTGGCGGGAGATTTCGGTTTGGTCATCAGGATCATTTCTGCCGGGAGCGCAGGTAGAGGCCAAGCGAGGCCACGACGAAGGAGAAGGTGAGCATCATCACCGCAATCGCATTGATCTCGGGTTTGATGCCGCGGCGAAGCATGGCGAAGATGAACATCGGCAGCGTCGTCACATCGACGCCGGCGATGAAGTAGGTGATCACCAGGTCGTCCATCGAAATGATGAAGGCAAGCAGCGCGCCGCCGATGATGCCTGGCAGCAACTGCGGGAACACAACCTTGCGGAATGTCACCCACTCGTTGGCGCCGAGATCGGCGGAGGCGTTTTCGAGCGTGCGGTCCATGCCGGCAAGACGCGCCGACACGACGATGAAGACATAGGAGATCAGGAAGGTGCACTGGCCGATGATGATCGTTTTCAGGCCGAGCGTGATCCCCGAATTGACGAAGAAGATCAGCAAGGCGATGCCGAGCACGATGTCGGGCATCAGCATCGGCATGAACATCACAGTGCGATAGAAGCGCTTGCCGAAGAAGGCGAAGCGGTAGAGCGCAATGGCGATGGCGGTCCCGAACACGGTCGCGATTATGGTGGTGGAGGTCGCGATGATCAGGCTGTTCCAGACCGCCTGGACGAGTTGGTCGGTCGATTCGATGTAAAGGGCATTCTCCGAGATCGTCGTCTTGAAGCCGAGGACCTGAGCGTACCACTCGGTGGTGAAGCCGCTCCACGTCATCATGTTCATGGGATTGGAGTTGAACGAGTAGACGGCGATCAGCACCAGGGGGATGTAGATGAAGGCGAAGAACAGCATGGTGTAGGCAATCAGCCCACCGCGGAAGAGAAAGCGGGTAATCTTCATCTGCAGCCCCTCAATTTGTGGCGTCAGCGCCGCGGCGACCGGACGCGACGACATGGATGAAGAGCAGCACCAGCATCACGCTCATCACCATCATCGCCAAGGCCGACCCGAAGGGCCAGTTGCGGGCAGACAGGAACTGCTGCTCGATGAGATTTCCCAGCATCATCACCTTGGCGCCACCAAGAACCGCAGGAACGACGAAGTTCCCAAGCGCCGGGATGAAGACGATGATGGCACCACCGGCAATGCCAGGCGCGGTCAGCGGCAGGATGATGCGGACAAAAGTCCGGACCGGGCCCGCGCCGAGGTCGAGCGACGCGCGTACCAGCGTCCAGTCGAGCTTTTCGACGCTGGCATAGATCGGCATGAACATGAACGGAATGAAGATGTAGACCATGCCGAGCACAATGGCGCCATCGGTGTAGATCAGCTCGAGCGGTCGCGTGATGACGCCTGTCGCGAGCAACGCCTCGTTGACGATGCCAGTCTGGCGCAGGATGAGCACCCAGATGAACAATCGCACGATCAGGCTGGTGAAGAAGGGCAGTGTGATCAGGAAGAGGCAGAAATTCCTCCAGCGCTCAGACAGCCGCGCAATGCAGAAGGCTGCGGGATAACAGACGACCATGGTGGCGATGACGGTGAAGCCCGCGATCTTGAGCGAGCGCAGGAAGATCGAGAGGTAGACCGGGTCGAAGACCTCGAATGCCGGGTCGGCGAAACCGAGGATGCGGCCATAATTATGCGGATAGTAGGTCCACTCCACGCCCCCATAGAGGCCGGGGGCGAGAAAGCTGGTGACGATCATGATCGCCAGCGGGCCCAGGAAAAAGACAGCTAGGAAAAGCGTCACCGGGGCGAGCAGCAGCGCCAGCTGAACGCGGCGGCGACCAGCGAGAGACATCTCAGATGCCATCGGCGTCGCACCTGATGAGATGAACAGCGGACGGGTCGTAGGACAGCCGTGCCTTCTTTGCCTGTTCGACCTCGCCGACGAAGCTGCGCCGTCCGGCCGGAATTTCGGCAACAACCTTGCGGCCTTCGACGGTATGACCGAACAGCTCGAATGACGAGCCGACGAAGACGATCTGCTCGACCTCGACGTCCAGGAAAGGATAGTCCCGTCCCTCCCCCGTAATGAAGAACTGTTCGGGGCGGATCAAGGCCTTAGCCTTGCCTGACACTTTCCCAAGCGACGGCTGATGGCGGATCGCGAGGCCATCGCCGGTCAGCAACCATCCGTTGTCCAGTTGGCCTTCGAAGAGATTGCTGGCGCCGACGAAGGTGGCGACGAAACTGTTGGCCGGGCGATCATAAATGCTGCGCGGGGTATCGAGCTGTTGGATGCGTCCGCCTGACAGAACGGCGACGCGGT
The DNA here is from genome assembly GCF_014250155.1 of Aminobacter sp. MDW-2. NCBI lineage: Bacteria > Pseudomonadati > Pseudomonadota > Alphaproteobacteria > Hyphomicrobiales > Phyllobacteriaceae > Aminobacter > Aminobacter sp. MDW-2. Next base: position 239,498 of record NZ_CP060198.1, read on the forward strand.
CCGACATCGTCAGCGCTTCCTGCTGGTCATGCGTGACGAAGATGAACGAGATGCCGAGTTCGCTCTGCAATGTCTTCAGCTCGATCTGCATCGACTGGCGCAGGTTCTTGTCCAGTGCCGACAGCGGCTCGTCGAGAAGCAGAAGCTTGGGCCGGGCGATGATGGCGCGGGCGAGCGCAACACGCTGCTGCTGGCCGCCGGACAGCTGGCGTGGCCGGCGGCCCTCCATACCGGCGAGGCCGACCATGTCGAGGGCGGCTGCGACCTGCTTCATCCGGTCGGATTTGGCGACGCCCGCAACCTCCAGCGCATAGCCGGTGTTCTCGCCGATGGTCATGTGCGGAAACAGAGCATAATTCTGGAAGACGGTGTTGACGGGCCGGCGATAGGGCGGACGTGTCGCCATGTCGACACCGTCGATCAGGATGCGGCCGGCATCGAGCTCGACGAAACCGCTGATCGCCTGCAGCAAGGTCGTCTTGCCGCAACCAGAAGGGCCGAGCAGCGTCAAAAACTCGTTGCGGCCGACATCGAGGTCGATTGTGTCGAGCGCGATCACGCTTTGGCCTTCCGGCGTGGGGAAGGTCTTTGCCGCTCCCTCCAGCCGGACGATGGAATCTCGCATCTGCCGTTCCCCGAATTGTTAGTCAAATAACACTTGTGCGATTGAGAGATTTGGATACCATTTGATCATCCAAGTCAACGGCCACCAGAAGCCGTAGCCGGAGCACGCGATGCCGGCCTGCAATGGGCAGACAACCAACAGAGGAGAATTCGATGAGGATCATGAACCATGCCCTCGCGGGCGCCCCGCCGAGCAGGCCGAGCCTGCTGGCGCAAGCCGCCGCACTATCGATTGCGGCCGCCATGACGACGGTCGCGCCGGCCGCTGCTGCCGAGCTCAACATCTACAACTGGGGCGAATACATCAATCCGGCGGTGCTGAAGAAATTCGAGGACGAAACCCAGATCAAGGTCAACCTGTCGACCTACTCCTCGAATGAGGAGATGCTGGCGAAGATCCAGGGCGGCGCAACCGGCTACGACATCGTCTTCCCCTCGGTGCACATGCAAGACATCATGGCCAAGCTCGACCTGCTCGAGAAGACCGACATCAACACCTATGAGGGCTTCAAGAACATCGACCCGGCCTTCATGCGCGCCAAGAGCGACCCAAAGGGCGAGTACTGCCTGCCCTATGCATTCGGCTCGGTCGGCATCTTCTACAACCGCAAGATTCTCGGCAAGGACATCACCGGCTGGAAGGACCTGATCGCCACCGTCGAGGCCAAGGGCCTCAAATTCACCCTGCTCGACGACATGCGCGAGGTGCTTGCCGTCGGCCTCATCCTCAACGGCCACAAGGTCAATTCAACCGACCCCAACGAGCTGCAGCAGGCCGCCGACACGATCATCGCGATGAAGCCCGATGTCGCCGCCTTCACCTATGACACGCGTCCCATGGTGCAGTCGGGTGACGTCGCGGCGGGGCATTTCTTCGTCGGCGCCATGGTCGACGTGTTCGGCAACACTGCCGACCTCGGCTATGTCATCCCTGAGGAAGGTGCCACCATGTACCAGGAGGACATCTGCGTCCTGAAGTCGGCGCCCAACAAGGAAAACGCGCTCAAATTCATGCAGTTCTACACCCGCCCGGAGGTCGCCGCGCTCAACGTTTCGCAACAGACAAACGGCACCGCGAACGTCCCGGCGCGGCAATTGACCCCCGACAACATCAAGAATAGCAAGGAGATCAATCCTTCGCCCGAAACGATGCAGCGGCTGCAGATTTTCGAAGATTTGGGACCTGGCCTGCGCCAGCTTGACCGGGCCTGGACCAAAGTGAAGACAGCCCAGTAGCTCCCGCGCCCCGCGGCGGCTGGCCGGAGAGGACATGGCGCAGCGAATCCTGAAGCTCGTGCAAAGCGTACAGCTGAGACGGTCGAAATCCGACAAGCTGATCGCCAACTACATCGAGCGCAACCTGGCGGAAATCCCGTTCGAGACGGCGCGGTCCATCGCCACCCGTCTCGAACTATCGCCGATGACCGTCGGCCGTTATCTCCGCCGCATGGGCTTCGACGGCCTCGACCAGTTGAAGCATGAGCTGCGGCGCGGCAGCTCCAATCCTGCCTGGCAGGTGAAGGGGCCGGTCGACCGCTTCCGGGAAGACATCCGCGAAGGCAAGCTGCTTGCCGGACTGATCCAGCAGCAGATCGACAATCTCGGGCGGATCTATGAGCTGACCGCCGCCCCGGAGTGGCAGCAGACGATCGACGCGCTGGTTTCGGCAAGCGAGGTCTATGTCGCGGCCTACCAGAACGTCCGCGGCATCGCCCAATATTTCGCCAGCCAGCTGTCCTACACGCGGCCGCGGGTGCAGTTCGTCGACGGGCTCAACGGTACCTATTCCGAACTGCTCGACGGTTCGGTCGAAGGTCGCGTGCTGTTTCTGCACGACGTCCGGCGCTTTGCCGCCAAGGCGCGTCCGCTCGCCATGGAAGCGCGACGCATGGGCGTCAAGGTCGTGCTCTTGACCGACGAGTTCTGCCCCTGGGGGCCGGAGGTTTCAGACATCTGCCTCGTCGTGCCCGGATCGCACGGCCCGCTCTGGGACGGCTCGGCAACGATCATCGCGGTGATGGACCTGATGCTTAGCAACATCATCGTGCTGCTTGGCGACGAGGTCGGCGAACGTGTCGACCTGCTGACCCGATTGCAGAATACGTTTGGCGACTTTGAAAGCTGATCCAGCCGGAATGCAAAATCCCCGCGCATGTCGCGCGGGGATTTTGAAACTGCGCTAGGCGCGCGCCATCTCCAGCAGGATCTTGAGCACCTGCTCACGACGCTCGACCTGCGGCATATGGCCGGTAGCCGGGAAGACATGCAGCGCAATTTCGCCGGGCAACCCCTGAGACTGGCTTGCCGGGATGATCCGGTCGTTGGCGCCGACGATGACACGCACCGGGATGCGCAAGGCCGCCAGCAGTCCCCTGATGTCAAAGGTCTGTGTGCCGTCGGCAAAGAAGCGGTCCGATATCTCGCCTTGCGCTGTCCGCAGTTCGCTGTCCGCCGCCTGCGCCAGCGTCGCGTTGACAAAGGGCTTCGACAGCACCTGCTCGGCGGCGACAAGTTGCCGGAGCCAGGGCATCAGGCTCGCCTCGCTCTTTGCCCGAACGAAACCCTGCAGGAAGGCGCCGTTGATCTCCGGGCCAAGGCCAGTGGGGGCGATGAGCGCCAGGGCCCGGACGTCGGCATGGCCGCGCGCGGCGACGGTTGCCGCCACGGCACCACCGAAGGAATGGCCGACAAGCAGGATCGGGCCAAGGTCAAGCGACGCCAGCGTCGCCTCGACATCCGCAGCGATGGCGTCGAGGTCGGCAGGTGTGTGGCGTGGCGAGCCGCCATGCGCGGGCAGGTCGAGCGCCAGCAGCGGTGCATCGACCGGACCGGCCGCCAGCATCGGCCGCCAGCTGTTGAGGTCCGCGCCGAAGCCGTGGATCAGAACGATCGGACGCCCTTCACCCTGTCGCAGCCAGGCAAAGTTCAGCGGTGCCGCGCCAGCGGACCGCTGTGGCGCCGGCCGCGGCTGGGAGGATGCCGGCGGCCTGGAAATGATCTGATCGGGCCAAAGAGCGGCCTTCACCTCGCGCTTCGGCGCCGTCATGGCGCTTTCCACGTCCTTGCGCATGACGCGGCCTTTGGGGCCTGATCCTGCGATGGTTTCGAGTGCGAGCCCGGCTTCCGCCGCGAGACGGCGCGCGAGCGGCGTGGCGCGGGTGCCGTTCAATGGCATGGACGGGGCGACGGCCTTCACCGGGGCGAGCGCAGGCGAAAAAGCAGAAGCAGTTGCGACCGAAGCCGGTGCAGCGGGAGCCAGATTCTGCACCGGCTTGGCTTCGGCAACCACGTCCTTGGCCGGCTTGCCGGCTTCCCCCTCGGCATAGATCCAGGCAACGGCTTCGCCGACCGCAATGTCTATGCCTTCCTTGCCTGTGATGTCGCGGATGGTGCCCGAAGCCGGGGCATCGATTTCCATCGCCGCCTTGTCGGTCTCGATCTCGAACAGCAGGTCGCCCTTCTTGACCGCAGCACCTTCGTCGACATACCAGCGCGAGATGCGCCCGGTCGCCATGTCCATGTCGACCTTGGGCAGGATTACTTCGACCGGCATGGCCTAGCGGCTCCCCGTAGCGAGGCTACGCACAGCGGCCAGGATGTCGGGCACCTGCGGCACGGTCGCCTTTTCCAGTTCCGGATTGTAGGGGATCGGCGTCTCGGCGCCGCCGAGACGTACGATCGGCGCGTCGAGGAAGTCGAACGCCTCGCTCTCGGCGATCATGGCGCTGACTTCGGCACCGACGCCGAGCGTCTTCACGCCTTCATAGACGCAGAGCAGACGCGACGTCTTCTTGACGCTCTCGATGACGGTCTCCTTATCCATCGGCCTGATGGTGCGCAGGTCGACGACCTCGACGTCGATGCCTTCGGCCTCGAGCGTCTTGGCAGCTTCCAGCGCCTTGTGCACCATGATCGAGGTTGCGACGATGGTGAGGTCGCGGCCCTCGCGGCGGATTTCGGCCTTGCCGATCGGCACGGTGTAGTAGCCTTCGGGCACCGGGCCCTTGGTCTTGTAGAGCAGCTTGTGCTCGAAGATCATCACCGGGTCGGGATCGGCAACGGCTGCGAGCAGCATGCCCTTGACGTCGTACGGCGTCGCCGGCTGGATCACCTTCAGGCCGGGCACATGGCCGAGCCAGGCTTCCAGGCTCTGGCTGTGCTGGGCGGCAGCACCCGTGCCGGAACCGGCCGGGAAACGCATGACCACGGGCACCGAAACCGCGCCGCCAAGCATGTAGCGCATCTTGGCGGCCTGGTTGACAATCTGCTCCATGGCGAGCGTGGCGAAATCGGAGAACTGGAACTCGAAGATAGGACGCAGGCCCGTCACCGCAGCACCGACGGCAACACCAGCACCGCCGAGTTCCGAGATCGGCGTGTCGATGACGCGGTCGGCGCCGAAACGCTCGACCAGGTCGCCGGTCACCTGAAAGGCACCGCCATAGACGCCGATGTCCTCGCCCATCAGAAAGACGCGTTCATCGCTCTCAAGCGCAATCGCCATGGCTTCCTGGATCGCCTGGGCATAGCTCAGTTCACGCACGGCCTGATCCATTACACAGTCTCCGTGTAGACGTAGCGTTCGAGATTGCGGATCTCGGGCGACGGGCTCGCCTTGGCGAACTCGATGCCGTCGGCAATCTCCTTGGCGACCGCCTCGCGGATCGCCTCGATGCCTGCCTGGTCGATGATGCCGAATTCCATCAGTTCATTCTCGTAGCGGACGATCGGATCGCGGTTGGTCATCCAGTCCTCGATCTCTTCTTTGGTCCGGTAGCGATTGCGGTCGCTCTTGGAGTGACCGCGATAACGATAGGTCTTGGACTCGATCAGCGTCGGCCCCTCCCCTAGCCGCGCGCGGCGCACGGCCTCATGGCTGGCTTCAGCGACCTCGGACAGCACGTTGCCGTCGACGATCACGCCCGGCATCGAATAGGCGGCGGCACGGTCGGCGACATTTGCGACAGCCGTCGAGCGGGCCATCGAGGTCGACATACCGTAACCGTTGTTCTCGCAGACGAAGATGACCGGCAGCTTCCACAGCGAAGCCATGTTGAGCGCCTCGTGGAAAGCACCCTCATTGTTGGCGCCGTCACCGAAGAAGGAGATGACGACTCGGTCCGATTTCAGACGCTTGGCAGTAAGTGCCGCACCGACGGCAATCGGAATGCCGCCGCCGACGATGCCGTTGGCGCCGAGATTGCCGGTGGTCACGTCGGCAATGTGCATCGAGCCGCCGCGGCCGCGGCAATAACCCGTGGTCTTGCCGAAGAACTCGGCGAACATCTTGGAAACCTCGGCGCCCTTGGCGATGCAATGGCCATGGCCACGGTGGGTCGAGGTGATCTGGTCGTCATTGGTGAGCGGCATGCAGATGCCCATGGCGCTCGCCTCCTGGCCGATGGACAGGTGCATCGTGCCGTGGATCAGGCCGCGCATGTAGGACTCTTCCGCGCCCTCTTCGAACTGGCGGATGAGGTACATCTTGTGCAGAGCCAGCTTCAGCCGCTCGGCGCTGTATTCGCGGTAGATGAAGGGCAGGTTCGCACCCGCCGGCAGGTTCTTGGCCTTAGCCTGGGCCACCGTCATGCCTCCGCTCCATAGACCAGCCTGTCCTGCCTCGCACGCAGCTCGGCGATCTTCGAATTCGGGGCAACGGATGCATTGGCCGTGGTGATCAGCTCGCCCTTCCGGATCGGCGCGGTGACGGTGCCGCCCTGCAGCAGGCCACAAGGGATGGCTTTGGCGGCGCGCGCCTCGCCCGCCGTCATGATCCAGGCGCGGTAGCTGTATTCGCCGATGGCATCGAGCGCATCGCCGGGTGCAAGGTCCTTCTTGGCCACCGCGCAGACATCGGCCACCGGCTTGGCCAGCGGCACCATGTCGGCCTTGCCGTAGAGCACGACACGGGCACAGGTCAGCGGCACCTCGAGCGAGGTCAGGTGATAGGGCCTATGGAAGGTGAAATACGGGCCATGGCCCATCTTCAGATCTTCCATGCGCTCGCGGATGCGCGGATGCGACATGTCGGCGATGACGAAGACGCCGGGGGCAACCCCCTTGCCGATCGAATAGTCGACGACGCCGACCTTGGAGAGAACACCGCCGTCCTGTTCCGGGACCAGAACCTTGTTGAGCTCGGGCAAGGTCGCGGCCGGGCCGTGCATGCCGGCCTTGTCGGGCACCAGACCGGTGGCGTTGGCGATCGCCGCCATCTCGACCATCGTCTTCGAGCCGTCGACGAACTCGACAAGCATGCGCACGTTCATGTTGCGGCGGGCTGCTTCCTCGGCATAGTCGTGCGGCACCGCATCGATGTTGAGCGGGTTGTTCTTTCCCTTGCCGGCGGCGACGATGGTGTGGCCCATCGCCGAAACGAATTCGATCAGCTCCATGCAGGACGACGGCTCGTCGCCAGCGCCGAGCGAATAGGTGACGCCGAGCCGGTCGGCCTCCGACTTGAGATAGGCACCGATGGTGACGTCGGCCTCGACATTCATCATCACCAGATGCTTGCCATGCTCCATGGCGCGCAGGCCGATCTCGGCGCCGACGGCGGGCACGCCCGTCGCATCGATGACGACGTCGATCAGGCCGCTGTTGAGGATCAGCTCGGCATCGTTGGTGACCGCGACCTTGCCGGCCTCGATCGCTTCGCTCATTGCCGAGCCGCTGCCCACTTCGCGGGCATGGCCCTTCTCCTGATAGGCAATATCCACGGCGCGATGGGCGTTGGGCAGGTTGAGCTCGGAGATCGCGCCGACCTCGATGCCGGGCATATGCGCCACCCGCGCCACGATGTCGGTGCCCATCTCGCCCGAGCCGATCAGGCCGATGCGGATCGGCTTGCCCGACTTGCCTCGCTCGGCAAGATCCCGCGCCAAGCCGACAGGGGCTACGTTGATGGTCATCCGATGGGTCCTCCCGGGCACGCTCTTCAATTGCGCCCAGAGGTAATGAACATCTGTATTTGTGTCAATACGAATGTCCACAATTCATGGCACCGATGCGATGTCGCTCGCGAGCTTTTTTTGGCGTAGCCGGGACCATCAACAGCCGCCGGCCGCACCGGCTCAAGCTGCGCCAGCAGATTGTTGCAGCTTTATTGTTGGCTGTGGGCTACCACTTGGGAACAGAGTTCGACGGAGTACCGGCCAAGTGAGCGTCGCATTTGCCAAGGAAGACAGTGCCGAGGCGGCATCGGAAACCGTTCTGCCACCGCGCCCGATCTCCGAGCGGGTCAACCTCGTCACGGCGGCGGGCCTTAAGATACTGCAGGACGAGTTGGCCCGTGCCCAGCAGGCGCTCGAGGCCGCGAATTTGATTGAAGACGTCAATGAGCGGCGACGGCAGTCGGCGGTTCCGGTTCGGGACATGCGCTATTTTGCTGAACGCGTGCATACGGCCCAGCTCATGCCGGCACCAACCTCGAACGAAGTGGTTGCGTTCGGTCACACCGTCACCTTCGAACGTGACGATGGCCGCACCCAGAGCTTCCGAATCGTCGGCGAGGACGAGGCCAACCCGTCTCAAGCCTCCATTTCACATGGTTCGCCGGTCGCCCTGGCACTTATAGGCAAGACCGTAGGCGACATCGTCATGTTGGGGCAGCACGAGCTCGAGATCCTGGCTATTTCCTGACCGGTACTGGATGTCGACGACCGCAGCAGCGCCGAACCACTGCCCCTTAGCCTGACCACCGCCAGATGCCCAGCGGCGGTTAGAATCCTGGCTGGCTAAACGACCGACCGAACGCCTTTAATTGGCCGGCAGAACGAGCGGTGTAACGGCCGGCTCTGTCGCAACCTCAGGCACTGGATCGACCACCGCCGTTACGTCCGCGGTCTCGGTCGGCAAGGTCGCCTTGATCTCGTCGATCTTGCCGTAGGCGTCGCCCACGCCAAGGACATCCTTGGCCCAATCCATGACCTCATCATTCAAATAGTCGTCGCCATATTCGGCGACGCGGTTGGGATTGGCTGCCGCGAGCAACGCCTCCTTGAGGTCGTCTTCGCTGGTGCCTTCGGCAGCGGCATCGGCTGCCGCCTGGGCGTCGGCGAGATCCTGTTCCGCCTGGGCCAAATCATCTGCGGCCGCAAGTGCGTCGGACAGCGCTTGCTTCTCGGCTTCAAATGCGGCCAGTTCTGTAGGATCAACCGGTGGCTCCAGGGCATTCAGTGCATCGAGGCGTGCCTGAAGGGCATCTGCAGTCGGGTCGACGATCGGCGCACTGCCGTCAAAAGGCACGATGGCAGCGGCGGCGGCGTCCAACGCAGCTTGCAGTTGGGCTGCCTTTTCGGCTGCCGCCGCAGCCGCTTCAACCGCCAACTCAGCCTTGGCCGAATTCAGAACATACTCCCTGACAAGCGCCATGCGCGGAGACTGGGAATTCAGATAGGCGTGGTAGTTGCGATTAAGCGAGTTGAGAGCCGCCAAGCGCGCATTGAGGTTCTTTTCCTTGACAGGCTTTGCCCCTGGCACCTCCACGGAGGCCGGCAGTACGTTGGCCGGCAGGGTCTTGAGATGCTGCTTGGTCTTTGCAGTTTTCGGCGTCGTACGCTTGTTGTTCGCAGCCGCCGACTTTTTCGTCTGTCCGCCACCGAAGATCGATTTCATCAAGTTGCCGGCAGAGGCCGTCTGGACGCCGCCGATTGATTTGGTCTTACCGGCTGCCGATGCAGACTTGCCGTTGGAAGAGCCATTGCTCTTGCCACCACCATTACCCCGATCCCCACCTCCGCCATTACCGCCACCGCCGTTGCCGCCGCCATTCTCGCTCTTGGCGAAGGCCGACGTTTGGGCAAAACCGCCACTTGATCCGATGTCGAGCTTGATCGGCAATGCGCTGATGGCGAGCGCGGATGCCGCGCTGACAAGAAGCTTCCTGCTATTGGTCACCTGATTTTCTCCCTCTCTCGGTCCAGAATTCGAATCAAGCCCGACGCCACATTAAGATTCCGCGATATGCGTGCCAGCCAACTCGTGTTTCAGTCTGAAATGTCTTGATGGCATGCCATCAACGCACCAGCCTGATGATGCGGCCGGCATACATCTTCTTACCACCAAGCTCGGCTTCGCAGTTCGACGTGACCGATGAATTGCCGGTCATTTCGACGGTATTGCCGACAATACGAATACATTGACCTGAACCCGACATCTCAGAATTGCCGGCATAAAAGACATGCGCACCCGGCGCGTAGATGAACCCGGTCACATTCGAACCCGATCCACCATTGATCACCACGGCATTGGCGTTGGTCCGCTCTTGGTAGATTGTGATGCCTGCGTAGGATCCTTCGGATGGCGGCGACAAATTGATGATCTCGTTTGCGTTCGAGCTGAATTCCGCGCCTTCCATCAGGAAAATCGTCACGCCAATGCCGGTGAGCGAACCGTTGCCGCCGAGCTTTATCTGGCCGCCCCTTAGAATGTAGGTTCCCGGATCGAGTGTGACATCGCCTGAGATTGTCTTGTCGCAGAATGTACCAGGCGAAAGAGTCTTGGTTTTGCCGCCAGGCACTGACTTGCAGGCCGTATAGGACGGCGGAACGACATTCGCGAGCGGGTCGAGCGACGCGTACTGGTTCTCGCGCGGAATGCCACATTCGAGGTCGGTGTTGTAGCCGGTGAGCCCATTTGTGCCGCCGACAGTGGTCACGCACTCTGCTGCTACCTGCGCCGATCCGCCTCTCGATACCGAGTCGTTGGCGCTGGAGTTCGAGGCAATAACGCAACCGTCAAGCACCACATGGGTTGAGCCTTGAAGCTTGACCGAGGCCGATGCGGTCGGATCAAGTGCTAGTACGCAAGCCGGCTGTCCCGGCGCCACCTCGACCACAGCGCGCCTGGCGGTTCGCCATTCGATGTTCCCGACCATGCCCGGCTGCTCGATCGTCGAGGTGACCTCAATGTGGCTGATATCGCCCGAGGTTGTCGCAGATGCGTCGAAATCGGTGACCTGATCATTGTAGACGAGCTCGCTGGCGTCATTGCGGACCCGAGCGAGGTTCGAATCGAAGAAGTCTCGGCCGAGGCTTTTCAGGTCGTCGCCAGACATCCCTGAGTAGTATTTGGTTGCAATCGCAAGCGCAGAAACATCGAGTGAATTCTGAAGTCTGTCCGCTTTGTTGCTAATGCTGACGAAATCTACAAGCCCGGCTACGCCAGTCATGATCGGCACCATAGCGATAGTCGTAGTCACCGCGATATTGCCGTGCTCCGACCGGAAAAAATTGCGCATGCCCGACCCCGCCAGAAGTTGCGGTCACATTAGGGCATGCTGACATTTCAGCATTTGTTGCCAGAACCGTTAAAATGCCGACTATATGTTGAACAATCGGCTAGGAAGGCCATGGCTGCGTCAGGCGTTCAGGCTGGGCCTGTCGTCGCTGTCGTCCGACATGTCGGTGAATTCGACGCGGTTGCGACCGCGAGCCTTGGCCTCGGTGAGACGACCGTCGGCCTTGCGGAACATCTCGTCGAACTCGAACTGATCGTCGAACAGGACTGCGCCGACGCTGACCGTCAGCGGGCAGTTGCGGCCACCCGGCTCTAGCACCGTCTCGGAGATCGAGCCGCGGATACGCTCGGCAACACGCTCGGCATTTTCCTTGCTGGCGCCGGGCAGAAAGACACCGAACTCCTCGCCACCGATGCGGCCGACGAGATCTCCGCCACGGACGGACGACTTGATTGCGCCGGCAACGATCTTGAGCACCTCGTCGCCCCAGGCATGGCCGAACCGGGCGTTGATTGCCCTGAAGTCGTCAATATCGACAACCAGCAAAGCACCCTGCCGGCTGGAAGGCGAGTTGCGGAAGGCGTCGATCAGACTCGCGAACACGCTGCCGTTCAGACACGAGGTCAGCGCATCGACAGATGACAGGCGGCTGACTTCGGATTTCAGAGCGGCAAACTTGCGCCGCTCATTGGCAATGATCGTCAGCAGCGGTGCGGCGACGAGACCGGCAACGACGCCGGCGCCAATCACGCCGCGCCAGAATATGCTGTCAGCCTGGCCCTGAAACAGGAGTGCGGCGGCACCCGACGCAACGACGGCGCAAGCAGCCGTGCCAAGACCGGCATAGCGCAACACCGCCGCAGAACTGCCAGCCATATTCCCCGTACCAGAAATGTCCACGCCAGATCCCTCCGCTCCAATGCTCGAATCGATCTACCTGTGGAGAATGAAACATTCCTTGTGTGATTTCGAACAGTTTGACGAAACCGGTCGAAAGTCGCGCAATTTTGGCTTGATAGCAGCCTCAGCGACCGGTCTGAATGGCATGGCAGCTTCAATCTGGCGGCCCGAACACGCCCATTCTTGCCCTGCGCGCCACGGCCTCGGCCTTCTCATACCCGCCGCCCGGACGCGCATAGGCCCAGCCGTTTGACACCAGCCAGGCGCCGAGATCCTGCTTGCCGAGCCTGCATGCGGCCGCAACCGGCTGCCTTTCGGCCGGCGGGAACACCTGGCAGAGCGGTGCGCGACCGCGCAGCCAGTATCTGAAGGCGAGCCTGGCTCGCTCGCCGCAGCGCCACGCCACGCCTTGGAAGTCACAGGACTGGTCCAGCCCGACAGGCTCCGTTCCGGCGACGAGGATTGTGAAGCCCATGGCCTCGAACGAAGCGGACGAGGTGACGACCGGTCGATACAGTATCGTTCCCTCCCAATCATCAGGCGTGACCGGCTTCGGAGGCGCGGCAAGCCCGAGCTCGCTGAGCGGAGGCCGTGCCTCGACGCGCTGCAATCCAAGTCCGACAACATCAGGTGGCGCAACAATCTCGGGCGCGATCGAGCGCAAGGCGGCGACCTCTTTATGTATTCTCGGCTGGCCACCCGCTTTTTCATGGGCTTGCACCGGGGAATGCTCCGCCCGAGCCGGAACGGCGTCACTGAAAATCGGTTGCCGTGGCAGGCTTCGCAGCGACCCGACCATGAACGCAACGGCGCCGATGGCTGTCGCAGCTCCGATCTTGATTAGCACCGAACGCACCGGTTCCATGCATGTCACACCACACTCTGTGCAGATGAGCGGCCACTCGCCCAAAATGCCTGCCCTGTCGCAAGAAGGCCACGGATCGCCGCAGAGCGCCAGTCACTCACGGGACAAGTGAAAAACTTCGATAAAATTTGATCTAAAATATCACTTCAAGATTATATGACAATTATCCCAGTTCCTTTCCGATAATTTGATATGTCGTTGCTATCGTTCATCAAAATAGGTGGGCGAAATGAAAGCAACAGCAGCCACTTTTGCAAGATACCTGACCAAAAGCTTTGCCGCGGCGGTGTTCCTCGCCGTTGCAGTGCAGGGCGCCGCGGCAAGTCAGGATCGCACCGCCGAAGCATCCGTGAAGTCCGAGATGCCGATGCCTCAGCTTCTTGGCGGCCTGATGATGGCGGAACCCATGACTGTCGCCACGGCCCAGCCTTTCCAGTTCGGACCGGACTTCGACGGCTACGGGCTCGTGGCGCGCACCGCAGTTGATGCGTCGGCAACGCCCGCCGGCGTCGACCCGATGAAAACGGCAGCCATCATTCCGGGCGTTTTCGGCTCGGTCGCAATCCCGATGCGCAACTTCCCGGTGGCAGGTCGGTGGGCCAAGGTCTATCGCGACATCAGTGGCTGCACCGAAACTTCATGCGGCAAGAATGGCGCCGCACTTTTCGGACTTGCCGAGGACAGCCGCGACAGGAAATTTCTCGACAAGCTCGCCGTCGTGAACCGTGCCGTCAACACGATGATCGCCTATCGCAAGGACCAGGGCGTTTATGGCAATCTCGATTACTGGGCGAAGCCCTCTGAAATACTGTCGCGCGGTGCCGGCGACTGTGAAGATTTTGCCATTCTAAAGATGTCGGCACTGATCAAAGCCGGCGTTCCGGCACAAAGCATGTCGCTGGTGGTTCTCCAAGATGCGAGCCGCGGCGTCTTCCACGCCGTGCTGTCGGTTGCCACCCAAAGTGGAACCTTCATCCTCGACAATCTGAGCAACCAGGTTCTGCGTGATGGGGCGCTGAAGAGTTATGTCCCGCTTTATTCGTTCAGCACCGATCGAGCCTGGATCCACGGCGCACGCGCCGGATCAGAGCAAATCGCGTCTGCAGGCAACAATTTTGCTGCTATTGCACCTGGTGAAGGCCCATTGGCGCAATAGATAGACGCCGACCCACGACCCGATGCGGAAGATTTCTACACGAATCAACAGAGCGGCTCCCGCCCGAGAAATTTCTAGCGGGACGAAGGTCAGGAGACCATGTGTGGTGTCCAGCTTCGCAACCTCAGCGTTTAACCCGACCCCGACACTTTAGTGCCACGAGATGTAGCATTTTTGCATCAGCGCCCAGGTCAAATGGCGCAAAACCAGTGAAAACTACGCCAGAGCAATCAAAACGCTGTCGATTTTAGTTCACTGCTGGATAATTACGTCTAGTTGGGTACGATCGGGTTCCCGAACGCTTCGGCGTCGGGGTGGAGTGGGGAGATACTTAATGCCTAAGCGCCTTGGACAACTGGCGGCACGGCTGACCGTCATGCTTGCTGCGACCATGCTGTCGGGCACGGGTGCAAATGCGCTGACGCTCAAGGAAGCAATGGCGGTTGCCGTCGAATCCAATCCGGAAATCGGCCAGGCCATCGAGAACCGCGAAGCAATCGAATTCGAGCTCAGGCAGGCAAAGGGGCTCTATCTCCCAAGCGTCGACCTCGAAGCGTCGACCGGTGTGCGCCGCCTCGACAACCCGTCACGGCGCCTCAGCGGCATCGAAGATGATGAGCTTTACCCGTCGGAAGCCGGCGTGGTTGTCACCCAGAAGCTGTTCGACAACGGCGCCCGCCGCGCCGAACTGACCCGCCAAGCATCGCGCGTCGACGGCGCATCCTTCCGCGTCCTTGAACGCTCCGAATTCATCGGCCTGTCGGTCGTCCAGGACTACCTCGAATACCTGCTGCAGGCGCAGATCGTAGGCGACGCCAAGCGGAACCTCGGCTTCCATCAGTCAATCCTCGGCGACATTCGAGAGGGCATCCAAGGCGGCGCACTCACCGACGCCGACCGCCAGCAGGCCGAGGAGCGCCTCTACGCCGCCAAGGCCCGTGTGCAGGAAGCCTCTGAAGAGCTCGAAGCGGCAAAGATCCGGTTCTTCAAGACCGTCGGCAAGCCGCTAACCAACCCGTCCAAGCCTGGTTCCGTAGCCAGGGCCCTGCCCCGCTCACTCGATGATGCGCTCGGCCTTGCGCGCCGCAACAATCCGCGCGTCCACATGGCCAATAGCGACATCGACGCTGCCGCCTCGCTCGTCGATGCGGCCCGCGCCAAATACGGCCCCGAGGTCGTCGCCGAAGGCCGCGCCCGGATCGGCAATGACATTGACGGCGCCGAGGACGAAACCAACGATCTGCAGGCCCGGCTAGTGTTGCGCTGGAACCTTTATCGCGGCGGCATCGACAAGGCCAACGAGCAGGAGCAGATCCGGCGCGTCAGCGAACAGCGGCTCGCCCTGCACCAGGTACAGCGCGAGATCGAGGAGGCCGTGCGGATTTCATGGGACCGCCGCTTCCGTCAGGCTGACTTAGCCAAGACGCTGCGCCAGCAGTCCATCGCCAACGACAGGCTGGTCACCTCCTATCGAGAGCAGTTCAAGGTCGGCCAGCGCTCGCTGCTCGACGTGCTGGACGCGCAGAACACGCGTTTCAACACAGCGACGCTTTCCAACACCGCCGCATTTGCGTCGCTCTTTGCCGAGTATCGCCTACTGGCAGCAACCGGCCAGTTGCTCCAGACGATGAACCTTCAACCGGCAAAGCAGGCTGACGCCTATGCCCGAACAGAGTTCAACGTGCCGGCGACAGCCGACACTGAGACTTATGCGCGGACACCTTCGCAGCAGGCAAACGACATGCCTTTTGATCTCTTGGCCCCAGTCAGAAAGAAGTAGGGCGTCTGACGGCAGACCCCGTCCGTCATGAATCAGCAGGCGCATATCCAGACCCCGGTCGAAGCATTCAAGTCCTGCTTTTCGGCTGTGGCCGCGTACCTGGGCCGGCCGAGCGCCGAAACCGTGCTGTTCGCCGGCGTGCCGATCTCGGAAGAGCGGATCGAGGTCCAGGAAATCAAGCACCTTGCCGAACGGATCGGCCTTGAAACGACCGAGTTCGCGCATCGCGACTTCATGCGCGGCCGATTCGACCTGCCGGCCATCATCTTTCGTCCCAATCGCCTGCCGATCGCGGTACTGGCCGAACAAAGCGACGGCGCGGAGTTCCTGACCGGTCCGCAGGAAGACGGCCGCACATCGATATCGCGGACTGAGCTGACGGCCGTTCCCATCTTAGGCGGTGTCGGCTTCTCCATCACTTATGCCAACACCGCCGAGAACATGACCCTCGGCAACGCGGCCAGGATCGAGCGGCCGCATTGGCTCTATGGAACACTCGGGACGTTCTGGCGGTCCTATTCACGCGTTGCCTTGGCTGCGATCTTCATCAACCTTCTCGCCATCGCGTCGCCCATCTTCACGATGAACGTCTATGACCGCATCCTGCCCAACAAGGCGATCTCATCGCTTTGGGTCCTGGCGATCGGTGTGTCGACCGCAATCCTGTTCGACCTTTTGCTCAAGACGGCACGCGCGGCACTTATCGACCATGCCGGCCGCAAGGCCGACCTGCGCATTTCCTACATGCTATTCGAGAAAGTGCTCAACACTTCGCTCAGTGCTCGCCCGGCATCCACCGGCGAGTATGCCAACCGCGTTACGCAATACGAATTCGTCCGCGAATTCTTCACCTCCAACACCGTCAGCACCTTCATCGACACCGCCTTCGTCTTCATCTTCCTGTTGGTGATCTACGCCATATCAGGATGGCTGGTGATTATTCCGATAGTCGCCTTCGTAGCCGCGGTCGCCATCGGGCTTATTGCCCAGCAGCGCATCGGCAAGCGTGTTGCCGCTTCCATGAATGAGGCTTCGCAACGTCAGGCGTTGCTGGTCGAGTCGATATCCACGGTCGAGACGATCAAATCGCTGCGTGCCGAGGCCTATCTGCTGCGGAAATGGCGCGAACATTCCAAGAATGCGGCCAATACATCCGAAAAGATCAAGCAGCTTTCGGCTGCCGCAGCCAACATGACGCAGTTCGTCCAGCAATTGGTGACTGTAGCGCTGGTGGTGGCTGGTGCCTACGCATTCGACAACGGATCGATTTCCACCGGAGCCATTATCGCCGCGGTCATGCTCTCGGGTCGTGCGGTTGCGCCGCTCGGGCAACTGGCGATGACGATTTCCCGCTTCCGCCAGGCAATGTTGTCACTGCGGGTGCTGAACTCCATCATGCAGCAGCCCGAGGACCGGCCCGACACCGTCGGCTTCGTCAATCGTCCGATCCGGGTCGGGGCACTTACTTTGCGCAATGTCGGCTTCGTTTACCCCGGCACAGAGGCGGAGGTGCTGACGGGCGTCAACCTGTCGATCAATCCAGGCGAGCGGATCGGCATCATCGGCCGCATCGGCTCCGGCAAGACGACCTTCGGCCGGCTGGTCGGACGGCTGTTCCTGCCAACCACCGGCGAGCTGCTGCTCGACGGCATCGATGTACGCCAGTATCACCCCTCGGAGGTTCGCGCTGCCGTTGGCATCGTCGCCCAGGCCGGCGACCTCTTCTCCGGCACCATCAAGGACAATCTTCTGATGGCGCGCCCGGAGGCCACAGACGAGGAGATCATCCTCGCAGCCAAGGCCGCCGGCGTCGACGAGTTCGTTTCACGCCATCCGCGCGGCTACGACATGAATGTCGGCGAACGTGGCACCAATCTGTCCGGTGGGCAGCGACAGGCCGTGGCGATCGCACGGCTGCTGCTGACCAAGCCGAAGATCGTCTTCCTCGATGAGCCGTCGGGGTCGATGGACCTGGCCTCCGAGCGTCTGCTCATCAAGCAGCTCAAGGTCGCCTTCGACGACAAGACCACGCTGATCATATCCACTCACCGCTACAGTATGCTCGAAATCGTCGACCGCCTTATCGTGGTGGAACAAGGACGTGTCGTTGCCGATGGCCCCAAGGAGAAAGTCATTCAGGCGCTGCAGAAGCCTGCCGGCTGAGATTTTGCAGGATTGAGGGGTTATTATATTGGCCATGTTCAATATAATGGAGTTCTAATGATATCGAGGGAAGACAGGCCGCCATTGTTTGCATCGGCTGTGGTGCTGATCATCGCGGCCCTGTTTGCAGCGTTTGTGGTCTGGGCTTCATTCGCCGAGATCGACGAGATCGCACGCGGCGAAGGCAAGGTCATCCCGGCCTCCAAGACCCAGATCGTGCAGGCAAGCGAGGCCGGCGTGGTCCAGGAGATCGCCGTCAAGATTGGCCAGGTGGTCAAGAAGAACGACCTCATCATCCGGCTCGACAATACCGTCAGCACCTCGAGCCTCGGCGAGCAGCAAGCCAAGGCGCGCACGCTCAGTGCCCGCATCGCCCGTCTCAAGCAGGAGCAGGAAGGCCGGATCGGCGAGCCGCTCGCTTGCCCCGAAAGCCTTGTGAAGGCAGCCCCCGAGATTTGCGAGAACGAGCAGAAGCTGCTGGTGGCACGCCGGCAAAACTTCGAAACCAAGCTCAATGTGCTGAAGTCGCGGCTGGACCAGCGCGAGAAGGAGCTGAACGAGGCCAAGGTCAATGTCCAGCGCCTGACGGAGAGCCTTGGCGTCAGCGACAGGGAAGCCGAGCTCGTTACCTCCATGGTCAAACGCAACCTGATGGCCAAGACCGAGCAGATCCGCGTCGACCGCGAGCAGACGGAGATACGCGGTCAGCTCAACCTCGCCGACGAGACTATCAAGCGAACCGGCGCTGCGATCGTCGAAGCGAAATTGCAGGTCGACGAGTTCGGGCTGCAATTGCAGCAAGAAGCGCTCGACGAACTGACCCAGGCGCTGGCCGAGCTCTCGGTCGTGGAAGAAACGATCCGCGGCGCCAGCGACCGGGTCGCCCGCACCGACATCCGCTCGCCGGTGGATGGCATCGTCAACACGCTTGACGTCAACACGCTGGGTGCCTTCGTCCAGCCCGGCGCCGTGGTGGCCGGCATTGTGCCGACCTCCGAGACCCTGCTCGTCGAAGCCCGCGTGTCGCCGCGCGACGTCGCCTTCATTCGCCCGGACCAGAAGGCGCTGATCAAGGTCTCGGCCTATGATTTCTCGATTTTCGGCGGGCTCGACGGCAAGGTGCAGAACATCACCGCCGACAGCCTCGTCGACCAGAATACCGGCGAACCCTACTATCAAGTCCGGGTCTCGACCGATCGCTCGGCGCTGGAGCGGGATGGCAAGTCCTATTCCATCATTCCCGGCATGATCAGTACGGTCGAGATCATCACCGGGCGAAAGACAATCCTGAGTTACCTGCTGAAACCCATCAACAAGGCGCGCGACGAGGCGCTCCATGAACGATAATAGCGGAGCGTTGCCCGGTGGAGGCGCACTCCACATCTACTCGGCCGACGATCTGACTTCGGATTTTCGCGTTGTCGTGCGCCAAGGCACGCGACGCGGCATCAAGCTTGAGCGCGTGTTTTGGGCAACGCTGAAACAGCTAGCTGAAGACAAGCACCTGACGCTCGGCGAAATGGTGGACGAGATCGAAATTTCCAATACGCAAACCGGCAACCTCACCTCGGCCATCCGTGTCGCCTGCCTGCGCTGGATGACCGATCAGAGCACCGCCTTGGCCAAGCTGGCATCGCTGCGAACCATCAACGCTATCCTGGGTGCCTGCCCGGCGCCGGCTTTTGCATTATCATCGACAAAGAAGATCCTGACCTTCAATCCATCCTTCCAGAACCTGGTCAAACGCCATCTGCCGGTCGGATTCGGAGAAGAAGGGCGCCGCGACCTCCGGCTGTCCCTCGACCTGAACGTCGCCGACATCTTCGCCAGGCTCGACGCCAATTACGGCGTGCCGATCGCCAGCGGCTTCGTCCTCGCCACAGCCGACCGGCGTTACCGCGGCCAGCTCAATATCGTCCGCGCCCCGGTCAAGTCGCCGGATCTGCTGCTTTCTTTCGTGGTCAACGGATAGTTGCAGCCACCTTTTCCTATGCCCACATGACACCTTGCACGATACTCGCGCGACGACCCTAAAGTCTGTTCGACAAGATGCTTCAGGTGCATCTCACCTCTCCAAATTAACCACCCATTAAGTTTTCCTGCTCGCTTGCATATGGGGATATGCAGCTTTGCGCACGCCCCCGTTGCAATCACCCAAATCTCGTTGCTCTGCTGCGGCCAGCAAGAAATTAGGGGATGGGCTATGGCAACCTCCGTTGACCAGGGAAATCTTTCGGCAACTGCAACCGGCAGCGACCCGCTGCTCGACCAGGCAGTGCCATTGTCGGAGGTGCAGCTCCTCGCGCAGGCGACCGAGCCGGCAGCAAAAGCCGACCCTGTTCCGGTCGATGCCGGCTCCGGCCAGCCCATCCAGGCGGCCCAACCCAATGCCACCCCAGCCGCGCCGGCCACAGCAGCCGAATATACCGCCGACGCCTCCAACGTTGTCCACCTGCCGGCCAACATCTCGGTCGACAACATCAAGGTCGACGGCAAGAACCTGATCCTCGAGCAGGCCGACGGCACCGAAATCGTCGTCAAGGACGCTGCCTCGAACGTGCCGACCTTCATGCTCGGCGACGTCGAGCTTCCACGAGTTGCCCTGATCGCAGCGCTTGAAGCCGGCGGCGTCGATGTCGCTTTTGGTCCTGACGGATCGATCTCGGTTGGACCTGGTTCGGCCAACAGCTCCGGCGGCAATTTTGAGGCCCCTATTGGTGGTATCGGCAATGGCTTCGACCTGTCGGCTCTGCTGCCACCAACCGCATTGCAGTTCCCGCAATACGAGTATCGCGAACTCTTCCCGGGGGCTCGGCGCAATCGTGCGCCGGAAATGCTCGATTTCGCAGTAAGGGTATCGGAAGAAGGACTTCAGAACGGCATCAAGGATGACTCGGGAAGCAGCGACACGACCGATCAGGCCATTGCGACTGGCCCGTTCTCGGCGACTGATGCGGATGGCGATCCGTTGTCATATACGTTTGGCGTGCCCTCGTTGCCTGCAGGCATGGCAGACTTGTACTCCGGCAATGACAAAATCGAATGGATTGGACAGGGCACCAGTCAGTTGGTTGGTATGGCCAATGGCTTACCAATCATAACCATCACCGCAACGGGCGATAGCTATTCTGTCGTCCTCTCCGGACCGATCAACCATCCCATAAGCGGCAGCGAGGATGAGCTGACGCTGGTCATCCCTGTCACCGTCAGCGACGGGAAAGGTGGCACGGCAACGGCCAATATGTCGGTGACCATCGAGGATGATAGTCCGGTCAACAATGCCGCGACGGTCAACCTCGGCACGGTGCATGAAGATGCGCTGAACACGGCAGGTGCCGTTGGCAACAGCGAAGGCGGCCAGACGGTGACGGCGTCGATCACCGCGGCCCAGATCGCCGCCCTGGTGACGGCAGGCGCCGATGCGCCGGTGGCGATCGCGCTGAACGCTGCGGTGTCGGGCCCGAGCGGCCTGACCCAGGATGGCCATGCCATCAACTTCGTCTATGACGCCAACAGCGGCGTCATCAACGGCGTTGTGGCCGACGGCCCGAATGCCGGCGGCGTGGTGTTCACCATTGCGCCGAACGGCAGCGACTTCACCTTCACGCTGAAGGACAATGTCGACCATGGTGCGCTGGATGTCGGTGGCGGCGACGCCGAGACGACGAGCCTGAGCCTTGCCAATGTGTTCACGGCAACCGACAGCGATGGCGATGCGATCGTCATCAATGCCGGGGCGAGCGTGACCATCGAGAACGACATTCCGGAGTTAATTGCGCAAGACCTGGCAGTTTACAGGGTGACCGGCGTCACATCGGGCAATTACGATTTCGATGTCGGCGCTGACAATGCTCCGTTCCCACAATCCTTCGCCGCGCCGGCGCTGACGTGGACCAACGTCCCAGATGGCTACACATTCGCCCTCAAGCCTGGCACAACGGCGACCTATCAGGCGCAGTTCGTGGAAGATGGCGTCACGAAAACCTACTTTGAAATCACAATCAAAGCTGATGGTACGTACGACTTCAATCTGGTCGATGCAGCGCCCTCAGTCTCCGTGCCGAGCGGCAACCTGTTGAGCGGGATTTCGGGAGGCAGCGGTCTGCCGAGCTATACTATTCCGGCCAGCACGTTCGGCGGCGCCTTTAGTATTGTCATAACCGGCACCAATAACGGCAACGCGGATACGCTAACGATTTCGTCAACCGACCTTGGCGTCGGCGACAATGTCGTGCACAAGAACGGCGACGTCCTGAAATTCGATCTGCTGCAGCAGGCAGGCTATGAGACGAGTACGCTGAGCACCATGACGTTCTCGGTCGCGTCAGCCGGTATAGCGGCTGGCGACGACGTTTCGATCACCGTACGATACACAGATGGCACAACGCAGACGTTCAACGAAGAGGTAACGGCGGGCCCTGGAGGCAGCATGCAACTTGTTGTCGACGGCTTTAACGCGTCAAAGACCGTCGACTATGTCACGATCGATCCGGTTGACAGCAACATGAAAATTACGGGCGTGGCGCTTTCATACACCACGACCATCAACCCTGCCGACCAACTCCTGAACTTCCAGCTCACTGGCACAGACGCAGACGGCGACAAAGCGTCGGATGCGTTTACGGTGACAGTCATGGCCGGTACCAGCGGCGACGACAATATCACAACCGGCAGTTCCAACGATCAGGTCTCCGGCGGCGCGGGCAACGACACTCTCAACGGCGGCGCGGGCAATGACGTGCTGATCGGCGGTACCGGCAACGACGTTCTGAATGGAGGAACTGGTAGCGATACCGCCTCCTATTCTGACAGCGCCACACCAGTTCGCATTAATCTGGACGACAGCGGCAATGCGGCGACCGATACCGCCAGTTTGACCCCTGCTAATGGTGAAGTTGGCGGTGCTGCATTCGGTGATGACTTGATCGGTATAGAAAACCTCACCGGCGGCTCCGCAGGTGACTATCTCGCCGGCAATAGTTCGTCGAATGTCTTGATGGGGCTTGGTGGCGATGATTTTCTGTTCGGCGAGAACGGCAACGACATTCTGAACGGCGGCAGTGGTCAAGACACCATGACCGGCGGAGCAGGGGCCGACACCTTTGTCGTCAGCGCGGATGCGATCGGTGGATCGATCAATGACATCATCTCAGACTTCACGATTGCCCAGGGCGATCAAATCGATCTGAGCGAGCTGTTGAAAGGGCTTGCCGCCGGCACCGATCTGGAAGCGGGGGGGTATGTCAAGATCGAGCAAACCGGAGTCAATACTTCGACCGTCAGCGTCGACGTCGATGGTGGTGGCAATTCCTATCAGGCCGTCGCCGAGCTGCAGAACTTGACCTACAACAGCGCAACAACTGACACGGTGAAGATACTGTTCGAAGATAATTCGGGCACCAAGCACACGGATAACGTATAAGCGTGATCAGGTGCGAATGATTTGGTCGATGTCCCGATGACAAAGGCGATGGCCGACAACAATGACAAGGGCGTAGGTGCGATCTTGCCGACACCCCTTCAAGACGTGGGGGCTGCGCAGGAAGAAGTTCTGCTTGATGCCGGAGTCTTGCTTGCGCTGCTGGCCACGCCTGCGGTCGAACCTGTGGCGCTCGGCGAGATACTGGCCGATGCAGTTATTGGTGACGTCGTCGACATCTCGGACATGCTGCCAGGCATATTCGAAACGACACTGGCTCCGGAGATGGTCGCTGTCGAAGGGCAGCGACTGGATGCGGTCAGCGTGGTCGGCGACCTGATCGACCTTCCGGGCGGCTTTTTTACTTCGGCAGTTGCCTTGGTGCCATTGTTCGACGATGGCGCCAAGGTGCATACTGATGCGTGACAGCAGCTTAGGGTTGGATTGCCGTTTTGACAGTGGGACGCTGGCGAGAACTACTCCCAGTAAAGAGAGGGACTATCGATGCTTGACGGACTGAAGCGGTCGGCCATTGGCGGCCTGTGCGTACTCGCCTTTGCCGGGCAGGTGGCGGCGGCGGACCTCATCGACGTGCCGACGGCAAGCTACTGCCGCCTGGCGACGACGTCGGACCTAGCGCTGAACGAAAACATCGGCGAGGTGAAGACCGAGGTGGTGCGCATGATGGACGAGGCTGTGGCTGCCGCAAACAGCTCGCAGTGGCTCGATTCCTCGCGCCCGGTGTTCGTCTGGGCGTCGGAAGCCAAGGTCGCCTGCGGCAAGGCCTACGGTTACCTCAAGACCAATTATCGCGACGAGGATTACCTCAACAAATGCGAGTGTTTCCACAGCCGCATGGTGGAGTACATGAACTAGTTGAGCGGCGACCGGGCCCGCCCTTCGTAGCGGTCGCTTGATGAGCCCCGGCTCCGCATGATGACAAAGCATGTCGCCCCGGCACTCCTGGCAAATCTCGCGCTGTCGGCAGCAGCCGTCGCTGCGGTGCCGGAGCAGATGCGGCCACATGCTAATAGGCCGATCACTGTCGCGGCGTGCACCGACCTCGGCACCGAGGCCGGCAAGGATGCATTCCGTGCCCTCGCCACCTGCGAAGCCAGGGCAAAAGAACTGCCCGCAGAGTTTGCGCTTGCGGTGATGGAGATCGAGAGCTTCTACGATCCCGAGGCGCGCGGCGGCGATGGCGAGGTAGGGCTCATGCAGGTCATGCCGGCGACCGCCCGCCTGATGGGGTTCCGCGGCACGCTCGATGAGCTGGCCGATCCCCGGACCAACATAGCCCTTGGCGTGCGCTATCTCGCCGGTGCGTTTCGGCTGGCAGAAGGCGATCTCTGCACGACAGTGATGAAATACCGTGCCGGCCACGCCGAAACGCGGTTTTCAGCCCTCTCGGTGCGCTATTGCCTCCGCGCCCGGGCGATTCTCGAACGGGACGGCTTCAAGGTCACCGGCACGGTGCCGGAGGCGACGTTCGGCTTTGCCGCCGTGGCCGGCCTGGGCGAGGTCAACGCCAAGGGTTCGGCTGCGCCCAAAGGCGTCTGCGTCAGAAGGTCCTTCGTGCCTGGCCCGCGCTACATGCGCTGCGTCGAGTACCGACCGGCAGCGCAGGCGCGCCATATCCGTAGCCTGCGCGCCAAGTTGTTCGGTGGCTAAAACCGATGGCACACCTCGGAAGGCTGCAGGAGCGTCAGTTTGTGCCCAACACGGCCACGGTGATCGGACGCTTGTCCACCCGTCCAACTGACTGGTCAATTTTGCAACAGGTGGCGGAACAATTGCTGGTCTGTTCAACGGTCCCTCGCGAAATGACGTGGACATTCCCCCACGCGATAAGCAGGTTGATGGTCGGGGTGCGAGTTTGCGCTCCTGGGGAGGAATGATGAGGGAACCTAAACGGCTGGGGCGTGCCGCATTGCTGGCGCTCGCCTTGGCGCTGCCGCTCGGCCTTGGCGCATGCCAATCCGACACCAGCACCGAAGACGTCCTCGGCTCCGCGTCGGACGGCCAGATCGGCCCGCAAAATACTTCAGTTGCAAAATCAGGACCTGCAAAATCGGGCGAAAGCCTGGGCAAGGGACCGATCAAGGTGTCGATGCTGCTGCCCTTGTCGGCAGGCGGGACCGCCGGCGACCGCGGCCGCAAGATGCGCGACGCCGCTGCGCTGGCCATGGCCGACCTCGGCAATGACCTATTGACCTTGAACATCGAGGATACCGGTGGCGACGAAACGCGTGCTCGGACCCTGACGACGGGGGCGCTTGCTTCGGGTGCCAAGCTGGTCATCGGTCCCTCCGAGCACGGCGCGGTGCGCCAGCTGGCAGCCGTATCAGGCGCCAACAGGCCGCTCGTGCTGGCGCTCGCCGACAACTACGCCGGCGCACCGGGCGTCTATTCGGTGCGGCTCAACGAGGCCGACAGCGCTGCGGCTGGTGCAGCGGCCATTGCCGCCAAGGGCGCGCGCAAGTTCGTGCTGTTCATGGCTGAAGGCGATGCCGGCAAGGTTATCGAAAAACGCGTCGCAAACAGTCTCAGCATCTATGGTGCGTCACTGGCGGTAGCGCTGCCTTTCGGTCCAGCCGGTGGCGGTTCGGACAAGGCAGTTGCAGACATGATGGCACTTGTCGACGATCCACAGGCCATCGTCATCGCCAGCGGCAGCGCCAATCCGGCGCCTCTTGTCTCCGCGCTGAAGGCCAAGGGCGTGCTCGGCAAGAACGTTGCGCTGGTCGGCTCCACCCGCTGGCTCGAGCACGGCATAAGCGACCCGGCACTGCAGGGCGCCCACATCGCCACCCTCGACGCGGCCGAGATCGGGCCGATCGCCGACCGCTTCCGCAAGACCTACAATTACGAACCTGACATCAACGTCGCCTATGGCTATGACACGGTTGCCCTGGCCGCCGGCATTGCCAGCGCCATGGGTCCGAAGGGCTTCACCAAGAAGGTGATCGAAAACCCGACCGGCTTCCGTGGATCGACCGGCATCTTCCGCTTCCGCGACGACGGCGCCGGCGAACGTGCAATGCCCTTCTTTCGCATCGAAAACGGCAAGCTGAAGCAGATCGAGAAATCGACGTCAGGGTTCTGACAGCTCATTCGATCCAGTCTTGAGCTCCTATTGCAGTGTCTGGCCGCCGTCGGCGAGCAGGGTCTGGCCGGTGATCCACCCGCTCAATGGCGAGGCGAGGAACAGGACTACGTTTGCGATGTCCCCGGGCGTGCCGAAGCGGCCAAAGGGAAATCTCGTCAGCGTCCTGTCGTAGAGCGCCGGGTTCTGAACCCGGCATTTGTCCCACCATCCGCCAGGAAATTCCAGGGAGCCCGGGGCAACGCAGTTGACGCGAATGCCCTTGCCGGCAAGGGCTGCGGCCTGCGACCGGGTGAAATGCATGATCGCCGCCTTTGCCGCCCCATAGGCCGGTGTGGTCGGGGCGGGGCCGAAAGCAGTGCGCGAGGAGATGTTGACGGTGGCCGCATTGGTTCCCTGCTCCAGGTAGCGTTGCGCGGCCGATGATGCTCGAACAGTGGCGAGTACGTCCACACTGAGGCTTGCGGCCCAGTCCTGTTCGGTGTCGGAACTGGCCTTGCCGGTGGCGTTGTTGACCAGGATGTCGATGCCGCCAAGCCTGGCAGCGGCTTCCTCGACATACGCCTTGATCGAGGCGTGCTCGGCGAGGTCACAACAGGCCGCGTGGGCGACGACACCGTGCATTGCGATCCTTTCTCCGGCAGCTTCAAGGTCGCTTTTGCCGCGGGCGCAGATGGATACCGAGGCCCCAGCCTCGGCGAAGGCAAGCGCGACATGGAGGCCAAGCCCCCTGCTGCCGCCGGCGATGACGACATGGCGCCCTCTGAGATCGAGCTCGAACATCTGATACCCTCCCCGCGTTCTCGCCCGCGAACTTATCTGCAATAATTTCATGCTCAAGGAGAAAATTTCCTTGCATGATCCCTTGGCATCGCCATGCTGGGGCGGGTGTGCATGCCCGACGAAGCCATATTCCATCGCCTGCTTTTGGCAATTGCCGAGGTTGCGCGATGGCCAGCCATGGATGGGAAAGCTGTGGTGTGATGGCACGGAGGCGCCTTGCGAATGTGTGGAAACAAAAACAGTGGAACAGGCGAGCTAGCAAATTCGGACATGCGGAAAATGACCACCAAAGAACCGGAAGAGCTGGCGACACTTGAAGCCGATGGGGCTGTTCGCGAAATCAATCGGACTGCGCGCAGGGCTTCGGGCCGCAAGCCGAGCCGCAAGACCGAAGGCGTGCAGGAAAAGATCCTCGACGCTGCCGCCAAGGTGTTTGCCCAGAAGGGCTATCAGCTTACCAAGCTCAGTGAAATTTCCGACGCGATCGATCTGCATGTGACGGCGCTGCGCTATCACTTCCCGACAAAGGACGTGCTGGTCGAGGAAATGATCAACAGCCTGACCCGGGAGCTGCATTTGAGACTCCTGGCCACGCTGCAGCAACTGCCGCCGGAAACGTGCTATCGCGCGCGCATCGAGGCAGCGGCGATCACCTATCTCAACACGACGCTGCAGAAGCTCGACTACATCGCTGCGCATGGCAATGTCATCAATCAGGTTCCAGAGGATGTGCGCGAGCGGCATTTCGGCCTTTTGAACGAGACCAACAGGATCTGGCGCGACCTGATGGCAGCCGCTTCCGAGGCAGGCGAATTGCGGCCCGGCATCAATGTGTCGCTTGCCAACCAGGTGCTGCAGGGAACACTGATCTGGACCCGCGAATGGTACCGTCCGGGGGGGCTCACGCCGACCGAGCTCGCGCTGCAGATCCTCGATATCCTGTTCGATGGGATCGCGCCGCGTTAGGCACTGCTGTCAACGTGCAGCGGCCTCTGGCGAGAAATGGGTTTCGAACTTGCCATCGAGCCCCTTGAAGTCTTGTGCATCCTGAGGTGGCGGCAACTGGGCCGAGATGACAGGCCATTTCGCTGAATACTGCCTGTTCAGCGCCAGCCACTTTTCCGCCAGCGGGTCGGTATCGGCGAGGATCGCATCGGCCGGGCACTCCGGTTCGCATACGCCGCA
Organism: Aminobacter sp. MDW-2; assembly: GCF_014250155.1. Lineage (NCBI taxonomy): Bacteria > Pseudomonadati > Pseudomonadota > Alphaproteobacteria > Hyphomicrobiales > Phyllobacteriaceae > Aminobacter > Aminobacter sp. MDW-2. Next base: position 267,719 of record NZ_CP060198.1, read on the forward strand.
GTCGATACAAACCTCAGGATCGATAACCAGCATGTTCTCGCCTTCGTGGAAGCAGTCCACCGGGCAGACAGCCACACAGTCGGTGAATTTGCACCGTACGCAGGCGTCGGTCACCACATAAGTCATTTTCGTCCCTCCAAAGCCGTGGCGGGAAGCTAGCGAACATTTTTTGTACTTCAACATGAAATTTCATGTTCAAGGAGAAAAAAGTCTTGCACCCTGAACCGGAAGTGCGTAGCTCTAGGGTCACGAGCAACCGGGAGGGGTTACTTGGAACTCGATCTTTTCATTTCCGGCATTGGCGGGCAGGGCATCCAGCTCATCGGCAAGTCGCTGGCGCTCGCCGCCATCAAGGATAGCCGGCATGTGATGCTCGCCGGCGAGTATGGCGGCCACATGCGCGGCGGCAGCTCGATCGGCACCGTCGTCATCGGCGCGAAGCCCTTGAAGGCGCTGCCTATCCTTCCGCATGCCGGCTCAGCCATCGCGATGTCGCATCTGTTCTGGGAGCGTGTCGGTTCGCGTCTGCGGCCGGGTTCGTTCGTGCTGGCCGAAGAGACCATCGCGGCCGACCTGCCCGATATGGAAAAGCACAGGCTTGTGAAGCTGCCTGCCACGGCGATCGCCACCGAGCTGGGAAGCCGCATGGCCGCTGGCATGGTGATGCTCGGCGCCTTCGCGGCGCTCACCGGTGCCGTGGAAATCGACAGCGCTGTGGCTGCAATGGCCGAACAGATCCCATCCTATCGCCGCCAGCACATCGAAGCCAACGAGCGGGCGATACGTGCTGGTGCAGCCTCAGTCACGCCGATGGCCTTCGCCGTCGACCTCGACGCACGGGAGGTCGCATGAGACAGGTCACGCGCGGCACGCTCGTCATCGATGCCGACCGCTGCAAAGGTTGCGAACTCTGTATCGTTGCCTGTCCGCCGAGGGTCCTGACCATGTCCAGGACAGGTAACGCCACCGGCTATCTCTATCCCGAACTTGCTCCCGGCTGCACCGGCTGCACCGCCTGTCAGCAGGTGTGCCCCGATTTTGTCTTCGAAGTCTACAAGTACCACGAGCCGATCGTTTCGGGCTCCGACGCCGAAAGGATGCAGTGATGACGATGCGCCTGATGGATGGAAGCGAGGCGATCGTCGAGGCGGCGATCCAGGCTGGCCTGCGCTTTTATGCTGGCTATCCGATGTCGCCGGCGACCGAGCTGCTCGAATACATGGCCGAGAAACTGCCGCACCATGAAGGGGTCTGCATCAATGCGGCGACGGAGATAGAAGGCATCAACATGGCACTGGGTGCTGCAGCCGGTGGTTTTCGCGCCGCCAGCGGCTCCTGCGGCCAGGGCCTGGCGCTGATGCAGGAGGCGATCGCGGAGGCCGCGCTCAACGAGACGCCGATCGTCATCTTCAACATGGCCCGCAACCAGCAGGATTATTTCCAAGCGACACGCGGCGGCGGTTGGGGTGACTACCGCACCATCACGCTGGCGCCAAAGGATCTGCATGAGGCGGTCGAGCACGCGCAACTCGCCTTCCACCTCGCCGACAAGTACCGCGTGCCTGTCATCTTCATGGGCGACAATCTGCTCGCCCGCACCCAGATGGGAACGACGCTGCCGCAGCTTGACCTCGAGCCGCTGCCGCCCAAGGACTGGCAGCTCGACGGCACTTCGGGTGGCACCGGCAAGTCGCGCCAGATCTGGACCTTCGGTTGTGGCAAGACCAACGACCCCGGTCCCGGCCCGAGCAAGCACTGGGAGCGCATCGCCGCCAAGTTCGACGCCATCGCCGAAGTCGAGGCGCGCCATGAAGAAGGCTTCACGGACGACGCTGAAACGCTCGTCGTCGCCTTCGGCTCTGGCGGCAAGTTCGTCGAGCATGTGGTGCGCGAGATGCGCGCCGACGGCCACAAGGTGGGCTACTTCCGCCCTGTTACACTGTGGCCTTATCCGGGCGAAGCGCTCGAGCGGGCGTCGCAGGGCTGCAAGTGCGTGCTGGTGTTCGAGCTCAATGCCGGCCAGATGATCGATGACGTCAGGCTCAACGTGCACGACCGCAAGCTGGTCAAGGCTATCGGCGGCGTCAGCTTCGATGAGTCCGGCCTGAACCTCGGCCCCCTCATGGATGCGACCGTGATCCGCGAGCGCATCGAGCTAGCCATCCACGGAGCCAGCAAATGAGCATCGTCATGACCACGCGCCCGCCCGAGGCGCCCAGCAACAAGGTGGCTTCGTTCAAGCCGACGCTGCTGCAGACCGAGGAACATCATCTTTGCCCAGGCTGCGGCGAGCCGGTGGCCATCCGCCTAGTGCTCGAGGTCATCGAGGAACTCGGCCTAGCTCAAAAGAACGTATCGATCATCGGCCATGGTTGTTACGGCTCGTTCATCATGACGATGGATGTCGACTCCACGCTTTGCCTGCACGGACGCGCACCCGCGGTTGCGACCGGCCTCAAGCGCATGCGTCCGGAGGTCGCCGTATGGACGTTGCAAGGCGATGGCGACATGACCAGCGAGGGTCTCGCCGAAATACTGCATGCGACGGCACGCGGTGAAAACATCACCTGCATCCTGCTGAACAACGGCGTGTTCGGCGACACCGGCGGCCAGATGACGGCATCCTCCGTCATCGGCCAGCGCACCAAGAACACGCTCGAAGGCCGCGATGCCGCCTATCACGGCTATCCCATCGTCATCGGCGATATGGTGGCGGCGATGCCGGGATCGGCCTTCGTGGCGCGCGGCTCGGTGCACAACGCCGCCTCGATCGCGGCGACGCGGCGACTGATCCGCAAGGGCTTCCAGCGACAGATGGAAAAGAAGGGGCTCAGCCTCGTCGAGATCCTGACCATGTGCCCGACCGGCTGGTTCGTGCCGGCATCTGGTGGCGCGGACTACATGATGGAGTCGCTCGGCAAGACCTACCCGCTGGGCGAAATCAAGGACATTGCGGCTACGGAACAGGCATGATGCAACGGCACGTCCATCGCATACTCGATCTTGCTGTCAGCTCGACGCCGAATGCGCTCGCAGCGTCGCTCGATGAACACACTGTCACGTTCGCCGAGGTCGATGGCGCTGCCAATGCGATGGCAAGGGTCCTCCAATCCCTCGGCATCAAGCGTGGCAGCCGCATTCTGTTTCAGGCCGAAATGACACTCGATCATCTGGCTTTTTATTTCGCCAGCCAGCGACTGGGGGCCGCCTTCGTGCCGCTGAACCCGGCGCTGTCGCAAGATGAGCTGTTGCCGATTGCCGACTACATCCGGCCAGACCTTCTCGTGCTCGATCCGTTGCGGCAGCACGGCCATCGCTTCTCCTCAGCCTGCGCCGATGTTCCGGTGGCGATCCTCGGCGCTGGCGCCGCGGCAACTGCGGGCGTGAACCTTGATGCTCTCGCCAGCAGGGCCAGTTGCGACCGACTTCCCGACCTTGGCGTCGAGGAAGAGGACAGCCACGCGATCTTCCTGACCAGCGGCAGCACGGGCCGGCCGAAGGGCGTGGTGCTGTCACATAAGGCAAGTTGGCTGCGCTCCTATCTCGGCGCTTCGCGTTTCGTCACGTCAGGTGGCCGTGGCGAACTGATGACGTTCCCGATGTTCCATTGGGCCGGCTGGAACTACCTGATGGAGAACTGGGCGCATCGGCGCGCTGTGCACTTCGTCAGCCGTCCCGAAGGCGACATGCTTGCCCGCGCCATAGACCGCTGGAAACCGGCTTTTCTCTACTGCATTCCGGCTGTCTGGGAGCGGCTGCTCGCCTCCAACGTCGCTTTCGACGCTACGGTGGTGCGCTCGGCGGCGTCAGGCACGTCGCGCTTCGACCCCGTGCTGATGGACCGCATCCGTGCCCGCTTTCCGCGCGCCTATCGCGCTGCAATGTACGGCTCCACCGAGTTTGGCGCGGCACTTGGCCTCAACGATTCCGAGATCGATCGCAAGCCCGGCAGTGTAGGCCTGCCCCTGCCTGGCAACGAGACGCGCATTGTCGATGGCGAGTTGCAATTGCGCTCACTCAGCATGATGGACGGCTATTTCGAATTGCCCGATCAGACTGCCGAGGTGTTCGTCGACGGCTGGTATCGCAGCGGCGATGTCGCCGAGACGGATGACGAAGGCTTCCTGACCATCACGGGTCGCCGCCGCGAGGTCATCCGCTCGGGTGGCGAGACGGTTGCACCTGCCGAGGTGGAGCTCGCGCTCGCCGGCTGCCCGGGCATCCGTTCGGTCGCCGTTGTTGGTTTGCCGGACCCCGTATGGGGCGAACTGGTCTGTGCTGCCGTCGTACTCGACCGCCCGGGCGAATGCCCGAGCCTGGAGGCCGTGCGCAGCCATCTCGGCCAGTCGCTGGCGACCTTCAAGCATCCGCGCCGCATCGTGGCTGTCGACGAACTGCCAAAGACGCCGGCCACCGGACAGATCATGCGCTCGCGCGTGAGGGAGTTGGTTCTGCAGATCCACTGACCGCATTCATCCGGGGAGGAGGAAGCCCCGGTCTTTTGGGAGGAAGACATGCGATTGAACAGAAGACATTTTCTGACGACCTCGGCAGCGGGCGTCGGCGCGCTGGCTATGCCTGGCATCTTGCGCGCGCAGCAGGGAGAAGCTGTACGCATAGGCCTGATCACCACGTTGAGCGGCCCGGGCCAGCTCTACGGCAACTATATCAAGGATGGTTGCGAGATTGCGGTCGAGCGCCTCAATGCTGCCGGCGGCGTCAATGGCGCGAAGATCGAGCTGGTGGTGCGTGACGACAAGAACTCGCCCGAAGGTGCCGTCACTGCTTTCCGCGAACTGACCGGCAACGGCATCAAGCTGTTCGCCCAGGGCACCTTCACCGCCAACCTGCTCGGCACCTTGCCGCTGCTCGAGGAAGCTGACGTCACCATGGTGATGGTCGGGGCATCGGCGCTCGCACTGACCCATGAAGCCTTCAATCCGCGCGCCTTCCGCCTCGGGTTTTCGTCGCCGATGTGCTTCGGCGGCTATGGCACCCTGATGGCCCAGAAGCACCCGGAGATCGAGAAGTGGGCGACGCTGCGCTCCGACGTCACCGCGCTTGCCGACATCACCAACGCCTTCACCAAGGGGCTGGAGGCGGAAACCGAAAAAGCCGGTCGCAAGGTCGAGGTGCTCGACCCGGTGCTGGTGCCCTATGGCGGGGCCGACTTCCGCAACCAGATTTCCAACATCATCGGGTCGGGCGCGCCGGGGCTGTTCAACGTCCTGCAGGGCGCCGACGCCATCAGCTACTACAAGCAGGCTCGCACCTTCGGTCTCGACGAGAAGTTCAAGGTGCTGTGCGACAGTGCCAACGAGTTCGCCATCGCCAAAGCCATGGGCGCCAACACGCCTGCATCGCTGTGGAGCTGGACCGGCTGGTATCCGGCTGCCAACAAGGGCAACCCGGTCAGCGGCGAGGTCCACAAGGCCTACATCAAGCTGCGCGGCGACGAATATCCGAACTGGTACATCGGCGTTTCGCACGACAGCATCCTGACGATCGCCAATGCCGTCGCCAAGGCGGGTTCGCTCGACGCGGCCAAGCTGATCCCGACCATCGAGACCGAGACGCCGCAAGGGGCGCTGGGCAAGATCCAGTTCCGCAAGGAAGACCACGGCTTTGCCGGTGACCTGACCTACATCCGCTTCGGCCGCGACGACAAGAATGCCAATGGCTGGAGCGTGTTCGAGACGGCGCAGCTTCCGGGCGCGGAGTTCCTAGAGAAGGCAACTCCTGGCTCCAAGCTCAACTAGAGGCGGAAAATCAGATGTTCACGCTGGTCAACGGTCTCACGACCGGGATGGCCGTGTTCCTCGTCGCCGCGGGTCTGACCCTCGTCTTCGGGATCATGCGCATCCTCAACTTCGCCCATGGCGCCTTCTTCATGATCGGCGCCTATGTCGCGAGCTCGCTCGTCGGCTCGGCTCCGCGTTCGGTCCTGGCGCTGGTTGCCGCGGCCGTCGTTGCGGCGCTGGTGGTGGGCGTCCTCGGGATCGTTGTCCAGCGTTTCGTCCTTCGGCGCATTCAGCATGTCGACGAACACTACATGCTGATCGCTACCTTCGCGGTGATGCTTGTCTGTGTGGGCTTCGTGAAGCTTGTCTGGGGACTGGAATTCCTGTCGGTCGATCCGCCGCCCGGCATCGATACCGGTGTCGACATCTTCGGTCTGTTCGTGCCGTCCTTTTCGCTGTTCATCATCGGCTCCGGCATCGTCGTTTTCCTGGTACTCGACTTCGTCATTCATCGGGCCTGGGCCGGCAAGATGATCACCGCGATCGCCCGTGACGGCTGGATGGCCGAATTGCTGGGCATCAACGTTCCGGCGGGCATCATGGCGGCGGTTGGCGGCAGCTTTGCCCTTGCCGGGCTTGCCGGCGGACTGCTGCTGCCCAATCAGACGCTGTCGCCGGCGCTCGGTGACACCTTCCTGCTGCTCGCCTTCATCACCGTTGTCATCGGCGGGCTGGGCAATGTCCGCGGCGCCTTTATCGCCGCCATCCTGCTCGGCCTGATCGACGGCCTCAACACAATGTTCCTGCCGGCCTATCCGGGCGTTGCCGTCTATGTCGGCATGGTCGCCTTCCTGCTGATGTGGCCGAACGGCATACTCGGGGAGAGCCGGCTATGAACCGCACCATTTCGGGCGCTCTGCTCGCTGTCCTTGCGGCAGCGCTTGTCCTTCTGCCCTTCTGGGCCAATTCCGGGCTTGTGTTCCTCACTGGCACGACGATGGTTGTCGCCGTCTTCGCACTCTCCTGGAACCTGCTGTTCGGTTATGCCGGCCTGGCCAGCTTCGGCAGCGGTGGGCTGTTTTCCATCGGCGCCTATACGATGGCAGTGACACTGCGCGGCGGGTATGAAGGGCAGTTCCTGCTGCTGATCGCCCTGTCGACGGCCATTGGCGGAGCGGTGGCGTTTGCCATCGGTGTCGTGGCGCTCAGGCGGTCGACCGGCATCTTCCTGGCCATCCTGACGCTGGCGCTGGCCGAGCTGCTGCGCATCACGCTCGCCAAGATCCATTGGCTGGGTGCGGAGGACGGCATCCCGAGCATTGTCCGGCCGAAGGCCTCCATCGGCGTTGCTACTGTCGATCTCGCCCAAGGCAACCACTATTACTGGTTCCTGTGCGTCGCCTGCGCTCTTCTGGTGGCCCTGTGCTGGTGGATCGCCCACGGTCGCTTCGGTCGCACGTTGCGCACGATCCGGCTGGACACCGAACGCGCCGCGTTCATGGGCGTCGATACTCATCGCTACCGCCTGGTCGCATTCACCATTTCAGGGGCGATTGCCGCCTGTGCGGGCTCGCTCTTCGCGCCCTGGGCCCAGATCGTCACGCCTGACATCGGCAACATGATGCGCTCGACGCAACCGATACTGTTCACCCTTCTTGGCGGTGCTTCGTCCTTCTGGGGGCCGATGATCGGTGCCTTCCTGTTCTCCGCAATCGAGTTCTCGACGCGCACCCTGGTCGGTATCCAGGAGATCATCACCGGCGGCATCCTGCTTGGTGTCGTACTGCTGTTTCCCACTGGCGTGGCCGGTGCCTGGAACGCGCTGGTCGCCCGTCTTGCTGATCCATATCGGGCCGAGGCGAAGGCCACAGCGACGACCCTCCGGCCGGTGAAGGAGTAGGCGTTATGATCCGGCTGCATTCCGTCGACAAGAGTTACGGCGCGCTCAAGGTACTGCACGGCATCGAGGCGGAGATTCTGGAAGGTGAGACCTTCGCCATCATCGGCCCCAATGGCGCCGGCAAGACGACACTGTTCAAGGTCATGACTGGCGAAGTCGGCTGCGAGGCGGGCACCGTCGAGTTCCTCGGCAAGGATGTAACGAAGGAACCGGCATACCGCCGCACACGCGCGGGCATGGGCCGCACCTTCCAGATGGCGCGCATCTTCAAGGAAATGACTGCTGAGGAGAACATCGTCGTTGCCATCGAGGCGCGCGCCAAGAACATGGGACAGCGGGACACCCCCTGGTATCAGGTCAGACCGTCGCGCGCGACCGTGGACGAGGCCGGTGAAATCCTGGCCAGGCTGTCGCTCGAGCGCAAGGCAAGGATTGCCGCCGCCCAACTGTCGCATGGCGACAAGAAGCGCCTGGAACTTGGCATCACGCTCGCCGGGCGGCCCAAGGTTCTGATGCTCGACGAACCCACCGCAGGCATGTCGCCCAGCGAACGCGTTGGCGTGACCGAGCTGATCCGCAGCATCAGTGGCAAGGGCAGCGGCCTGACCGTCATCATGACCGAGCACGACATGGGCGTCATCTTCGGGCTGGCCGACCGTATCATGGTGATGAACCAGGGCCGCAAGATCGCGGAAGGCAGCATCGATGATATCCGCGCCGACCCTGTGGTGCGCGACGTCTACCTCGGCAAGGAGGCGCATCATGCTTGAGGCGAACCGTATCAACGCCTTCTATGGCAGCAGCCACATCCTGCACGGCGTCGAACTCGATGTTCCCGTCCTCGGCCGGGTGGCCGTGATCGGCCGCAATGGCGCGGGCAAGTCGACGCTCTTGAAGTCGATCATGAATGCCGGCCCGACCGTCGACGGCGAGGTCCGCTGGGAGGGCCGGTCGCTCAAGGGCCTGCCGGCGTTCAAGCGGGCACGGCTCGGCCTGCAGTTGGTACCGGAGGACCGACGTATCTACCAGCATCTGACGGTGCGCGAGAACATCAGGATGGCTGCCTATGCAACCGCGCCCGGCCGTACGCCCATTCCTGCTCAGGAGATCGTCGACCGCTTCCCGATGCTGCAGCCGATCAGCGAACGCGGCGGCGGCCAGATCAGCGGCGGCCAGCAGCAGATGGTGGCGATTGCCAGGGCAATCGCCTGCCGCCCGCGGTTGCTTCTGCTGGACGAGCCGACCGAGGGGCTGGCACCGGCGATCGTCGAGCAGCTTGCCATCAGCGTGCGTGAACTGTGCGAGGCCGAGCAGGCAGCGCTACTGTTGTGCGAACAGAACATCTGGTTTGCCAGGCAGACAACCGACACGGTGCTGGTGATGGACACCGGCCGCATCGCCTTCCGCGGCAGTTGGCAGGAGTTTGACGCCGACCCTGACATCAAGCAACGGCACCTGGCCGTCTAGCCGAGTACCCACCCACACGTCCACCGTCCAAACGGACCTGAACCCTTAGCGAGGAGCACGGGGAATGAGCAACCTTACCCAACAGCAGGTGTTGAGCGTGCATCACTGGACCGACACACTTTTCTCCTTCACCACGACACGCGATCCGGCGTTCCGCTTCGAGAATGGCCAGTTCGCCATGATCGGGCTGGAGGTGGATGGCAAGCCGCTGCTGCGGGCCTACAGCGTGGTCAGCCCAAATCATGACGAGACGCTCGAGTTCCTGTCGATCAAGGTGCAGAATGGCCCGCTGACCTCGCGGCTCCAGCACCTCACTGTTGGCGACAGCATCGTGGTCGGCCGCAAGGCGACAGGTACGCTGCTGCTTGCCAATCTCGCGCCAGGCCGCAATCTCTACTTGTTCGGTACGGGCACGGGGCTGGCTCCTTTCATGAGCCTCATCCGCGACCCTGAAACCTTTGAACGCTATGAGCATGTCGTGCTGGTGCATGGTTGCCGGCAAACAGACGAACTGGCCTACAAACAACAGATCACCGAGGAATTCCCAGCCAACGAGTATTTCGGCGAATTGCTGTCGGAAAAGCTGATCTACTACCCCACCGTGACGCGGGAACCCTTCCGCAACCGCGGCCGGATCACTGACCTCGTCCGCGCGAGCACACTTGTGTCAGACATCGGCCTGCCGGAGATTTCAGCAGAAAATGACCGAGCAATGCTTTGCGGCAGCCCTGCTTTCATCGCTGACATGCGCGAGATCCTCGAAGGGCTCGGTATGCGTGAGGGCAACAGCTCGATACCTGGCGACTACGTCGTCGAGAAGGCTTTTGCAGAGAGAGCTTAGTTGGGCTGCGATGCGGCGGCAGCGAGACAGTCGCTGCCTCAACGGTCGAGAAATGGAGTTCTCGACGATCATAAGGGATGCACGCCCCCGCAGGAATGAGGGCAGGTGTAACAGTACCTCGTCGATTTCGCCCGGTTGTCCGCCCCGGCATCTCTACTGCGCCTCGATCTGGCGTCTACGCCAGGTTGAAGGCGCTTCGCCGCAGCGGCGGCGGAAAAAGCGCGAGAAATAAGCCGGGTCGCCGAAGCCGGTCTCAAAGGCGATGTCCTCGACCGGCCGGATGGTGAACATCAAGAGCCGCTTGGCTTCGAGCAAACGCCGCTCCAGCACCACGTCCTTGACCGACATGCCCAGCACCTGGCGCGCGGCCTTGTCGAGCAGGTGCGGGGTCGTCGCCAGTGCCGCGACATAGTCGTCGACAAGCCAGGCTTCGCGATAATGCGCTTCGACGGCTCCGCGCAACGCCGTCGCAAGAACGACAGCGGGTGATCCTACCGCCTGCGGCTGACTGTGGTTGAGCCGCGCGATGTAACACAGCGCTGAGGCCGCCAGTTCAGGCATCAGCTTTCCGGCCATTGGCGCGTCGTCGCGATACTCGGAGGCCAATGTTTCGACGACCGTTGCAAGCCGGCGCCAGCTGTCGCTTTCGCCCTGGCCGGCGACGAAAACCGGCGTGTCGAGCGACAGCTGAAGCTGCCGTGCCAGATCCTTGAGCATGTCGTCGGCTATGGAAACCACTGTCGCGTCGGCATCAGGCTCGACGTCGAAACCATGGACGATACTGCTGGGAACGAAACTGACCGCTGGCGCGGAAAAGTCCCATGACGTGTCTTCGATCCGGTAGTGGCCACTACCCTGGGTCCACAATGTGATCTGGCCCATATGCGGGTGTCGATGCGCTCGAACCTTGCCGAAATGGATGTCTTTTCTGTCGCTTACAGCCTCGACATGGAGAAAGCCGACTTCGAGGAGGCGGCTCGGCTCGCCATAGACGAAAAAGCTCGGAATGTTGGGATCGGATTGCATTCCGGAAAAAGTACAAGCGAATTTGGCAACCTGTCCATCCCCTGCCCGCTCCTTTCGCGCTAGGTTCGGGCATCATCAGGGGAGGACAGCGTGCGTTCCGAAGATTTCCGCCAAGACAAGACCAGGCCATTCACAGGCGCTGAATATCTCGAAAGCCTGAAGGACGGGCGCGAGGTCTATATCAATGGCGAACGCGTGGCCGACGTCACCTCGCATCCGGCGATGCGCAACTCGGCCCGCTCGCTGGCCCGGCTCTATGATGCGCTGCACGACCCCAAGCGCAAGGACAGCCTGACGTCGCCGACCGACACCGGTTCGGGCGGCTTCACCCACAAATACTTCCGCGTCGCGCGCTCGTCGCAGGAGCTTGTCGCCCAGCAGGGCGCGATCGCCGAATGGGCGCGCATGTCTTATGGCTGGATGGGGCGGACTGCCGACTACAAGGCGGCGTTGATGAACACGCTCGGCGCCAATGCCGACTGGTACGGCCCGTTCAAGGACAACGCACTGTCGTGGCATAAGCGAGCGCAGGAATCCGTCCTGTTCATGAACCACGCCATCGTCAACCCGCCGATCGACCGCCACAAACCGGCCGACGCGGTCAAGGATGTGTTCGTGCACATCACCAGGGAAACCGACGCCGGCATCTATGTCTCGGGCGCCAAGGTGGTGGCGACATCGTCGGCACTGACGCATTACAATTTCCTGGCCCAGAGTTCGGCCACGGTCACCGAGGATCCTTCGCTGTCGGTGATGTTCATCGTTCCGATGAACGCGCCCGGCATCAAGATGTTCTGCCGTGTCTCCTACGAGCAGACGGCCAACACAGTCGGTACACCCTTCGACTATCCGCTGTCGTCGCGCTTCGACGAGAACGACGCGATCCTGGTGCTGGACAATGTCTTCATCCCCTGGGAGGACGTGCTGGTGCTGCGCGACGCACCGAAGATTCTGTCGTTCCATCCCGCTTCCGGCTTCATGCATGGCTACTGCTTCCAGGGTTGCACGCGCTTTGCCGTCAAGCTCGATTTCCTCGCCGGCCTGCTGGCCAAGGCGCTGCGCGCCACCGGCGGCGATGCCTTCCGCGGCAACCAGGCAGCGCTGGGCGAGGTCATCGCGCTCAGGCACATGTTCTGGAGCTTCTCAAATGCCATGGCCTACAACCCGATCCCATGGGCGAATGGTGCCGTGCTTCCCAATCTCGAGGCCGCGCTATCCTACCGGACCTTCATGTCGGAGGCCTATCCACGCGTGATCGAGACGGTCCGCAAGGTCATCGCCTCGGGCCTGATTTACCTCCCCTCCTCCGCCGCCGATTTCGACAATCCCGACATCAATCCCTACCTCGCCAAGTATGTTCGCGGCTCCAACGACATGGGCCATGTCGAGCGGATCAAGATCATGAAGCTTCTGTGGGATGCGACCGGTACCGAGTTCGGCGGCCGTCACGCGCTCTACGAGCTGAACTACGCCGGCGCGCCCGAAGAGGTCCGTCTGCAGGTGCTGAAGGGTGCCGAGCGCGGCGGTCGCCTGAAGGCGATGGAAGAACTCGTCGACACCTGCATGGCCGACTACGACCAGAACGGCTGGACCGGTGATACCTGGCTGCCGCCGCTTCGCGGCTGACGGCCAAGGGAGGAGAAAAGCCATGCCGGACGTTCTCACGAAGGTCGAGTTCCGCAACGCCATGGCCAGGGTCTGCGCCCCGGTCAACATCGTCTCCACCGACGGTGAAGCCGGTCGCGGTGGCTTCACCGCAACTGCCATGTGCAGCGTTTCTGACGAGCCGCCGACCATTCTGGTCTGCATGAACGGGCGTTCGGCACAGTGCGACATGTTCCTCACCAACCGGCGCTTCTGCATCAATGTGCTTACGCAGGAACATGCACACCTGGCCGGCAAATTCGCGGGCACGACACAGGACATGGATGAACGTTACGCCGCCGCCGACTGGCTCGTCATGGGCTCCGGTTCGCCGGCGCTGACCGACGCCATCGTCAATCTCGACTGTGAACTGGAGACTGTGCACCGCGTCGGCACCCACAACGTGATGATCGGGCGCGTGACCGAGGTTCGGCAGCGCAACGACGGCAACGCGCTGCTCTATGTCGATCGCAACTATGCCCACCCATCGGCGCCTCTCGGCAGTTTCGGCGGCTGAGCCGATCGTATGGAAATGAAGAAAGGGCGGCTCAAGGCCGCCCTTTCTGCTGCCGGCTTTCGGTCGCCAGACTATCCGGCAGCGATCGCCGGAACCTGATCGGCGTAGTGACAAGCCGACTGGCGGCCAGCCGCTACCTGCCGGAGTGCGGGCACTTCACTGCGGCACTTGTCCTGCGCCATCGGGCAGCGCGTGTGGAAAAGGCAACCGTCTGGCGGATTGACCGGACTGGGCAACTCGCCTTTGAGCACGAAACGCTTGCGGGACGCCGCGCGGTCAGGATCGGGATCGGGCGCAGATGAGAGCAGCGCCAGCGTATAGGGATGCAACGGCCGCTCGTAGAGCGGGCCGACCCCCGCGATCTCGACGATACGTCCGAGATACATCACCGCGACGCGGTGCGAGATATGGCGAACCACCGACAAGTCATGGGCGATGAACAGATAGGACAGGCCGAGATCGCGCTGCAGGTCCTGCAGGAGATTGATGACCTGGGCCTGCACCGAAACGTCGAGCGCCGACACCGGTTCGTCGCAGATGATCAGCTTCGGCCGCAATGCGAGCGCCCGCGCGATGCTGATGCGTTGGCGCTGCCCACCGGAAAACTCGCGGGGGTAACAGTAGTAGTGCTCCGGGTTGAGCCCGACCCGGCGCATCAGCTCCTGAACCGCGGCTTGACGGCCTTCGGCCGGTGTCATGCCCTGGATCAGGAACGGCGCGCCGATTATATCGCCGACCGTCTGCCGTGGATTGAGCGACGAATACGGATCCTGGAACACCATCTGGATGTCGCGCCGCAGCGCGCGCAGATCGGCCCCCTGGATGTGCGACATGTCGCGGCCCTGAAAGCTGACCCGGCCGCTGGAGACATCGAGCAGCCGGGCGATCAGGCGTCCCGTCGTCGACTTGCCGCAGCCGGATTCGCCGACGAGGCTAAGCGTTTCGCCCGGCGCGACATCGAAGGACACGCCGTCGACAGCGCGGACCGATCGCGCCTGCCCGCCGAACAGACCGGTGGACAGCGGAAAGTGCTTGCTCAGCTTTTCGACCTTGAGCAAAGGGGCAGCGTGTTGCGACGCTGACGATGGCGCGTTCATGGCTGGACCTCGGATGCTGAGGGCTGGCGTGGATTGGAACGGGCGGCGGCCCGGCCGGTATCCGTAAGATGGCAGCGGATGGAATGGCCGGCAGCGATGTCGGTCGGCAATGGCGCCTGGCTGGCGCACAGCCCGTCAGGCACAGAGGCTGCATGGCCACATCGCTTCCGGAAAGCACAGCCTTCGGCAAGGCCGGCAAGCGAGGGCGGCGACCCCGGGATCGCCGTCAGCCGGTCGCGCTGGTGGTCCAGCCGTGGAATGGATTCGAGCAGACCCCAGGTGTAGGGGTGCGAAGGCCGATAGAAGACGTCGCGCACTGTGCCGGTTTCGACGGCGCGTCCGGCATACATCACCACCACCTCGTCGGCGACTTCCGCGACAACACCCAGATCGTGGGTGATCATGATGATCGCCGACCCGAACTCGCGCTGGAGATCCTTGAGCAGATCGAGGATCTGGGCCTGAACGGTGACGTCGAGTGCCGTCGTCGGCTCGTCGGCGATCAGCAATTCGGGGTCACAGCACAAGGCCATGGCAATCATAACGCGCTGGCGCTGGCCGCCGGAAAGCTGGTGCGGATAGCTGTCGAAGGCGCGTTGGGTATCGGCCATGCCGACACGCGCCAGCATGTCGAGTGTGCGCTGCCGGGCTGCTTTGCGCGTCACACTGCGATGCGTGCGATAGGCCTCGACTATCTGTTCGCCGACCTTGTGATAGGGGTGCATAGCGGTCAGCGGATCCTGGAAGATCATCGCCATACGGTTGCCGCGCAGCCGTCGCAGCGTCGATTCCGAAGCGCCCACCACCTGGGCATCGCCAATGGCGATCTCGCCGCTGATGCGCGCTGCCTTGCCGTGCAGGCCAAGCATGGCAAGGCTTGCCGCCGTCTTGCCCGATCCGGACTCGCCAACGATGGCAAGCGTCTTGCCGCGCTCGATCGAGAAGGACAGTCCATCGACGGCGCGGACCAAGCCCTCCTCCGCCGGGAAATGCACCTTCAAATCGCGAACAGAAACGAACATGTCGTCCTCTATTGCTCCAGTGTGGTTTGGAACAAGCGCCCTGCGCCTTCGGCACGGGGATCAACCCCGGCGCGACTGACAGTCGCCCACAAGCCGGCCAGCGGCGAGGTGATGACGGGAATGCCAGCTTCAGCCTCGATTGTGCGTACCGCAGCACGGGTCGCGAGCCCGCCACACGAAATCAACACTGCCTCGGCGTCGGGCGCGGATGCAAAGGCGCGGCGTCCGAGATCCGTGACGTCGTCCTCCGGCACCTGGTGAACCGCATCGACCGACGCGATGCCAAGGTGCTCCAGCGACAACACTTCAATTCCCGCCGCTTCCAGGAAGCGCTGCAGTGAAGCATTGACGTCATCGCGATATGCAGTGGCGACCGCGAGCCGACGTACGCCAAGGGCCGTCGCCGCTTCCAGAATTGCGGTGCTCATGGTCAGCGCAGGAACGCCGGCGCGCACCGCGATCTCGTTTTCCAGCACCGCGTTGAAATCGGGGCCGCGATAAAAGCTGAGCGAGGTGCCCATCAGCGAGACCACACTTGCGCCACGGGCCGCAAGGCGCACGGCAGCAGCGCCGACCGTCTCGATGACCGAGTCGTAGCCGTTGCTGGACAGTTCGGTGAGGCCAAGCCCTTCGGCCAGGAAACTGTATTGTGGGTAGATCGTGGCCGCATCGGGCGGCACGGCACCGGACGCCGGCGGGACGATCAGGCCGAGTTGCGGGCGGTTCAGCATGACCGCCCCGAGAGACCGCGAATGTCGCGCAATACCAGAAACATGAACAACTCCACTGGATGATGTCAGCCGAGGCGGACGCGGGGGTCGCGCACGGCCTGAAGGATGTCGACGCACAGATTGGCAACGACGACGAAGAACGCGGCGATCAGCACGGTGCCCATGATGACTGGAAGGTCGCCGCTCTCGACCGCCTGCACGGCAAGCGAGCCGACGCCGTTGAGACCCCAGATGCGCTCGGTGATGATCGTGCCGCCGAGCAGGCCGCCGAGATCGAGACCGACAAGCGTCATCACGGGTGTCATCGCCGGCGGCAAAGCGTGCTTGTACATGACGCGCTGTTCGCCGAGGCCCTTGGCCCGCGCCGTGCGGACATAGTCCTGATTGAGCGTCTCAAGCATCGAGCCGCGGGCAATTCGGGTGTAGGTACCGGTGCCGACGACCGCCAGGGTTGCCCATGGCAGGATCATGTGGCGCAGCCATTCCAGCGGATCGCGGGTGATCGGAACGAACCCACCCGAGGGAAAGAGCGGAAATCCTGCATTGGTGAGCTGGAAGAACAGGACATAGAACAACAGCGTGCCGACCACGAAGGTCGGAAACGACATGCCGGCAAGTGCCGCCATGGTGATCAGGCGGTCGGCGGCCTGGCCGGAACGCCGAGCCGAGAAGATGCCGGCCGGAATGGCGATCACAAGCCAGATGGCAACCGAGCCCAGCGCAAGCGAGATGGTGGCAGGCATGCGCCGTACGATGGTTGCCAACACCTCCTCCTGATTGACGAAGGACATGCCGAGATCGAAGTGGAGCAGCGCCCACATGTAGCGCAGATATTGCACGTAGACCGGCTGATCGAGCCCGAGCCGGGCACGGACCATGGCAACCTGGTCGGCTGTGGCGAACTCGCCGGCGAAGTTGAGCGCGGGGTCGCCCGGCGTGGCCAGGAAAAACAGGATGAAGACGGCGAGCGTGATCAGCCAGAGCGTAAGCAATCCGAACAGGAGCCGGCGCAGCAAGAACCTCAACATGACAAATCCTATCTGCTGCGCTGGGCCGTCGGGTCGAGCGCGTCGCGCAGGCCGTCGCCCAGGACGTTGAAAGCCAGCGTCGCGGCGAGCAGGAACAGGCTCGGAAACAGGATCGACCACCAGGCAACAGCATAGTTGGTCTGGTTTTCGGCAATGATGCCGCCCCAGGTGGCCGTCGGCGGCGGCACGCCGAGGCCGAGGAAACTCAGGGACGCCTCGAGCACGATGACCTGCGGGATCAGCAGGCTGCCATAGACGATGACCTGGCCTGCGATGTTGGGCAGGATCTCGCGCACCATGATGTGGGTGTCGGAGGCGCCGAGCATGCGTGCCGCGTCGACAAATTCGCCGCTCTTGGTCGCCACCACGAGGTTGCGCACGACGCGCGCCACTGGCCCCCAGGTGAAGAAGACGATGGTGCCCATCATGATGCCGAAGCTCGCGCCATAGACGGAGACAAGCGCCACCGCGGTGATGAGCAACGGCAGGCCGAGGACCACGTCGACGAAGCCGGACAAGAGTGTGTCGATGAGGCCCCCGCGATAACCCGCCAGCATGCCGATGACCACGCCGATGACGATGGCTGTCAACGCGCAGGCGATGGCGACGAAGACGGTCACCTGGGTGCCGACCACCAGCCGAACGAACAGGTCCCGGCCGACTACGTCGGTGCCGAGCAGGAAGAGCGACCCCGGCGGCAGAGGCACCCCGCCGGCGGTCAGGCCCGTGTCGCGGAACTGTTCGTTGGGCCCATGTCCGACCAGGGCCACGATCAGTGGCGCGAAAACGGCCATCAGCACAAGCAGCAGGATAACGGCACTTGCCGCCATCGCAGCCTTGTCGCGCAGCAACTGTCGCATGACGCGCTGCCGTGTGCTGAGCACTGGCGCGGCCGGCGGCCGCGATGTGGCTGTGGTATCGGACATGGGCATTTCCAACGAGACGGGTCAGTCCTTGGCGGTTCAGTCCCTGGTCAGGGGCGTGGCGTGGTTCGGCGGCAGATCGAACTCATGGCCGGCGACGCCAAAACCGGCGAGCGCCGCGACGATGGCCTCGCCATGCTTTTCGACCAGCGCCACAGCGCCGACATTGTCCTCGAGCTGGCCGATGCGGCTGGCACCGAACAGCAGCGACGCCGTCTGCGGGTTGGCGATGCAGAAGGCGATCGCCAGCTGTGCCATGGAGCAACCGAAGCCCTCCGCAACCTCGCGTAGCTTCGGCACAAGCCCGATGATCTCTTCGCGGACATTGCCTGGGTCGCGCCCGAGCACGCGCTCGCGGACCAAGCTGCCGGCCAGGATGCCGCCTTCGAGGCTGTCGGAAGCGTGGATCGAAATGCCAGTCTCGGCACGCAGCTGGGTGTACTCCTCGGACTCGACGATGTGGCGGCGGGCGATGTTGTATTTCAGCTGGACGATTTGTGGTGTCGGCAGGCCTTCGGCGACGCAGGTTTCGTGCGCGATGCGCAGATCCTTGGCCGACCAGTTCAGGCCACCCCAGGCGCGCGCTTTGCCCGAGGTGACGAAGCCGGCATTCAGACGCGCGGTTGCCGCCGGATCGTCTCGGCCCGGACGCATGCCGTAGCACATGATGACGTCGAGATAGTCGGTGTCGAGGCGGAACAGCAGCTCGTCGAGTTGGTGCTCCAGCGTCGGCTCGTCATTGTCGTACCACCAGACCTTGTCCATGATCATGATCTGGTCGCGTTTCAGGCCGGCATCGCGCAGGGCGCGCGCGAGCACCACTTCGGTGTGCGGGGCCGTGCGATAGTGTGCAACGTCGAAGAGATTGATGCCGAGCTCCGCAGCACGCCGCACGAGATTGACGACGTCGCGATACCCCATCCGCGAATAGGTTTGGTAGGACCCTAGCGACAAGACCGAGGTCTTGAGGTCCGATGTTCCGATCTGACGATACTGCACTTCAGGCTCCGGGCATTTGGATGAGAGGGGGACGGGGCGGCGGTTGGCGCCGCCCGCGCAGGCTTGCTTATTCGTCGATCCAGACCAAGGTCGGGTCGACGTTGTTGAACAGCAGGTTAACGGTGGTGCCGCGCATGCGCTCGGAAGCGTAGAGCGAGATCTTGCCGGTGATCAGCGGCACGACGGGCGCATCCGCCATGATCGCGCGGTCGGCCTCTGCCCAAGACTCGGCAGCGACCGCTTCGTCGGTCGCCGTCAGCGCCTTGTCGATCAGCGCATTGACCGCCGGATTGTTGTAGCAGGTCCAGTTGCTGGTGCTCTTCTCGCAGGCCTCGCCATGGAACATCGGCACGATCATGGTGCGGGCGGAATCGCCTACCCAGTCGGCGCGCAGCGAGGTCATGCCAAGGTCCCAGGCGCCGGCATTGGTTGCCTGGCGGTTCTGGTACATCTGCGACATCACCGTGCGCGACGGCCCCGGCTGCATGATCAGCTTGATGCCGGCCTTGGCGAGGTCAGCTTGAAGTGCGGCGGAGTAGAGATCGTAACGGCCGCCGGCGGCATAGCTGTATTTGAGCTCGATGCCATTGGGGAAGCCCGCTTCGGCAAGCAGCTGCTTCGCCTTTTCGGGATCGCCCTTGCTTTCCGGCGTCGGGTAGGGGTCATACGGCTTGTGACCGATGACGTTCGCCGTCAGAAGCTGGCCGATCGGCTGCTTGACGGCTGGGCCGCCGCCGACCTGGACGATCGCCGACTTGTTGACCGCGTAATTCAGCGCTTGACGAACGCGTATGTCGGCCAGCGCCTTGTTGTTGTTCGGCGATGCCAGGTTGATGACAAGGACCGGATTGATCGCGCCGTCGGCGAACTGCAGCAGCTGCGTATCGCCTGGATCGGCCATGATGCGGGTCAGGTCGGCGGTGGCGATAGACAGGTCGAAATAGCCATCGATATCGCCGGCTTCGATCATACGCTGGGTCTTGCCGGCATCGGGTGTCCCGAAAGCAACTTCGATGCGGTCGACATAGGCCTTGTGGATCGGATCGGCAGCCGCGTTCCAGCTCTCGCTGCGTACAAGCGAGATGCTCTCGTTCAGGATGTAGTCTTCGATCACATAGGGACCGGAGCTGACATAGTTGCGGCGCAGCTCAGGCGAATTGGGCAGGTGGTCAAGCATCTCCAGAGCCACCGGCGCAGAAGAGACGAGTGCCAGGATCGAGGCAAAGTCGGCGGTCGGCCGTTCGAGCGTGATCTTGAGCGTGCGTTCGTCTTCGGCCGTCAACCCTTCGACATTGGTGCCCTCGACATAGTCGCGAATGGCCGCGACATCGGCAGGCACCTTGGCGAAGCCGGCGCAATAATCGGCGAACCCCTTGATGACGCCGATGTAATAGGTCGGCGTGCCGGTCGGCTGGACCGGGTTGCACAGGCGCTTGAAGCCGCGGATTGCATCGGCTGCAGTGATCTGGCGCGGCGTCTCGGTGTTCCAGGTCGCACCTTCGCGGATGGTCAGTCGATAGACGAGCCCCCCCTCCTCGGCCACCGGCACGGCTTCGGCCAGATCGGCGACCGGCTGCGCGGCAACCTTCGGGTCGGCATCGGTCGGGAACGCCACGAGGGTACGTGTCAGGGCGCGGTGCAGGAATACGGCGGCCGTGCGCGCGGATACCGGATCGAAGCCGGCGACGTCACCCGATCCAACGAGCTTGAATGTGCCGCCCGACTTGGGCTCCGCGGCCACGGCCTGGCCGGCCAGGCAGAGCGCCACGGCAGCGGCACCCAGCATCCACCTGCCGGCTGATACGATCTTCATCCTCATGTTTCCTCCCCTGTCAGCATGCCGGGCAACGATGCATTCGTCTTGTTCCGGCGAATTTAGAGTTTGCTTTCTGTGCCGTATTTCGGTACGATGTTCCAAATTACGGCATGATTGCTATTTCAGGCTTGGGAGGATGTCAAGGCATGAACAGCGTGAGAAAGGCTCTTGTGGTGCTGGAAACCGTTGCCGACCTGCAGCCGGTCGGGGTCAGCGAACTCGCCGTCCACCTCAAGCAGCCGAAATCATCGGTTCAGCGCGCGCTTGAAACGCTGCACGAGGCGGCTTGGATCCGGCCGGCCAGTGGAGAGCGCACACGATGGGAACTGACGTTCCGGGCCAGCCGCCTCGCCCGCAAGGCGGGCAACCATTTCGGCCTGCGCGAAGCGGCCTTGCCGGTGATGGAACAGCTTCGGCGCGAAACCGGCGAAACCATCCATCTCGCGGTTCTGGACGAATCCGAAATCGTGCTGATCGAGCGTCTGGAAAGCCCGCATGCGGTGCGCCATGTCGAACCGCTCGGCGGTCGCGCTCCGGTGCTGGTCACCGCAACCGGCAAGGCCATGCTGGCGCAGATGCCGGAAGCGGACATCGAACGGATCTATAGCGAAGCGGTCAAGGCAGACAGCCAGGCAAGTGCCGTGTCAGCCGCGTTGCCGCTTGGCGAGCTGCTCGTCGAACTGCGCGGCATCGCCTCGCGCGGCTACGCCACCACCGCGTCGTGGCGCGACGGCGTGTTTGCAACGGGCGCCGCCATCAGCGGGCCGGACCGGCGACCTATTGCTGCGATCAGCATCTCAACGCCGGCTGCCCGCGCCACCGCCGAAGCCCGCACCGCGCATGCCGAGCTTATCGTCGCCGCCGTCAGCCAGATCGCCGAGCATTTGAACTGATATGTGCGACAGCGCTCAGTCGTATCGGGTTATGCATTCTCGTAGGCACCGAGCAAATGTTCCACTTCCGATCGTAGCCGGGCTTGCAATTCAAATGCGGGCTGGACCAATGGAGCGAGCACCTCGGGGGCATCGACGCCGACCAGATCGAGCACCGACTTCAGTGGCCCGGGGTTGGTTTCGGCGAAAGCCAGGTTGATCAGGGGAATGAGCTTCCGGTGCAGCAGTAGTGCCTCTTGGGTCCGGCCTTGGGACACGAGATCGAACATCCGCCGCCAGGTTCGCGGCAGAAGGCTTGCGGTCACGACGATACCGCCATTCGCCCCGGCCGCGACATGCAAGGGAAACAGGCTGTCCTCGCCACTGAGAACGGCGAACTCTTTGTCGACACCGGCGACCACGCGCAAGAAATGATACATGTCGGTGTTGCACACCTTCATGCCGATGATGCGCTCATGCCGCGACAGCAGATGCGTCACCTCGGGGTCCAGCGCGATGCGGGTGCGGTAGGGAATCTCATATAGCAGGATCGGCAGCGGGGATTCATCCGCGAAACGCAGGAAGTAGTCGCATAGGCCTGCCTGAGTCGGATTGGTGTAATAAGGCGTCACAACCAGAAGCGCATCGACGCCGGCGGAGGCAAAGTCGTACGCTGCCGCAAGAGCATCGTGATAGCCGGGGTCGAGCACTCCGGCGATGACAGGCACCCTGCCCGCAACGCACTCGGCGCAGGCCGATGCAATGCGAATGCGCGCCGCGCGCGACAAGGCCC
The DNA here is from genome assembly GCF_014250155.1 of Aminobacter sp. MDW-2. Classification (NCBI taxonomy): domain Bacteria; kingdom Pseudomonadati; phylum Pseudomonadota; class Alphaproteobacteria; order Hyphomicrobiales; family Phyllobacteriaceae; genus Aminobacter; species Aminobacter sp. MDW-2. The sequence goes on from NZ_CP060198.1 coordinate 290,136, forward strand.
CGTACTCCCCGGTTCCGCCGAGGGGCAACAGGCCGTCGACGCCTCCGGCCAGCAGATGGCCGACAAGCTTTGCAGCGGCCTGTTCGTCCACGCTCCCGTCCGCTCGTACCGGCGTCGGAATGGCTGGCAGGATGCCTTTCAATCGGGAGGCGTTGAGCACGAAGTGAGCCTTGGACGAGAGTCAAATGCCTGGGGGCGAACCCGCCTACTCAAGGGCGACGCGGCAGCTTAGGCGGCGATGTAGGGTGCTGGATCCACGGCGTGGCGGGCCAGCGGATGCACGTTCACCTGGATCATCCAGGGGAATGCCGGCAGTCCGGAGATGATGTCGTGCAGCTCGGTGGCATCCTTGGCCCGCCACAAGCCCCAGTTCTCGAACCGCGCCGGCACGCGCCACATCCGCACGAGGTGGCCTTGCTTGATCAGCTCGGCGGCGTGCGCCCGTTCATCGACGATAATCCGGTCCCTGAGCTCGGGCTCCATGTTCTCGGACCATTTGAGCGTGATATTGACTAGGAATTCCATGTAGCGTCCCTGACGTGTCTGTGGGTGGCGTTGGCGATGTCGGCAAGCACGGCCGCGGCCGTATTGTGGCCGGGAATGCCGGTTACGTAGCCGCCGGGCCAGGTGCCCGAGGCACTGAGATAGAGGCCTTCCAGCGGCGTTCGGTAATCATTGGCCGCGACATGAGGGCGGGCGCCGAACAGGTTGTTGGGCAGCATGTCGCCGTGTGTGATGTTGGCGCCGACGAGACCCAGTTCGTGCTCAAGATCGACCGGGCTCAGGAAATGATGGCCGATGATCCGATCCTGAATATCTGGCATCAGCCTGCCCAGCACGTCGATGCAGCGGCGGCCGAAGACTTCCTTTTCGGTGTCCCAACTGCCCTGTCGCAGATCATGCGGCGCATGCCATACATTTACGCTCATGATGTGTTTTCCGGCCGGTGCGAGGCCCGGCGACGAAACTGTCGGCATCAGCCCCCACATGATCGGCTCGTCGGACGGCACGCCGCGCAGCCCGTCGAGTACCGCGTCCTCGATATGGGCAAGCGACGAGGCGATGCGGAACTGCGTGCCGGCAACCTGCGCCGAGTTCATCCCATCCGGCAGGCCGCGATAGCGAGGTAAACCGTCCAGCGCGAGGAACATCTTGAAGGCGGAGCCGCGCATTGGCACCGCCGCAACCTCGCGCCGCATCTCGGCACCGACGGCATCGTCATCCAGCATGTCGGCAAACAGCGTCCGCGGATTGATTGCCGAGATGATCCGTCGCGCGCGGAACTCCCGCCCCGAACTTGTCACGACGCCGACCGCACGACCATGCTCGTGCAGCACGGAGGCGACCCGCATGTTGGTGTGAACCTCGCCCCCATGCGCAAGCAGCACGCTTTGGAGAGCGTCTATGATAGCGCCCATGCCGCCGATCGGCAGGCCGGTAGACCCGCGCAACGCGGTCCGCCTCGGATCGTTGGCCTCTAGCACCGGTGAAGAGGCAAGCGAGATCGGCCGCATCATCAGCCCGATCGCAGTGCCCGGCGCAGATGGCGGCGTCAATGTGGCGTTGAGCGCTACCATGCCGAGCAGCGCTTTGGCCTGCTCGGAACGGAGATTTTCATCAAGCAGTTCAAGCAGGCTGCCGAGGAACACCTGCTCGAACAGACGCTCGTGTGCTTTCGGGACATGACGCGCCACCTCTGCCAGGCTGCGCGACGGCTCGAACACCGAAACCCCGAGATGGCGCCCGAGCTCTTCGAGGCGTGACAGCAGGCTGTTGTAGCGAGCAGCCTCGCCCGGAGCAAAAGCGTCGAGCTGGGTGGCGACCGCCTCGCGGTCGCGCCAGCCGATGAAGCAACCTTCCGGAAACACATGGACGACATTCGGGTCGGTGCGATGAAAGCGCAGTCCGTGGCCTTCCAGGTCGAGATCACGGAGAATGCGTGGCTCGAAGGATCCGGGCGAATTGGTGATCGCGCTGCGATAGCCGGGCAGGAACTCGATGGCGCCACATGGACCGCCAAGAATGTGCCTTGCCTCAAGCACCGCGACCTTCAGGCCGGCCTTCGCCAGATAGCCGGCAGCGACGAGGCCATTGTGGCCTCCACCAACAACGATGACGTCCAGACCGGCGCCCGAATCCTTCGAAACCATCATGTCCTCACTGCAGCGGCGAGAAGCTCTCGCGGAAGAGGCGTACCCAGTTGCCTCCAGCGATCTTCGCGACCTCCTCTGACGAAAAGCCGCGCTTCTCCAGCGCCTCAATCAAGGCCGGGAAATCGACCGGCGACTTGAACCAGTCCGGCCAGCTCGAGAACCCCTTGATCGGAACAGCACTTTCACGGGCCCAGCGGCCGGCGCGCCACCACTTGATCTCGCTGACCGGCCAGCCGTCATAGAAATCGGTACCGATGCCGACGGCGTCGACGCCGATGGTTTCGACAGTCCAGGCGACCATCTCGGTGAAGGTTTCGAGCGTGCAGTTCGAGCCGTCACGCATGATCTTCGGATACATCGACAGGCCGAGCACGCCGTTACGCTCGGCAAGACGCTTGATCAGCTCGGTCGACTTGTTGCGACGGTTGAGCTCGATGTCAGTGCCGACGAAGGCCGAGGGATTGGCATGGGTAATGGCGATCGGGCGCGAGGAGTATTCGATCGCATCGCGCGACGAACGTTCGGTGCAGTGCGACACGTCGATCAGCATGCCGAGGCGATTCATCTCGGCAATGACGTTTCGGCCGAAGAACTGCGAGACGCCGTTTTCGTCCGGCTCCCAGCAACCCGAGGCGATACGGTTCTGCACGTTGTAGGTCAGCTGGGCGATGCGCACACCGAGCTTGTGGAAAATCTCGATCAACTCGATGTCGTCTTCGAAGGGCGAGGTGTCCTGGAAGCCGTAGACGATGGCCGTGCGACCCGATGCGGCAATGGCCTCGATTTCGTCAGCGGTCGTCGCGAGGGCGATCAGGTCGGCGTTGTTTTCGAGCAGTCGGTTCCACTCGCCGATGGCCGAAAGTGTCTCGCGCGCAGATTCCCAGATCGCCAGCGTCACATGCACGCAGCCGACGCGGCCCTTTTGCCACTCCAGAAAGCGTGCGCGCTCCGGCTTGTTGAATTGCAAGGCGTCGACGATGATAGGGGCTCGAAGCCGCGCGCTCTGATGGTCCATTTTGCTGTCCTTTCAGTGACGTTGTTCTAGTAGGCGAAGGGGTCGAGCGCGGCTGCGTAGTCGGTGACGACCGATTTGATCTGCGTGAATTCATCAAGGGCTTCGGGCCCGTTCTCCCGGCCAAGCCCTGACTGCTTGTAGCCGCCGAACGGGATCTTGACGTCGATGGCACGGTAGGTGTTGACCCAAACCGTCCCAGCCTTGAGCTTGCGGCTGACCCGTCTGGCGCGGCGCATGTCGGTGGTCCAGAAGCCTGCTGCGAGACCAAACTCGCTGCTATTGGCGAGTGCCACCGCTTCCTCTTCCGTCTTGAAGGTCTGGACGGTGACCACGGGGCCGAACACCTCCTCGCGCACGACCCGCATGTCTGGTGTCACGTCAACGATGACAGTCGGCGCATACCAGCAGCCGTTCGCCAAGTCGCCCGGCATCTCGGGCGACTTGCCACCGACAAGCACGCGTCCGCCTTCGGCCACAGCACCGCTGACAAACCCTGCGATCCGAGCGAGATGCCGTGCCGAGGCAACAGGCCCCACATGTGTGTCCGCCACCTTGGGATCGCCGATGCGCAGGCGCCCGATCGAGGCCTTGTAGCGCTCGAGGAACTCGTCGGCGATCGAGGCGTGTAGCAGCAGACGGGAGCCGGCGACGCAGGTCTGCCCTGTTGCCGAGAAAGCGCCTTGGGTTGCGGCAACGACGGCCGAACCTATGTCGGCGTCCTCGAACACGATATGGGCCGACTTGCCGCCAGCTTCGCAGACGAACTGTTTCATCGCGCCGACAACCTTGCCACCCAACTGCCGCGCGGCTGCCGTACTGCCGGTGAAGGTGACCATTGCCGTCTCATGATGCAGGGCCAGCGCTTCGCCGATCGCGGCATCGCCGATCACGACGTTGACGACGCCCTTTGGAAAGCCCGCCTCGATGGCCAGCGCGGCGAGACGTATGCTTGATGCCGGCGCTTCTGCCGGTGGCTTGAGAACAACGACATTGCCTGCCGCAAGTGCCGGCGCCAGCTTCCACGAACCCAGCGATAGCGCCCCGTTGAACGGCGTGATCGCGACGACTATTCCCAGCGGCTCGCGTTCGATGCGAGCCTCGACGCTGCGGCCGATCTCCCGAACCAGCCCGTCATGCGTCTCCGCGAGGCTGGCGTAATAATGATACCAGCGCGACGTCGCGCGCATCTCGCCAAAGGTCGCCCGGTGCGGCTTGCCATTGGCCAGGCTTTCAAGGCTGCCGAGCTCTTCGGCATGGGCGGCGACGAGGTCACCCAGCCGGCGCAGCATCACGGCCCGTTCAGCACCGGTGAGGTCCGCCCAGCGGCCCGAATCCCGTGCCACGACTGCACTCGCCATGGCAGCATCGGCAGCGGCTGGATCGAGCTGCGCGTGAGCCCAAATCCGGCCTGTGGCCGGATCGACGAGTGGCAGTGAAGTAGCGGCCGCCGACAACGAATTGCCATCGACGAAGGAGGCGTAAAAGACCGGCATGGCCGAAGCTGCCTGTTCGGTATGAGTTGTTGTCCTGGTGTCCATCACGCGGTCACTCCTGCGATGCCGGCGCCAAGCGCGCGGCGGACTGTCATGCTCTGCATGTGATGGCAGGCAGCGAGATGCCCGTGTTCCACTTCACGCAGCAGTGGTTCGGTTCTGCGGCACTCTTCGGTCGCGAACTGGCACGACTTGTGGAAGCGGCAGCCACTCGGCGGCGCGATCGGGTTTGGCGGTTCGGCGCGGATTTCGACACGCGCCCGGTTGCGCTCGACACGCGGGTTGGGAACCGGCACCGCCGACAGCAGCGCATGGGTGTAGGGATGATGCGGCGCCGCAAACAGGCGATCTCGTCCCGCCACTTCCATGACCTTGCCGCCATAGAGGACGACGACCTGGTTCGACACGTGGCGGACGACGCTGAGATCGTGGGTGATGAACAGGTAGGTCAGGTTGCGCTTCTTCTGCAAGTCCATCAGCAGGTTCAGGATCTGCCCCTGGATGCTGACATCGAGCGCCGACACCACCTCATCGAGCACGATGAACTCCGGCTGCACGGCCAGCGCACGGGCAATCGCCACGCGTTGCCGCTGCCCGCCCGACAGTTCGAGCGGATAGCGCGCGGCGAGTTCCGGCCTCAGGCCAACGCTGTCGAGCAACTCGCGGACGACCGTGCCGCAGTCCGCCTTGGACGCGATGCGATGGTAGACAAGAGCCTCCCGCAAGGTCGCGCCGATTGTCATGCGCGGGTTGAGGCTGGCGTAGGGATCCTGGAACACCAGTTGCCCGACGCGTGGCAATGCGCCTCGTTCCGCCTTGAGCGCCGCCAGGTCGCGGCCAAAGATGCTTACCGAGCCGCTGGTTGCCGGTGCCAGTCCGAGCAGCGCCCGCCCGGTTGTGGACTTGCCGCTGCCGCTTTCACCGACAAGGCCAACCGTCGAGCCGGCAGGGATTTCGAACGACACGCCATCGACGGCGCGGATCGCGCCCGTCGGCCGTCGCAGGAAGCCGCCACGGATCGGAAATTGGACGCGGAGGTCTTCGACCCTGATGGCCGGCTTGGTGACGAGACTTTTCATGAAAGCGCCCCCGATGCCGAGACGCCGCGTGCTTCAGGCGTTGCGGTCCTGGCCCATGGATCGACAGAGCAGCGGATGAGATGTCCAGCACCCGCGTCCTTGGCCTCGAGTGCAGGCAGTTGCTCGCGGCAAAGCGGCTGCACAAGGCGGCAACGCGGATGGAAAGCGCAGCCCGCCGGCGCGCGACGAGGATCCGGCGGCAACCCGGCAATCGGTGTCAGACGCTTGTCGGCCGGCTCGTCGAGCTTGGGAATCGCCTCGAGCAACGCACGCGTGTAGGGATGGCGCGGTTCGCTGAAGATCGCGTCCGTCGACCCGGCCTCCACGACACGCCCCGCATACATCACCGCCACCTGGTCGGCGACGCCGGCAACGACGCCGAGATCATGGGTGATGATGACAAGTGCCATGCCAAGGTCGCGACGCAGCCGGTCGATCAGGCGCAGGATCTGGGCTTGGATGGTGACATCGAGTGCTGTGGTCGGCTCGTCGGCAATCAGCACCTTCGGGTTGCCGCTGATCGCCGTTGCGATCAGCACGCGCTGGCGCATGCCACCCGACAGTTCGTGCGGATAGGCGCCGAGCCGCGCTGCCGCACCCGGAATGCCGACGAGGTCGAGCAGCTCGATGCAGCGCTCGCGCGCGGCCGCCCGGCTCATACCGTCATAATGGATCATCGGCTCGGCCATCTGGGTGCCGATTGTCATCGACGGATTGAGTGCCGACAGCGCATCCTGGGAAATCAGCGCCATGCCCTTGCCGCGTAGGCCGCGGAGTTGGCGTGCCGACAGCCTGGCCAAGTCCTGGCCCTCGAATGTCACCTTGCCGGCGCTGATGCGGCCGCTCGACGGCAACAGGCCAAGCACCGCCAGCATAGTCTGGCTCTTGCCGCAACCGGATTCGCCGACGATGCCGAGCGCTTCGCCGCGGCCGACGGCAAAGGAGACGTCGTTGACGACATGGATCGGGCGGGATGCGCTGCCGTAGCTGACGCGCAGGTCGCTGACCTCCAGCACCGGCGCCGGGCGTAGTGCATCCATGGGCGTTGAAATGGCGTTCATCGGATCAAGCCAGTTTGATCTTGGGGTTGAAGTAGGCGTACAGGATGTCGATCGTGAAATTGATCAGCACGAAGGCGACGGCGAGCAGGAGAATGCCGCCCTGGATCAGCGGGATGTCCCGCGTCGAGATCGCCTGGTACATGGCAAGTCCGATTCCCGGCCACGAGAACACGGTCTCAGTCATGACCGCCCCGCTGAGCAGGAAGCCCATCTGCATTCCGATGACCGTGATGACGGCCGGCATGGCGTTGGGCAGGGCGTGGAAGAAGACGATGCGCCATTCGCCGATGCCACGGCTGCGGGCAGTGCGGACATAGTCGCTGCCAATGACGTCGAGCAGTGACGACCTCGTCATGCGGGCAATGGCGGCGAGAGACCAGGCCGCAAGCGTCAGCGTCGGCAGCAGCATATGCGCAAGCAGATTGACTAGACCGCCGTCACCGGAGGTCATGCCGCTGACGGGCAGCAACCGAAGCTGGAGACCGAAGGCCAGGATCAGCAGCAGGCCAAGCCAGAAGGACGGCATGCTGTTGAGAAACAGCACGACGACAGTCAGCGCGCGATCGCGCAGCGATCCGGGCTTGAGGGCCGCGAACGTGCCTGCGGCAACGCCGAGCACCGAGGCAAGCACGATTGCCGCAAAGGCAAGCAATGCCGTATTCATCATGCGCGAGGCAAGCACCTCGGAAACCGGCTTGGAGAAGGTCAACGACTGGCCGAAATCACCCTGCACCAGGTTCTGCAAGTAGAGCAGGTATTGGCCGACCGCAGAGCGATCGAGACCCAGCGCCTGGCGCAATTGCGCCCTCGCCTCCTCCGATGCACCCGGCCCAAGCAAAATGTCAGTCGGGTCACCGGGAATGATCTGCGACAGCAGGAACGTTGCCAACGTGACACCGAATATCACGGGGATCGTCTGCAAGGCGCGACGTGCGATAAAGGACAGCATCTCGGTTTCCTAAGCTCAGTCGCGGTCGCGCTTCATGCGCGGATCGAGCAGGTCTCTTGCGGCGTCGCCCAGAAGGTTGAAGCCGATGGCAAGCAAGGCGATGGCAATGCCCGGGATTGTGGCGACGTGGGCGGCAGTGGCGAGCGCCATGCGGCCGCCGCCAAGCATCTGTCCCCAGTCGGGCGTCGGCGGCTGAGGGCCGAGGCCAAGGAAGCTCAGGCTTGCTGCCAGAATGACGTTTCGCCCGGTCTGTAGCGTGCCATAGATCAGCACCGGAGCGAGTACGTTTGGCAGTACGTGGCGCAGGGCAATCCGGAGATGGCCATAGCCAAGCGCTGTCGCCGCCTCGACATAGAGCTCTTCCTTGACGCCAAGGACGACGCCGCGAACGATCCTGCCGAAGGCCGGGATGGTGACGACGATCATCGCGATGATCATCGAGGACAGGCCAGGCCCGAGCGCGGCACTGATGCCCAGCGCCAGCAAAATGCCTGGGAAGGCGAACATCACGTCGAAGATGCGCATGACGATGCTGTCCCAGACACCGCCGGCATAACCGGCGAACAGCCCGACCGCACCACCGATGACCAACGCAATGACTGTGGGGACGACAGCGACCAGCAATGCCAGCCTCGCGCCGTAGATCAGCCGGCTCAATATGTCGCGGCCGAGCTCGTCGGTGCCAAGGAGGTATCCTGGCGAGAGCGGGGGAAGATAGCGCGCAATCGGATTGGCGCGGAACGCGTCATGCGGCGCAATGAGGTCGGCGAACACGGCCACGAACACCATGACACCCAGTATGGCCAGGCCTGTCACCAGCGTCCCGTTCCGGAACAGCCGGCCGAAGCCTGCCGAGCGCGTGGTGTCCTCGCCTGCAGTTGCTGCTGCCTCTGACATCGCTATCCTCCCCAAGCGCTGTCTAGGCGACGGACCAGAGCTTCCCGAGATTGGGAATCTGGTCGCGAAGGCCGAGATAACGCAGCGCACGCCACAGCGTCGCCTGGTTGCTGGAGATCACCGGCACGCCGGTGTCCATCTCAAGATAGTGGATCATCTCGAAGGTACGGTAGGTACCGCAGGAAATCAGGATCGCGTCGGCGTCGCCGGCTTCCTTGAACACTTGCCGGCCGAGGCGGTAGGCGCTGTCGGAATCGTGGAGGCTAGCCTCGAACGGATCGGTGATCTGGAGACCGCCCATGGCACGGACCTGAAAGCCCTGTGCTTCCATATAGCTCGTCATCGCCGCGTTGACCTCGTCGGAATAGATGGTTCCAACGGCGACCTTGCGGGCATTGACCGCCTTGAGGGCGTCCATCATCGATGCCATCATGGTGATTGCCGGAATACCAGTTTCCTTCTCGATCTCTGCGACGACCTGTTCGTCATGACCGGGGCCACGCAAGAAGGTGCCGGGTGCGCCGCACTGCACGATCAGGTCGACCTTTGCGGTCGCAAGCTGGCGCGATGCCTCCAGAACCTGGCTCATCATCACCCGCAACCCGGCGTCATCGACGCGTGGGACGATGGTGCGGGCATCGGCGAAGGCGACACCGACAGGTGCAACCGAGCGCCACTCTTCGGCCCCTTCAATGGACGTCGCGGGACGCATCTGGCCAATCCTGGCTCGCCAACCTAACATCATGTGAAAACTCTCCCTTTGGTAATTCAATGTGCCGAAATCGAAGCGCGACCCTGGAACGGGTTCGTGATGATGTCCGGGTCGCGCCCCGACAGATGGGTTCGAGCCCCGCCCTTGGTGGTCGGGGCAGAGATGGGCTCAGTCGACCGAGACCTGCGAGAAGTCGATGTAGACCGACGATGCAGGCTCGATACCCTTGATGTTGCTGCGGATGACCCGCGGCAAACGATCCTGGTAGAGGAACACGTAAGGGGCATCCTCCGCTACCTTTGCGGCGGCATCGACGTAGAGGCCGGCACGCTTGGTCTCGTCGCGCTCGCTGCGGGCGGCAGCCAGCTTGGCGTCGACGTCGTCGTTCTTGTACCAGCCACGATTGACGCCCTTGGGCGGCTGCTGCGAACTGGCAAACAAGCGCTCGAAGACATAGGCGCTACCCGCACCGGTGACCCAGCCATTGTAGGAACCGTGCACGTCGTTGGCGTAACCCGGCCGCTCGGTCGAGATCATTGTCGTAAATTCGAGCAGCTGCGGCTGGAGGTCGACGCCGACGGCGGCCAGATCCTGCTGGACGAGCGCCATCAATTGCGGCGACAGCCCGAAGCCCGGTCCGTTGTTTGGGGCCAGCACCTTGAGCGTGACGGGCTGCTTGACGCCAATCTCGGCCAGCAGTGCCTTCGCCTTTTCCGGGTCGTAATTGTATTCCTTGACGGTGCCTGCCGCCAACGCGGTTATCTCGTTGCCGGTCGGCACCGGCCCGCCACGCGGCACAGCCTGACCACCGAACAACGCGGCGATGAAGTCGCGATTGACGGCGTAGTTCAAGGCCTGGCGAAAGCGCACGTCCTTGGTGTGCTCGGCGTTCATGTTCAGACGGATGAAATAGAAGTTCGCTGCGTCGGTATACTGCACCTTGAGATCGGCCTCGGCCGAAAGCTGCGTCACCTGCTCGGCGCTGGCGCTCGGGATGACGTCGACGACACCGGTCTGCATGGCGATGGCGAGTGCCGTCGGATCGGTCACCGCCTTGAAGACGAGCTTGTCGACCTTCGGTACACCTCGCCAATAGGCATCATTCCTGTCCAGTGTCAGGACCTGGCCCTGGTCCAGCGTACCCAACTTGAACGGGCCGGTGCCGACCGGATTGAAGCCGAGCTCGTCACCCTTGTATTTTGCCATCGCGGCAGGCGAGATGATCGACATGCTGCGATCGCTGAGCAGGCGCGGCAGCCCGGAAAACGGCTCTTTCAGAACCAGGGCGAAAGTCTCGCCGTCGACCACCTTGGTGCTGGCGATCCAGCGCGTCAGGAACGCCATGGTGCTGGAAGCGCGCTCGTCGAAAACAGGCGATTCCTTGTTCAGAAGCCTGTCAAAATTGGCCTGCACGGCCTGCGCGTCGAACGGCGTGCCATCGTGGAACGTCACGCCCTTGCGCAGCTTGAGGGTATAGGTCAGGCCATCTTCGGAAACGCTCCAGGACTCGGCCAAGCCGGACGCGATATCAGGCACGCCGGCGCCGCCCTTGGACAGGTCTTCCCGGATCAGCGTATCAAAAATCGCGCCCGCAATCCGAAGCCCGACACTGCCGGTGGTGCGCTGCGGGTCTAGCGGCGGCAGCGCAGCCTCCGATCCGACGGTAACCGTTGCTGCAAAGGCCGGCGCCTGGGCCGACACCATCGCTGCACCCAGCGCGATCAGCGCAATGCCTGCCGCATGCGCCTTGTTCTTCAAACGAAACATGTTGTTCCTCCCCAATTCCATCTCGGTCTCACCAGCTCGATTGTTCTTGTCGTTGTTAGCGCAGGCGCGGCCTCCTTCCGACCGATCCAAGCGTCTTTGCCTGCAAGTCCAAGGCCACTATCAAACAGGGCGATTGGATATTCAAATCTGAAAAACTCGTCTATTGATTAGCAATACTTATTTATCAGGATGGACGAATCAGCATGGCCAGCCCGCCTCGAAATTCCCCCATCTACACAGTCAGCATTCGGCACATCCGCTCTTTCTTGAGCGTCTGCAGGTACAAGAGCTTCACTCGCGCCGCAGTCGACCTGCATGTCTCGCAACCGGCTCTGACCATGGCGATACGACAGCTCGAAGACATGGTCGGCGCGAGCCTGTTCGACCGGACGACCCGCAATGTGACGCTGACTCCAGAGGCGAGCGATTTCCTGCCCATCGCCGAGAAGATCGTCGGCGACTTCGACATAGCCATCCAGGATATCCGGGCGACGGCGCACCAGCGCCGCCAGCGTGTTGCCATCGCCTCGGTCTACTCCATCGCCACCAAAGTGCTGCCGGACATTGTCAAGGATATGGCCGACCGCAATCCAGACATTCATGTGCGTGTGCGTGACGGCAACTCGTCTGATGTCCGCCGCAGGGTGCGCCAGAATGAGGTCGACTTCGGTGTCGGCAGCAAGGAACGCGAGGACGCGGAGCTCGAATTCACACCGCTGTTTCGCGACCAGCTCGGGCTTCTGGCACGTTACGACCATCCCCTGGCGCAAACAGGGGCCCCGGTGCGATGGGCAGACCTCGCTGGATGGGATTTCATCGGCTTGACCATCGATACGGCAACCGCGCCGCTGCTCGAACAGATACCCGAGCTGCCCGAGACGATCCGGCTGCCGCGCTACGAGGTTTCCAACAATTCAACGTTGTGGGCGATGATCGAAACGGGATTAGGCATTACGACAACTCCTGCCCTGTCCGCCCCGAAAGCCGACAGCCCCCTGCGCTTCTGCCAGCTTGTCGAGCCAACGGTCTGGCGCGACGTCAGCATCATCAAGCGCCGCGGCAGAATCTTGCCGCCGGCGTCAATCGAGATCATCCGAATGATCAAGACAGCGCTACGCGCAGCCGCAAAGGACCATATCATCGAACCGGCAAATGAGGGCACGGCTTAACGCCGTCAAGCCTCGGACGTGAGTGCCTTGTCTATTCGAAGCGGCAAGCCGTGCATGCCAGTTCCGCGTCGACCCAGGAACGATCGTTCGTTCCCGCCAATATTTTCGCCATGACCGCATCCTCATCGGCCTTCTTTGCCGCTGCCAAGGCATGGATGGCGATGGCGTCACGATGCGGTACTGCGAGGATGCCGTCATCGTCGCCGATGACGAGATCGCCCGGACAAACGACCATGCCGTCGATGGAAACCTCGACGTTGATCTCGCCCGGGCCGTTGCGATAGGGCCCGCGGTGTGTCACGCCTGCCGCATGGATGGGAAAGCTGGCCTCGCCAATCGCCTTGCTGTCGCGGATGGCGCCATTGATGATGATGCCGGTGACACCCCGGTTTGCTGCATGAGCTGCCATCATCTCGCCGATGATGGCGTTGGTCAGGTCGCCGCCGGCGTCGACGACCAGCACGTCACCCGGCTCGGCAAGATCGATGGCCTTGTGCACCATGAGGTTGTCGCCCGGTCGCGTCTTCACGGTCAGCGCCGGACCGGCGAAGCCGCCGCCGGCATGCATGGGCCTGATGCCGCTGCCGCCGGCTGCCATGCGCGACATGCAATCGCTGACGATTGCCACCGGAAGCTTCCGGAACAACGCAACCGTTGCGTCATCCACCTTGTGCCGGCGCTGCAGCACCCTGAACCCCCAACCACGCATCTCTTCGGTCATTCTTTCCCCCTCAAGAAAAACGCCGGCCACTGCCGGCGCTTTCTGTTCTTCCGATTATGGCCCCTTCGACGCCGCGGCAGGCTCGTCCTTCAGAAACCCGCCCACCGCGCAGTCCTCGCGCTGCATCTCCCAGAAGGTGATATAGACGGACTGGGGCCCCGTTCCGAGCGTGTTAACCAAGGCCTCGGTCACCGCCTTGGCGGCGGCAGCCTTCTGATCACGCGTGCGGCCGGGAAAGAGTTCTATTCTTACGAAGGGCATGCTGTACTCCTGCTGATTTCAGATGGTTCGGAGGGGGCCGACCCGAGGTCGCGTCGGTAGTATTCGTCCAGTTCGGCACGAAATGCGGCTATGGCCTGGTCTGTGCGTGCCGGATCCCAGCCATTGCTGCGGCCGAGCGCATCGGCAGTGGCCTGAAGCATTTGCGCGTCGAAATGGGTTGTCCACGCTTCCCCACCACGACGGAAAACCACGTCAGCGATGGTTCTGGCATGTTCCACGGCAAATCTTGGGGCGTCGGCAGCGCCACGTTTCGGATCAAGCAGGTCGAGGCGCTCACCTTTAGCCGGGCGAGATGCCTTGAAGCGCCTGGCAACCAGCCTCCGTAAGGATTGGGCGGTCTGACGCGAGGTCGCGACTGTTCCGCCTGTCACCGAAACAAGCCCGGGCAGGCCGTCGGCCGCGTGGTCATGAATGACTCGCCCGGGCGAACCCCTGCTGCCCGGCCGGACACCCGCAATGGCATAGCGCACATCGGCCCTGCCCAGGCCCGCGCCGGGCAACAGCGCATTCGTACGCGCGAGCAGATTCTCAATTTCGTCTTCAGTCGCTACGGCATCCGAGGGATCGCCGGTGAATTTGCTGTTGGTTGCACCGATCAGGTGCAGCCCCTGGCTAGGGATGCAGACAAATGCCCCCTTGTCTGTCGCCGCCACCAAACCGTGGTCCTGGAAGCGTTCGGGCAGCGCAACGGCGATCTGCACACCCTTGCTCGCCGCGATACGCTGGGGGGCGGTCGAAGATGCCGTTTGCGTGACTTTGTCGATCCAGGGTCCGGCAAGATTGAGAACGAACCGGACTGCAACAGTTGCCTTGGTGCCGTCAATCTCGTCGCGCAGGGCCACTGTCCAGCCACCGTCTGAAGACTGGAACATGGTTTCGACGGCGGTGTAGTTGCGAACGCAGGCGCCCAGTTGTTCCGCCGCCATCGCCTGGTCGACGCAGATGCGTTCCGGCCAGTCGAAAACATAATCACAAAAGGTCACGGCACCGGTGAAGTCTTGGCGCTGGCGCAGCCAATCGGCAAACGGCAGGTCCGCGAGTTCATGGGCCTTCAGCCGCCTGTAATCGAGCGGGAAGCCACCCGTTCCGAGCAGTGACAGCAGCACCGCCGCCATGTCTATCTGCCACCCGCCGACGCTGCCGCGAAAGAGTGGCATGGCGATAGTCACCGGCCGTACCCGCGCAGGCATCACCGAAGCGAAATCGGCACGTGCGGCAAGCTGTTCGCGGGCACTCTTCAACAGCTTCAGCCGGTCCGGCAACTGGGTCAGATGCTGCCACAAGGACTTGCCAGCAGCGCCTTCGAGCGATCGGAAGCCACAGTGCAGCATGCGGCTAGAGCGACTGGTGGTGCCGCTGCCAAAATCCGACTTGTCAACGAGCAAGACCAGATAGCCGGCCCTCGCCAACGCTTCCGCCGTTGCCGAACCATTGGCACCGGCACCGACGATGAGGACATCGAAGCTCCGCCCTTCGAGCAGTTCGACAGATGGTTCGCTCATGGTCCGCCAACTTTCCAGCGCCGGTCGCTTGTTTCGAACACGTCAGAGGCATGCTGGCAGCGCTCGCGTCAGCGAGATTGAGAATTTTCAGGTGATGAAAACTGGTCGTGGGAAACATGCGCTACCCACAGGTTGTCTTGCCGCCAACCGCACGCCCCTCATGCAGTGAAAGAGTCTTAGCAATGCTGGGGATTGATCGACAAATAGCAATTTCTGGATTATTTATCAGGAACCCTGATTAATCTGATTGTCGCGGACCAGAAGATCGGTCGAGGCTTGGATCGGGACGGCTAGGCTGCCGCCGCCCGCAGTTTGCTCGGCAGGACCTTGAAGTGATCGCGAAAACTTTTCGAGAAATGCGATGACGAAACGAAGCCGCAGGCAACCGCGACGTCCATGATCGGCATCGCCGTCAGCTCGATCAGCTGGCGCGCCTTGGCAAGCCGCAGGCCGAGATAATGCTGCCACGGCGTTGTCGCGAGATGGCGTTCGAACAGCCGTTCGATCTGGCGGCGCGACAGCGAAACCCGCTCCGAGATCTCCTCGAGCGACAGCGGCTCTTCGATGTACTTTTCCATAAGCTGGATGATGCGCAACAGCTTCTTGCCGGTGTTGCCGTAGCGCAGGCCGGGTGGCACCGACTGGCAGGCCGCGCCATCACGCCAGCGGTCGGCTGTGACGTGTTGGCAGATGCTGCGCGCCAGCTCGGTGCCGCAGCGCTCCTGCACGATGTCGATGGCGAGGTCGAAGGCCGCCAACTCACCGGCGCAGGTGATGATCTGGCCATCACGCACGAACAGCGCATCGTCGATGGCGAGGTCGTAAAAGGTCTCGGACAGCGCCGCCATCTTGCCCCAGTGGATGGTGCATCTGATGTCGCCCAGCAGTCCGGCATCGGCCAGCAGCCAGGTTGCGGTGCCCAAGGCATAGATCGGGATTTGGGCGCGGCCGACACGGCGCAGGCAGGCGCGCAGTTCCTGCGAGCCGCGCCGTTCCACACCTTCCCCGGCGCAGATCGCCAATGCCGCCTGCGGCTCGAACGGCAGCGCCCTGGCCGCCTCGGCGAAGCTGCCGGAAACCTCAACCGAAATGCCGCTGGCGCTCGCCACCGAGCGGCCGTCGAGGCTGACGAGCTTCCAGCGGAACAGCTCGGCACCGGCGAGGGAATTCGCGAGCCGCAACGGTTCGACCAGTGACGACAGGCAGAGCTGGGAAAAGCCCTGCAAGAGCAGGATGGAGAACGCGGAAGATGCCTGCGCCACCTGGGATCGCGGCACCGGACGCTGGAAACCCACGCCCGGCCAGCGGGCTGCCACATCGAAGTCCGTGTGCTTGCTTGGCGCGTTCATGTGGCCCTCCCGGCGCATGCGGCAAGGCAGGAGTTCGACTTTTCCCAGACCAAAACCGTCGATGCACAAATTGGCGCAAAATAGCACAAAATGCAACATTGCGATTCTTGGCAGCGTCACTCCAGGCAGTCCTGGTTCACTGCCCGACAGCTGCCACGGGCGCAGTCACGCTCAACAGCCAGTCACGGAAAGCCGTCACCTTCGGTGACCTGGCTTTCTGCGGCGTGGCAAGGAACCAGTGGATTCTCAAGGGTGAGGAGGTGGACCTCAAGGAAATCGAGGTCAAGGCCTTCGGCCGCCGCAGCCGGGCGACGGTCGTCGAGCGCTGCGCCCACGACTAGCCAGAGCGCCGCGCGTCCGAAGAGACATATGCGGCGTTCTGATGTGGCGCCACACTCCACATGCCACACATTGCAACATCTGCTTGCCATAACAGGAGCAATGCCGCCACATAGAGTGCATGTCCGACTCGCAGAACCACAGGGCGCTCGCGCCGCGCCGCCACGATGAGATCCTGAGGCGGCTGGCCACCGACGGATCGGTCGGCATCACCGAGCTCGCCGCCTTCTTCGACGTGTCGCGCGAGACCATCAGGCGCGACATGAAGTTCCTGGCCGAGCGCGGCCAGCTCGACCTCGTCCATGGCGGCGCAACCCTGTTCGAGGCGACCGAGCCGGCCCTGACCCTGCGCAGTCAGGAGAATGCCGGCGGCAAGGCGGCAATCGGCAGGGCTGCCGCAGCGCTGGTCGAGGACGGCATGGTGGTGTTCCTCGATTCCGGCACGACCACGCTCGCCGTGGCCCATGCGCTGACAGGCAAACAGAACCTGACCATCTGCACCACCAGCCTGACGATCGCTTTGCACATGTGCCGCCAGCCGCATGTGCGCGTGCACATGCTGGGCGGCGAGATCGACCCGTCGGAGGAGGCTGCCGTCGGCGTCGACGCGCTCGAAGCCATCGGCCGCTTCCGCATCGACGTCGCCTTTCTCGGTGGGGGCGCGTTGTCGCCCGACGGCGAGATCACCGACTTCACCCGCAACGGCGCCGAACAGCGCTCGCGCATGGCAGCCACCGCGGCCCGCGCCTATTTCGTGCTCGACAGCTCCAAGTTTGGCCGGCTGACGCCGCTGCGCATCCAGCGCTTCGAACTCGCCGCCGGCGTCATCGTCGACGCTCCTCCGCCCGCAGCGATGATCGAGGCGCTGGAGCGCAAGGGGCCGAAGGTGATCGTCGGGGAATAGATGGCGAAGCGCGGCGCCACGTCGCTCCGCCTTTTGCGTGAACGTCAAGTCAGCTTCCGCCGCCGCTCCAGTTCCGCCTCGGTCGGCGTCTCGAACTCGAACGAACCGGTGACGATGTCGCCGTCGCGGACATATTTGTTGACGGTCACGCCGGTGCCGGAAACCTTGGACGACACCAGTTTCAGCTTCGACGGCAGCGCCGCGTCGCCGAACAGGCGCTTGCCCTTGCCGAGCACCAGCGGAAAGATCGAGACGTTGAGCTCGTCGACGAGGTCGCTGGCGAGCAGGGTCTTGAGGAAATCAGTCGAACCCTGGGTGAGGAGGTCGGGCCCGTCTTCGGCCTTCAGCTTGCGCACGGCAGCTACCGCATCCGGGCCGAGCGAATGACTGTTCTGCCAGCCGAGCTTCAGCTCGGGGTTGCGTGTCGCCACATATTTGTTGATGCGGTCGAACAGCGGGCCGATCGGGTCGTCGGCGTCGACATAAGGCCAGTGCGCGGCGAAGATGTCCCAGGTCTTGCGCCCGAGCAGAAGGTCGAAGGGCCTGGCGAACATCCCACCCACCGCCTCGGTCATGGTCTCGTCGAAATAGGGCGCGGCCCAGCCGCCAAATGTGAAGCCGCCGATCGGATCCTCGTCCGGTCCCCCCGGCGCCTGCATGATGCCGTCGAGGCTCATGAATGCACCCACCACGATCTTTCTCATGTCATTCTCCTTCATCGCCCCTGCCGGCTTTACGTCTTCAAGACGTTCGGCGGCGGCGCGTTCCGACAGCGCCGCGAAAATTTCTGCCAGCCGCGCCACGCAGCCGCAAGGTCGCCATCAGGCGCGTGATCCAATGTGGCTATTTGTTGCATTTTGTGTTGCATTTTGTTGCGATCAAGATATGGTGACAAGCATCACCTTTGGGAGGTTCTTCCATCATGGCGCAGCAATTCCCGACGCAGGCACGCGTCGTCATCATCGGCGGTGGCATCATCGGCTGCTCGGTCGCCTATCACCTGACAAAACTCGGCTGGACCGATGTCGTGCTGCTCGAGCAGGGCCAGCTGAGTGGCGGTACCACCTGGCACGCCGCCGGCCTCGTCGGGCAACTGCGCAGCCACGCCAACATGACCAGCCTGATCAAATACTCGACCCAGCTCTACAGCGAACTCGAGGCCGAGACCGGGCTTGCGACGGGCTGGAAAAACTGCGGTTCGCTGTCGGTGGCACGCAGCGCCGACCGCATGACCGTGCTGAAGCGCACCGCCGCCTCGGCCCGCGCGCAGGGCGTTGACATCGAGGTGATTTCGGCCAGGGAAGCGCAAGAGAAATGGCCGGTGATGGCCATCGACGATCTGGTCGGCGCGGTCTGGCTGCCGGGCGACGGCAAGGCCAACCCGACCGACCTGACCCAGTCGCTGGCCAAGGGCGCGCGCAACCGCGGCGCGCGGGTCATCGAGCGTGTCCGCGTCACCGGCATCCAGACCAAAGACGGCCGGGCGACAGGTGTTTCCACCGACAAGGGAGACATCGCAGCCGAAATCGTGGTCAACTGCGCCGGACAGTGGGCGCGCAAGGTTGGCGCGATGTGCGGCGTGACCGTACCGCTGCATTCGGCAGAGCACATGTACATCGTCACTGGCAAGATCGAGGGTGTGCATCCAGACCTGCCGGTGCTGCGTGACCCCGACGGCTACATCTATTTCAAGGAAGAGGTCGGCGGCCTGGTCATGGGCGGCTTCGAACCCGAGGCCAAGCCGTGGGGCATGAAGGGCATCCCCGACGATTTCGAGTTCGCGCTTCTGCCCGACGACTGGGACCAGTTCGAGATCCTGATGCAGAACGCGCTTGTCCGCGTGCCGCAGCTGGAAACCTCAGAGGTCAAGAAATTCTACAACGGGCCCGAAAGCTTCACCGCCGACAACAACTTCATCCTCGGCGAGGCACCGGAACTGAAGAATTTCTACGTTGGCGCCGGTTTCAATTCGATGGGCATCGCCAGTGCCGGCGGCGCCGGCCGGGCGCTGGCCGAGTGGATCGTCAATGGTGCAGCGACCATGGACCTTTGGCCGGTCGATATCAGGCGCTTTGCCGGCTTCAACAACAATCCGCGCTGGCTGCACGACCGCGTCAAGGAAACGCTCGGCCTGCACTACGCCATGCCCTGGCCGAACCGAGAGCTCGACACCGCCCGTCCCTTCCGCCGCTCCGCGCTGTACGACCGACTCGCCGCGAAGGGCGCCTGCTTCGGCTCCAAGATGGGCTGGGAGCGCGCCAACTGGTTCGCCGACCAAGGTGAGAAGCCCGAGACGCAATACGCCTTCGGCAAGCAGAACTGGCATGAGGCGGTGAAGCGCGAGATGAAGGCCACCCGCGAGGCATCAGGCATTTTCGACCAGACCTCGTTTGCCAAGATTTTGCTGCAGGGCCGCGACGCAGCGCGAGTGCTCAACCGCATCTGCGCAGCCGATATCGACGTCGAGATCGGTCGCTCGATCTATACCGGCCTGCTCAACGAGCGCGGCGGCTATGAGAGCGATCTTACCGTGATGCGTCTCGGCCGCGACAAGTTCTTGCTCGTCACCGGCTCGGCCCAGGCGGTGCACGATGCCGACTGGATTTCAAAGAACGTCCCCGAGGACGCGCATGTAACGCTGACCGACGTCACCTCGTCTTATGCCGTGCTGGCGCTGATGGGACCACGCTCGCGCGACATCCTGACCAAGCTGACTTCGGCCGATCTTTCCAATACCGGCTTCCCCTTTGCCACCATCCGCGAGATCGACATCGGCTATGCCACCGCCTACGCCAACCGCATGACCTATGTCGGCGAGCTTGGCTGGGAGCTGATCGTGCCGACCGAATTCGCCATCGGCGTCTATGAGGCGCTGCACGAAGCGGGCCGCGTGCATGGCCTTGCCGACTGCGGCTACTATGCGCTGGAAGCGCTGCGTATCGAGAAGGGCTTCCGCGCCTGGAGCCGCGAGCTGACGCCCGATATCACCCCGTACGAGGCCGGCCTCGCCTTCGCCGTGTCGATGGACAAGCCTGACGGCTTCATCGGCAAGGAGGCGCTGGTCGCCGCCAAGGCCAAGGGCAAGCTCACCCGCCGCATCGTACAATTCACGGTGGACGATGCGGCACCCATGCTCTGGGGCGGTGAACTGATCCTGCGCGACGGCAAACCAGTCGGCGAAGTGCGCTCGGCTGCTTACGGCCACACGCTCGGCCGCTCGGTGGCGCTCGGCCTGTTGCACAACGAGGCCGGCATCGACAAGGACTTCATCGAAAGCGGCCGCTTCGAGATCGACCTTGCCGGTGAACGCTACACGGCAACGGCTCATCTCAAGGCGCCCTACGATCCCAAATCCGAGCGCGTGAAGGCCGACAGCACGGAACTGCACGAAGCTGCCTGATCATTCCCAGACCCCTCCCCCGACTGCCCCTCCCGCCGCGGGAGGGGCTTTTCTTTTGCGTCAGGCTTCCGCCAGCTTCAGCATGGCGATGCCGGCAAGCACGACAATGACGCCACCCAGCTTCAACGGCCCAAGCGTCTCGCCGAACAACACGACGCCCATAATGACCGTGCCGGCTGCGCCAAGACCGGTCCACACCGCATAGGCGGTGCCGACGGGCAGGACCTGAATTACCTTGCCAAGCAGATAGACGAAGGCTGCCAGCAGAAGCACCGAGACCACCGTCCAACCGGGCCGAGTGTAGCCTTCGGCATGTTTCATCGACACCGCCCAGGCAACGTCGAGCACGCCCGCCACCACCAGAAGCGCCCAGGCAAGTCCCTGGCCCATGGTCAGGCCGCGAGCTTCATGCCTTCGGCCCGCATCGCGTCGCGCACCTTGGGCCGCGCGCCGACACGATCCATGTAGGCGCGCAGTTGCGGGAACGCGGAGAGGTCGACCTTGGCATAGGCGGACCAGCCGACAATGGTGAAGAGATAGGCGTCAGCGGCGGTGAAGGTCTCGCCCATCAGATAGAGGCCGCTGCGCTCCAGATGGCGTTCGACATAAGCCAGACGTTCGGTGATCTTGCCGCGCGCCACCTCCTGCGCCTGAACGCCATATTCGGGGTGGAACAGCCACGGGCTGTACATCTTGTGCAGTTCGGTGGCTACGAAGTTGAGCCAAGACTGCAACTGGTAACGCTCGCGCGTGCCGGCCGCCGGTGCCAGCCCGATTTCCGGCTTAAGATCGGCAAGATACTGCACGATCGCTGCCCCCTCGGTGAGGAGCGAGCCGTCGTCGAGTTCGAGCACCGGCACATAGGCGTTCGGGTTCACCGTGGTGAAGTCATTTCCGGCGCCGGTGACATGCGGCTTCCTGAAGATGTCGACGCGCTCGATGTCGAGTGGAATGCCGGCCTCCAGCGCCACGATGTGTGGCGAGAGCGAGCAGGTCCCGGTGGCATAGTAGAGTTTCATGGTCTGTCCTCTTGGGTTCTGACCTGACGGTCGTTGCTTCAGGGGACAATCTAGAGCTTGCGATCTGGCAACGCTCATTGGCATTTTGCCAACCACGCTTGCATGACTGCAAAGATACGAAGTGCTAGAACATCTGCATGGAAGACTGGAATGAACTCAGGCTGGTGCTCGCCGTGGCCCGTGCTGGCAGCCTCACCTCAGCCGCAGCATTGCTCGGCATCGACCACTCGACGGTGTTTCGCAGGCTCAACGGGCTCGAACAGAAGCTGGCGGTGCGGGTGTTCGAGCGCCTGCCCGGCGGCATCTACCAACTGACACCGGCAGGCGAGCGCATGGCGGCGGCTGCCGAGCGCATGGAGGACGAGGCGCTGGCGCTGGCACGCGACATCGCTGGCGCCGATGGCCGCCTGTCCGGGCGGCTGCGCGTCACCTCGTCGGAAACGCTCGCCTACTCCAGGCTGACCAAGCATCTGGCCGGGTTCCGCGCCGTGCATCCCGGCATCGTTGTCGAACTGGCCATCGAGAACCGTGTTCTCAGCCTGTCGCGTCGCGAGGCCGACGTGGCGCTCAGGCCGATCCGGCCCAGGGAAGGCGACCTCTGGGGCCGCAAGCTTGCCGGCGTCGCCTGGACCTTCTTTGCCTCGCCGGCTTATCTCGACGCCCATGATGGCGCGATCCGCGACACAGCAGCGCTCGGACCGCATGCCCTTGTCGGCTGGGAGGAGACGGCGGGTGGCATCACGGCCGCAGACTGGCTGGACCGCAACGTTCCGGCCGAACGTTTCGTCTACCGCACCAACAGCCTGGTCAACCAGTCGGTGGCGGCCCGGGCCGGCATCGGCCTGGCACTCCTGCCTTGTTATCTCGGCGACGGCGAGCCGGGGTTGGTGCGCGCGCTGGCCCGGCCGATCGAAGAACTCGCCGGCGAACTCTGGATCGTCACCCATCAGGACCTCAAGGGCACGGCGCGTGTCCGTGCCTTCTTCGACGTCGTCGGCGAGGGATTGGCTCGCGAGCGCGAGCTTTTCGAAGGCATACGCATGTGATCGGCTGCCGTCCTGCCAAGACGGCGACCGGGCAGCTTTTGACACTTGCAGTCAGCGCCAAACAATGGCTCGCTTGTCCGCAATCGGAAGGTGCGGAAGAAGAGAGGAACAACCATGCTGTATGCCATCCTGGCCTATCACGCCGAGGGCGTTGTCGAATCCTGGACCGAGGAAGAAGACGCCGCACTTATGGAGGAACTGCTTGAGGTCAATGATCGTCTCGTCGGCGAAAAGCATCTGGGACCGGCAGCGCGCCTCGGGCCGACCGAAAGCGCGGTCACGCTTCGGGGAAAGGGACTGGGACTGGTCACCGACGGTCCGTTCGCCGAGACGAAGGAGCAGCTCCTCGGTTTCTACGTGGTGGACTATCCCAGCATGGACGGCGCGGTGGCCGCGGCACGCGAGCTGCGTTCCGCCAACCCGACCGCGGTTTACGAAATACGGCCGATCTTGCTCTATGTTCCCGGCGCTGCGATCGCCGTCGACGGCTAGCAGGCATTCTCCTCCGGTTCCGCCTCAGGCCTGCGCTGTCAGGCATTCGGTGATCGTCTGACGTCCGGCTCCAGCCATGGTCTGCAGGGCACGGCGCACACCCGGCGTCTGCATGTCTCCCGCGCCAAGGACCCGGGCAACGAGGCATGCGCTCAGGGCCAAAAGCTGGACGAAGGTTGATGCCGTTTTCATAGCCATCGCCAGTCAATAGCGACCTGCCCGAAGCCCGGAGGCTTCGGCACATGGTTGGGTTGCTTGGGTCTGCGAATGTTCGGATGGCGGCCGATTGCCGATCTGATCCGAAGTCAGATAATTCCTAACATGAAATCTTGTTTCACACCAGAGAAAATTTTTACAAAGTGTTGAACCCGGGAACCGCCAGATCGCTAAGACCATGCCCGGGCCGGTGAGCCAATCGTCCGAACAAGAACTGCAACCGATATGGCAAACAGCAGATAGGCAAGCGCCGCCTCCTGGGCGCCTATGGGTAGCCCCACCAACAGCAGCGTGTCGTTGCCACCAGGGATAAGCACTGCCCCGCTTCCCATCAGCGTCCCTCCGACGAGGCGGCGAAGCGCGCCGCGGAGGCTTGGCCATTTGATCCTGGTGCGGCCTCTCTCCAACCAGCGACTGCCAACGCTGCCGGCAAACATTGCCACGGTAATGGCTATGGATGCCAATGGAAGCGATTGAGCATGCGACAGCGCGATGGACCAGCCAGGTTTGAGCAAGACGATCGTGGCGTAGGCCACGCCAATGGTCAGCATGGCGCATGTCATCTTGAGATATGCCGTGACGTTGTTTCGCTGGATCACAAAACGGAGGAGGGCAAAACCGACCAGCATCGACAGGGTGACTGGCGCGGCAACCTGAAGAGACATTGACGACGTCATCACTGCGGGCAACAGATTTGCAAGGCTTGCTACAGTCGAGACCGCATACATGCCAAGGAATGTGAAGCCGAACTGGGTATCGCCATTGCCAAGATGGCCGACGCTGCCGAAAGCGCAGGCGCCGTTCACGAAAGCCCCGACGCCGAAGATCACGCCGCCGGTTGCGGTGTAGGCCAACGCCGACCAATGCGCCTGCGGTCCGGACGTCATTTGCCAGGCCGCGTAGATGAGCGCGCCCCAGAGCGTGCACTCGAAGAATGCCACGAAGCGCGCCGGCTTGCGCTCCTGCAGGAGCTCAGTCATCGCGATCACTGCGCAGGTCGAGCTTCTGTTGAGGACAAAGCCGAGCGAAAAGGCCAGCGAGAGCAGCAGGAGCGAGAGGACGATGATCTCCAAGACGGGCAGGCCTCCCAGGCTGGTGGGCAAGACAGCCTAGCACAGGTCGCTAGCGATGCTCATCCCGCAGCCATCGACCTAGCGATATCGAGGAAGACCCGCACCAGCTTGCCGCCGCTACGCTCCTTGAGGCAGATTAGTGCTTCGTCCATCAGCATTTCGGGCGCAGCGATCGAGATCTGGACCAGTCGGACGTCCTGTCCGAACTCTGCCGCCGATACGAAGCCGACACCGGCGCCCGAGGCGACGATCTCGCGCACCGCCTCGCGGCCTTCCGCCTCGATCGCCGGCTTGAATTCGTAACCCTCCTTCGAAGCGAGGTCCTCCAGCTTGGCGCGGGTTTTCGAGCCGCGTTCGCGCATCACCAGCGGCAGCAAGGACAGTTCGTGCAGCGACAGCGACTTGGCTGTCGCCAGCGGATGATCGGTCGAGACGAATGCTATGATCGGCGTCGAATTGAGCTTGACGATCTCGAAATCGCGGCCGGTCGGAATTTCGCCGAGCACGCCGATATCGGCTTCGTAGCTGTAGAGGCTGGAAATGACCGTTTCGGTATTGCCAGCGCGGACCGAGACCTGGATACCGGGATACTTCTGGCGGAATTGGCCGAGAATGTGCAGCAGATGGTGGGCGGCGTCCGCGACGATGCGCAGCGTGCCTGAGCGCAGCGCGCGGGATTCCGACAAGAGCTCGAGTGCCTGCTGTTCCGTGTCGAACATGCGCCGCGTGATTTCGAGCAGTTGCAGGCCCGACGCCGTCGGCGTCACCTGCTTCTTGTGACGGTTGAACAGGAGCACGTCATACTCTTCCTCCAGCTTGCGCACCTGGTCGGAGATGGCCGGCTGGGTGAGAAACAGCATCTCGGCGGCGCGCGAAAAACCGCCGCACACCGCGACATAGTGGAAAGCCCTGAGCTGCACGTAGCGCATGTCTGATCCCTGATATCAGAGCAGACTAGCAATAAACTGGAGCGATAGAAACATCGAAACTAACGATTTGATTTATGGCCTGACATGCCGAGGATAGGGCAGGCGCCACCCTTGCGCGCCGCGCGTTGGGAGGCACGGCACCATGCATCTTCTGTATATCCTGCTGCAGCTGGCAGGCGCCATCATGCTTCTGCTGTGGGCCGTGCGCATGGTGCGCACCGGCGTCGAGCGCGCCCATGGCGTATTGTTGCGCGAGGCGCTGCGTGGCGCCACCAAAGGCCGGGTGCGTGCGGCAGCTGCCGGCACCGTGCTTGCCGTCATGTTGCAGAGTGCGACGGCCGTTGCAGTGCTCGCCGCGGGTTTCGCTGCAACCGGCGTGATGACCGTCTCCGGCGGGCTTGCCGTCATGCTGGGCGCCGATGTCGGCTCTGCGCTGGTGGTGCAGGCGCTGTCTTTCGACCTCAGCTGGCTGGTGCCGTTGCTGCTGTTCGCCGGCGCCACAATGTTCCTCAAGGTCGAGGCCCGGATCGTCAAGCAGACCGGGCGCACGCTACTCGGCATCGCCTTCATCCTGATCTCGCTGCGTATGGTCGGCGAAGCGACCGCACCGATGCGTCACAGCGCCTTGCTGCCGATGGCGATCGACTATCTGCGCGGCGATCCGGTGACGGCCTTCGGCGCAGCTGCCCTGTTCACCTGGCTGATCCACTCCAGTGTCGCCTCGGTGCTCTTGTTCATGTCGATGGCAGCCCAAGGCGTGCTGCCGGCAGAGGTGGCGCTGCCGATGATCCTCGGCGTCAATCTCGGCGCCGGGCTCGTCGCCGTCGGCTTGACCCGTGGCCAGGCAATCGATTCCAGACGCATCCCGCTGGGCAACCTGATCTTCCGAGCAACGGCAGCGGTCGCAATTCTGGTTGGCTTGCAGGCGGCTACCCTGCCGATATCCTGGTTCGGCGAGTCGGCCGCCCGGCAGGTGGTCAATTTGCATCTCGCTTTCAACCTTGCTTTGCTGGTCGTCTGCCTGCCCTTCACCGCGACAATGGAACGACTCGCGCAGTTGATCCTGCCTGACGCGCCGGCAGGCGAAGAAACATTCGACCTGATGTCGCGGCGCAAGAGCGCGCTCGACCGCACCGTCATCAAGATGCCTGGCGTAGCGCTGGCGAGCGCCACCCGCGAGGTGCTGCGCATGGCCGAAACGGTGGAGATCATGCTGCGGCCTGTCATGGAGCTGTTCGAAAGCGGCGACAAGGCACGCGTGGCGCAGTTGCGCCGGCTCGACGAGGAGGTCAACCGCGCCCACACCGACATCAAGCTCTATATCGCCGAGGTCAATCGCGGCACGATGAGCCAGGACGAGGCGCGGCGCGGCATCGAACTGACGGACCTCGCCATCAACCTCGAACATGCCGGCGACATCATCGCCAAGAACCTTCTGGTGCTGGCCGAGGAGAAGAGCGACAAGAGGCTGAGCTTCTCCAGGGAGGGCTGGTCGGAGCTGACGGCCCTGCATGACCGGGTGCTCGCCAACATGCAGATCGCCATGAACGTGCTTGTCTCGGGCGACCTCGAAGCTGCGCGCCAGCTGGTGGTCGAGAAGGAACGCATGCGCAAGCTGGAGCGCGACAGCCATGAACGCCACCTGAAGCGCCTGCAATCGGGTACGGTGCAGAGCATCGAGACCAGCGACATCCATCTCGAAGCGGTGCGGGCGCTGAAGGAATTCAACTCGCTGCTGGTATCCGTCGCCTACCCGATCCTGACCCAGAGCGGCGACCTCTTGGAAAGCCGGCTGGCCAAGACGGCCTGAGCGAATTTGCCCGTGTCATCCAAACATCATCACCCAGACTTATCATTGGATACGAAATAGCGATTGTACATATGGATCAGGGGATTCCAAGGTGAGCCATAGGCAATCTCAGGATGACGGCGAGGAGACGAAAATGCTGTCCGAACATAAGCTTGCGGCTCAGGCCCCCTTCCCTGCTCCGGCCCCCCTCCCTGCTCCGGCATTGGGTGAGCCCTATTTGCTCACCCCCGGGCCGTTGACCACCTCCTATGCCGTCAAGCAAGCGATGCTGCGCGACTGGGGTTCATGGGACGGCGACTTCCGGGCGATGACATCAGAGATGCGTCAGCGGCTGCTCGCCATGCTCGGCGATACCAACAACGAATTCGACTGCGTACCGATGCAAGGCTCGGGCAGCTTCGCCGTCGAGGCGATGCTCGGCTCGTTCGTGCCGCGTGACGGCAAGGCGCTGGTGCTGGTCAATGGCGCCTACGGCCAGCGCATCGTCCAGACCCTCGGCTATCTCGGCCGCGACCACGTCGCCATCGACAAGGGCGACTACATGCCGCCGCGCGGTGATGAGGTGGCTGCAGCCCTCGACGCCGACCCTGCCATCACCCACGTCATCCTGGTCCACTGCGAGACCAGCTCCGGCATCCTCAACCCGGTCGCCGAGATCTCCGAAACCGTCTACGCCAAGGGCCGCAAGTTCCTGGTCGACTCGATGAGCGCCTTTGGTGCCATCCCGCTCGAAGTCGGCGACGTGCGCTACGAGGCCATGGTGTCTTCCGCCAACAAATGCATCGAGGGCGTACCCGGCTTCGGCTTCATCATCGCACGCAAGAGTGAGCTCGAAGCCGCAAAGGGCCGCAGCCACTCGCTCAGCCTCGACGTGCATGCCCAGTGGGCGCACATGAACAAGACCGGCCAGTGGCGCTACACTCCGCCGACGCATGTGGTTGCTGCCTTCCTCGAGGCGCTGCGCCAACACGAGGCCGAAGGCGGTGTCGCCGGCCGCGGCGCCCGCTACACCAGGAATCGCGACGTCATGGTGGCTGGCATGCGCGAGCTCGGCTTCGAGACGCTGCTCAAGGACCGCTGGCTCTCGCCGATCATCGTCACCTTCTTCTGCCCCGCCCATCCGGACTTTGCCTTCGACCGCTTCTACGAGCTGATGAAGGAAAAGGGCTTCATCATCTATCCGGGCAAGCTGACCGTGGTGGACAGCTTCCGCGTCGGCTGCATCGGGCGGATGGACGAGCATGTCATGCGCAAGGTCGTCGAGGCCGCCGGCCAGTCCCTGCGTCAGATGGGCGTCGACACCGCTGCTCCCCCCGCAGCCGCCATCGCCGAGCGCGCCAAGCTCGCCGCCTGATAACAAGAAGATCACAAAGGACCCCTCCCTATGAACAAGATGACCACGATCAACGTCAGCGCCAACGGCCGCACCTATGAGTGGCCGCGCGTGCCGGCGATTGCCATCTGCCTCGACGGCTGCGAGCCGGCCTATCTCGACGAAGCGATCAAGGCGGGCCTGATGCCGAACCTGGTGAAGATCCGCGCCAACGGCACCGAGCGTACCGCCCACAGCGTCATTCCGAGCTTTACCAACCCCAACAACCTGTCGATCGCCACCGGCCGTCCGCCGGCAGTCCACGGCATCTGCGGCAACTACCTCTACGAGCGCGAGACCGGCAAGGAAGTGATGATGAACGACCCGCGCTTCCTGCGCGCGCCGACCGTCTTCCAGGCCTTCTACGATGCCGGCGCCCGCGTCGCCGTGGTCACCGCCAAGGACAAGCTGCGGGCGCTTCTCGGCAGCGGCCTGAAGTTCGACGACGGCCGCGCCATCTGCTTCTCGTCTGAGAAGTCCGATGTCTCGACAAAGGCCGAACACGGCATCGACAATGCGTCGGCCTGGCTCGGCAAGCCGGTGCCTGAGGTCTATTCGGCGGAACTGTCGGAGTTCGTCTTTGCCGCCGGCGTCAAGCTGCTGAAGGAATTCAAGCCTGACGTGATGTACCTGACAACGACCGACTATGTGCAGCACAAATATGCACCCGGCGTGCCACAGGCCAACGCCTTCTACGAGATGTTCGACAAGTATCTCGGCGAACTCGACGCCCTTGGTGCTGCCATCGTCATCACCGCCGACCATGGCATGAAGCCCAAGCACAAGACCGACGGCACCCCTGACGTGGTCTATGTCCAGGACCTGCTCGACGAGTGGCTCGGCAAGGACGCAGCGCGCGTCATCCTGCCGATCACCGATCCTTATGTCGTCCATCACGGCGCGCTCGGCTCGTTTGCCACCGCCTACCTGCCCGAGGGTGCTGACCAGGCCGGCATCATGAAGCGCCTCGCCGCCATCGAAGGCATCGACGTGGTCATCGACAACGCCGCCGCCTGCGAACGCTTCGAACTGCCATCCGACCGCATCGGCGACATCGTTCTGGTGTCCACCGAAAACAAGACCATCGGCACCAGCGAACACCGCCACGACCTCGCAGCCCTCAACGAGCCGCTGCGATCGCATGGCGGCCTGACCGAGCAGGCAGTGCCGTTCATCGTCAACCGCAAGCTTGAGACGCTGCCCAACGAGCCGGTTCTGCGCAACTTCGATGCGTTCTATTATGCCGCGCTTGCCGCAGCACAGGCCTGAGGGAGGACCAACCATGGTCAAGGCTGAAACGACGTTCAAGGTGCGCCACGAGCCGATGCGCATCGCCGGACGCAAGGTCGATGCCGACGGCGTCGTCAACGTCCACTATCCCTACACCGATGCCGTCATCGGCACGGTACCCGCGGGCCGCGCCGAGCACGCCCGCCAGGCCTTTGAAATCGCGGCCAACTACAAGTCGAAGCTGACGCGCTACGAGCGTCAGCAGATCCTGTTCCGCACGGCCGAAGCGCTTGCCACACGCAAGGAAGAGATCTCCGACATCATCACGCTGGAGCTCGGCATCTCCAAGGCCGACTCCCTCTATGAGGTCGGCCGCGCCTATGACGTGTTCACGCTGTCGGCGCAGATGTGCATCCAGGATGACGGCCAGATCTTTTCCTGCGATCTCACCCCCCATGGAAAAGCGCGGAAAATCTTCACCACCCGCGAGCCGCTGCGGGCGATCTCGGCGATCACCCCCTTCAACCACCCGCTCAACATGGTGGCACACAAGGTGGCACCGGCTATTGCCACCAACAACTGCGTCGTCGTCAAGCCGACGGAACTCACGCCGATGACGGCGCTGATCCTCGCCGACATCCTCTACGAGGCCGGCCTGCCGCCTGAGATGCTGTCTGTCGTGACCGGCATGCCCGCCGACATCGGCGCCGAGATGATCACCAATGACAACATCGAGCTGATCACCTTCACCGGCGGCGTGCCCGTCGGCAAGCTGATCTCCCGCACCGCCGGCTACAAGCGCCAGGTGCTGGAACTCGGCGGCAACGACCCGCTGATCATCCTCAACGACCTGTCGGACGACGATCTCGCCAAGGCAGCCGATCTCGCCGTGGCAGGTGCCACCAAGAACTCGGGCCAGCGCTGCACGGCGGTGAAGCGCATCCTGTGCCAGGAAAGCGTCGCCGACCGCTTCGTGCCGATGGTGCTCGAGCGGGCGAAGAAGATCAGGTTCGGCGATCCGATGGACCGCTCGACCGATCTCGGCACAGTTGTGCACGAGAAGGCCGCCGCACTCTTCGAAAGCCGGGTCTACATGGCCGCCGAACAGGGCGCTGAAGTGCTCTACGACCCCGGCCGCAAGGGCGCGCTGTTGCCGCCGATCGTCGTCGACCGCGTGCCGCACAGGTCGGAACTGGTCATGGAAGAGACCTTCGGGCCGATCATCCCGATCGTGCGCGCGCCTGACAATGACGACGAGCTGATCGCACTGTCCAACTCCACCGCCTTTGGCCTTTCGTCAGGCGTCTGCACCAACGATTTCCGCCGCATGCAGAAATACATCGCCGGCCTGCAGGTCGGCACGGTGAATATCTGGGAGGTCCCGGGATATCGCATCGAGATGTCGCCCTTTGGCGGGATCAAGGACTCGGGCAATGGCTACAAGGAAGGCGTCATCGAAGCGATGAAGAGCTTCACCAACGTCAAGACCTTCTCTTTGCCGTGGTAGCCTGAAATGCGGCCGCCGGTGCAGCCACCGGCGGCCGCATGCAAGGATGGGTGTTCGCCGTTTTGCCGGTCTACGAAGGCCCGATCAGGTGCCCGGACTGATTGCCAGCCCCCGCCGCCGACATCTGTCGCGAACACTGGCGCTGACGCAGCTTTCTTGCGGACTTGTCAGCGCCGCAACGAGCTTTGCCCTCCTAGAGGCTTTGTCAACGCCGCCATCGCCAATCAGCACCTCACGGCTTTGACGCCATAAGGTGTACATTCTTGCCGCTACGCATCATAACGGCAACGTTGGTTGATGCTGGATGCTGGCAGGAATGGTGGCGTTGTCGCCCGAACACTTCTCTGAAGGCGGCGCCGATGCGCGCATGGCGCAGGTCAGGCGCGTTCGCGCGCTGCGGCTGCTAGACGATGCCGGTGACCGGCGCCTTACACTGGTCGTTGCGCCGGCCGGTTTCGGCAAGTCCTCCCTGATGAACCAGCGCTACAAGGATCTACGCAAACGAGGCCATCAGGCGGCCTGGGCAGCGCTCGATGGCGACGATCGCGACGGCACCCATTTCCTGCTCGGACTGCTCGGAGTTCTCACTTCGGCCCACATTTTCCCAGCGGCTGCTCAGGATTATTCCAGCCTGTCGCAGCAGCATGTTCTGGGGGTCATCCTGACCCAGCTGCAACGACTGCGCCGTCCGCTCTACCTGTTCCTCGACGACTATCATTTCGCCCAGAGCGAGGAAAACGATGCGACGCTGGCGCGGCTGCTGTTTTCGCCACAGGCGCGAAACCTCAGACTGCTGATCATCTCGAGATCGGAGCCGAGACTGGCGATTTCGGCCATGCAGCTGAATGGTCAACTCACCTATCTGAAGGCAGCCGACCTGCGTTTCTCGGCCGGAGAGGCCCAAAACCTGCTGGCCATGGCCGGGGTCAAGCTCGACAAAGCGCAGGTCGAGGCACTGGTCCACAAGACAGAGGGCTGGGCCGTGGCACTGCAGCTGGCTCGCGTGCTTTTGCGCGACGGAGCCGTGACCGATAGCGACCTGCTGGAATTCAGCGGCACTCAGCTCGACATGGCGCGCTATCTGTCCGAACAGGTTTTTTCTTCGCTTTCGGTCGCCATGCAATCGGCGCTAGTCCGCGTCGCTGCCCTGCCCTATTTCAGTGCCGAGTTGGCGAGCGCAGTTGTCAGTCCATCGGCCGCCGCCGAACTGACCTCCGACATCGCCGTCGGCGGCCTGCCGATCGAGGCGTTGGACGATGGACACAAGCAGTTCAAGCTGCATCAGGTATTCCAGGAATACCTGATGCATGAAGCCCTCTTGCGCGGGCTCGATATCAACCAGATCAGGCGCACTGCCGCACACTGGTATGCGGCTCGCCGTGACTGGGCCAATGCCATTCGCCACGCCTTGCATGCCGAAGACTTCGGCCTTGCCGGGGAACTTTCCGAAAATGCCGGGGGGTGGCGGCAGGTCTATGCCGGTGCTCGCGGATTGCTGCAGCAGTTTCACGCACTGGCAGCGGTGTTGCCGGAGCCGGAAGCCGCCAAGTTCCCACGCAGCTTTCTCGGGCTGGCCGTCGCGGCCGCCAAAGGCGGCAACCTGACGCTGGCAACTCATTATTTTGAGCTTGTCAGTCGGAAAATCGACCGCACCGACAATGTCCTTGTCAACGAAATTCGCCTGATCGGCGCACTCATGGCGCTGTACCGGGACGACCGCATCGAAGCCCTCGACCTGTCACTACTCGAGCGCGACCTGACGCTGCTCGAGCTGACGGAACCGGTACAGCGTGCGCTGACCTATAACCTGCTGTGCTTCCAATACCTGGAACGCAGCGAATTCGAGCGTGCCGAGCGCCACGGCAACCTGGCGATCCAGTACTTTACCCAGGCGGGAGCGCATTTTGGAGCGATGCACCTCTACGCCCATGTGGGGCAGGCACAGTTCTTTCGCGGCGACATGGAAGGCGCGAGCGCGGCCTACGAGCGCCTGGCCAGCGACGCGCAAAACGCCATCGGCAAGGGTTGCGACCTCGACGCGATCGCCCAGGTCCTGCTGGCCGAGACCCTGTCGGAGCGTGGCCTGCATGATGGCGCCGAGCGCATCCTGGAATGGTCGTTGCCACATCTGGAAAAGAACGACTGCTGGTTCGACCTCCTGGCAGCAGCCTATCTGTCCCGCATTCGCGCACGGACGGTCCGCAACGATTTCGACGGCGTCGACGCCGTGCTGGAACAGGCAAGGCGCACCGCACAGCGCCGTGGTTTTCCTCGCCTGCAAAGGCTGGTCGCACGCGAGCAAATGCGTGCGATCATCCATTTCGGCGACATTCAGGGCGCCAAGCGTTTTGCCGACCGTTTCGATCTCGGCCCGGAATCGGCGTTCGACGTCGAGCGCAACCGGCTTTCATTCCGGCTGCGCGGCGAAGTGCCGGCAACGCTGTGGGTTCGCGTCTGGATACAGGAAGGACAGACAGAACGCGCGCTCGACATGCTGCAACGCCTGGAGGTGGCGCAGGAGCGTCCCTTCAGCGTGCCTCGAATGCTCCGGATGCGCCTGCTGGCGGTGCTGGCCGGCATGAAGGCCGGCAAGGCAGAGCGAGCAGCTTCGGTGCTTGACGAAATCCTGCTGACGCTGCCCAGCGCAACCTACCGCGCGGCCTTCTTCGAAGAGGGTCCCGAAATGCTCGCCTTGCTGCGGCGCCGCGCGCAGGAGGCCGGCCCTGACAGCCTGATCGCCCGGCGCGTCGGCCAGATATTTGCACCGGCAGATGCGTCCGCTCCCGGACAAGGCACATCCGAAACGGCGCCCGATTCCGCAAGCGCACCGCATACGCTGACCCAGCAAGAACTGAAGGTCGTGTCATTGATATGCGGCGGCTTCTCCAACAAGGAGATAGCCCGGCACATGGACGTCAGCGAAAACACGGTGAAGTTTCACGTCCGAAATGTCTTCTCCAAGCTCAATGTCCATTCGCGCACCTCAGCCATTTCTGTCGCGCGCGAGCTAGGACTATTAGCCTAACCGTCATTTTGGGTGGGGCCTTTACCAGGCAGCCCACCCGATTGGTCGGGTAGGCAAGCTTCTTCCACGATGCAACCTTTCCGCATGGGCAGCAGATAGGCGCTGCAGTCATAAAGGTGCGGAATGGAGCAGCAAGTGCGAGCCGTCGATCCCGTGACCCAGGAGATCATCCAGGGCAAGCTACTGTCGATGGTCGACGAGATGGGTATCGTGATGGCGCGGACCAGCATGAGTCCCGTCATCTATGAGGTTCTGGACTTCGCCTGCGGCATCTGCACCCGCGACTGCGACCTGATTGCCCAGACCAACGGCATCACACTGTTCACGGGCACATTCGCCACCCAAGTCCGCAGCCTGGTCGAGAGGTTCGCCGACGACATGGCGCCGGGCGACGTCCTGGTCACAAACGATCCCTATGCCGGAGGCACACATTCCTGCGATCTGGCCATCATGCGCCCGATCTTTGCCGAAGGCCGCATCATCGCATTTGCCATCAATGTCGCTCACTGGCTGGACGTCGGCGGCGCGGTGCCCGGCAGCCTGCCTCCGGACGCCAGTTCGGTGTTCCAGGAAGGCCTTCGCTTGCCTTGCGTGCGTATTGCGCGCGACGACAAGCTGTTGCCCGACATGGTCCGCATCATCAGCGAGAATGTCCGTCTGCCGGAAGTCGCGCTGGGGGACCTCAATGCGCAGCTTGCCACGGTGCGCATCGCCGAGCGCCGCATCCTGGAGATGGTCGAGAAATACGGTGCGGCTACCGTTCAGGACGCATTTGATCACCTCCTCGACGTCAGCGAGCGGCGCAGCCAAGACGTCATTGCGGCACTGCCGGATGGCACCTACGAGGCGACCGACATCATCGACGGCGATGGTATTTCCACCGATCCCATCGAGGTGAAGGTCGCCATCCGGATCGCGGGTGGCCGCATGGAAGTGGATTTCACCGGCTGCCCGCCTGCCGCGGCAGGGCCGATCAACTGCGCGCGTGGAGCGCTCAGTTCGGCCGTGAAGACCATCTTCAAGGCGCTGGTGGCACCGCAGGAGCCGTCCAACGAAGGATGGTTCCGGCCACTCTCGGTGATCGCTCCCGACGGAACGGTGTTCACGGCGCAGAAGCCCTCGCCGACAGGTTGGTACTACGAAGGCTCGGTCCATGCCTCCGAACTCGTGTGGAAGGCGCTCGCACCGCTGATGCCTGAACGTTTCTCGGCCGGCTCTTACTCCAGCCTCTGCGTCACCTACATCAATGGCCGGACCGCCGACGGCGAAGAATTCATCCACATCGAGCCACAGCATGGCGGTTGGGGCGGCGCGCCCGGTCGCGACGGCGCCAGCGCGGTCATCGCCCTGACCGACGGCGATACCTACAACTACTCGGTGGAGTTGATCGAAGCCAAGTTTCCGCTCCACGTCCGCCGCTACGCGCTCAATGTCGAAGGCGGGGCCGGCGCAGGCCAGTGGCGCGGTGGCTTCGGGGTCGTGCGTGAATACGAGATTCTGTCCGGAGAGGCCGATATCCACAGCGGCTTCGGCCGCTCGCGGACGCCGCCCTGGGGCATGGACGGCGGCGGTTCCGGCAGTCTCAACCGGCTCGATGTTGTCGACCAGGAGACAGCGAACACCGTCACCTATGGCCGCCTGTCCCACCGCCGCGTCGTCAAGGGCGACCTGTTGCGCATCGCTACCGGCGGTGGCGGCGGCTGGGGCGATCCAGCCAAGAGAAGCAGGGACGCGATCGCCGAGGACATCCGCTCGGGCTACATCAGCGCAGAGCGAGCGGCATCGGAATACAATCACCGGGGCACGGCGACGAAATGATCAGACTTGCAACCGATGTCGGCGGCACCTTCACCGATCTCGTCGGATATGACGAGAAGACGGGCAAGGTCTTCACCTCAAAGAGCCTGACCACTCCGCAGGACCAGTCGATCGGCGTGCTCGACGTGATCGACCGCGCAGAGAGTGCCAGCGGCCTGGACACAGACAAGGTCCGGTTCTTCGCCCATGGCGGAACGACGGTGATCAACGCGATCACCGAACGCAAGGGCGTCAGGACCGCCCTCGTCACCACAGCCGGGTTCCGCGACGTGCTCGAGATCGGCCGAGGCAACCGCCCGGACCTCTACAATCTGCAGTTCCACAGCCCCGAACCGTTCATCCCCAGGAAGCTGCGGACCGAGGTCCGCGAACGGGTTGGCGCGGACGGACGGGTCATCGAACCGCTCAATGAAGACGACGTGCGCGAGGCTGCGCGCCTGTTCCTTGACGAGGGAGTTGAGGCCGTAGCGGTCATCTTCCTGCACAGCTACGCCCATCCGGATCATGAGAAGCGCTGCGCCGAGCTGTTGCGCGACCTGCTGCCTGATGTCACCGTCTGCGCCAGCTACGAGATCTCGCGGCAATGGCGCGAGTATGAGCGCACCAACACGGTTGCCCTCAACGCTTATGTGCAGCCGATCATCCAGCGCTACTTCGCCAACCTCGAAAAGGCGCTTGCCGCCAAGGGCGTGTATTCGGCCTATTATGCCATGCTGTCGAATGGCGGGGTCGCAACGTTCTCGCAAGCCGTCGCCAGTCCGCTGACCCTCGTCGAATCAGGTCCTTCGGGCGGCGCGGCCGGCGCAGCAAGGATTGGTGCGATCCTCGGCGAAAGGGATGTGCTTTATCTCGACGTTGGCGGCACCACGGCAAAATGCACGCTCATCCGTGACGGCAAGCCCAATCTCGATGCTGAATACAAGCTCGAATGGGCCCGTACCTTCCCCGGCTACCCGGTCCAGGTGCCGGTGGTCGACATCGTCGAGATAGGCTCGGGCGGAGGCTCGATCGCCTGGATCGACGCTGCCGGCGGCCTGCGGGTTGGCCCGAAAAGTGCCGGCTCCGCGCCCGGACCTGCCTGCTACGGACTAGGCGGAACCGAGCCGACTGTCACTGATGCCAAGGTGGCCATCGGGCTGCTCGACCCTGCCGCATTCGCCGAAGGCGCCATGACCCTCGACGTCGAACTCGCACAGCAGGCAATCGCCGGGCTGGCCGGACCGCTCGGCCTGTCGGTGGACGACGTCGCCCAGGCCATCATCGACGTTGCCGAGTCCAACATGATCAATGCGCTGAAGCTGGTTACCGTCCAGCGCGGTCACGACCCACGCGATCTTGCTCTGGTCGTCAGCGGCGGCGCCGGGCCGATGTTGGGCGCTCGCCTTGGTCGCGAACTCAACGCCAAGTCGATCATCATCCCACCGCATTCGGGCATCTTCTCGGCCTGGGGCATGCTGGCCGCGCATCCACGCGCCGACATTCGCAAGACGTGGTTTTCGCCGCTCGTCGCCTCGTCGCTCGGCGAACTGGCCAAGCTCTTCACCGACATGGAAGGCGAGGCGCTTTCCTATTTCGACCGCGACAACACGGACGGCGTCACCTTCAGCTACACGGTCGAAATGCGCTATCACGGACAGGAGCACAGCGTATCGACCCGGTTCACACCGTCGATGCAACTCGTCGATTTCGCCGAGGCTTTCCACAGTGCTCACGAGACCGCCTATTCGTTCCGCCTGCCCGATGCACGCATCGAGGTGACGAACCTGCATCTTCAGGCCGAGATCGCCGGTAACGTCATCGACTGCCCGCCGATCGACAATGACGGCCGCACTGTCGCCAAGGCACGAAAGGGCGAACGCAAAGTCTATTTCGGCAACGATGGCGGCTGGAAATCATGCGCTGTCTATGATCGTAACGGCCTGCCCTGCGGTGAGCGTCTGAGTGGCCCGCTGCTTGTCGAGGAGCCCACCACGACAACGCTCGTGCATGCAGGGCAAGTCCTGGAGGTCACCGACCGGGGCATCATGGTAATCACCGAAGAGGTCCGCTAGTCCATGGCCATCTCGATTGGAATTGACGACGTAACCAGGACCTTTGGCACGGTCAAAGCCCTGGAGCGCGTGGGTCTCAAGATCGAGGCCGGCGAATTCTTCACATTGCTCGGCTCGTCGGGTTCGGGAAAAAGCACGCTGCTTAAACTGATCGGGGGGTTTGATCGCCCCACCACCGGCCGTGTCCTGTTTGATGGGCAGGACGTTACCGACCTGCCGGCCAACCGCCGCCCGTCAAATACCGTCTTCCAAGACCTCGCTTTGTTTCCCCACATGACCGTGGGCGACAACGTCGCCTACGGGCTGAAGGTGAAGGGTGTGGCTGCCGCTGAACGCAAGAAACGCGTGGACGGCACGCTTGCCCTGGTCGATCTGGCAGGATTTGCCGAACGCAACGTCAACCTGCTCTCTGGCGGGCAACGGCAGCGGGTCGCTCTGGCACGCGCGCTCGTCATGGAGCCGGGCATCCTGCTTCTCGACGAGCCCTTGACCGGACTCGACGAAAGACTGCGCCAGCAGATGCGCGACGAATTCGGCAGGCTGCACAAGCGGACCGGTTCGACCTTCGTGCTGGTCACCCACAATCAGGACGAAGCGCTGAGCCTCAGCGACCGTATGGCCATCATGCATAAGGGCAGGCTCGAGCAGGTCGGACGGCCGGCCGACTTCTTTGCC
This sequence comes from Aminobacter sp. MDW-2, assembly GCF_014250155.1. Taxonomy (NCBI): domain Bacteria; kingdom Pseudomonadati; phylum Pseudomonadota; class Alphaproteobacteria; order Hyphomicrobiales; family Phyllobacteriaceae; genus Aminobacter; species Aminobacter sp. MDW-2. Next base: position 329,191 of record NZ_CP060198.1, read on the forward strand.
GCTCCCGCTAATGATTTCGTCGCACGCTTCGTCGGCATGGAACGCGTCCTCAAGCCTGAAAGGCTCGAACGCAGCGGCGGCGACACAGTCGCTGTCATAGCCGGTGAGCGACTGGTTCTGCCAGGCGCTCGCGACGTCGGGGAAATGGGACTCCTGGCGGTTCGTCCCGACCGCATTTCGCTCGCGAACGTGCATGCAGCGCCCGGAAGCTCACTTGCAGCGACCGTGGCCGGACGCCAGTTCCGCGGCCGGTTCTTCGACTTCTATCTTGAGCTCGGCGATGGCCAGAAGCTCGACGCCGAAATCCCGGTCGAGTTCGCCGACGCCTGGCCCGAACCGGGCAATCCGGTGCGGCTCGAATTCGCCGGAGGTGCCTTGGTGCCCGTGCCCGCATCCTGAACTGCGGCGAACCGTGACACCTGATCATCCTGAGAAGATTTTCATAAAAAGAAGGGGTAACGCGATGACAAACAGCATGAATTCCTTGAACGCCGCGATGGCGAGCAACATCAGCCGACGTCAATTGCTCAAGACGCTCGGGGCGGGAGGTGCGGCATTGGCGGCCGGATCCATGTTTCAGCCGATGTCGGCACTGGCCGCGGGCGATCTGGCATTCTGGGCGACCGGCACGCTTGATGTCGGCGACGCTTGGTCGCGGGCAGCTGACGATGCGGGCCTGAACGTTGCCTTCACAGACAATGGCAACGACCCCGGCCCTGCCGTCGCGCGGCTTGTCGCCGGCAACGCAAACGACCTCTTCGATATGGGTGGCCTGCAGGGCGGCGCCGAGAAGGAACTCGCTGTCCAGGGCGCAATCGTTCCCTGGGACCTGTCGAAGATCCCCAACTACGAAAGCGTCTGGCAGTGGGCAAAAGACATCCCCTACCTGCACCATGACGGAAAGCAGTACGGCCTGCCTGCCGTCATCAACGCCGACTCGATCATCTATCGCCCCGACAAGCTGGGTAAGGTCGACAGCTACGGCGTCATCTTCGATCCGAAGCTGAAGGGCCAAGTGGCAATGGAAGACGCCTGGATCAACAGCGCCGTCTTTGCAGCCATGTACCTGAAAGAGACGGAAAACCAGAAGATCGGCAATCCGGGCAACCTGACCGCGGACGAGCTTGGCCTGGTGATGGAGTTCCTCATCAAGCACAAGAAGGATGGCCAGTTCCGCACCTTCTGGAGCGGCTGGGAGCAAGGCGTGCAGCTTGTCGGCGATGGCGAGGTGCTGGCCATGACCGGGTGGGAGCCCATCGTCTACGAAGGTCGCAAGCGCGGTCTGCAGGTCGAGTACGCCGCACCCGTCGAAGGCTACGAAGGCTGGGGCAACAACCTCGTTCTGCTGAAAGGCGCGGTCGACCGCGGCCTTGGCGACGACGCCCACAAGCTCGCCAATTGGCTGCTCGACGGCTTCTATGGCTGCACGCTTGGCGAACAGCGCGGCTACGTCGTGCCGAGCGATCGCAATGTTGCCTACGCCGAGGCAAATGCGAGCCAGTTCGACCCGTCAAAGGTCAAGGCACTGGCCGAGCACGTCAAAGCCAAGTTTAGCGGCAAGGTAGCCTGGCAGAACACGCGCCCGGACAATTTCCAGCTCTACGAAGAATGGTGGCAGAAGCTGCGTAACGCCTGATTGCGACCAACAGCGGCGGGAGCGGTTCGCGCTCCCCCGCCTTTTTCTGGAAACCAGATGAAATCGCCCGGCCTTCTACTCGCACTCCCCACCGCACTCATCGTGCTGCTGCTGGGCTTCGTGCCTCTGATCGTCATCCTCGTCTGGAGTTTCTGGACCTGGGATCCCGCGACCTACTGGATCAGGCCGGAGTTCAGCCTGGCCGGCTATGCAGCGATCCTCGAGGCCGGGCGCTGGAGCGTCATCGTCGGATCGCTGGGCAAGGCGTTTCTGACCGCCGCGATATGTGTCGTCATAGGCTATCCCGCCGCGATGGCAGTGCATTTTCTGGCAAGCAGGCGGACTGCACTGCTGCTGATGGCGCTGTTCACCATTCCGTTCTTCACCTCATACATGATCCGCGCCTTTTCCTGGCGGCTGGTGCTCGGCCGCAACGGCCTTATCAATGGCTGGCTGATGGATCTCGGGATCGTCGACCAGCCGCTGGACTGGCTGCTGTTCTCCAATTTTGCCGTCAATGTCGGCCTCGTCGCCTCATATCTGCCCTTCGTCATCTTTCCGCTGATCCTGTCGATGCAACGCGTCGAGCCATCGCTGCTCGCCGCCAGCCAGGATCTCGGCGCCGGCTTCTGGCGGACCTTCCGCTCCGTCCTGCTGCCACTGACCCAAGCCGGCATATTTGCCGGGTTCCTCTTCGTCTTCGTCATGGCGGCGGGCTCGGCCACAGAAGTGCAGATGCTCGGCGGTGCGGCCGCATCGATGATCTCGGTGATGATCAACGACGTCATGCGGGTTGTGAACTTCCCGCTGGCCTTCGCAATCTCGACCCTGGTGCTGATCATCCTGTTCGGACTGATTTTCATCGGCAACCGACTGTTCAAGCTGACCAGCCTGTTCGAGGGATTCACATGGTAGCCGGTTTCGAAAGCCGCCCGCTTAAGGCCGCCATCTGGCTGATGACTGCCATAGGGCTGGCGATCATCTATCTGCCGCCGCTCTACCTGGTGGCGGTGTCGTTCAATCCGGCGCTGCAGCCCGCTCTGCCGCCGCTGTCCGACATCAGCCTGACCTGGTATTTCGCGCTCGCCAAGGAACGCACCCTGATCAGCGCATTGCAGGAATCCCTTCTGGTCGCGACCATCACCGCGCTGGTGGCAACCGGTCTCGCGCTGTTGTCGGCTCTGGCCTATATGGATCTCGGCAAATGGCGCTCGCGCTGGTTCATGTTCGTGCTGTTGCCGATGTTCGTTCCAGGGATCATCCAGGGCCTGTCGCTTTCGGTGATCTTCGGGCGCATCGGACTGAAGCCGTTCTGGGGCACGGTGGCTGCGAGCCATCTGTTATGGGCGCTGCCATTCGCCTTCACCGTCATCCTCACCAGCATGGCAGCCGTCAGGCGTTCTTACCTGCTTGCCGCGTCCGATCTCGGCGCTTCCTGGTGGCGGCAGTTGGTCGACGTGACATTGCCACTGATCAAGCCAGGCCTGGTGGCTGCCTTCATCTTCTCGTTCCTGCTGTCGCTGAACGAATTCGGCCGGGCCTTCTATCTGGTCGGACGGCAGAACACGCTGCCATTGGCGATGTTCGGCAAGATGAACTCAGGCGCCTCGCCGACGATCTATGCCCTGTCGGGCTCGATCTTCCTGGCTTCGATATTGGCGGTGTCGTTCGTGCTGCTGGCAGCGCAAGCCAAGGATCGCAAACTGCGGTAGAGCACGGTCGGCTCGCCGCTTTGCGGAGACTGGCTGTGTTGATGAACCGATCGATGCCGCCAGCCGACCCGCACTGCCGGCTACAGGTGCAAGGTGCAGGAACTCGGCGGTAACTACCACCGATCAGCCTCAACGAACTGTCCGATAACTATGTCGCCAAGGCGGCCGATTCGGCTGTCGCCGGCGCGACCAAGAACTCGGGCGACGAGCCGATCGCTGCACCACCTTCGGCCTCTGCTCAGGCGTCTGCACCAACGATTTCCGCCGCATGCAGAAATACATCGCCGGCCTGCAGGTTGGCACGGTGAATATCTGGGAAGTCTCGGGATATCGCATCGAGATGTCGCCATTTGGCGGGATTAAGGACTCGGGCAACGGCTACAAGGAAGGCGTCATCGAAGCGATGAAAAGCTTCACCAACGTCAAGACCTTCTCTTTGCCCTGGGTCTGAGCCTTGTCTTGAGCCGGCAAATCAGATGAGTGTCGATGAGGGAGCCTGGTGCTCCCTCATGTGCTTGGAGGGGAAATGCTGTTGCCTAACGCCGGCTCGTACTCGACCGGGACACTACCCTTGCCTGCGACCTTCCTGAAAGCCTGAACGCATGTCCGGCTTTGCCCTTACCATCGTGCTGGTGGCAGCCTTGCTGCATGCGAGCTGGAACGCCGTCGTCAAGGCCGCAACCGACCGTGCCGTCGTCCTGGCAGCAGTGTCCGCCACCCATGCCACGCTCGGGCTCGTGTTGGTGTTCTTCGCCACGCCACCGTCGCAAGCGAGCTGGATCTACATCTTCCTGTCGACGGTCATCCACTACGGCTACTACGTCTTCCTGTTCCAGTCGTACCGGCTGGGTGATCTCAGCCAGGTCTATCCCATCGCCCGCGGACTGGCCCCGGCGCTTGTCGCTTTCGGTGCCTATGTGATGATCGGCGAGACTCTGCCGCCCTTAGGCTGGGTCGGGCTTGGCGCGATTACCTTCGGCATTGCCTTCCTCGCCTTCCAGCGCGGCGCAGCCCATGCCGATCCGCGCGCCGTCGGCGCTGCCGCCATCAACGGCGTGCTGATCGCCTCCTATTCGGTCATCGACGGCATCGGCGTGCGCCTGTCCGACAGCCCGTTCGGCTATATGGGCTGGCTGTTCCTGCTCGAATTTCCCGTCACGCTGTTCGTGCTGTTCCGACGCCGCGGCGCAACCCACAAGATCGATCGCAAGACGGTCACGCTCGGCCTCGTCGGCGGCCTGGGCGCCGTCTCCGCCTACGGCCTCGTCATCTACGCCAAGACGATCGCGCCCTTGGGGGCTGTTTCGGCCGTGCGTGAATCGAGCGTCATCATCGCAGCCCTCATCGGCCTGTTCATATTCGGCGAGCAACCGTGGCAGGCCCGCATCTTTTCAGCCGTCATCGTTGCCGGCGGGGTGATCGCACTCGCCTTCTCAGGCTGACAGGCCGGCAAGCTTTTGCGTTTCGGTGCAAAAACCAACGCCCGTGCACAAGCATGCGGCAGCCTTGTCACATGCCTGTCGCAACCCTGTGCATCACATAAGCTCAGCCTACCAGATCATAAAAAGAATAGATTTTACTTATTGACCGCCCGTTCCCACTATCGACCATGGACGAGGCGCAAACGGGCACAGCCAAAACGCGGCCCGACAAACCTCTCCCAATCAGAACGTGCCTAAGCGATTCAAATGGGAGCCACTTCAATGAACCAGAAGAAAACCTTCGCGCTTGCCGCCTTTGCGACGATGCTGATGTCATCGGCGGCCTGGGCGGAGACGGAGCTCACAGTCTACACGGCCATCGAGGCCGAAGACCTCAAGCGTTATGCCGAGACGTTCAACCAGGACCATCCCGACATCAAGCTGAACTTCATCCGCGACTCCACCGGCGTCATCACCGCCAAGCTGCTCGCCGAGAAGGACAATCCGCAGGCCGACGTGGTCTGGGGCCTCGCCGCCACCTCGCTTCTGGTTCTCAAGTCCGAGGGCATGCTGGAAGCCTACGCGCCCAAGGGAGCCGACCAGCTGAAGCCCAATTTCGTCGACAGCGACAATCCGCCGAGCTGGGTCGGCATGGACGCCTGGGCAGCCTCGATCTGCTTCAACACCATCGAAGGCCAGAAGCTTGGCCTGACCGCGCCGAAGAGCTGGAAGGACCTCACCAAGCCTGAATACAAAGGCCATGTGGTGATGCCAAACCCGGCGTCATCAGGCTCCGGCTACCTCGACGTATCGAGCTGGCTGCAGCTGTTCGGCGACAAGGACGGCTGGACCTATATGGACGGCCTGCACCAGAACGTTGCCGCCTACACGCATTCGGGCTCCAAGCCGTGCAAGATGGCAGCCGCAGGCGAGACGGTAATCGGCATTTCCTTCGAGTTCCGCGCCGCCAAGTCGAAGGCAGAGGGTGCGCCCATCGACATCATCATCCCCGAAGAAGGCATCGGCTGGGACATGGAAGCGTCGGCAATCGTGGCCGGCACGTCCAAGGAAGAGGCTGCCAAGACCTTGCTCGACTGGTCGGTCTCGAAGAAGGCAAACGAGATGTACAATGTCGGCTATGCGGTCGTCGCCATGCCCGGCGTCGCCAAGCCGGTTGAGCACCTGCCGGCCGACATCGAGGCCAGGATGATCAAGAACGACTTCGAGTGGGCGGCCAACAACCGCAACGCCATCCTCGAGGAATGGACCAAGCGCTACGACTCGAAGTCCGAGCCGAAGAGCTGACCTCCATCAGCCACCCTCGACAAGCGGGCGTCGCCTCGGGCTGCGCCCGCCCCTTGCCCCCAAGCCGGATGGTTACGATGAGACACGAAACCCTCGCCGGGCAGCCGCGAATTCCGACTGAAGTGAGCGCCATGACCGCCGCCAGCCCGAACGTGAAGCCTGCCTATCTCAGAATCGCAAACGTCTGGAAAGCCTTCGGCGAATTCCATGCGCTGAAGGACATATCGCTCGACATCAGCGAGGGAGAGTTCGTCTGCTTCCTCGGCCCGTCGGGTTGCGGCAAGACCACGCTTTTGCGTGCCATCGCCGGCCTCGACCTGCAGACCCGCGGCTCGATCCAACAGGGCGGGCGCGACATCTCGACCCTGCCGCCGTCGCAGCGCGATTACGGCATCGTCTTCCAGTCCTACGCGCTGTTCCCCAACCTGACGATCGCCAGGAATATCGCCTTCGGCCTCGAAAACACCAAGCGCCCGCGTGCCGAGATCGAGGCTCGCGTCACCGAGTTGCTCAAGCTTGTCGGCCTGCCCGACCAGGGCAACAAGTACCCGGCCCAGCTTTCCGGCGGCCAGCAGCAACGCATTGCTCTTGCCCGCGCCATTGCCATTTCGCCCGGCCTGCTGCTGCTCGACGAACCGCTGTCGGCACTCGACGCCAAGGTGCGCACCCATCTGCGCCATGAGATCAAGGAATTGCAGCGCAAGCTCGGCGTCACCACCATCATGGTCACCCATGACCAGGAGGAGGCGCTGTCGATGGCCGACCGCATCGTGGTGATGAACCACGGCGTCATCGAACAGATCGGCACGCCGACCGAGATTTACCGCCACCCGGCGACTCTCTTCGTCGCCGACTTCATCGGCGAGGCCAACAAGTTCGAGGCCAGGGCGTCGAACAACGCCGTCGGCATCGGCGCGGCGAGCTTCAGCTGCGCTGCCCATGATTTCGACGACGGTACGCCGGTCATCGCCGCGATCCGGCCGGAAGACGTCATCCCCCACGCCAGCGGCTCTCTCGCCAACGGTGCGACCGCCAACGCCATCGACGTCGCCATCAGCGAGATGGAATTCCTGGGGTCGTTCTGGCGCACCCGGCTGCACGGCCACGCGCTCGGCAATGAAACGTTGATTGCAGATTTCTCGATCAATGCCGCGCGCCGCCTGTCGCTGGTGCAAGGCGTGGCGCTGACGGTCGAACTGCCGGCCGAACGGCTGCTGATCTACCCTAGGGGTGCCTGACATGGCGATGGCTCTCGACTCTGCCCTTCCCGTCGGCCGCAGCCTCCGCCTCAGGCTCGACCGCGACGAGTTGATCAAGCGCGGCCTGATGGTCGTGATCGCGCTTTATCTGGTGGTGGGGCTGGCAGCCCCCCTGGCGATCATGCTGTCCAAATCGTTCTCGACCTACAGCTTCAACCTCGCCAATTTCGAGTTCCAGGTCAGCGACAAGGACGGCAACTGGGGCCAACCTGTCACCGCGGCAGCGCTGAACGAGAAACTCGATGCGGTACCGCCGGCCAAGCTCGCCACCAACTCCGACGGGCGGCTGCAGGCGACGAGCTTCTTCCCCGACTTCAGCTTCCGCAGCCCGGTGAAGTACAAGATTCGTGGCACGACTTCTGACGCAACCTATCTCGTCGGCCTCAAGCCGCAGACCGGAACGGAATGGCAGGAACTCACCTCCAACGACTTCCGCCGCGTGATGCTCAGGCCGTCACGGGCGCTCGGACTTGAGAACTACGCCGCCTACTTCTCGACGCCGACGCTGTTCCGCTCGATCGAGAACTCGGTGTTCATCGCACTCGTCAGCACCATCATCACCGTCGGGCTAGCCTTCGGTTTCGCTTATGCGCTGAACCGCAGCTGCATGCGCTTCAAGGGTGTTTTCAAGCTTGTTGCCATGGTGCCGATCCTGGTGCCGTCGCTGCTTCCCGGCATTGCCCTGATCTACCTGTTCGGCAACCAGGGCATGCTCAAGGATCTGCTGATGGGGGCCTCGATCTACGGCCCGCTCGGCATCGTCGTCGGCTCGATCTTCTTCGCCTTCCCGCATGCGATGATCATCATCTCGACGGCGCTGGCGATCTCCGACCAGCGCCACTACGAAGCGGCCGCCTCGCTGCGCGCCAGTCGTTGGCGCACCTTCTGGACGGTGACCATTCCCGGCGCCCGCTACGGCCTGATCTCGGCAGCCTTCGTCGTCTTCACCCTTGTCATCACCGATTTCGGCCTGCCCAAGGTCATTGGCGGTCAGTACAATGTGCTTGCCGTCGACATCTACAAGCAGGTCATCGGCCAGCAAAACTTCGAGATGGGCGCGGTCGTCTCGGTCATCCTGCTCGTCCCTGCCATCGCCGCCTTTATCGTCGACCGCATGGTGACCAAGAAGCAGGTGGCGCTGCTGTCAGCGCGCTCGGTGCCCTACCAGCCCAAGCCGAACCGCGGATTCGACACGCTTTGCCTCGCCTGGTGTTCGCTGATCGCCGTCTTCATCCTCGGCATCATGGCGACCAGCCAGTTCGCGGCACTGGTCAAGCTCTGGCCCTACGACCTCAGCCTCGGTCTCAAGCATTTCGCCTTCGACCGCATGGATGGCGGCGGCTGGGGTTCGTACTACAACTCGATCCGGCTGGCGGCGCTGACGGCGGTCATCGGAACGGTCATCATCTTCGTCGGCGCCTATATGGTCGAGAAGACCGACGGCTTCCGCGCCGGCCGCACGGCGTTCCAGTTCCTCGCCATGCTGCCGATGGCAGTGCCGGGCATGGTGCTCGGCCTCGCCTACATCTTCTTCTTCAACGATCCGGCCAACCCGCTGCATGCCATCTACGGCACCATGACCATTCTGGTGGTCTGTACAATCACCCACTTCTACACGGTGGGACACCTTACCGCGCTGACCGCGCTCAAGCAGATCGACCAGGAGTTCGAGCCGGTGGCGGCTTCGCTCAAGCAGCCCTTCTACAAGCTGTTTGCGCGCGTCACCGTGCCTGTCTGCCTGCCGGCCATCCTCGACATCTCGATCTACATATTCGTCAACGCCATGACGACCGTGTCGGCGGTGGTGTTCCTCTATTCCAAGGACACGACGCTGGCTTCGGTGGCGGTGCTCAACATGGACGACGCCGGCGATGTGGCACCGGCGGCCGCAATGGCGATGATGATCTTCTACACCAATGCCGCCGCACGCCTGATCCACCTGTTCCTGTCGCGGGTTCTGATCAAGCGGACGCAGGCGTGGCGGATGCGCTGAGCCTCAGCCTTTGGCGCGATCCGGATGGGCTTTGGCGAAGGCCTCGAGGCCTTCGCAGCGGGCGGAAATCCCCAGCAGCCGCTTCAGGCCCGAAATGTCGACGTTCCAGCGCCGGGCATTGTAGACCTGCGGCACCAAGCAGATGTCAGCCATGGTTGGATTATCGCCATGGCAGAAGGCGCCAGTAGCCGGGTGGTCGAGTAGCTTTTCGAAGGCTGCCATACCATCGCCGATGAACTTCCGCATCCAGGCGTCGCGCGCCGCCTCGCCATTCGGGACCAACCGCATCAGCTCGGCGATCACACCGGTGTTGCAGACAGCGTGGATTTCCATGGCGATGGCAAAGGACAGCTGGCGCACGCGCTGGCGGCCGAGCGGATCGGAGGGCAGGAAACCGGCATGGCGGGTCTCATCGAGATATTCGATGATCGCCAGCGACTGGGTGAAGGCGTGGCCATCGATGTCGAGCACCGGCACCAGCCCCTGCGGATTGCGTGCCAGATGCTCGGGCGACTTCTGCGCCTTGGCCAGCAGGTCGACAGATACTGGCCGATACGCCTGACCCAGTATGTTGAGTGCGATGCGTACCCGGTAACTCGCCGACGAACGCCAGTAGTCGAACAGGACTGTCTCGCTCATCAACCTCAGGCCTTTTCGTATTTCGTCACGGTCTGCTCGATGGCACCAAAGATCGAGTGACCTGTCTTGTCGTGCATCTCGATGCGGACCTGGTCGCCGAACCTGAGGAACGGCGTCTTCGCCGCCCCCGTGTCGATGGTTTCGATGGTGCGGATCTCGGCGATGCAGGAATAACCCGCGCCGCCTTCGGCGACAGGCTTGCCCGGTCCACTGTCGAGCTTGTTTGACACGGTGCCCGAACCGATGATGGTTCCCGCAACCAGAGGCCTGGTCTTGGCAGCATGCGCCACCAGCTGGCCGAAGTCGAAGGTCATGTCTTTGCCGGCATTGGCGCGGCCGAACGGCTGCCCGTTAATGCTGGTCAGCAGCGGCAGGTGCAGCTTGCCGTCGCGCCAGGCGTCGCCGAGTTCATCGGGCGAAACGGCGACCGGCGAGAACGCCGTTGACGGCTTGGACTGGAAGAAGCCGAAGCCCTTGGCGAGCTCGGCAGGGATCAGGCCGCGCAGCGACACGTCGTTGACCAGCATGACCAGGCGGATGGCATCGCGCGCCTCATCTGATGTTGCCCCCATCGCCACGTCGTCGACGATGACTGCGATTTCGCCCTCGAAGTCGATGCCCCAGGCTTCGTCGGCCATGACGATCGGGTCGCGTGGGCCGAGGAACGAGTCCGAGCCGCCCTGATACATCAGGGGATCGGTCCAGAAGCTCGCGGGCATCTCGGCGCCCCGCGCCTTCCTGACCAGCTCGACATGGTTCACATAGGCTGAGCCGTCGGCCCACTGATAGGCGCGCGGCAGCGGCGAGGTGGCATCGTGCTCATGAAAGCGCATGGTCGGCTGCGAGCCGGTCTCGATGCCCTCGGCGACATTGGCGAGGCGCGGACCGACATGGGCCCAGTCGTCAAGTGCCGCCTGCAAGGTGCGGGCGATGTGGCCGACTTCCGAACAGCGTGTCAGGTCGCGGGAGACCACGACAAGGCGGCCGTCACGGGTGGAATCCTTCAGCGTGGCGAGCTTCATCTACGTCCTCACTTGATGCTTCACTTGATACCGGGCGTGCCGTCGAACTTGCGCTCGAGACCGTCCCAGCAGTCGATGTAATTGTCCTGCAGCGTCTCCAGTTCGGCGGCGAACTTGGTCAGCTGCTGGGGGAAACGCGTCTCGAACATGAAGGCCATGGTGTGGTCGAGCTTGACCGGCTTGAGCTCGCCGTTGGACGCCTTCTCGAAACCCATCGCATCAGGCCCATGCGGCAGCATCATGTTGTGCAGGCTCATGCCGCCGGGCACGAAGCCCTCCTCCTTGGCGTCGTACTGGCCATGAATGAGGCCCATGAACTCGCTCATGATGTTGCGGTGATACCAGGGCGGCCGGAAGCTGTGCTCGGCCACCAGCCAGCGCGGCGGGAAGATGACGAAGTCGACATTGGCGGTCCCTGCTTCTTCGGTCGGCGCCGTCAGCACTGTAAAGATTGACGGGTCCGGATGGTCGAACAGGATCGCGCCGACAGGCGAGAATGTCCTGAGGTCGTATTTGAACGGCGCATAGTTGCCGTGCCAGGCGACGACGTCGAGCGGCGAGTGGCCGATCTCGGTGATATAGAACTTGCCGCACCATTTGACGTGCACGCGGCAGGGCGTTTCCTTGTCCTCATAGGCGGCGACGGGCGTCTTGAAATCGCGCGGGTTGGCAAGGCAGTTGGCGCCGATCGGGCCGCGATCCGGCAGTGTGAACTTGGCGCCATAGTTTTCGCAGACATAGCCGCGGTGGAAAGCGGCATCGCCCAGGCGCGAAACCTTGAACATCATGCCGCGCGGCACGAGGCAGATCTCCGACGGCTCGACGTCGATGACGCCCATTTCGGTAAAGACGCGGATGGTGCCCACCTGCGGCACGATCATCAGCTCGCCATCGGCGTTGAAGAAGTAGTCGTCGACCATGTCGCCGTTGAAGATGTAGGCATGCGCCGCCATGCCGACCTGGGTCATCGCATCACCCGCCGTCGTCATGGTGCGGATGCCTTCGATGAAGTTCAGCTTGTCCTTCGGCTCCGGCAATGGGTTCCAGCGCAGCTGGCCGAGCGGCAAGGAATGGTCGTCGAGGCAAGGTGCAGTCTTCCAGTGCGGATAGCTGGCATTGGAAAAGCGCTTGGTGTGCCGAACGCTCGGTCGGATGCGGTAGAGCCAGGAACGCTCGTTGGTGCCGCGCGGGGCGGTGAAAGGCGAACCCGACAGCTGCTCGGCATAGAGGCCATAATTGCACTTCTGCGGACTGTTCTGGCCTTGCGGCAGCGCGCCCGGCAATGCCTCGGTCTCGAAATCATTGCCAAAGCCCGGCATATAGCCGGTGGCAGTCGCGAGTGATGCTTGTTTGGTGGCCTTGTCCAGCATGTCTTGCACCTCCCTGGCGGACGTGAGAACGTCGAGATGGTTGCAAGTGTAACCGTCGATTTTGTAACTATCAAAGGATTGAGATGCCGGACGCATTCGATCTGGAGAGCTTTTTGCCCTATCGGCTGAACCGGGCGGCGGAGCTGATCAGCCTGAGCTTTTCCAGGGAATACAAGCAGCGCTTCCAGATGACGCGGCCCGAATGGCGAGCGCTCGCCGCCTTGGGCAGCGTCGGCAGCATGACCGCGACCGAGATCGGCACGCATTCCAACATGCACAAGACCAAGGTCAGCCGCGCCGTCGCCGCACTCGAGGAGCGCCGCTGGCTGAAGCGCCGGGAGAACGAGACCGACCGGCGGGTCGAACATTTGGAACTGACGGCAGCCGGCCAGAAAGCCTATCGCGAAATCGCTGACCTCGCCCACACCTATCAGGCAACCCTTGAAAAGGCGCTCGGCACGGGTGCCATCGAGCGCATCGAAGCAGGACTGGCCGATGTCGAGCGGGCGCTGTTGGCCAAGCGGCGTTAGTCCGCTCCCCACAAGGGGGCGGGAGGGCGCCCGCGTCGCGCTTTGCGCGCCCTACCCGATCGGCAGCGGCCCGAACTGCTTCAGCGTGTTCAGCACGATCGCTGTCTTCACATGCTGTACGGAATCATGTGGCAACAGAACCTCGTTGACGAAGCGCGACAGGTCCGACAATCCCCGCACCACGACCTTGATGTGGTAGTCCATCTCGCCGGTCAGCGAATAGGCCTCGAGCACCTCTGGCAGGTCGTTGACCAGGCGGGCGAAACGCTGGGCGTTGTCGCGATTGTGGGTAGCAAGCGTCACCGAGATCACCACCAGCAGATCGAGCCCCAGTCGCTCGCGGTCGAGCATGGCCTGATAGCCGCGGATGAAGCCCTCCGCCTCCAGCCGGGCACGCCGACGCGAGCACTGCGAAGCTGACAGCGCGATCTTCTCCGACAGTTCGTTGTTGGTCAGCCGCCCGTCGAGCTGCAGCGCGCGCAGGATCTTGAGGTCGAATTGGTCAAGCACCTCATTCATTGCATACACCTCCACATCCATGCACGTTCCGCGCATAGATCGACCCATAGGAGGCCAGAATGCAAGCACATTGCATGGAATCGAGGGCACAATATGCACTACCGAGTTTTGAGGAGGAATTTCTATGGGTCCGTTCCCGCACGATGCGCCCCCGGCCAGGATCAGCGACGACAACCCCGCCGGCACCGACGGCTTCGAATTCGTCGAATTCGCCCATCCCGAACCCGAGAAGCTGGAAGAGCTTTTCGCCCGCATGGGCTACCAGCCTGTGGCTCGCCACAAGACGAAGAAGATCACCGTCTGGCGCCAGGGCGACATCAACTACATCATCAACGCCGAGCCGGGCAGCCATGCCATGCGCTTCGTCGATGAGCACGGCCCCTGCGCTGCCTCGATGGCTTGGCGCGTGGTCGATGCCAAGCACGCCTTCGACCACGCGGTGTCGAAGGGCGCTACCCCCTACACCGGCACGGACAAGGCGCTCGACGTGCCGGCCATCGTCGGCATCGGCGGCTCGCTGCTCTATTTCGTCGACAAATACGGCACCAAGGGCTCGGCCTATGAAGCTGAATTCGACTGGCTCGGCGAAGCCGATCCGAAGCCTGCGGGCGTCGGGTTCTATTTCCTCGACCACCTGACCCACAATGTCTATCGCGGCAACATGGACAAGTGGTGGGACTTCTACCGCGAGCTGTTCGGCTTCAAGCAGATCCATTTCTTCAACATCGACGGCCGCATCACCGGTCTCGTCAGCCGTGCCATCACCTCGCCCTGCGGCAAGATCCGCATTCCGCTGAACGAGTCGAAAGACGACACCAGCCAGATCGAGGAATATCTGAGGAAGTACAAGGGCGAAGGCATCCAGCACATCGCGGTCGGCACTGACGACATCTATGCCGCCACCGACCGGATCGCCGACAAGGGCCTGAAATTCATGCCCGGCCCGCCCGACACCTATTACGAGATGTCGCGCAACCGCGTGCATGGCCATGACGAGCCGCTCGACAAGATGAAGAAGCACGGCATCCTGATCGACGGCGAAGGCGTGGTCGACGGCGGCATGACCAAGATTCTGCTGCAGATCTTCTCGAAGACCGTGATCGGGCCGATCTTCTTCGAGTTCATCCAGCGCAAGGGCGACGAGGGCTTCGGCGAAGGCAACTTCCGCGCACTGTTCGAATCCATCGAGGAAGACCAGATCCGCCGCGGCGTGATCTCCCAATCTGCCGCCTGACCGGCAGATTCAAACAGGCCTCTGGTGGGGCGGGTTGCACGCAGGGCAACCCGCCTTTTTTTTTCGCCGCCAGCTTGATCCAGCGCAAGGAACGCTGCCGCCCCGCCTGCAACAGTTGCAAAGGGTGAGGGTGTCTCGTGAATGTGGGAGATAGCAGCAATGAATACGATGCCGCAGTCGTACGAGCTCTGGCGAACAGTCGTGCTCCGCTTCAAGGACTGGCGCCAGCGGCGTGCCGCGGTGTTGGAGATCAGCCAACTCGGCAATGACGGCGAACGCATGCTGGCAGAGTGCGGGCTATCGCGGTCGGACTTCAGGCAGGCCATGCGTCTTGCCTTCGCCTCAAAGATCCTGCTGCCCGAGGCCATCAAGTCCAAGGGTATCGACGCAGAGACTTTCGAGAACCGCTACCCGGAATGGAACCGCGACATGCGCCGGACCTGCATGATGTGCCCGGCACGACGCGTCTGCAGCGACCGGCTGGAAACCAGAGATTTCGAGGCATCCTATCGGGATTTCTGCCCCAACGCCGGCAATCTCGACGCCTTGGCCGGCCGCGGCGATTGCAGGCTGGCGAGCTGAAGAGTCAGACCTTCGGAGCCATGAACCAGCGTATCCGCGCCCGTCGATAGGCATCCGGTATCGACAGCGCCCAGACGAACAGGCCGCCGGCATGGCGGCCAAGGAACGATGTTTCCGGCGTCGTAGTGACGTAGGACAGCACGGAAAACAAAACGACAAAGAAGGCGAAGGCGAGCCCGCGCGTCGCGTCGCGTACCGCGACGTGGCCGGCACCGGGCAGCACGACAGCCAAGGCCAGAACGACATAAGGATTGATCGTTTTTGTCATGGAACCCTCAAGCCGCTTGATAGACGGGAGCGACGATGTCGTCTTCGACCAGCAAGGCGCTCAGCGTTTCAGCTTCGTCGATGGCCAGTGCCACCAAGTCAGCGGGAATCGCCGTCAGCGGAAAACGCACCTGCCTCAGCACCTTGTGCGCACCAGGCTCGCCCTGTGCGGCCTGGCGGATGATACGGGTGCCACGCGGCGTGATGACGGCTTCCTTGACCTTCGGGTCGGCAAACAGGCTGCGGAACAGCGCCGAGACGCGCTCCACCTGCCATGCCGTTGCACGGCCATCGCCGCGCATCAGCAGCGAGGCGTCAGTCTGCGCCGGTGATAGCCATTCCGGCATGTCATGGACCAGAGAGTAGTATTCCGCGCCTGTCGGCCGGGCGAGCGCGCCGATTGTCGGCCTGTTGCGCTCCCCGCTTTCGCTGAGCGTCACCCTGAGCCACAGCTGCGGCAGTCGCCGCGTGACCATCGTGTCGGCAATGAGTTCGATCTTGGCCCGGCGGCCATCTCTGGTCTCGCCGACCAGGACCGGGAACTGGTCGTGGCCGAAGGTAACCTTCGAATTCTGGAGCAGCCTGGCCGCGTCATCGAGCAGCCTCCTGCGTTCGGCGAGGGCGCCGCGATGGTCACGGACCGCGCGCGTGCCGATCCAGCCGCAGGAAACTGCGACGAAGGCAGCGAAGGCAAGCGTGGTGAGCATCGGCAACGCCTTGTTTTTTGGAAGATGGCGGCGCGGAGATCCGCGCCGCCATGCCTGGTCAGTAACCCTGCGGCTTCGGCCAGGGCATGGTGAACTGGTCGCCGCGGCGCACGAACTGGTAGCGCCGGAAATGGAACCAGAGCGAGGCCACGATGTAGAAACACATCATCGCGCTGAGCTGCGTGCCATAGCCGAGGAACACCGCGAAGTAGGCCGTCGAGCACAGGATCAAGAGCACGATGGTCGGCAGCGGGTGGAACGGATGGACATAACCGCGCTTGATCGTGTCGAGCGGCCACTTGTTGCGGAACATCACCATGTTGAAGGTCATGAAGGTGTAGCCGAGCAGGCCCGACAGGATCGAGAAGGTCACGACCTGGTCGAGCGGTGCGCCGAGCGCGAAGATCAACGCGATCGGAACAAGGAAGACGATGGAACGGTAAGGCGTGCGGTAGACTGGGTGCACGGCACCGAACCAGCTCGGCAGGTAGCGGTCGCGGCCCATCGAGAACCAGGCGCGCGAGGCATCGTTGATGCAGCCGTTTGCCGATGCAAGCGTTGCAAAGGTGGTGCCGACAAACAGCAGGATCATCAGTGTAGTGCTGCCGGTGACGCGCGCTGCATCGAACAACGGCGTGCCGGCCTGTCCGAGATATTCCCACGGAATGAGGCCCGAGCAGACATACCAGGTCATGGTCGCGGCGATCAGCAGCGTCATGATGCCGGCCATGGTGCCGTAAGGCAGCGACCGCGCCGGCGAGCGCACTTCCTCTGCGGCCTGGCAGGTGCCTTCGATGCCGAGGTAGTACCAGAGGCCGAAATGCAGTGACGCGACGATGCCGACCCAACCGTAAGGCAGCGGATCGGAGGTCACGGCCGAGAAGTCGAGCGGCACACTGGAGGCGCCGAACTGTACCGAGATGAACAGCGTGATGATCGCAAGGAAGGCAATCGCCGTGATGATCAGGTTGAAGGTCAACGTCGCCAGCACGCCGCGATAGTTGAGCCATGCCAGAAACATGATAGCGAGGATGATGAAGGGTTGCTGGTTGAGGCCACTATGCCCCTGCATGCCGGCCACCGTGTCGAGCAGGAAGCCGACAGTGATCGCGTTGGCCGCTTCCAGCATGGTGTAGGCCATGACCAGGAACAGGCCTACATTGAAGGCCATCAGCGGGCCGACGATATGCTTGGCCTGCGCGTACTGGCCGCCGGCCGCGGCGACCGTCGAGGTCACCTCGGAGTCGATCATGGCGACGCAGGTATAGAGCAGGCCGGCCACCCAGCAGGCGATCAGGCCGGCGATCATGCCACCTTTGCCGACCGAGAAGTTCCAGCCCATATATTCGCCGACGAGAACGATGCCGACGCCCAGCGCCCAGATATGGGCGGGGCCGAGCACGCGCAGCAGCTGGAGCCGTTCGGGCTCGGCTGCGGTTGAAGTCACATTTGCCATCGTCGTCCCCTCAGATCTCGTGGCGTTCTGCGGTCGCCTCGATCTCGCCTTCGCGAGAGGAGATCAGCAGCTCGTTGTCATAGGTGCTGTCGATGCGGACGAGGTCGATGAGCATCAGGACGCCAAACAGCGCGGAGAGCGCCCAGGCCGCGTATTCCAGAATGTTCCAGATATCCATTGTGGCCTCCCCTAGCGCTTCTTGTCGCCGAAGCGCTCGTCGATGACTTCGCGGTATTCCTTGTCGGACAACCGCACGACCATGACGAAGTAACCGATGACCAGCACGACCATGACGATCAGCGCGCTCCAGCTGAAGCTGTAGTCGAAGCGGGCGGTGATGATGTCATTGGCGGCCGCCGGATCGGTGATGCCGAGGGCAGCCCATTGCTGCTGCTCGGCGGCGTTCTGGCCGAGCGCTTCCCAGGTCGGATTGGCGATCGGATTGGGCACTTTGACGGCGCCCGCCAGACCCAGATAGAGCGGAACGTAGAGCGCGCCGATGGTCAGGACGAGCAAGGTCACGACGTCGAAAATCTGGCCGGCGAGACTCTGTTTCGGAGGTTTGTAAGCCATTGAGCGCTCCTCAGCCGCGCCGACGACGCATCTCGTCGAGATGCTTGAGGTCGAGGCCATAGATGAAGTGTTTGTCTTCGACATAGTGGCGCAGCATGGCGACGATGGCCGCCGTGTTGAAGATCAGGACCAGCCCGCAGGCGATGGACAGGATGATGCGGATTTCCGGCAGCGCGATGTAGGACCACACACTGAACAGGGCAAACAACATGGTGCACCACAGCACCACGACAAATGCCACGAGGCCCGCTCGATCACGCCCGTGCATCTTGTCGATGCGCTGTTCGAGAGTCGCGTCCCCGCGTTGCTGACTTAAAGTCGCTTCCATTTTTCCTCCTGCACCACGGCCGTTTTCGGCTTCATTCTGGTTTGCTTCTGCGGGAAATTAATTTCCCCTGAGGAATGTCTGGCAAAGTTAATTTCCTGTCAAGTGACGACCGCGCGCACTTGTCGCACCACGACTTTCGACGAAACCCAATGTCATTGAATCGATTGGATTTTGTTGGCCCGACGCGGTGTCGGAAATTTTACGCCAGAGGTCGCTAACGGGCGGTCCGCATTGCCCAAACGGGCGGGAGCGTCCCTGCACGTTATGTTTTCGCAGAGTGAGCGGCAAAGAGAGTCGGCTGACGTTCGCGGCAACCTCAAACGCCAGCGGCGGCAGCCAGCATGTGAAGCCGGTTGCTGCCAATCACTATGGGAAGGTGGGGATCAGGCGCCTGATTTGACCGAGACCAGAACGAAGCTTGCAGGCCCTTCCTTCTTCGTCTTGTCTGTGACCAGCAGATAGAGATCGCCACCAAGGCCGGTCAGTCCTTCGAAGTTGTCAGTGAGCAACTGGCTGACCCCCGGGTCGAGATTTTCGACAGCGCAAACATTGGCCTCGCCGCATGTATTCGGATCGAAAACCCTGAGGCGGCCGATGCTTGGCGCGCCCTTCTGTTGGCGCGTCCGTTCAATCAGCAGCAGGCGACCTTCCGGCATCGGCTCGATTGCCTTGAGGTTGCTGCGCTTGGGCTGGAAGGTAGCGAAGCTCCAGCGCCTGCCGTCGAGGCCATGGATGGTGTGGGTGTCGCCCGGCTCGCTCAGCAACGCCTCCTCCGGTGCAGTGACCACACCAAGCGAACCCGCGATTGCCACCGCTTCGAGGCGGCTGTTGGCCTCGCTGTACTTTGCCGCATCGGCCAGTGCTTCCGGCAGTTGCAGCGCACCGAGCACGGTGCCGTCGGGCTTGAAGCGATGGATAGCCGGCCCATCCTCGAAGGCGACGAGAAGTTGGGTGTCGCCCTGCTTGCCGTTGTTGCCATTGCTGACGGCCAGCCCCTCGGCGTTGACGACCTGTGGGGCCATGCCTGCCCTCAACGGCACCGACTGGACGGGCTCCAGATTGGCGATCCTGCCGTCCGCGATCTCGAGCCGGAAGTGATGCAGCACGCCGTCGTCGGAGACGGCGTAAAGCAGCTTCTCGTCGGCATCCCAGGCCAGGCCGGACAGTTCGTTGATCGATTGGCCGTCCGGCGCGGTTGCCGGAGCAGGCCTGCTGTCCAGCACTGCAAGTTCGGACGAACCTGCCATGACGGGGGCCGCGAGCACGAGGGCTGAAGCGCCGAGCAGCGCGGCGGTAAAGTGCTTGATCATGTCTCTCACTCCTATTGGATGTTTGGCTGGTGCAGGGCTGGACGATCGGTCACGCTGCCAAGCTTGCGCAGCGCCGGCAGGAAGCGGTTGTGCTTGGTGCCGGGGTTCAGCAGCGCGGTGGCGACGCAATATTTCGAGCAGCGCTTGGTCGGGTGCTGGTGCAGCGCCCTGAGGATGCCGTCGGCAACGCCATTGCCATTTGCCGACTTGGTTTCGAGGATGAACAGGTTGGGGTCGACGGCACGACGCGCGCCGCCGGCAAAGAACTCGAGACCGGTGTCGATGGTCATGCGTTCGCCGCCCTGCCGGGCCACCAGCGTCATGCGGCGGTAGCGCATGTCGAGGACACGGGACAGTTGATGTGGGAAGGTCTGGCCGTATTGCGCGTGGTAGACCTTGTCGATGAAGGTCACTGCCTCGTCGTCGAGTTTGCCGAAGCTCTCGACGTCGAGGTCGAGGCGCTTCTTGACGGTCATGCCGCGCTTGTCCTTGAGCTTCACTTCCAGAAAGCATAGCCCCGCCTCGACATAGCGCCGGATGCGCACCTTGGCCCGCTGCCGCCGGCCCTGGTGGTGGTCGAAATAGCTGCGGCGCCCGGCGTCGTCGAAGTAGCAGGTCTCGTAAGTGAAGGCGCGCCGGCCTTCGATCTCCAACATGTCGAAGACCTCGGTGAAAGTGCCGGCGGCCTGCATCAGCACGGTGCCGTCGACAACATATTTGTTGTCCAGCCGCTCCAGCATGGCGGCCTTGCCGTTCAGAGCCTTCAGGCTGATCGGCGCGAAGCCGCCTGCGATCAGCACGTCAGTGCTTGCGATAATGGACATTGAGCTTCGCCATTTCCGTGATGTAGTCGAGCTGCAGCACCTGGTAGGACAGCACGTCGACGCCCAGCCGCTGGGACAGCTCGCAGCGCATGGCAGCGGGGTCCGACAGCAGCGCGACATTGATCTTGTCGAGCGACACCTTGGTACCGCTGACCGACTGCAGCATGCGGGGATGATCGACGACGAAGGCACCGACGAGCACCAAGGCAACCGTCACCGCCACGAAGGGCAAGGTCGTGCCCTGGACCGAGCAGATGACGGCAATCGCCACGCTGCCGAAGAAGTAGGTCATTTCGGTCTTCGACAGTGGCTCCGATCGGAGCGTGAACAGCGCCAGGATGGCGAACAGTCCGAAGCCGGCGGCAACCCCAAACTGCACGGTCGACAGCACGGTCAGCACGGCAAAGACGAAGATGTTGAATAGCGCCGCGGCGGTGACCAGTTCCTTGTCGCGATAGCGACGGTAATACATGCCGAACAGCAGTGCCGACATGCCGGTCAGGTTGATGCAGAAGCGAGCGAGTTCGGCCGCGAAGGGCGTCTGTAGCAACTGCGCGATCATTGCCCTCTCCCCGTCGTGGAAGAAGGCCTTCGTAGTGCCTGACAAGGCGAGCAAGGGATTGGCATTTGCGGTTCTCCTGAATTGCGCCGCCGAGCGGCTACGTCAGGAAGAACGGGCGTTGCGAGAACCTATTCCATCGCCGGCAAACTATTTTCAATCTCGGCGCGGAACCTGCAAATCGGCATGAAAACAGTATGATACGAGACGCCTCTCGCGCGTCGCCTGCGGCTCAGCTCCGACAGATCGTTCGCGCATTGAGCAGGCCCCAGCCAAACACCGGATCCTTGCCGGGCTTGCCGAGATCCTCGGCACCCTGGCGCAAAAGCGTCTCGACCTCGCCGGCCTTGAGCTCAGGATTGGCGGCCTTGACCATCGCCACTGCCGCCGTGACAAAAGGTGCGGCAAAGGACGTGCCGGTCTTTGATGAGGCGCCCTTGACCGAGGCCGCCGTCCAGACCTGAACGCCGGGTGCTGCGATGTCGATATGATCGCCGGCTCCGGCCCGCCGGTAGGGATTCTTGCGCCGGTCGATCGCCGTTACGGCAATCACAGGCTCGTAGGCGCCGGGGTAGAGCGGGGCGGCGCGCGGGCCGCCATTGCCGGCGGCTGCGACCAGCACGATGTCGCGCATTGCCGCCGCTTCGACCGTTCGTTCCAGCAGAAGGTTAGCCGGACCCGTCAGGCTCATGTTGATGACGAGCACCCCCTTGCCCGCCAGCAGGTTGATCGCCCGCACAAGATCGTAGACGGCGGACCGGTCGTCATTGCCATTGCGCTGGAAAGCATCCACCGCAACGAGTTCGCCGCCGGGCACGAGGCCCGGCGTTCGGCTTTCCGCCGAGCCTACGAGAAGGGCTGCCACCGCGGTGCCGTGCTGGCGCCCGGACTCAGGCAGGTCACCAGCCGCCAGTCGGATCGTCTCGATCCGCCCGCCGGCAAAGGCGAGATGTTCCTCATTGATCGCCGTGTCGATGAGGCCGATTCGCGTCGATGCCGTGCAGCGATCCGGCATGTCAGATGCCTCCGGCCAGCCGACGACATGGCGCGCCAGGCATTGTTCCGCGCCACAAGCTTCGGCACGGTCCTGGTCGGGGCGGTAGAAATGGTTGAAGTCGACGACCGCATCGGGTGCCGTGGCCGCTACCTCGGCACGCGCCGCTTCGAGCGTCGTGCCGTTGGGAACAGTGAGCTTGACGATTTCGGCTCCAACGAGCGGAACATCGGCCCGGTCGCTGATGCCGTAGCCCGCGGCGGTCAGGCGCGTGATCGAGGCCTGATCGAGGCCGATTGCCACGATCTCCCGTGGCGCCTCGCGCACAAGCGCGGGCGCTGTACGGACCACCTTGCGTCGTGGCTCAGGCTTGCCGAAGAGATCGGAGAGATTACGCCCCTTCCCCGTTCCCGGCGAGCTGGAATCCCTGCTCTCCGAGCGGCTTCCGCCGCCATCATCATCGTCGTCATCGGCCAGCGCAATCCCGCCGCCGAAAACCTCTCCCCGCATGGGAGTGACCACGGACGCGCCAAAGGTCGCGCCGCCCAGCGCCACCGCGAACACAAGCGCAAGGGAACCTGACGGGCGCTTCAGCTTCATGGTTTGTCCTTTCCCCGGCGATATGGCGCGCTGATGGCAATTGTTAGCGATCCACATAAGCCTTTCGTCATCCCATATCATTTTGACTACATTTGTGCATTTTGAGCCCAACGGACGGGAGACCGGTTTATTCCATCACCTCGCCGATTTCCGCGGGAGAGACAGGATAGGACTGCATGAAGGGTGACGATGTTTCGGTCAGCGATCGGCTGATCGCTTTCCTACCCAATCTGCGTCGGTTCGCCATCTCGCTGTGCCGGTCGCGTGATCTAGCCGACGACCTCGTGCAGGCGGCATGCGAACGAGCGCTCGCCAGCCAGGACCGGTTCGAAGCGGGCACCCGCTTCGATGCATGGATGTTCCGCATCCTGCGCAACCTGTGGATCGACCAGGTGCGCCGGACCAAGACGGCCGGCCCGCGCGAGGATATCGACGACCGCAACGACATCGTCGGCGTAAGCGGCGAGCATGACGCCGAAGCCCGGCTGACGCTGCAAAGCGTGGCCGCGGCAATCGACGAGCTTGTTGACGATCAGCGCGAGGTCTTGCTGCTCGTCTGCGTCGAAGACCTGTCCTACAAGGAGGCGGCCGAGGTGCTGGGCATCCCCATTGGTACAGTGATGAGCAGGCTTGCCCGGGCCCGCAAGAATCTTGCAGAGGCGGCTGGAATAAACGCCGCAACCGACCGTTCACCGGGTAAAGGTGGGAAGGCATGAACAGGCGCGATTTCGACGACGAAACACTGATGGCCTTCGCCGACGGCGAACTCGACGCCGAAACCACGGCGGCGATCGAGGAGGCTATGGGCAGCGACGATGCGCTCATTGTCCGCATCGCCACCTTCCTGGAAAGCCGCGCCAAAGCGTCAGCGGCGCTGAAGCCGCTGATCGACGAGCCGGTTCCCGAGGCGCTGACGCAGTCGGTGCAGAAGATGATCGATGAGGCGCGCATGCGCGAAAACGCAACTGCTGAACCAATCCAGCAGCCTGCGACAGACAACGTCGTGACCTTCCAGCCGAAGGCAACACCGAGCAAGGTCGGCTCGAGCTGGACGCTGCCGCTCGCGGCATCGCTTGCCGCCGTCATCGTCGGCGCCGGCGGCTATCTCGCCGGCAAGGCAGGCATGCCAGTTGCGGACGGCCTTGTCCTTGCTGGGATTACCGACCCGGCGATGATCAGAACGCTCAATGCAACGCCGTCAGGTAGCGATGTGACTGTCGGCGACACGACTGTACGGCTCGTTTCCAGTTTCCGTGATGGCGCCGGCGCGCTCTGCCGCGAGTTCGAGCTTCACCGCGCGTCAGGCTCGTCCCTCGTTTCGGTCGTTTGCCGCGCCGGCCAGCAGTGGGACGTAAGGCTTGCCGTGGCGGCACCGGCTGCCGGACAGGACTATGCTCCGGCCGGGGCTTCGGAAACTGTCGATGCCTATCTGTCCACGACCCAGGCCGGGGCGCCGCTCTCGGAGGCTGAAGAAAAACAGGCCCTCGGCTTGCCCTGAACGGCTCTATCGGGTGCCCGTCTGCGGGCCGCGCTTGCGTTCGCTGGCATAAAGCGCGACTGCCATGGCGCGGTTGCGCACGCCCAGCTTGTCGTAGAGATTCTTCAGGTGATACTTGACCGTGTTCTCGGAGATTCCGGTCCGCGTCGCGATCTGCAGGTTGGTCCAGCCGTCGGCCAGCACGCCGAGCAGCTCGAGTTCGCGCGTCGTCAGTCGCGACAGCGGCGTCTCGTTGATCTTGGCGACATCGATGTAGGGGATACAGATGCGGCCATTGGCGACCGCAAGCAGCGTGTCGAACAGGATGCAGGGATCGTCGAACTGATAGCAGAAACCCTGCACGCCCAGGCGCACACATTGCTTCAGGATGCCGACGTCGTGGTCGTTGGAAAAGATCACCATGCGCGCGGTGAGCTGTCGGCGCTGCAACTCGGTGAGAACCTCGCTGGCATCCATGTCGGACAGCTTCCAGGCAACGATCGCGACATCGAATGCCGGCTCAGCCGAGGCCACCGCCCTGATGAAGGCATCGCCGCTCTGCACCCCCTCGACGAAGGCGAAGCGCTCGTCGCGGCTGATCATGTCGCGCAAAGCCGAAATCACCAGCGGGTTGCGCTCGGCGATCAGGACTTTGAGCTTCTTGTGTTGCGCCATCAGCCAGCCATCGACATCGTACCTTGGCGCATTCCAATCGAATTCGCCAAGGTGCGCCCGCTCTGCAGCGACAGATTTCAGTCGTAGATTCGGAATCGGCTGACCAAATCGTGCGTTTCCTCACGAACGGCAGCTTCGATCTTGGCGTTGCCTTCCTCGCCATTGGCCGCAAGCCCGTCGATGACGGCCATCGTCATGCGGCCGACCTGGCGGAACTCCTCATTGAGGAAGCCGCGCGTCGTGCATGCCGGTGTGCCCAGGCGAACGCCTGACGTGACCATCGGCCCCTGCGGATCGAACGGGATGCCGTTCTTGTTGCAGGTGATGTGGGCGCGACCCAGAGCAGCTTCCACCGCTTTGCCGGTGAGGTTCTTGCGCCTGAGATCGACGAGCATCAGATGCGTGTCGGTGCCACCGGAGACGATGTCGACGCCACCGTCCTGGAGCGTTTCGGCCAGCGCCTTGGCGTTCGAGACGACATTTGCGGCATAGACCTTGAAATCAGGCGTCAGCGCTTCGCCGAAGGCGACCGCCTTGGCAGCGATGACATGCATCAGCGGACCGCCCTGGAGACCCGGGAACACCGCCGAATTGATCTTCTTGCCGATCTCTTCGTCATTGGACAACACCATGCCGCCGCGCGGACCGCGCAGCGTCTTGTGCGTGGTCGTCGTCACGACATGGGCGTGTTCGAGCGGGTTGGGATGCACGCCACCGGCCACCAGGCCAGCGAAATGCGCCATGTCGACGAACAGCTTGGCGCCGACCTCGTCAGCGATCTCGCGGAATGCCTTGAAGTCGATGATGCGCGGATAGGCAGAACCGCCGGCGAGGATCACCTTGGGCTGATGCTTCTTAGCGAGGTCGCGGACCTCATCCATGTCGATGCGGTGGGTGTCGGTCTTGACGCCATAGGAGACGACATTGAACCACTTGCCCGACTGGTTGACCGGCGCGCCGTGGGTCAGGTGACCGCCCGCGGCGAGATTCAAACCGAGGAACGTATCGCCCGGCTGCATCAGCGCCATGAACACCGACTGGTTTGCCTGGCTGCCGGAGTTGGGCTGTACGTTGGCGAAGCTGCAGTTGAACATCGCCTTGGCGCGTTCGCGCGCCAGGTCCTCGACCTCGTCGACATACTGGCAGCCGCCATAATAGCGGCGGCCCGGATAGCCCTCGGCATATTTGTTGGTCAACACCGAGCCTTGTGCTTCGAGCACCGCCCTGGAGACGATGTTCTCCGAGGCGATAAGTTCGATCTCGTCGCGCTGGCGCTGAAGCTCGCGCCCCATCGCATCGCTGACAGCGGGGTCTGCCTGGGCGACGCCCGTGCGGAAGAAGTTGCGGGCACTGCCGATGCCGGGTCTTGTCGGGATATTCATGGGCTCCTCCTAGCGGCGCCTGAGACGCCTGAAATCTGGGTCATCCGGTCCAGCCGAGACCGGCGGAAATGCAATTGATGGAAAGCAGAAGCGCATTGACGGCCCGCTTCGGGTTGACGGTCGCGTCGTCCTGGGCGCGCACCTCGCGCAGCAGTTGCACCTGCAGCCGATGGATCGAGTCCATCTGCGGGCGGATGCGGTCGAAATGGCGCTTGAAGGCCGGAAAGCGCTCGGACAATTTCAGGCCGCCATTGACCTCGGAGATCATCCGCCTGGTCAGCGCATACTCAGCCGAGATCTTGGCGTAGATGCGCTCGCCGACCTCGCGGTCCTGGACCAGCCCGGCATAGAGCTTTCCGATGTCCATGTCGGATTGGTAGAGACCCTTGTCGACCTCGTCGATGACCAGCCTGAAGAAGCGCGAGCGCTCGAACATCTGCCTGAGCAGATCCAGGCCGGCATCGCCGCGGACATTGACGAACGAGTTCAGCGCACTGCCGATGCCGTACCAGTTGGTCAGCAGGTGACGGTTCTGGCTCCAGGCGAACACCCAAGGGATGGCACGCAGATCGGAGATGTCGCGGGCGCCGAAACGACGGGCCGGACGCGAGCCGATCTTGAGCAGCGCCAGCTCCTCGACCGGGCTCGCCTGATTGAAGTAATCGATGAAGCCCGGCTCGTTGATCAGCCCAGAATAGGACGCCTGGGACATACCGGTCAGCGCTTCCAGAGCTTCGCTGAACTCCGGAATGTCCTTGAGTTCGGCCTCGTTCTGCGACTTGACGCTGTGGGCGAAGACGCTCGCAGCAAGGATTTCGAGCTGATAGAGCCCGGTGCCGCGATTGGCGAACTTGGACGACACCACCTCGCCCTGCTCGGTGACGCGCATCGCGCCGCCAATGGTCCCCGCCGGCTGGGCGGCGATCGCCCTGCCCGTCGGCGCACCGCCACGGCTGACAGAACCGCCGCGGCCATGGAAGAAGCTGATCTTGACCTTGCGCTTGGTGCCAAGTGCCGTGATGCGCCGCTGCGCCTTGTTGAGCTCCCAGTTGGAAGCGAGGAACCCGCCGTCCTTGTTTGAGTCGGAATAGCCGAGCATCACTTCCTGGCGGTTGCCGAAGTCACGAACCGACCGGCGAACGATCGAGACGCCGAACAGCTGATCGAGAATGTCTGGCGCGGCACGCAGATCGGCGATGGTTTCGAACAGCGGAACGACACGCAGTGCGATGGTTCCGCTGCCATCCATGGCCGTCGCCAAGCCGGAATATTGTGCAAGCAGATAGACGGCGAGCAGATCGTCGCTCGACCGGGTCATCGACAGGATGAAGGCACCGACAGCGCCACCATTCAAGCCGGCCGAAGCCTTGCGGATGACGTCGAACAGATCGAGCAGCTCCTGCGCTTCCTCCGACAGCGCCAGCCTGTCAACCTCCAGCTGCTCGCCGGAGTTGAGCGCCGCCCTGATACGCTGCGTCCATTGCGGCGTGTCGGGTGCAGGTGCCGCGGCCGGGTCGGCGAGCTTGAACAGCTCTGCCAGCACACGGTTCACCACCGTCGAATTCTGGCGGATGTCGAGCGAAACGGTACGGAAGCCGAAAGTCTCCACCTGCTGGCGCAGCGGTCGGACGAAGCGTCTGGCGATGAGCTTGCCGCCAAGCTGGGTCAGCACGTTTTCAAGCTCACGCAGGTCGGTCTTGAAGCCTTCCGATCGGGTATAAGGCTTGGCAGAGGCTGCGCCGCGCATTGCCTCCAGCCGGTCGAGCATGGCACCGGCGAACTGGCGCAGCGGCTCGTCGGGATTGCGCGCCACGATCTCCGAGGCATTGCCGGAGCGATGCAGCGCATGCCCAAGCGCCTTGATGAAGGTATCGGGAATGTCGACGACATTGGCGCTGATGCTGAGCACGGTGACCAGCTTGCGCACCTGGCCGATGTACCAGCCGACGATCGCCTGGCGGCACTCGTTGAGCGCATAGGCCGTGATCTTTGCCGTGACGTTCGGATTGCCGTCGCGGTCGCCACCGATCCACGAGGCGTACCGCATGAAGGACGGCACCTTGATATCGTATTCGGGATAGTGACGGGCCAGCGCCTCTTCGACGCTGTCATAGAGCTTGGGCGTCGCTTCGAAGATCACTTCGCGGAAGAAGTGCAGGCCCCAGGCGATCTCGCGCTCGACCGACGGGCGCTCGAGCCGCAGCTCGCCCGACATCCACAACAGCTCGATCTCACTCTTGAGATCGTCGATCAGCTGTTCGCGTTCACGCGGCGCCCAACGTTGCTGCTCGAGCTCGGTCAGCTTGCGGTAGATGCGGCGGTGGATTTCGAGAACCGTGACGCGCTTGGCCTCGGTCGGATGCGCCGTCATCGTCGGGCCGACGCAGAGCTCTTCGAGGGTAGTCTGGATCTGCTCGGCCGGGTAGCCGCCGGCTGCTATTTCGCCCATCACATTGGCAAAAGAGCCGATGACCTCGTCGGCCCCGCCCATCTGTTCGAGTTCGCGACGCGAGCGCATCGCCAGAAGTTCATTGGCGATGGCAACAAGCTGGAACCAGATGCCGGTGGCCTGCAGCGCGGCAATGCGTTGCCCGCTTTCGAGCGCATCAAGGCTCACGCGGCCGGTAAGAACCTCCGCCATATCGGGCTCGCGTTCGCTGACGACTGAAAGCAGCACCCTGAACAGCAGGCTGCGCACGTCTTCGCGAAAGCTGAGTGGTCTGCTCTCCTCCAAGCGACACCCATTCATCTCGAGTTGTTTCCCCGTGCCGTTTCGTTGAGCCGGCTGTCGGGAAAGATGCAGTTTTCCTAACTGACAGCAGACAGTTTTTGTGCCGGCTTGAAAACGCCCCGGACGGGTAGATTTCCCATTCGTTCGGGTGGTGCCGAAACTGGCCGAACGATGATCTCCAAGCCCAGATTGGACTATCGCCGCAAGCACACGATCAGGATGTTGGCGTGGATTGGTCCAGCGCGTTTTGCAGTGGACGCGATTTAACTCATGTGCAAATATGTTGCATATAAGGCAAGTACGGGAGTGCGTGAAAGTGAGGTCCACTACCCTGATCCGCATCGCCGCAGCACGATCCAAACGAGATTGAAGAGGAACATGCACATGCAGAAAGTGCTGCCGGAACTGTATGAAGGCCACGCGCCCATCACCCTCCACAACGCGTTCCATGACGCGCTCGAAGCGCTTGAGGAATGGAAGGAAGGCAATGAAGAGCCTCTCGTAGCCGTCGACGGCTACAACGTCCCCATCAGCCACATCTTCGCGCGCATGAGCGCGTGCACCGACCTGTTGCCGCTGCGCACCCGCGACGTGCTCGAAACCATCGTCGACAAGGGTTCGTTCCGCGCTTCGGGAGGCTCGCTTTATGCCGATGGCGCCAAGCTGGTGATGCCGATCTGCGTCGAGCGGCTGACACTGTCGCTGCTGCGTCCGACAGCCTCGTTGATCGAGCTGCGCAAGGCCTGCGAGGCCTGATCCAATCCTCTCCGAACGACCTTTTGCCGCGAACGCTCCAGCGTTTGCGGCAACATCATTTTTCGCGACTGAGTTACAGCCTGCCCTCGCGAACCAGCGAGCCAAGCGAAAAAAGCCCCGCTCGCTGGAACAGGGCTTTGTATCTCCTGGAACGTTTGGCGCGTCAGGCCGCCCGGGCGCTCGCCGCCTCGACGCCATATTCCAGCGACGAGTCCACGATGGTGTGCCACAGGCTGTCGGCAAAGCTGGTGAACACCAGCATGTTGTAGACAGGATGCCCGTCAGCGCCATTTGCGTCGCGCCACAAGTTGACTGCCGTGTGGTCGACCGACGTGTTCGCCGCAGCGCCGACCGGAAAGGCCAGGTCATGCAGATCGAGCGACGAGAATTTGGCGATGGCGTCGCGGCCACGTGGGCCTGAAACCCGGATCAAGCAGCGGCCATCCGACTGGTCGGACAAAGATGCTGATCCGGCAAAGACCTGCACCATGGCCGCAAGCTGCGACGCCTCGTCGGTCCGGGGCGCAATGACCGTGAACTGATCGGGGCCCGACCAGATCAGCGTCGCCGTCTTGCCGGTGACAGCCTTGGGCGTAGCCGGCGCCTCGATGCCGAACAGCTTCTTGGCGGCTTTGGCCGTCTCTGCTGCCTTGCCGCGCCGGGCCATGACCTGCACCAGCACGATATCGCGCACTTCATTGAGCGTCACGCCGGCATGTGCGCCGGCGGCGCCATGGCGGCCGGGAACAAGCGCCTTCTGCAACGGCGATTGGGTGTTCCAGAGATAATCAACCACGCTGGCGCGCTCCTTCTGGATCGTAGAAGACTGGGTTGCAGATTTCGGCTTCGTAGTCTTCGCTGCGCAACGGGTCGTGGATGCGCACGACTTCGCCGAAACGCTCGCGGCCGCGTTCGACCAGGCCAAGGCCGATCCACTGTTCCAGCATCGGCGAATAGCAGACCGAGGTGACGTAGCCCTGGTCGGTTTCCGGACCGGGGATCGCGCCCTTGGGAACGACATGGGCGCCGGAGCGCAGGCGACGCTTCTGGTCGAGCGGCTTGATGCCGACGACGACCTGGCGGTCAGGTGCCGTCAGTGCTTCGCGACCGGCCATGACGCGGCCGATGAAGTCCTTCTTCTTCGACATCATCTTGCCGAGGCCGAGATCGTCGGCGGTCGTGGTGCCGTTGAGCTCGGGGCCGGCGACGTGGCCCTTTTCGATGCGCATCACACCCAGGGCTTCGGTACCGTAGGGCGTGACGCCCAGGTCGCGGCCGGCGATCATCAGGTTCTGCGCCATGGCAGCGCCATAACGAGCCGGGACCGAAATTTCGAAGGCGATTTCACCTGAGAACGAGATGCGGAACAAGCGGGCAGTGACGCCGCCGCGCAGCTTGACCTCGCGGGCGCCCATGAAGGGGAAACCTTCGTTGGACATGTCCTCGGACGGATCGACAAGTTCCTGGAGCAGCTTGCGGGTGTTGGGCCCAGCAATCGAGAACTGCGCCCACTGGTCCGAAGCCGACGACAGTTGCACGTCGAGTTCAGGCCAGAGCACCTGGCGGCAAAATTCGAGATGCGCCATCACAGGGCCGGCCTTGGCCGTGGTCGTGGTCAGGAAGTAGTGGTCTTCGGCGATACGCGAGGTCGTGCCGTCGTCCATGACAATGCCGTCCTCGCGCAGCATCAGGCCGTAACGCGCCTTGCCCACGGCAAGCGACGAAAAGGCATTGATATAGACGCGGTCGAGGAAGGTGCCGGCGTCCGCACCGCGGACATCGACCTTGCCGAGGGTGGAGACGTCGCAGAAGCCGACGCCGTTGCGCACGGCCAGCACTTCGCGGGTCACCGACTCCAGCCAGTCCTTTTCGCCCGGCTGCGGATACCACTGCGCGCGCTTCCACAGGCCGGTGTCGACGAAAACCGCGCCCCGGGCAGCAGCCCAGTGATGCGACGGCGTCAGGCGCCAGGCATGGAAGTTTTCGTCACGATGATGGCCGGCGAGCGCGCCGATCGCCACCGGCGCATAGGGCGGACGGTAGATCGTCGTGCCGGTCTGCGGGATGGTGCGGCCGGTGGCTTCGGCCATGATGGCGAGGCCGGTGATGTTCGACGTCTTGCCCTGGTCGGTCGCCATGCCGAGCGTGGTATAGCGCTTGAGATGCTCGACGCTTTCGAAACCTTCGCGCTGCGCCAGCGTCACGTCCGACGCGGTGACGTCGTGCTGGAAGTCGACGAAGGCCTTGCCCTTGGCCTTGACCTGCCAGAGCGGCGAGATCGCATAGACTTCGTCGCCGGCTTCCGACGCCTCGCCGGCATTGCCGGATGCGCCGCATTCGGCGGCGGCGGCTGCACCTGCCGCATGACCATCACGCAGGCAGGCACCGAGCGAGAACTCGCCATTGGCGGCACCGGCAGTGGTCATGCCCTTCGGCGAATCGCCGGGAACGAAGGCGGCGATGTCGTCGCGCCAGACCGGCCGGCCACGATGGAAGCAGGACAGCCCGACATTCGGGTTCCAGCCGCCGGAGACGGCGAGGCAGTCGGCGTCGATCTGCTGCGTACGGCCATTGCCGTCGGTGACGACGACACCGCGCACGCCGTCGACGCCACCCTTGACGTCGGAGACACCGCCCGAAAGCACGCGCAGGTCAGAAAGCTCGGCAAGCGCCTGGTATTCCGCCGGCACCTTGCCGCGCGGATCGATCACGGCAGCGATGTCGCCGCCGGCCTGCTGGATTGCCTCGACCGTGCGCCAGCCGTCGTCATTGTTGGTGAACAGCGCCACCTTGCGACCCGGCATCGCCGCGAAACGGTGGACATAGGTGCGCACGGCGGATGCCATCATCACGCCCGGACGGTCGTTGCCCGGGAAAACGATCGGCCGCTCGATGGCGCCTGCCGTCACCACAGAACGCTTGGCGACGATGCGCCAGACACGCTGGCGGACCTGATGCGGACCCGGCACCGGAACATGGTCGTTGACACGCTCGAGCGCGGCATAGACGCCGCCATCGTAGACACCGAACAGCGCCGTGCGGACCATGATGCGGACATTCGGAAGGGCTGTGAGTTCGTCGGTCGTACGACGCACCCACTCCTCGGCATGCATGCCGTCGATCTCGCCACCGTCGCTGAGCAGACGACCGCCGAGACGGCTGTCTTCCTCGACGAGGATGACGCGCGACCCGGCGCGGCCAGCCGCCAGGGCAGCCGAAAGACCAGCGGCACCACCACCTATGACGAGCACGTCACAATGCGCCCAGGCCTTGTCGTAATGGTCTGGATCGGGCAACTCGGCGCTCTTGCCGAGACCAGCCGCACGGCGGATCAGCGGCTCGTAGACCTTCTCCCAGAACTTCGCCGGCCACATGAAGGTCTTGTAGTAGAAGCCGGCGACGAAGATCGGCGCGGCCAGCTGGTTGATCGACATGAAGTCGCGGCGCAGCGACGGCCAGCGGTTCTGGCTCTGGGCAACCAGCCCGTCATAGAGCTCCTGCGTGGTGGCGCGGGTGTTCGGCTCCTTGCGGGCGCCGCTGCGCATCTCGACCAGCGCGCTCGGCTCTTCGGAGCCTGCGGTGATGATGCCGCGCGGGCGATGATACTTGAACGAGCGTGCGACCAGCTTGACGCCGTTGGCGACCAGCGCCGAGGCCAGCGTGTCGCCGGCAAAGCCCGACATGACCTTGCCATCGAACGAAAACTGCAGCGGCTGCTGGCGGTCGATCAGGCCGCCGCTGCGCAGGCGATGCGACTGGCTGGCTGAAGCTGCCTGGCTGCGGGCGCTGGTCGGCGCGCCCTCGAGTGCGGCCGTCCTGCCGAGCGGTTCGGATCCGGAATAGCCCGACATCTTTATTCTCCTGCCTGCACCGGCTTGGCCGCGCCAACGCCTGGGGCTGCGGTCACCGATCTGAATTCATGCGTCACCGTGTTGCGCTCGGCGATCAGCCACGAGCGACAGCCACCACCGTGGTACCAGTACTCGCGCATGTAGCCGGCGACGTTGTCGCGCAGATAGACGTAGTCGTAGAAGGCGTCCTCGACGCCCTCGGGGCTTTCGCCGCTATCGACTGCGAAGTTGGGCCGCTTGGGCGAAGCGTCGCCGAGATAGGTGAACTCGCCGTTCTCGCGTTCGCCGCAGAAAGGACATGCAATACGCATTCCGCCAGTCTCGCTTTCAGTGCAGGTTGGGTTGGGCGCCCTGGCCCTTTTCATCGATCATCGCGCCGCGGCGGAACCGGTCGAGCCGGAAGCGTGCCGCTTCCGGATGCGGTTCGTCGCGCGCCAAGAGGTGGGCGAAGACGAGGCCCGAAGCCGGCGTCGCCTTGAAGCCGCCATAGCACCAGCCGGCGTTGAGGTAGAGGCCATCGATCGGCGTCTTGTCGATGATCGGCGTGCCGTCCATCGACATGTCCATGATGCCGCCCCACTGGCGCAGCATGCGGACGCGGCCGATCATCGGCATGACCGCCATGCCACCTTCGCAAACGTCTTCGATGACGGGCATGTTGCCGCGCTGGGCGTAGGAGTTGTAGCCGTCGAGGTCGCCGCCGAAGACAAGGCCGCCCTTGTCGGACTGGCTGATATAGAAGTGGCCGGCGCCGAAGGTGATGACACCTGGGATCAGCGGCTTGATCGCTTCGGAGACGAAGGCCTGCAGCACATGGCTTTCGATCGGCAGCTTCATGCCGGCCATCGCCGCCACGCGGGAGGTGTTGCCGGCGACCGCCATGCCGACCTTCCCGGCGCTGATCTTGCCGCGCGACGTCTCGACGCCGGTGATCTTGCCGTTGTGGTCGCGCACGAAGCCGGTGACTTCGCAGTTCTGGATGATGTCGACGCCGCGCTGGTCGGCGGCGCGGGCGTAGCCCCACACAACCGCGTCGTGGCGGGCGGTGCCGCCGCGTCGCTGCAGCAGGCCGCCCATGATCGGAAAGCGCGGGCTGTCATAATTGAGGAATGGCAGTTCCTTGCGGATCTGCACCGCGTCGAGCAGTTCGGCGTCGATGCCGTTGATCCGCATGGTGTTGCCGCGACGGGCAAAGGCGTCGCGCTGGGCATCGGAGTGGTAGAGGTTGATGATGCCGCGCTGGGAAACCATCGCGTTGTAATTGAGATCCTGCTCCATGCGCTCCCACAGCTTCATCGACATCTCGTAGAAGCCGGTATTGCCGGGAAGACCGTAGTTGGAGCGGATGATGGTCGTGTTTCGGCCGGCATTGCCGGAGCCGATCCAGCCCTTTTCCAGCACCGCAACGTTGCGGATGCCGTATTCGTTGGCGAGGAAATACGCCGTGGCCAAACCATGGCCGCCACCGCCGATGATGATCACGTCGTAGTGGCTCTTGGGCGCCGGATCGCGCCAGGCCCGGGTCCAGCCCTTGTGGCCCGACAATGCAGCCTTGGCGAGTGAGAAGATCGAATATTTCATCGCATGTGTTCCGGCGAAATGTGAGGTGTATCCGAGGCCCGCGCCCGGCCTTCAAGACCGGGCGCGATACCTGTTTGGGTGCCTCAGACGTCCAGCGTGTGGTCGCGTTCCCACTGGGTGAAGTGCGACGCGTAGGAGTTCCACTCCTGGTGCTTGAGCTTGATGTAGGCGGCGGAGAACTCCTCGCCCATCGCAGCCTTCAGCTCGCTGTCTTCGTCATAGGCGCGCAGTGCGTCGAGCAGGTTGAGCGGCAGCTTGGCACCGTGCGTGACGGTGTGGCCCTCGCGGTACATGTCGACATCGCTGCGCGGGCCGGGATCGGCCTTGGTGCGAATGCCGCTGAGGCCGGCGGCGATAATGATCGCCTGCATCAGGTACGGATTGGCCGCGCCGTCGGGCAGACGCAGTTCGAAGCGGCCAGGGCCGGGCACACGCACCATGTGGGTGCGGTTGTTGCCGGTCCAGGTCACCGTGTTCGGCGCCCAGGTGGCACCGGAGACGGTGCGCGGTGCGTTGATGCGCTTGTAGGAGTTGACGGTCGGGTTGCAGATCGCGGCGAGCGCCGAAGCATGCTTCATGATGCCGCCGAGGAAGTAGCGGCCCTTCTCCGACAGACCCAGTTCCATGTTCTTGTCGGCGAAGGCATTGGACTTGCCGGCAAGATCCCACACCGAGATGTGGGCGTGACAGCCCGAGCCGGTCAGACCCTGGAACGGCTTCGGCATGAAGGTTGCCCGCAGGCCGTGCTTTTCGGCGATCGAGCGAACCATGAACTTGAAGAAGGAGTGCTTGTCGGCGGTCTGCAGGACGTCGTCATACTCCCAGTTCATCTCGAACTGGCCGTTCGCGTCCTCATGGTCGTTCTGGTAGGGCTTCCAGCCGAGGTCGAGCATGGCGTCGCAAATTTCGGCGATGACGTCGAAGCGGCGCATCACGGCCTGCTGGTCGTAGCAGGATTTTGCAGCCGTGTCGTACTCGTCGGCGATCTGGTTGCCGTCCGGCGTCGTCAGGAAGAATTCCGGCTCGACGCCGGTCTTGACGCGCATGCCTTCCTTGGCGGCTTCGGCGACAAGGCGCTTCAGCGTGTTGCGCGGTGCCTGGGCGACACCCTTGCCTTCCATCAGGCAGTCCGATGCGAGCCAGGCCACTTCCGGCCGCCAGGGCAGCTGGATGACCGAGAGCGGATCCGGCACGGCCAGCATGTCGGGGTGCGCCGGCGTGAGGTCCAGCCAAGTCGCGAAGCCGGCAAAGCCGGCTCCGTCCTTCTGCATGTCCGAAATGGCCTGGGCCGGTACCAGCTTGGCGCGCTGGCCGCCGAACAGGTCCGTATACGAGACCATGAAGTATCTGATGTTGCGAGCCCTTGCGAACTCTTTGAGATCGGTCACCTCTGACTGATCGATTTTGGCTTCGAAGGCCGTACCCATGAATTGCTCCTCCCAATCCTTGTGGTTTTAAAAGGGACCCTTACCAGGTACCCAGCTTGTCCCCGCAAGCGGCACGCCAGCCATGGCGGCAGCTTCGATCGAAAGAGCGCAGAGATCTTCAGGCTCGAGATTGTGCAGGTGATTTTTGCCGCAGGCACGGGCGATCGTCTGTGCCTCAAGCGTCATGACCTTCAGATAATTCGCCAGACGGCGACCAGCCGCGATCGGATCGACGCGCTTCATCAGCTCGACGTCCTGCGTGGTGATGCCGGCCGGGTCCTTGCCCTCGTGCCAATCGTCGTAGGCACCGGCGGTGGTGCCAAGCTTCTGGTATTCATCCTCCCAACGCGGGTCGTTGTCGCCGAGTGCGATAAGTGCCGCGGTACCGACCGATACTGCATCGGCACCGAGCGCCAGCGCTTTGGCCACATCCGCACCATTGCGTATGCCACCGGAGACGATGAGCTGAACCTTGCGGTGCATGCCGAGATCCTGCAGCGCCTTCACTGCCGGTCGGATGCAGGCAAGCGTCGGCTGGCCGACATGCTCGATGAACACTTCCTGGGTTGCTGCCGTGCCGCCCTGCATGCCGTCGAGCACGACGACGTCGGCACCGGCCTTCACGGCAAGGGCCGTGTCATAATAGGGGCGCGCGCCACCGACCTTGACGTAGATCGGCTTTTCCCAGTCGGTGATCTCACGGATTTCGAGGATCTTGATCTCGAGATCGTCCGGACCGGTCCAGTCGGGGTGGCGGCAGGCCGAGCGCTGGTCGATGCCCTTGGGCAGCGTGCGCATCTCGGCGACGCGGTCGGAAATCTTCTGACCCAGGAGCATGCCGCCGCCGCCTGGCTTTGCGCCCTGGCCGACAACGATTTCGATTGCGTCGGCGCGACGCAGGTCACGCGGGTTCATGCCGTAACGCGACGGCAGGTATTGGTAGACGAGCTGCTTGGAGTGGCCGCGCTCTTCCTCGGTCATGCCGCCGTCGCCGGTGGTGGTCGAGGTGCCGGAGAGCGTTGCGCCGCGACCAAGGGCTTCCTTGGCCGGCCCCGACAGCGAGCCGAAGCTCATGCCGGCAACCGTGATCGGGATCTTCAGCTCGATCGGCTTCTTGGCGAAACGCGTGCCCAGAACGACCGTGGTGTCGCACTTTTCACGGTAGCCTTCGAGCGGATAGCGCGAGATCGAGGCGCCGAGGAACAGAAGGTCGTCGAAATGCGGGACCTTGCGCTTGGCGCCGGAGCCGCGGATGTCATAGATGCCCGTCGCTGCGGCGCGACGGATTTCGGACATCGCGTATTCATCGAACGTGGCCGACTTGCGTGGCGTCGTCGGAGGATTGTGATAGCTCATAGTGTTCCTCAGTAAGCGTCGGCGTTGTCGATGTTGAAGTTGTAGAGCGTGCGCGCAGAACCGTAGCGCGAGAACTCTTCCGGCTTGACGTCGGTGATGCCGGCGCGATCAAGCAGGTCCTTCAGGATGGCAATGTGCTCGGGGCGCATTTCCTTCTTGATGCAGTCGGCGCCGAGGCTCTTCACCGAGCCGCGCACGAACAGGCGGGCTTCGTAGATCGAGTCGCCCAGTGCATCGCCGGCATCGCCGAGAACGACGAGGTTGCCCGATTGCGCCATGAAGGCCGACATGTGGCCGATGTTGCCACGGACGACGATGTTGATGCCCTTCATCGAGATGCCGCAGCGCGACGACGCGTTGCCTTCGATGACGAGCAGGCCGCCGCGGCCGGTGGCGCCGGCGTACTGGCTGGCGTCGCCCTTCACGATGATCGTGCCCGACATCATGTTTTCACCGACGCCGGGGCCGGCCGAACCATGCACGGTGATCGTGCTGTTCTGGTTCATGCCGCCGCAATAATAGCCAACGGAACCCTGCACATCGATCGAGATCGCGTGTTCGGCGCCGACGGCAACGGCGTGGCTGCCCTTGGGGTTGAGAACCTCCCAGTTCGATTCACCGGCGGCATCCTTCACATTGTGAAGAGCCTGGTTGAACTCGCGCAAAGTGATCTTGGACAGATCGAAGGTCTTCGGCGCGTAGTTGGCCTGGTGCAGAGGCGCGGTCGCAAGATTTGTTGAATGCATAATCTCAGTGCTCCCAGAAATAGACGGTGGACGGCTCGGGCTCCCAGACCTTGGCGTCTTCGATGCCTGGCAGATTGGCGAGGGCGCGATACTCGGAGCCGAAGGCGACGTACTGGTCGGTTTCGGCCATGACGGCGGGCTTGCAGGAGATCGGGTCGCGGACGACGCCGAAGCCGTTCTTGGTGCCGACGACGAAGGTGAAGAAGCCGTCGAGGTCATTCAGGCTGCTTTCCAGCGCCTCACCGAGGTTCTGGCCGTGCGCGATCTTCGAGGACAGATAGGCTGCGGCAACTTCGGTGTCGTTTTCCGTCTCGAAGCGCATGCCGTCGCGGATCAGTTCGCGGCGCAGGTTGTTGTGGTTCGACAGCGAGCCGTTGTGCACCAGGCACTGGTCGGGGCCGGTCGAGAAGGGGTGCGCGCCGAGCGTGGTGACGGCGGATTCGGTGGCCATGCGGGTATGGCCGATGCCGTGGCTGCCGCTCATCTTGGTGACGTCGAAGCGCTTCACGACTTCGACCGGCAGGCCGACTTCCTTGTAGATTTCGATCGCTTCGCCGGCGCCCATGACACGGACGCTGGGGCGCAGTTCGGCAAGTGCTGCACGGGCTTCGGCGACCTTTTCGGTCGGCACGTCGAGCACGGCATGGGTCGACTTGATCGTCGACGAAACCTTGGCGCCGATCTTCTTGCCGAGCTCGGCGTCCAGACCCTTGAAGTCCACGTCCGGATTGGCCGACTGGATGGTGACCTTGGCATGACCTTTTGTGCCGCCGCCGTAGATGGCGATGCCCGCGCTATCGGGGCCACGATCGGTCATGGTTACGAGCATTTCGGACAGCAATGCGCCCAATTGGGGCTCCAGCGACTTGTCCTTCAAAAACAGTCCTACAATTCCGCACATCCCGGTTTCCTCACCTGATTGGCTGCCTGTGACAAAAGCTAGCAGGTTCCGGAAACGAATTCAACTGACATGAATTTTTTATTCCTGTAGAAAAACAAAGGGGCGAATGAAAATTCGCATTGCGGCCACGCTGGACCACCCAGCGCAACCCTCCACGGCCGGGCGTCAACCCACGTCCGGACAACACATCCCGCTGCGCAGGTGAAGTCAAACTGGCCAAGTCCTGTCGCCGTTGGTCGACAACCCTTCACCGATCCAACGATTGCCTCATCCAAGTTCCGCTGAAGTCGCGCGTTAAGTCCCGACACTCCCTTAGTCGAGAGCGCCCCATCGCTGGGTAGCCTCGAAGCGCCGTCTGGAATGGACCATGCATCCAATATGGGTTGCCCCTCCCAGCGCGCGCCAGCGGAATTGCCATCACTCATCACTATGCCGCGATAATCGCCCAGGAAGGTCTGCGGATGTATCTCGCTGCGACCCGGCGGAGCGCACGCTGAAAGATGCGGCGCATTGTTTTTCTCTTAGTTTTCGGCGACTAGTGAGGTTGTCGGTGTCGCGGGGGGGGGGGGGGGCGGTAGGCCAGAGGTGGCCTTATGATCGAACAAACCAGTTCGGAATAGGCTATTTGCGAAACCCGGTGTGCTTGAAAATTGGCGACCATGTCTGAAAATAACCAAAAAAGAAGTGACTCAATCGATTTCTTGCGATGTATAGCGGTCCTTTTTGTACTAATATTCCACTACACTTCTAGATTTCCTTCAGAATACATGGGTTACGACCAAAGCATCCCCTGGCCCTGGCATGGAGTGTACGGAGTATTTTTATTTTTTGTGGTAAGCGGGTATTGTATTATGATGACGGCCGAAAGGTCGAATTCCAGACGCCAGTTTTTGGTTCGCCGATTCACTCGCCTTCAACCAGCATTCGTGGCTTCCGTTATAATAACGGCCAGTGTTGTGGGTGTTCTGGGACTCCCCGGTCGCGAAGTCTCGAACCTGGCAGCATTTCAGAATATGTTATGGTTACCTCTTGTCGACCCGAAGATCGGCCTAGTCGACGGCGCTTACTGGTCGATATTGGTGGAGGTGAAATTCTACATAGTCTTCGCCATGCTATATTTCATAAGGCCGAACTTGGGTCTTTGGATGTTCATAGCCTTTACGGCATTAGGGGCAATAATACATTTCACCGGCTACGGATCGACATTGGAAACACCCGTTACCCCCTTTAGGGGCATTTCAGGCTCATATCTTTTCTTCCCCTTCAGCCTATTCTTTTTAGTAGGCATGGCAGCTCGAAGCGCTGGCTATGCAAAACAGATCGCCATTGTGAGCGCCTGCATCGTCACGATGTATTTCGTCTGGGGCTGGAGTTCGTTTTTCGCGTGGGCTGCTGCTGTCTCCGTTATTGGAGTCGTTGGAGTGCAGTGTCATCGCGTCCGAATATGGAGACCAATCGTTTATGTCGGCATAATTAGCTACCCCCTCTACTTACTTCACCAGAATGTCGGTGTGGCAATGATCCGCGAGATGAACTCCTGGGGCATAACCTCTCCCTATCTTCGAATAGCTCTTGCTACCCTCGCTGTGACGTCTCTAGCGGCAGTAGTTTCGTGGGCGGTAGAACATCGTTTCCGCCACGCCATCGAGCGTGGCATCAAAACGACATCAGAGCAATTCTTGAAAATTGTCCGACTACCAACTCTGCCGCAAACACCCCCTAACTGACCAGTCGGCATTGTCCATGCTGCGGCGTTGCGGTAGCTTCCACCCGATTATGTCGACACGTCGGAGCACAAATGCCTTCGAAGAATACTGCAGGAGGCCGGAAGGCTTACGACCTTTGCAAAGGTCTAGGAATTGAGATCGGCGCCTTGCACGACCCGTTCGAATTGGACGCTACGGTACTATATCTCGACAGACTCAGTACCGCCGAATTGCACAGAACCTACAATGGCGACGCACGAGAGCCGCTCATCAAGCCAGTAACGCTGGTTGCGAAGACAGTGCCCTACACGTTCATAGCTGATGGCGCGCTCGATTTCGTTGTAAGCAGCCACTGCTTCGAGCACTTCGCGAACCCCGGCCTTGCCCTAGAAGACTGGATCCGAATTTTGAAACCGGGAGGCGTTATTTACGCCATCATCCCAAACAAGGAGAAAACCTACGATAGGCCGCGGGAGGCAGCTAGTGTCGATACACTCATATCAGCATACGAAAGCCGCGCCCCCGAAGCGCCGCTGGAGCAATACCGCGACTTTTTCGACAACAAGGAACTCGTCGGTAGCGAGAAACGCCTGCCATACGAGTCGATCTTGCGCCGTTTCAACGAGCAGGAAAGTATCCACGTCTATGCATGGACGCCGGAAAGCACGAAGTCGTTTCTAACTGCCATGCAAACGAAGCTCCCATTTGAGTTTATATGGTTCGACTTCGAAGGCATTAATATACATTTCGGGTTGAGAAAAATTTCTTAGCCACAGGGGCTAATATGACCAATAACCGCAAGCAAATCCTCAGAGGGTTGGTCAACGCTGCCGGGCGCGGCTTGGAAATCGGACCTAGCCATAACCCTATCATGCCAAAATCCGAAGGGTTCAATGTCGAGATTGTAGATCACGCCGACAAGCAAGCCTTGATCAAGAAGTACGAAAACGATCCAAGCGTCAACACCGCCACCATCGAAGATGTCGACTATGTGTCAGATGGACGCCCACTTACAGAACTGATCGGAACTCGTAATAGCTACGATTACATCATCGCAAGTCACGTTATTGAACACACACCCGACATGTTGATGTTTTTAAAGGACTGCGAGGCATTACTCGCGCCCGACGGACTTATTGTTATCGCTGTTCCCGACAAGCGATTTTGTTTCGATGTGTTCAGGCCTATTTCAACAGTTGGCGCTGTGCTCCAGGCACATCTGGAACGGAGGACGCGCCCTCAACCCGGCACAATCTTTGACCACGTCGCATACAATGCAAAACGAGGTGGGGCCCCGGGATGGTCGGAGAGCGACCGCCATGAACTACGAATAACACACGACATTCACAAAGCGATCGTGATGTATGACATGTGCGCCGGCGACCCCAATCGCTACATGGACGCGCATGTATGGTGTTACGTGCCTTCCAGCTTCCGTCTCATCGTAGAAGATCTACGGGAGTTAGGGCACCTGTCCCTCGGGATTTCGGAGTTAATCACTCCCGGAGGCTTTGAGTTTTTCGTCGCCCTGTCGACTCGGCCTAATGAAACTCGGATTAGTCGCTCGCAAACGCTGGTAATGATTCAGGACGAATTGCGGAACGTTTAGCGGGATCATTTTTGTTGGAGATCGCTGACGGTCTGGGCTATAGGCCGCCGACTGACGCACCAAACGAGTGCTCGACCTTGACTTGCAGCATCTAGGAGCATGGGCAAATTGGGAAAAGCATTGATTAGAGGCCTGTTTCGAAAGTATCAGTACCAGAAACAGCGCCTACTTGTGCGAAATAGTGGGTATTTCGATCCCCAATGGTACCTCGATCAGTACGCGGATGTAAGGCTGTCCGGCGCCGATCCACTTCGCCATTTCGTGAAAACTGGTTGGCGCGAAGGCCGCAGCCCCGGGCCCAAGTTTATCACCACCGCATATCTCGAACGCCATCCTGACCTGCCGAACGGCGTCAACCCGCTCGTTCACTTCCTGCAGCAGCCCCAGGTCACGCATTCTCCTACGAGTTATGAAGATCAATCCCATGATCTCGATTATCCATCGGACAGATCCATTCTGTGGGTTTTGAATTCGACCGATTTGCAGACCCAACGTTACCGCGCACATAACATTATGCCAGCGCTAAGGTCGTTGGGATGGAACTCGCGAATTGTCCGGCAAGAAAGTTTAGCCCCGGACGACATCGCCGCCGCCGACTATATTGTCCTTTGCCGGGTTTCCTTGGCCTCTACTTTGGCCCAGATGATCCAAACTAACCGAAAAAAGGACAGCTGCGTCATCGCTGATATTGACGATATGGTTTTTGACACGGCGCGCATGGATCAACTCTGGCCATACAGGCACCGCTCTGAGAAGGAGCGCGCCAGCATGCGATCCGGATTCGAAGGGTATCGTCGCTGCATTGAGTTAGCGGACGTTGTGACCGCGTCAACTTGGCCCTTGCGGCAAGAACTGGAGACCTTGGGCAAGCGCGCGTTTGTCGTCCCCAATAGTTTACCGCATTCGTTGACTCCGGTCATCCGATCTATCGATGACTTCAAAGACGACAACCTGAGTATTTGCTACCTCTCGGGCACCGCCACGCACGAAGATGATTTCGCTCAATGTTCCTCAGCCATAAGGCGGCTACTCGAAAAACACCCGACCTTACAGATCCACATCGTTGGACATCTGGAAGCAACGTCGCTTCCTTCAGAGAGGGTCCATCGGCACCCACTGAAAACATATGACGCGATGTTGGAGTTCCTTTCCAGTTGCGACATCGCGATAGCGCCCCTCGAAATCAATGATTTCACGTCTTGTAAGAGTGAACTAAAGATATTCGAAGCCGCACTTGTCGGCGTTCCTGTTGTCGCGTCGCCGAGTCTCTCCTACAGCTCGTGCATCCAAAACGCAAAAACAGGTTTCTTGGCCGCGACCGAGGATGACTGGTTCGATCGCCTAGATGCATTGATAGGTTCCAAGCATCTCCGGCATGACATCGTGTCGCGCGCGCAGCGGGAAATGATACCACGGTTCCAGGCGAGCCATTCAGCTCGCCTGCTAGATCGTGTCCTTCGCAACCCGCGGCCGATGGCTGTCCAGTCCCATCCCTCACTACCGAAGGTGAGTGTGATCGCCGTGCTCTACCAAAAAGAGCGTGAAGTTAGGTATTTTCTCGAGGGTCTTCGCCAGCAAAGGTATCGTGGCGAGATTGAGGTGATTCTCGTCAATGATCGATCGCCTGGCAACGATGTCGATGTCGTGCGCGACTGGACGCATTGGAACCAATTCTCCACGTCTCAAGCCGCGCATCTGAACATCAGAATCATTGAGAACGAATCCAACCGTGGCAA
Source organism: Aminobacter sp. MDW-2 (assembly GCF_014250155.1). Taxonomy (NCBI): domain Bacteria; kingdom Pseudomonadati; phylum Pseudomonadota; class Alphaproteobacteria; order Hyphomicrobiales; family Phyllobacteriaceae; genus Aminobacter; species Aminobacter sp. MDW-2. The sequence continues at coordinate 373,965 of NZ_CP060198.1, forward strand.
TTGCGCGTCGAGAAACGTGGGTTGGGAAGCGAGCAGTGGCGACATCGTTTTCTTTACAGATGCGGACTGCGTGTTCGACCATCAATTGATTGACGCCCACGTCGAGGCGTTGACCAATGGCTTTGACATCGCGATAGGGCATCGCGGCATAGAGACCGAAAACGATCCTCCTGCTACCCTTCTGGAAATCGTGGAAGCGGACCCCAAGGAGGGCGCGAAGAAATCGCGCATTCAGGATCCTTTTTCACCTTCCAGCTTCGTCAATTGTGTAACTCGCAACCTTTCCATCAGACGAGAATTTCTGAATTCGTTTCCTGATAAGCCTTTTGACGAGCTATTTGGGTACTCAAGCGATCCTGCCAGCGGATTCGGATGGGAAGACGTCGAGTTCGGTTGCCGGGCATTCGAAGCTGGAGCCAAGATTCGATTCTTGGCCGAAACCTTTGCAGTCCACGTCTCACATCCTGTTAGCGAGCACGCCGCCGATAAGGCGGTTCGTTCAATGCGCAATTTCCGCCGACTACATACAAAGCATCCAGAGTTGGTGCAAATTGAACGGCATTGGTCTAAGCAAACCTACCACGCTATTTCAGCGTGGGTGGGTCCGGCAGTGCCGCCGATAGCCGTTGATGACAGTGAGTGGCTTGCCAACCACACTGCCGACGCCGTTGCTTCCCCAGCAATTAAGAAGACGCTACCGTTACGGGTACTTACATATCGGTGGCATTGCCCACATCAGTTCGAATTGTACAAACTGGGGCATGGGTTTGATTTGGCAACCCACGCGGGAACCATGATGTGCAACGATTGGGACTGGCGGCACCGACCGATGCCCGACAACTCCAGATTCGTCCACTCATCGTCCATCAATCCCAAGGATTACGATCTCGCAATTCTGCATTTTGACGAAAACGTGCTCAAACCCGAGCGCTGTAACGGGTTCGTTCCGACGGACTGGGGCAACAATTTCCGTTGGCTTTTGGATCAGCGAGACATACCGGCGATAGCGGTCTGCCACGGCACTCCGCAGTTCGTCGGCCAGTACGATGGAACCTACGCTGGAAATGATCTCGAAAGCGTTTTTGAAGATTCTCGGCAGCAATTGGTAGACGCATTGAGCGACGCCGTGGTCGTCTGCAATAGCCACCAAGCTAAACGTGAATGGCGGTTCAAGAATTCCACCGTCATCTGGCACGGGCTTTCGCCGAGCGACTTCCCGCCCGGTGAGAACAACCAAGGCATATTGACCATGGCTGAGCGCGCCATGAAGGCCCGCCCGCACTATAACGGCTACTTCATCTATCAGAAAGTCCGCGAGGCACTGGCCGAAGAAGCCGCTTTTGCGGAAATTTCGGTCCCGAACCCAGGGAACAAGGTATCAGCCGGCAACAGTTGGGCGACGCAAAAGTACCATAACTACGTTCGCGCTCTGGCCAACTACACGACTTACTTCAACCCCACGCGGCGTTCGCCAATGCCCAGGACGCGAGCTGAAGCGATGATGGCAGGCTTAGTTTCCGTTAGCTACACGAGCCATGACGTGGACATGTTCATCAAGAACGGCATCAACGGCTTTCACTCTCGCGATCCTGAAGAACTGGCTGAATTCATGCGCTTCATCGGACGATCGACGTCGGCAGATGAGCTACGCCGTCAGTCTGTTAGAACCGCCAGAGACGAATTTAACATTGACCGCTATCTTTCGTCTTGGCAGCAGTTGATTCACAGCGTGACAAGGTGAGGTCCCGTGGCTCTGGGGAATGATATGGACGGCTATTCGGTAACCGACATAGCGGAAGGTAACATACGACAGGCCGCAGATTTTGATCTATCGGTGCTTGCTGCAAGTATTCCGATCCAAACGCCGAAATTGCGCTTCTGGCTCAACGGTATTCCTCGTTTCAGTTTGCCAGCACGACCGAGGGTGGCCTCTTCCTTATTGGATGGAAGAGGAGGGTTCATATGACGTCTATTCGCTAATCAAGACTGGGAAGCCAGTTCTTTTGAACCACGCCGTCGACTGAGAAGGCATCGCTAGGTCCCCGCTAAATCTTGCCGGCCGCGATCAGGAGCGCGTCGACCGCTGGCGCCGACAGCCCGAGCTCGATCGACAGCGCCCACAAGTAAGGGTGATCGCGTAAGATGTAGTTCGCCTTCCGCCACCAGATGCGCACGGGCTCATAAGGGTACGCGTCGATCAGCGCGTTTACCTGACCTAGCAACACGCCGTCGTCATACTGGTATAGCGCGATTTCAGCTTGAGCCGGCGACACCCGTTCTGGGACCAATTCCACCGGCCCAGGAAGGCCGTAGACGGCTAGAACATCAGAAAGCTCTTCTTCCGTCGCGATGCGCGTTAGGCCAGCGCCTTCTGGTGGCGTCTCGACATATGCACCGTGAGCGCTGTTCCGGCACCACCTTTCGCGCGTGGTCGTGAGCCACGATGCTCGGAGCCTTTGAGGGCTTCGACACATGACGATTTCAGAGCTTGCGCTTAAGTCCAGGAACGAGGAGCCGGTTCGACGGCTTGAGATATTCACGCGTTCTGGACGGCGGCGCGAATGGTTGGCGGAGGAGAAGGCGCGGATCGTGGCGGAAAGCTTCGATGCCGGCGAGACCGCGAGCGCGGTGGTCGGCGATATGCGTTGTCCTCGCAGCAGCTGTTCGCCTGGCGCCGGTCCGCGCGGGTGCCGTTGGCGAATGCGCCGGCACCAGAGCCATTGTTTGTTCCAGCAGTAGTCGCGGCACCGGAGCCCGAACCGGCGGGGAAGCGCGCGAGATAGACACGGAAGCGGAAGGCCGCGCGAGAAGCCGGCGTGATCGAGCTGGTGATTGACGGCGTCGCCATGCGGGTCGGTCGTGGCGCCCACGCCAAGACGGCGGCGGTGATCCGTGCGCTGAAGGCGCGGTCGTGATCGGGCCGACGGGTGCGGTCAAGGTGATGGTCGCGACGAAGCCGGTGGACTTCCGCAAGGGGGCCGAGAGCCTGGCGGCGCTGGTGCGCGAGACGATGGGCGCCGATCCGTTCTCTGGCGCGGTCTACGTCTTCAGAGCCAAGCGCGCCGGGGTCAAGCTGGTGTACTTTGACGGGACCGGCGTGTGCTTGCTGCGAAGCGTCTGGAGGACGGGAAATTCTGTTGGCCTGCCATCACCGATGGCGTGGTGAGGTTGTCGGCGGCGCAGTTGCAGGCGCTCCTGGAAGGGTTGGATTGGCGGCGCGTGCATGACGCCCGCGAGACGCGCGCGCCGGTCGCGGCAAGTTGATTCCCTGGGCGGCCAGAGACGCAGGCAAAGCATTGGAATGCATGATTGAATCGGCCTTGTGAGCAACCCGGCCGAGCCTCAAACCAACGATCCGATCGCGCTTCAGGCGATGCGCGCGGCGGAGCGCGTCGAGAACGAGCGGCTGCGCCAGATCATCAAGGAACTGCAGCGCGCCGCACCAACCGCAGTGCACTGAGCGCATCGCCGACCGCTGGCCGAACCGCGATCTCGACCAGCTCCTGCCCTGGCATCATTACGCCAACTGAACGGCTACGGCTGGGCGCTTACATCCCACACAGTGCCGAAACTTCTTCAAGGCCCGCAGGATATGAGGCAAATTAAACGCGACACGCTTCTAGGGCGAATGCCCTTATTTCGGCATTCGACCTCTTAGCCAGAGCCGCACAGACCGCTCCAAGGTCCTGCCCGTAACACGCAAAGCCCCCCCTGTGCCGCTGAGTGAGAACTGCAGACTCTTATTCGGTACTGCATCTCCATCTAAATCCTCTACTGTTGCTACGCGCATGCCGAGCAAGAGTGCTCCAAAGGTCATCGCTCGTTCCAAGGCATGAGCAAGGGTGCCATCCACTTGTCCCGCCTCGTCGGGAAAGTCGTTGCCTGTGAAACCGAGATTGAAGATGGGATCCAATGCAATGGCACGAGCGGCGAACATCGTACCGGCGAAGAAGCCAGCATCAGTAACTTGGTCGTCTGAAATGCCAAGGCTTTTTGCCAGCTTGCCTACGTCTTCACTATTTCCGCCTATATAGTCTCGGATGTAGACGAATTGTTTTTCGGGGCCAACCACCGCTAATGAGCGATCATTCATGAACGCCGCTTGCATGCGCAAAAGCGCTTCCCGGGCAAGCAATGCACCAATCATCTCCCGTCGCCACGATTCTCCATCCCTAAGATGAGGCGACCGCTTCGTGTGAACCTTTATAACGAGGTCAAACCCCTCACTCTTAACGGATGGATAAATATCCAGAAATGGCAGCACATCCCGCCCGCGGTTTTCAGTGACCCTAACCACGTAATCACCCTGGAACGCGGTAAGAGCATTTAAAACCGTCGCCTCTTTCTCAAGGGGCGTCGTAATAAACAGCTTCAATAGGTCGACAGATTCATTTACAATATTCAGTATCTCACTGAATTCCTCAGGATAATACGCATGGATTATCAATGCCAATTTTGAGTTTTCAGATAGCATCTAACACCGATTGATCTTGCTGGCGTGAACCTAATTTATTCAGGTACAACTCAACTCCTGAACCGCTGACGCCGCCGAAGACGATCAAAAAGACCATCACGCCAATATCTCATCAGGGAACCCCTGGCCCTCATCCCTGGCCGCAAAGACGAAGGCATCGAAGATGATCGATCAGTCCCCAGTGGGGGCCGATTAACCTTCGGCACGGCCCACAGCCGCACAATTCCAGTCGACTCGTGTGGTGACGGCGAGTTCTCTTAATCTCGCCGCCCTTAGTCGCCGCCGCGACCGCGTGGATAAGAAATAATCGACAGATATTTGATCGGCAGATGCGTCAGTTCTTCCGGGCCGTGCGGCGCGTCAGCATCGAAGAACAGGCTGTCGCCCGGCGTCATGCGGTAGAGATTGTTGCTGTGGCGGTAAACGACCTCGCCTTCCAGCATGTAGAGGAACTCCATGCCGTCATGCTGGAAGGTCGGGAAGACGTCTGAATCTTCCGACAAGGTGATGAGATAGGGCTCGACCGTCACGCCCGATGTGTCGGAACCGATATGGCCGAGCAGCGTGTACTGGTGACCGGCGCGCGTACCGCGGCGTTCGACGTCGACGCCCTCGCCCGATTTGACGAACACGGCGTTGCGCTCCTCCTCGAAGCGGCGGAAGAAGGCCGTTACCGGCACGCCTAGCGCTCGCGACAATGCCTGCAGCGTTGTCAGTGACGGCGAGGTGATGCCGTTTTCGATCTTCGACAGCATGCCGAGGGAAATGTCGGTGGCCGAGGCAAGGTCGGCGACGGTGATGCCGAGCTTCTTGCGGAAGGCCCGCACCTCGTGGCCGATCGCCACTTCAAGCACTTTTTCGCGCGTGTCGCGGACGGCGTGCGGATCCTGGTGCAGCGGCGGCGAGACGTGAGACAGCGCGGACTTTGCGGCACCAGCTGAAACCGCAGCCGACATGGCCTTGCCATTCTTCTTCGAATGCCCGTTCTTTTCCGCTGCCTTGTCCTTGCTCATATGCCGCCGCCTGTCTCTGCTCGCTGAATCTATTTCACCGAGAGTAAACATTTTCGGCGGCGCGTTCAACAGATTCTGACAAACGCAGCAATGCGGTCAACAGGCCAGCGACTGGCCGAGCGCAGACTGGACAGGTTCCGAAGAGCGCAGTCGCGGCTACTGCATCAGCAGTATTTGCAGGTCGGCGACATTGGTGCCGGTGGCGCCGGTCATCAGAAGGTCGCCCGACGATGCCAGCGCATGATAGGAATCGTTGTTCTGCAGATGCGCCACCGGGTTGCAGCCGAGCTTGCGCATCCAGGTGGTCGAGCCGGCGTCGACGATGGCGCCAGCGGCATCCGTGGGGCCATCGCGGCCATCGGTGCCACCGCTCAGGAAAACCCAGGGGCGCTTGATCGAGGTCCACTCATTGAGCAATGCGAAACGCAGCGCCAGTTCCTGGTTGCGTCCGCCCTTGCCGTTGCCGGCGACGCGAACCGTCGGCTCGCCTCCGGCGACGATCGCGACGGGACCGCGCTGGCTGGCGGCGAACACCGCCATGCGGTGCAAGGTCTTGGCGACATCTGATACGTCGCCGCTCAGCCAGTCATCCGCCTTGACGACGACCGGATAATTGGCCTCGGCGCTGTGCATCACCCTTTGCAGGCTAATGCCATTGCTGCCGATGACGATGTTCTCGACATGGTCGAAGCTGGTCGCGACCTGGTCGCGTTCTACGAGCAGGTCGAGATGCGCCTTGAGCGCCGGCGACAGCGTCCTGACCAGACCATAACGGTCGAGAATGGCGATGGCCTCGGCCTGTGTCGCCGAAGGCCGCGCGGTCGGACCGCTGGCGACAGTGCCGACATCATCACCGGGCACGTCGGACAGGATGAGCGACAACACTTTGGCCCGCGACGCGAGTTGGGCGAGGCGTCCGCCCTTGAGCCGCGAAAACAGTTGCCTGACGGCGTTGATTTCGCTGATGTCGGCGCCGCAGCGGATCAGCGTGTCGTTGAGCGCGATCTTGTCGGCGAGCGCGATACCGACAGCTGGAGCGCAGGTGAGTGCTGAGCCGCCGCCGCTGACCAGCACCAGCACCAGGTCGCCCGGTTCGGCCGACAGGGCAGCGCGCTCGATGACCTCGGCACCCCTGATGCTGCCTTCGTCGGGCAAGGGATGACCGCCTGATATCACTTCGACGCCTTCGATCTCCGTCAGGTTCTCGAAATTGGTCACAGCAACAGCGGCAACAAGCTTGTCGCCGATGAACGGCAAGGCCGCGCGCGCCATCGGGCACGCCGCCTTGCCGAAGGCGATCAGGATGACACGCCTTGCCGCGGCGATGTCATCGGTTCTCGTTTCAAGCGTGGAAGTGACCGCCTGCTCGGGATCGGACGCCGCGATACCTTCGCGAAACAGGGCGGTTGCCTGCGCGCGAAGCTTGACCAGTGCCGAGACCGAGCAGTCGAGGTACATCACACCACCTTGTCGGGTAAGGCGCGGCCCTCGAAGAAGGCGGTCAGGTTGTCCACCGCCTTCATACCCATGGCCACGCGGGTTTCCTCGGTGGCGCTGCCCAGATGCGGCAACAACACCACATTTTCCATGCGCATCAGGGCGCCGGGCACGTCAGGCTCGCCGTCATAGACGTCGAGGCCGGCGCCGGCGATGGTGCCGCTGTCGAGTGCCGCAACGAGTGCCTTCTGGTCGACCACGTCGCCGCGCGCCGTGTTGATCAGGAACGCGCTGCGCTTCATCGCAGCGAGACGCTCGGCATTGATCAGGTGCCGGTTCTCGGCACCGCCGGGGCAATGCAACGACACGAAGTCGGACGCTGCCAACACCTCTTCGATGCTTGCCAGCTGGCGCGCGCGCATGGCGCGGGTTTCCTCATCGTCGACCTTGGAGCGATTGTAGAATACGACATCCATGTCGAAGCCGAAATGCGCGCGCTTGGCCATGGCCTTGCCGATACGGCCCATACCGATGATGCCGATCGTCTTGCCGGTGACCTTGGTGCCGATCATGTGGGTCGGGCACCAGCCCGCCCACTGGCCGGCGCGAACCTGGCGCTCGCCCTCACCTGCACGGCGGGCGACCGAAAGCAGCAGGCTCATGCCGATGTCGGCGGTGCAGTCGGTGAGCACGCCAGGCGTGTTGGTCACCACGATGCCACGGGCGCGAGCGGCATCCGTGTCGATATGGCTGAAGCCGACGCCGAAATTGGCGAGGATCCTGGTGCGGATGTCGGCATCGGGGAAGACCGACGCCGGCAGCTTGTCGCTGACGGTCGGCAAGATCGCGTCAAAGTTCAGGAACGCCGCCTTGAGCTCGGTCGGGCCAAGCGGCGCATCGCCCTGATTGAAGGTCGTGTCGAAGCGTTCCGCCAGGATCTGCTCGACTGCCGCGGGCCAGCGGCGGGTGACGATAACGCGAGGTTTCATTTCCATTCCTTGGTCATGCTTGGAGCGCCACGCATCCCGGTCGGATGCGCACGACGCACTCTAGCAGTTCGAAACGACACATCATGCGATGGATCATCGATAATCGGCAGTGCACCAGACGGACAGAGGGGAGCCGGTCGGCGCAGGCTCCCCCAAAGGCCGGGTCAGGCGGCCTTCTTCTGCTGCTCGAGCACACTGGCGACGGTCGGGCCAAAGGCTGCCGGGGTCGGCACGATGGTCACACCGGCTTCGCGCAGGATCTCGACCTTCTCCTGGGCGGATTCGCCGAAGGCCGAGATGATGGCGCCGGCATGGCCCATGCGCTTGCCCTTCGGCGCCGAAAGGCCGGCAATGTAGGCGATAAGCGGCTTGCGCATGTTGTGCCTGGCCCATTCTGCGGCCTCGGCTTCCTGTGGACCGCCGATCTCGCCGATCATGACCACGGCATCCGTGTCCGGATCGTCTTCGAACAGCTTGAGGATGTCCTTGAAGGACGAGCCGTTGATCGGGTCGCCGCCAATGCCGACCGAGGTCGAAACGCCGATGCCGAGCGCCTTCATCTGCGAGGCGGCTTCATAGCCGAGGGTACCCGAGCGGCCGACGATGCCGACCCGGCCCGGCAGGTAGATGTTGCCGGGCATGATGCCCATCAGCGCCTGGCCGGGGGTGATGACGCCGGCACAGTTGGGGCCGACGAGACGCATACGGTCTTCGTAGCGGAAGCGACGCATGTAGCGCTTGACCCGCATCATGTCCTGCGAGGGGATGCCGTCGGTGATGCAGACGCAGAGCTTCAGGCCGGCCTCGGCCGCTTCCATGATCGAGTCGGCGGCAAAGGGCGGCGGCACGAAGACGATGGAGGCTTCCGCACCGGTCTCGCGCACGGCACCACGAACGGTGTTGAACACCGGAATGCCCTGATGGACCTGGCCACCCTTGCCGGGAGTGACACCGCCGACAACATTGGTGCCGTAGCGCTTCATGTCGTCGGCATGGAACGAGCCGATCTTGCCGGTCAGACCCTGGACGATGACACGCGTCCGGCGATTCAAGAGAACTGCCATTTCGACCTCCCTTAGTTCTTTTTTGATTTCGCGTAGGCGCGCATCGCTTCGACCGATTTCTCGGCTGCCTCGGCGAGCGTATCGGCGACGATCACCTTTTCGCCCGACTCGGCGAGAATGCGCCGGCCCTCTTCGACATTGGTTCCGGCGAGCCGCACGACCAGCGGCACGTTGACGCCGACCTCGCGGATTGCCTTGATGACACCCTCGGCCACCCAGTCGCAGCGGTTGATGCCGGCGAAGATGTTGACGAGGATGGTCTCGATGTTCTTGTCGGCCAGCACAGCGCGGAATGCCTTGGCGACGCGCTCGGGCGACGCGCCACCGCCGATGTCGAGGAAGTTGGCAGGCTCGCCGCCGGCGATCTTGATCATGTCCATCGTCGCCATGGCGAGGCCGGCACCATTGATGATGCAGCCGATGTTGCCTTCGAGGCCGACATAAGACAGGCCACGGTCGCTGGCGAAGGTTTCGCGCGGATCTTCCTGTGACTTGTCACGCAGCTCCGAAATCTCGGCGCGGCGGAACAGCGCGTTTTCGTCGAAGGACATCTTGGCGTCGAGCGCGATCAGATTGCCGTCCTTGGTGATGACGAGCGGGTTGATCTCCAGCATCGAGGCGTCGAAGTCGCGGAAGACTCTGTAGCAGCCGAGCAGCGTATCGACGGCCTTGCCGATCAGGCTGTTGTCGAGGCCGAGACCGAAGGCGATCTCGCGGGCCTGGAATTGCTGCATGCCGGCGCCCGGATCGACGATGGCGCGGATGATCGAGTCGGGCTGCTTTTCGGCAATCTCCTCGATCTCCATGCCGCCGGAGGCGGAGGCCACGATCATGACACGCTCCGACTTGCGGTCGAGCACGATGCCAAGATAGAGCTCCTGGCGGATGTCGACAGTTTCCTCGACATAGAGGCGCGACACCAGCTTGCCTTTGGGGCCGGTCTGATGCGTCACCAGCTTGCGGCCGAGCATGGATTCGGCAGCCTCGGAGACCTCGTTGTCAGTGGTGCAGATACGGATGCCGCCGGCCTTGCCGCGGGCACCGGAATGGATCTGTGCCTTAACCACCCATTTGCCGCCGCCGATCTCGCTGGCGCGATAGGTCGCCTGCTCCGGGCTGTAGGCCAGGCCGCCGCGCGGGATCTGCACCGAGTAGCGGGCGAGCAGTTCCTTGGCCTGATATTCATGAATATCCATGTCGAACTCCTCCTCAGTTTGGCAGGCTGTTGCGCGACCGCGCCGACTGCTCGATTGCGTCGTGCATGACCAGGACGTTGCGGGCCATACGTTCGGATGCGGCGTCGATCATCTTGCCGTCGAGAGCTGCGGCACCCTTGCCCTGCTCCTCGGCTTCCTTGAGCACTTCGATGATGCGGCGGGCGCGGGTGACTTCCTTCTCCGGCGGCGAGAACACGGCGTTGGCCAACTCGATCTGCGAGGGATGGATTGCCCACTTGCCCTCGATGCCGAGGGCTGCCGCACGCTTGGCGGCGGCGATGTAGGCCTCCGGATCGGAGAAATCGCCGAACGGGCCGTCGATCGGACGCAGGCCGTAGGCGCGGCAGGCAACCGTCATCCGCGACAGGGCGGCGTGCCACTGATCGCCGGGGTAATCGGGGTTGAGGCCACCGATGCTGACCGTGCGCGCCTTGCAGCTGGCGGCATAGTCGGCAACGCCGAAATGCATCGCCTCGAGCCGGCCGCCATAGGCAGCAATGGCCTCGACATTGGCCATGCCAAGTGCTGTCTCGATCAGCGCTTCCAGGCCGACGCGGGTCTTGAAGCCTTTGGCCATCTCGATCTGGGTGACCATGGCGTCGACCGTATAGAGGTCGGCGGGCACGCCGACCTTGGGCACCAGGATGGTGTCGAGCTTGTCACCTGCCTGTTCCATCACGTCGACCACGTCGCGGTACATGTAATGGGTATCGAGGCCGTTGATGCGGACCGAAATGGTCTTGCCTTTGGCGCGCCAGTCGATTTCGTTCAGCGCCTGGATGATGTTCTTGCGCGCCCGCTCCTTGTCAGGCGGCGCCACCGCATCCTCGATGTCGAGGAAGATGTAGTCGGCTTCGCCGTCGGCGGCCTTGCGGATCATCTCCGGATTGGAGCCCGGAACGGCGAGCTCCGAGCGTTGCAGGCGCAGCTTGCGGAGGTGGTGGAGTGTATGGCTCATGCGATCCTCCCTCAGGCTGCCTTGGCGACGGCCGGCTGAGCCGACAGGCGATAGTGTTCGAGTGCGGCACCGACGCCAGAACCTGGCTGAACCTTGACACCGCAGTCGCGCAGCGACATCTCGGCGGCCGAGATCGCACCGCACATCATCACTTCGTTGACCCAGCCGAGATGGCCGATGCGGAACACCTTGCCGGCGACCTTGTTGAGGCCGACGCCGAGCGAGGTCTGGTAGCCGTTATAGGCGCGGCGGACGATGTCGGCGCTGTCGATGCCTTCCGGAACCACGATCGCGCTGACCGTGTCGGAATTCCACTTCGCTTCCTTGGCGCAGACGCGCAGGCCCCACGCGTCGACCGCCTTGCGCACGCCGGTCGCCAGCCGGTGATGACGTTCGAAGATGTTGTCGAGCCCTTCTTCCTGGATCAGGTCGAGGGCAGCGCGCAGGCCGCGCAGCAGTTGGACGGCCGGCGTGTAGGGGAAGTAGCCGGTGTCGTTGGCGCGAATCTGGTCCTCGAACGAGAAGTAGCAGCGACTGAATTTTGCAGTCTTGGCAGCGTTGAGGGCCTTCTGGCTGACCGACAGGAAGCCGAGCCCGGGCGGCAGCATGAAGCCCTTTTGCGAGCCGGACACTGCGCAGTCGACACCCCACTCTTCCTGGCGGAAGTCGATCGAGCCGACCGACGACACTCCGTCGACGAACAGCAGCGCCGGGTGCTTGGCGGCGTTGAGGGCGGCACGCACGGCGCCGACATCGCTGGTCACGCCGGTTGCGGTTTCATTGTGGGTGACGAAGACCGCCTTGATGCGGTGCTCCTTGTCGGCTGCCAGGCGTTCGGCATAGATCTCGACGGGAACGCCCGTGCCCCATTCGACATCGACGACGTCGACATCGAGGCCGAAGCGCTCGGCCATGTCGACCCACAGATGCGAGAACTGGCCGAAGCGCGACATCAGCACGCGATCACCGGGGCTCAGCGTGTTGGTGATGGCGGACTCCCAGGCGCCGGTGCCCGAGGACGGGAAGATGAAGGCGCGGCCGGTCTCGTTGCGGAAGACCTTCATCAGATCGGTGAACAGACCGCGCGTGAAGGTTGGATAATCCGGCGCCCGCATGTCCTCCATCGGCATGTTCATCGCCTGCCGGACACTCTCCGGAACGTTGGTCGGTCCTGGAACGAAAAGCTGATTGAAGCCGGCCATGAAAAGTCCTCCCGAATATTGTTGCGGCGTGGCGCCTGTCTGTGGCTTTCGGGAGGATGATCGGTTTTGTACCGCCGGCTCACAACACCTGCCGGGATAGATTCGCGGACCTTTGGGCGTTGGACCGGGCCTACTCTTTCAGATGTGCCGACCCCCTGTCGGATAGGGTGAAACCTACCCGGCCACCGCATGCATGGCGCCAGTTCCGCTCACGCAAACTTGTCAGCAAGGGGGCTCGTCCTGCCGCCGCTTAGGCCGATAATGGACCGGAGAAGGAACCGCCCATGGACATCAAGACCCTCGGCTTCCTCATGGCGACAGCCCTCCATCTGCTGCAGCCTTTGGCAGCTATGGCGGATGAGGCACCGCCGAAATCGGGCAATGCCGTCTTTGACCGCGCCGTCGAGCTCGTCATCGACAATTTCCACGACGCCTCGGCGCTGCCACGGTTCAGCGCAGCAGTCAGGCAGGAAATCGGCACCGGGCCACTCAACGCGAACAGTTCGGAGACGCGGGTCGACAAGGCGATCGATACCGTGCTTGCCAGTCTTCAGGCCTCCCACACCGGCCGTTTCGAACCCGACACGATCGCCTACTTCGAGCTCGCCGACATCTTCCGCTTTGCCATCCGCAACGACATGCGGCGGCTGTTTCCGCCCGACGGCCAGGTCAGCTATCCCGGCATCGGCATGATCGCCGAACCGCTGGCAGGGTCGCTGTTCGTCAGCGACGTCTATGACGGCTCCCCGGCGGCCCGGGCAGGGATCCTGACTGGCGACGAGATCCTTTCGGTCGACGGCGCGCCCTATCATGAGATTGCATCATTCAGCGACAAGGTCGGCCGCACCGTCGAGATCAGGCTGCGCCGGGACGCCGGTGCCGAACCCACGACCGTCAAGGTAGCGGTGGAGCGGCTGCGTCCGCTCAGGACATTCGAGCAGGCGATCGAGGCAAGCGTCGGCGTCTCCGAGCAAAACGGAAAGCGCATAGGCTATGTCAGGCTATGGACCCTTTCGGCACCTGATGGTCTCGACATCGTTGCCCGTGAAATGGCCGACGGTCGCCTCAAGGACGTCGACGGCATGGTCGTCGACCTGCGCGGCCGCTGGGGCGGCGGCCCTTCCGATGCGGCCGAGCTGTTTGTCGGCGATACACCGACATTCCGGCTCATCCCGCGCAAGGGCGAGGCGACACTTGCCAATATGCGCTGGCAAAAACCTGTTGTCGCGATCATCGACGAAGGCGCGCGAAGCGGTCTGGAACTGTTCGCCTATGCGTTGAAGAGCAACGGCATTCCGCTCGTCGGCGCCCGCACCGCCGGCGCGTTGCTGGCCGGGCGTGCCTATCTGCTGCCCGACGACAGCCTGCTCGAAGTGGCGGTCTCCGACGCTGTCATCGGCGACGATGTGCGGCTTGAGGGGATCGGCGTCGCACCCGACATTCCGGTGGCTTTCAGCCTGCCCTACGCCGCGGGCCGGGACCCGCAGCGCGATGCCGCCCTGCGGGAGATGCAGCGCATCCTTGCCGGCGGCTGAGCACCATCATACCCCCGTCGTCGGACGATGCCTGGTGCCGTCGATGAAGCGCTCGTAACGGAAGGCCTGCGGATCGACGAGCGGCGCATTGCCCATCACCAGATCGGCGGCCAGCCTGCCTGCGGCCGGGCCGATGCCGAAGCCATGGCCGGAAAAGCCAGTGGCGATGACCAGCCCGGGCAGCGATTTGACAGGCGAAATCACCGGCACGGCATCCGGCGTGGCGTCGATGAAGCCGGCCCAGCGCTGCAGCGTAGGTACGCCTTTCAGCACCGGGAAGACCTTCTCCATGTTGGCGCGAGCAGCCTCGAGCGGGGCAACTGCCGGTTCGGGATCAAGCGTGCGGTGCCGCTCATAGACACTGCCCTCGCCTTCCAGCCTGGGCGAAAGCCCGAATGGGCCACCGAGGAAATCGCCGAAGCGCAGGCCGATGGAGCGCCACTCCCGCGACAGGATCGGCAGGAAATCGGTGAAGTAGCGGAAGCTGTCGGGGTTCACATGATGATAGCTGATGGTGCCGTCGGCGATGGTGTAGCCGCCGTCGAGACGCTTGCGGTAGGCAAAACCTTCCGTCCAGGCAGCGCCATCGGGGCCGCCTTCAACAGGACCGGTACGCATCACCGACGAGCGCACGGCAAGTTGCGGCAAGCGGATGCCGACCGATCGACAGAGGTGGCTCGACCACGCGCCGCCGGCGACGACGACGGTGCTCGCCCGGATCGGTCCGTTCTCGGTCACCACGCCCGAGACGCGGCCCGCTTCGGTCTCGATCTCGCGCACCGCGCAGCGCAAAAGGATGCGTGCGCCGGCGCGCTGGGCGGCACGGGCGATCGCGGGTGCTGCTTTCTGCGGCTCGGCCCTGCCGTCGCTCGGCGTGTGCAGTGCTGCCCTAAACGTCTTGTGCGCGCCGGGCATGAGATCGGCCAGCGCTCTTCCCTCGATCATCTTCGAGTCGAGCGCATAGTCGCCGGCGCGTCTCACCCATTCGGCATGGTGCTCGACGTCGCTTTCGTCCTGGCAGAGATACAGGATGCCCGTGCGGCGAAAGCCCACGTCTTCGCCGACCAGCTCTTCGATGCCGCCCCACATCTTCAACGCTTCGACGATCAGCGGCAGCTCGCGGGGGTCGCGGCCCATTCGCCGGCACCAACCCCAGTTGCGGCTCGACTGCTCGCCGGCAACATGCCCCTTCTCGCAGACGACGACCGAAATGCCCTTCCTCGCCAGGAACAGCGCAGCACTGACGCCGATGATGCCGCCACCGACGATGACGACGTCGGCGATCTTCGGCTGGATGTCGCCAGCGGGCACCGGATCGACTGAAGGCCCCATTCATTTCTCCCCGATGTGCCAACGGGAGGTCTGCCAACCCGTCTTGAAAATAACATACAGTACTGTATGCATTGACGCCCAATTCTTGCAATGCCGCCGAAGCTATCCGGCGATCGAACCTTGGGGAAGAGCCATGTCGCCGCGAAAGATCATCATCGACACCGACCCCGGCCAGGACGACGCCTTTGCCATCCTGTTCGCGCTGGGGTCGCCCGAGCTCGAGGTGTTGGCGCTGACCACCGTCGGCGGCAACGTGCCGCTGGCACTGACCTCGCGCAACGCGCTGCAGATCGCCGAACTCGCTGGCCGGTCCGACGTGCCGGTCTATGCCGGCTGCTCGCGTCCGATGGTCAAGGCGCTCAAGACCGCCGAATATGTCCATGGCCCGACCGGCATCGACGGCTGCGTCCTGCCCGAGCCGGAAAAGCCGCTGCAGGACAAGCATGCCGTCAACTTCCTTGTCGACACGTTGATGGCCGCCCCCGAAGGCGAAATCACCGTCTGCACGCTTGGCCCCATGACCAATCTCGGCATGGCGATGGTGATGGAGCCGCGCATCATCCCGCGCATCCGCGAAGTCGTGCTGATGGGCGGCGGCTTCTTCGAGGGCGGCAATGCCACGCCTGCCGCCGAATTCAACATCTGGGTCGACCCGCATGCGGCTGCGGTCGTGTTCGATTCCGGCGTGCCGGTGACCATGGCCGGCATCGACTGCACCTACACCGCCCAGATGACGCCGGAATGGCTGCAGCAATTGCGTGCGCTCGGCACCCGTTCGGCAATCGAAGCCGCCAATATGGCCGATTTCTACCGCCAGTACGGCTCGCACAAATTCCCGACCGAGGCCCGGCCCATCCACGACGCCTGCGTCACCGGCTACCTGCTCGCACCGCATCTCTACGAGCAGAAGCAATGCAACGTCACCATCGAGTTGATGTCGCCCGAGACCATCGGCATGACCGTCGTCGACTGGTGGCACGTCACCGGTCGCCGCAAGAACTGCAACGTGCTGCGCCGCATCGACGCCGATGGTTTCTTCGCGCTGATGCTGGAGCGCTTCGGCAACCTCCCCTGAGGAACGACGAGATGAAGCGCAGCCCAACGTCTCCCGAACGATCGGCCAGGTCCGAAGCACGGAAAACGCTGTCGCGCGAAGCGTGGATTGCCGCTGCCATCGCTGCGCTGGAAAAGAAGGGCATCGCCAACGTCAAGATCGATCACCTGTCGAAACAGCTGAAGGTCACGCGCGGCAGCTTCTACTTCCACTTCAGGAACCTGAAGGATTTGCTCGACAGCCTTCTCGAGGAATGGCGTCAGCGCAACTGCAAGCCGTTCGAGGCGCTCATCGACCAGGAGGTCATCGACGGCCCGGCCTTCTTCGACGCGGTAACCGGCGTGTGGATCAGGGAGGACCCGTTCAGCCCGCGGCTTGATCTCGCCATCCGCGACTGGGCGCGCGGTTCGGCAGTGATCGCCCGCAAGGTGCAGGCACAGGACGATTTTCGTATGGCGCTGCTTGTCCGGGCTTTTACCGCGATGGGCTATGACCAGGACGAGAGCCTGATCCGCGCCCGCATCACCTATTTCCAGCAGATCGGCTACTACGCCACTCACTTCAAGGAGCCGCCGGCGGACCGCAAGCGCTTCCGCTCGCTCTACACCAAGATCCTGATCGGCTCCGACTAGACTTCAAGGAAGCGAAATGTCCCTGCCAGTACCTTACCTGTCCGCCCGAACGCTGACCGTCGTCAAGAAAATCGACACCACGGGTGCGGCACGCGTCGTCAATCTCGGCCTCAACGAAAGCTGGCTCGGATCGGCGCCCGGCGTGGTCGAGGCTATTCGGGAGGCAGCTCCCAACGTCTATCGTTATGCCGACCCGAACTGCGGAACGATGCGCGCGGCGATCGGCAAGCAGTTCAATCTCGACCCCGCCCGCATCGTCTGCGGCAACGGCTCGGAGGAATTGCTCGATGCCGTCGGCCGCGTCTATGCACGCGCCGGCGACGAGATCCTGTTTCCGGCCTATTCTTTCCTGCAGTTCGCCATCGTTGCCTATCGCCTCGGCGCCAAGGCGGTCGAAGCACCGCTTGGCCCCGACTTCTCTGTCGATGTCGATGCACTGCTGGCCGCCGTTACGCCCAAGACGCGCGTCGTCTTCCTCGCCAATCCCAACAATCCCACCGGCTCGGTGGTGCCGATGGACGAGGTGGCGCGGCTGGCGCGCGAACTGCCGTCACACGTCGTCCTGGTGCTCGACGCCGCATATGCCGAATATGTCGACCCGGCCGAGGCGGTCGCGACCTTCGAGATCGCCGATCACCACCCCAACGTCATCGTCACCCGCACCTTCTCCAAGGCCTACGGCCTGGCCTCCGCACGCGCCGGCTGGGCCTATGCCTATCCGGAGGTGGTTTCGGCGCTGAACAATGTCCGCGGCATCGGCAACGTCAACGGACTGGCGCAGGTGGCGGCTACTGTCGCGGTCGGCGAACAGGACTTCGTCCAGCACGTGCGGACCCGCACCGCCGAAGAACGCGACTATCTCGAAGGCGAACTGCGCAAGCTTGGCTTCGAGATTTCGTCGAGTGCCGCAAACTTCGCCTTCGTTCGCCTGCCCGGCGCCTATGCCGGTTGGGCCCAGGAGACCGTGGCGCGGCTGGCCAGGAAAGGTTTCATCATCCGCTCGAACGAAGACTACGGCTTGCCGGAATGGCTGCGCATCTCGATCGCCGACCGGGCCGATCTCGATGAAATGCTCGCCCTGTTGCGCATCGAGGTACGTGCCGCCAACGGCTAGGTCGCAACAAACCCAGCTGCTTTGCGCCGGGAGGGCGAAGCGTGAACGGTGTCCGCACCTAGGTGGTCCTTCTGCTGTGTGGCTCCAGTTCTGGTGAAACCCAACCTGGCAAGACCAAGCCGGACTTCATGTGCCCCCATGAACAGCTTCCACAAGAGCCCGGTTCTGTGGTTTTCGATCATTGCGACGATGGGGCCCTGGTTTATGGCCAGATAGGTCCGGGCATACCAGTTGCGGTTTTCGCAGAACGCATCGACAAAGCCGAAACGACCCCAGATACGATCCCTCGGCTTGGTCAGGAAACCGCGTAGGGCGGCCATCGCCTGGTCGGGCACATAAGGAAAACTGGACAGGGCCGCACTCGGCGTGATGACCCCGACATCCCTGTCAGGAGCATGCGCGATGTAGGCAGTCGGCCCGTGAGACGCGGTAAGCCCCCAGCAATCCGCGCCATAGCCTTTGTGACCATGCGGGTTGAGCACGCAATGCTGGTGGTTGATCAATGCGTGGCAAGTATTTTGCTGCCAATAGTCGGCATAGCGATCACTGAGACCGTTGGGATCGAGCCCGCAAAAGGAGTAGTGCGCGAAAAAGAGCGGTCCGCCAAAGTTAGGTCCAAGCTGCAGGACGATTCCGTTGTAGTTACGCCCGTTTTCAAAGGTTGGGGCGCGAGCAAAACCGTCGTGGTAGCAATCCGGATCAATGGCATGATGCTGCGATCCCGCCGCAAGAACGAATGCAAGTAGGCACTCGTTCCAACCCTCGATCGGATTGTTCATGGCCCAGCCATGTCTGGGGCTCCAGTGCCAGTAGAGCTTGCCTTTCCGCGCAAACCAGTCCCACTCGGCCTGAGCCAGCAGCGTGTTCACCCGAGCGCGAAAACGCTGCTCCTCGCTCGCAGTCTGATCAAGATATTCGCGGGCACAAATCAGGCCCTGAAATAGAAACGCCGTCTCGACGATGTCAGCGCCATCGTCCTTTCGTCGGAACGGAATGGTGTCGCCCGTACTGCCGTTGATGAAATGCGGCAACATGCCGTGGTAGCGCGGCGAGCCCTCAAGCAGATCGAGCATCCGATGCAATCGATGAAGGGCTTCAGCGCGATCGACCCAGCCGCGCTCCACCGCAACGATGATGGCCATGATCCCGAAGCCGGAACCACCGATCGCCACGAGATCGTTCGGCGCATCGCCAGCGGTCTTCTGGCGGTCGCGGGCAAGACCGCTGACCGGATGGGCACCCTCCCAGAAATAGCGGATCGTCTGCCGCTGCACGATATCGAGCAGCGCGTCATCAGCAAATTCGAGCGCATCGTTTGGAAGGTCGGGCGTCCGACAGGAGGCAAGAATCATGAAGCCAGTATGCAGCCAAATGCGTCGTTGAGACGCTCATTCGCGCAAGCTAACCAGACGCACCCCAATCCATACGCCCTCGGCGCTTGACTTTGCCCAGCGCAAGCAATTCCAAATGCAACGCGCCACGTATTACGTGGCTCTGCTCTTTGCCATTTCAGAATCGTTTGCCGCGCGAAATATTTCACAACCGCATAGACGGGAACTTAATAAAGGCGCAGGGTCGATTGTCGGCCGCTCGTCTTAGGGCGCGGCTGATTGAGGGCGGCCATCGTGCCCTAGCCCCAACTGAAAGGAGGACACCCTTGTCTTCCAACTGTCTGAATTCCGAAAACATGAGCGCGATCGGCGCCCCTGATTAGAGCGAACCGATTTCCAGGCGATGGACGTTTGGGTTCCAATCCGCAGGAAGCCAAAGCTACGCCTGGGACCTAGCGCCTTGGTGGCTCACCATTCGTTGGGCGCCCTTCGGCAATCTGATCTTCCCGACGACATTGTATTGGAGCAACCGATGTCACTTGCCTTTCCCAACAGAAGCCGCAGTTATGACGCCGCGAGCCATACGTTTCCTTGGATACGACGGCACGTTCGAAGTTCCGTTTTTCGTCGAGGTTCAGGCGCTCAAAGCCAGCCAGCCGGCGGTTGACAATGAAACGCGATATCTTGCCGCCTTCGATGCAGCTCGCATCTCAATCCAGGACGTCGCTCGTGAAGTCTATTCTCACGGGCGCAAGCGCCTGTATGTGCTGACCGCATACGACTTTAAATGACGCGCTTCCGACCGGCCTGAGGTCGGCTTTTGTCGGAGCCGCCACAAGGACGGCTCCGACAGGGACAGCTAGGCCTTGGTTGCGGCAACCGCAGTCGATGGCTCGCGGCCTGCACTGCGGTGCTGCCACCAATCACCGAGCAGGAGCAGGATCGGTGCTGCGATGAAGATCGACGACGTCGTTGCGATGAACACGCCGAAGACCATCGGGACGGCGAAGTTCTCGACCGCGCTGCCGCCCCAGATCGCCATCGGCAGCATCGACAGCAGGATGGCGACGGAGGTGTAAATACAACGCGCGAACACCTGATTGATGCTCATGTCGATGATCTCGCGCAGCGGCATCTTCTTGTACAGGCGCAGGTTCTCACGCATGCGGTCATAGACAACCACCTTGTCGTTCACCGAATAGCCGATGATGGTCAAAAGCGCGGCAATGGCCGTCAGGTTGAAGTCCAGCCCGAACAGCGCGAAGAAGCCGACCATTTTGGTGGTATCCAGCACCAGCGTGGCGATGGCGCCGATGGCAAAGTTCCATTCGAAGCGCCACCAGATGTAGACCAGCATGGCAAGGGCTGCCAGCACCACCGCCATGATGCCGGACTGCGCCAGCTCGCCGCTGACCTTCGGTCCGACCACTTCGGTGCGTTCGAACTTCACGCTCGGGTCGAGCTTCTGCACCGCTGACTTGATGGTGTCGACGGCAGCGGTCTGCGCCGCCTCGCCGCCCTCCTGGCGCTGGACACGGATCAGCACGTTGCCGTCGCTGCCGATCTGCTGCAACGCCACTTCGCCGATGTTCAAGCCGCCCAGCGTGCTGCGCAGTTGCGCCAGGTCGGCCGGCGTCGACGTCGCGATCTCGACCTGGATGCCGCCCTTGAAGTCGATGCCGTAATTGAGACCCGGCTTGAAGAACAGGCCGATCGAGGCCAGCGACAGGAAGATCGACATGCCGATACCGAGATAACGCGCCTTCATGAACGAGATCGAGGTCTTTTCCGGGAAGAAGCGGACCAGCGGTTCGATGGTGATGGTCTTCAGGCGCCTGCGGCGAACGACTGCCGCCATCAGGATACGGGTCACCGAAACGGCGGTGAACATCGACAGGCAGGTGCCGAGGAACATGGTGATGGCGAAGCCACGCACCGGACCGGAGCCGAACGTGAACAGCAGGCCGGTGGCGATCAGCGACGTCACATTGGCGTCGACAATCGTCGAGTACGCGCGCTTGAAGCCGTTGTCCAAGGCGGCGAAGGCGCTGAGCCCCTTCTTCGATTCCTCCCTGATGCGTTCATTGATCAGGATGTTGGCGTCGACGCCGAAGCCGATGCCGAGAATGATGCCTGCAATGCCAGGCAGAGTCAGCGTGCCGCCGATCAGCGTCAACACACCGAAGGTCAGGATCAGGTGCAGCAAGAGCGCGAAATTTGCGATCATGCCCCAGGTGCCATAGAGCGCCACCATGAACAGCACGACGGCCACGAAGCCGGCGATGCCGGTGTAGATGCCCATCTTGATGACGTCGCCGCCCAGATCGGGACCGACGGTGCGCTCTTCGATGACGGTCAGCGGTGCCGGCAGCGCGCCGGCGCGCAGCAGCGCCGACAGCGTCACGGTCTCTTCAACGCTGAAGCTGCCGCTGATCTGGCCGGAACCGCCGGTGATCGGTTCGCGGATGTTTGGCGCCGACAGCACCTTGCCGTCGAGCACGATGGCGAATGGCTTGCCGACATTGGCGGCGGTGATCTCGGCGAACTGGCGCGCGCCGACGCTGTCGAAGCGGAACGAAACGAGCGGTTCCTGAGTGCGCTGGTCAAAGCCGGCGCGCGCATCGGTGAGGCGTGCGCCATCGAGCGCGACACGGTCCTCGACGGGATATTGTGCGCCGGACTTGGCGTCGGGCAGCATGGTGACGCCACGCGGCAACGGTTCGCCATTGGCGACATTGGCCACCATGTGGAACGTCATCTTGGCGGTGCTGCCAAGCAGCTCACGCAAGCGGGTCGGATCCTGCAGGCCGGGTAGCTGGACGAGCATGCGGTCGCTGCCGACCCGCTGGATCGTCGGCTCGGCAACGCCGACCTGGTCGACACGCTGGCGCACGATCTCGAGGCTCTGCTGAAGGGCTGCGTCGAGCTTGTCGCGCTGGCCAGCCTCGGTCAGCACGACCTTGATCTGCTTGTCGGCAGTGGTGACCTCGATGTCCGGCGTGCCGCCGCCAAGGCCGAGGCCGCCACTGACGGGAACAGCCAGTGCCTGCAGCGTTGCCAGCGCCTTTGCGCGCTGCGCATCGTCGGCGACGTTGACGACAATGGAATCACCGGCAAGCCGCGCCGAAGATGCGTTGATGCGCTCCTTGCGCAGGGCGCCGCGCACATCGTCGAGCAGCGAGCGCAGGCGGTCTGTCTTCAGGGCCGCCGCATCGACTTCAAGCACCAGGTGCGAGCCGCCCTGGAGATCGAGGCCGAGCGTGACCTGCTGTTTCGGGAACCAGCTTGGCAATGCCGCCAGTTGCTTGGCGGTCAGAACGTTGGGAAGCGCGGCAATGATGCCGGCCAGAATGATGATGGTGTATGTCCACACCACCCATCGGGAGGTCCGCATATGATCTATCCTGCAAAGGCCGTCGCCGCGGCGTCGGGACGCGCGGACGACGGCTGTTCGTTCAGCGGCGCGGCGTCGGGCCGCACCATTCACAAATGGTCAGGAGATTGCTGGCGGCGCGCGAGCGCCATAGGTTGGCCCAGACGGCAAGACATCCGTCTGCAAGACGAGATCGGCCTGCGGACGGGCAATGGCCATCGCAAGCGTGTCCATCCTGGAAGGGATGATTGCCGACTTGCCGTCATCATGCTGCGGCGTCGCCTTGACGCTACGCCAATCGACGACGACGAACGATCGTTCGGGAATGGCGGGGCCGCCATGCCGTCCGCGGGCGTCCATCTGACCCGAAGCGGGCTCTGTGGCACCCGATGCCTGAGGCAGGCTGTCGACCAGCGACCCGCCAAGCATCACCGCCAAGCACAGCAGCATGGCCGGCAATAAGCCGGTCGCAAGCGATCTATATGCCTTGGTCTGGTGCATCAGGCGGTGGCGCGGTCCGTGATCTCTGGGGCTGAATTGCCCAAGAAGTCTCCCAGTACGGCATTTTGATGGATACGCCAAGCAAGTCTCGCTGCCTGAGGCGAGCACACCGGTGCAAACGCAAGGCCTGTTGCCTGATCAGGCGTAGAGATAGCCGACCCCGCGAATGGTCTTGATCACCTCGGGCTTTGTTGGGTCAGTCTCGATCTTCTTGCGCAGCCGCGAAATTCGGATGTCGATGCTGCGGTCGAACGGATCCCAGCCCCGATCATGCGCAAGTTCGAGCAACTGGTCACGGTTGAGTATCCGCCCCCTGTTCTCGGCGAACACTTTGAGCAGCCGGAACTCCATCGGGGTGATCGCAATATCAAGGCCATCGGCGTCGAACAGCTTGCGCTGCTCAAGGTCCAATCGACAGCTGCCGAACTGGGCGCTCTGGGGCCCAAGCGCATTTTCTGCAACACGATCCCTGCCCGTTGTCCTGCGCAGCACGGCCTTCACCCGCGCCAGCAGTTCGCGCAGGTCAACCGGCTTGCCGATATAATCGTCGGCACCGATCTCGAGACCGACGACCCGGTCGATGATCTCGGCCGAGCCCGTCAGCATGATGATCGCCACCTCGGAATGCTCGCGCAGGTAGCGCGCCAGCGAGAGGCCGTCTTCGCCGGGCATGCGGATATCGAGGATCACGACATCGACGGGCTGGCTCTCGACGATCTGGCGCAAGGCCGGCCCGGCATCGGCTGTCGTCACGGCATAGCCGTGGCGTTCCAGATATTCCGCGACCATGTCGCGGACATCGGGCTCGTCATCACAAACGACGATCTGCGAAATGGCAGTCACCGGGTCCTCACCTCGACTGGAAAACTACCTCGCTTCGGCGAGGGCGGCAAATCAAACGACATCCCTCACACCTGCCTGACGACCAGGCCTGAAACAAACCGGCGTAGTTCGATCGGCTTCACCGGCTTTTCCAGATAGGGCCGCTTGGTGGCGCGCAGGAACACCTGCGCGTCGGGGCTGATCGTGTCGCCGGTCAGGAAGGCGAGCCTGTCGACTTCGGCCGGGTGGTAGTCGGCGATGTAGTTGTAGAGCCGCCGGCCATCCATGCTAGGCATCTTCAGGTCGCTCAGGATGACGGCAAACGTCCGCTTCCTGAGCTGCGTCAGAGCCTCTTCGCCTGACCGCGCGACGACGACATTGAAGCCGTCGCGCATCAAGACTTCCGCGATCAGGTCGGCAACCTCGCTTTCGTCATCCACCACCAGGCATGACAGGCCGGCTGAGTTCTCCGGCTCTTCGTCAGCGGGTCCTGAAGTTTCGACGAACCGGTCGGAAGCCGGCAGCGAGACGACAAAGGTCGAGCCGCCGCCAGGCATGGTCTCGACCTCGATCGTTCCCTGATGGGCCTGGATAATGCGATGGCAGAAGGACAGGCCGATGCCCGTGCCGGCGCCTACCTCCTTGGTGGTGAAGAACGGCTCGAAGATGCGCGGCAGGATTTCTTCCGCAATCCCGGGGCCAGTATCGGTGACACTAATGGTGATGTTGCCGCATTCCGGATGCCGTCCCGTGGCAACGAGTATCTTCCTTGACCCCTCCCAATGGTGGAGCGCGTGCTCGGCATTGACCAGCAGGTTGATCAGCACCTGGCTGAGCTGATCGGGGTCACCCCAGATCGCCGGCAGATCCGGCTCAAGATCGAACATGAGCTGGATGTCGGAAGACCGGATCGAATAGTTGACCACTTCGAGAGCTGCCGAAACAACCTCGTCTATCGACACATTCGTGGCGCGCGTCGGCTGCTGCCTGGCCATTGCCAGGAAGGTCTTGACGATACGGGCGCAGCGTTCCGCTGCCTTGCTGATCTTGTCGGCTCGCTCGACCGTCTTCGCGTCGACCGATGTTTCCTTCAGCGTCAGCGACATGCCGAGCACCACCGACAGCGGATTGTTCAGCTCATGGGCAACACCGGCCAGTAACCCGCCGAGAGCCGACAGCTTCTCGTTCTGGTGCAGCTTCTCGCGCTGGTGCTCGACCTGCTTCTGCAGCTCGATGCGGTCGCTCAGGTCGTGCGTATGGGAGACGATGACCTGCTCGCCATGGAAATCGATCAGTCGCGACGAGATCGAGCACCAGAATGTCTGGCCGTCGCTGCGCTTGAGCTGTGTTTCGAATTCATCGACAGCGCCATCACGCAGCAGGCGTTCGATATATTCGTCGCGATGCGCCTGACTGGCGAAGTGGTCGAGCGCGCCAACGACATCGCCCAGCAACCTCGTCGTCGCCGGGCTGCTGTAGAGCTGCTTGCCGTCGTGGGCGCGCGTCATCTGGATGCTGACGGGGCTGGCCTCGAGGACCCTGCGAACGAGGTCGTCTGCTTCCTTGGCCGCCAGTTCAGCTCGCTTGCGCTCGGTTATGTCGAGGCGGGTGACGACGAAGCCGCCCTCCCGTGTCGGGCTGTTCGAAACGAAAAACCAGCCGCCGTCTGCATGCTGGAATTCCTGCTGGCGGTACTCGCGCCGATCCCTCGCCCGCTCGGCCAACCACTCGTCGATCTTGTCGCCGGGAACACGGAACTGGCTGCGTTCAGCAGTCACCCGCAGGAAGTCGAACCAGTTCACCCCGGGGACCAGCACGTCGGCGCAGATGGCATGCATCTTCCGATACTGGCTGTTGGCCAAGACAAGGCAATCGTCCTTGTCATAAAGCGCGAACCCTTCAGCCAGCGACTCGATCGCGTCGGTCAGGCGGTTGTTTGCCTGGCGCGTCTGTTGCTGCGCCATGATCATGGCGTTGATGTTCGTGGCGTTGGAAACAATCACCTTCTTGCCCTGGAAGTCGATCAGCCGTGCCGAAAGCGAGCCCCAGAAAATGGTGTCGTCGGAACAGTATTGCCGCACACGGAAGTCGTCGATGCTGCCCTTGTCCAGCAGGGTGCTGACCAGAATTTCCCGGTCGGCCGGGTTGACATAATAGTCAGCGATGTGAGGGCGATCGCCGTAGAGTTCCCGGCTGGCGGGATTGGCATAGAGCGTCTCGCCTTCGATCGTCGACATGCGTGTCGGCGACGGGCAAGCGTCCAGCACCCGTTGCATCAGCGATGTCGCCTCGCGTTCCGCTGCTTCGGCTTTCTTGCGCTCGGTGATGTCGAGCACGCCGATGACCAGCGACGGGCGCGAACGAAAGACGCTCCGCCGCCAGTTCGTCGAGCACCAGACATTTGAGCCATCTTCGCGCTGCATCTCAATCTCGCAATCGCGCAAGATGTCGTTGCCGTGGACATGGCGACAGGCCCGATCGAATTCGTCCGGGTTCACAAAATGGTCGGTGAGGCGCTGTTGCTGTTGCGGCTGCCATTTGCGGCCAAGCAGGTGCGACCCGTCGAGGCTCTCATAAAGGATCTGTTTGCTTTCTTCGTCGACGACCCAGACCGGCAGCGGATGGCTGTCGGTGATACAACGGAAGATCTCGGCGCTGTTGAGATGTGCGATCTGGGCCAGCTTCATTTCGGTGATGTCGGTGCTGATCAGCGCGATGCCGGTGCCAAGGCGGGGGTGGCTCGTCAGCAGTTTCCAGCCGCCGTCGACGGTTTGCGCCTCGATCGGCGGCACGTTCGGCTGCCGCCAGCGCAACGCGGCGCGCCGAACGAAGTCATCGGTCTGTTCCACAACAAGACCGTCGAAGCTGGCAAACTGACGAAGCACCCGGGCGACCGCTGCGAGGACATCCATCGGCGGCTGCTCACCGCGCGGCTGGACAATGCCGCCGAAAATCTCGGCATTGGCGTCGACAAGCATGTCGTCGCTGTCGAAAAGCGCGTAGCCCGTCCGAACATTCACCGCCGGATCGCCAGCTCGCATGATCGTCTCCTCAATCCTGAGCGCGGCCACATCACGGCGGCGTGAGGGCGGCGGATGATTACAAGCACTCTGTTTCGGTATGAGGTCGAAACTCACTCACTTTGTTTCAATTATTTCGGCCTGAGAGCCATTTTCGCGCAATCGCGCGAACAAACGAAACCTTTTCCCTCAGATCAGAAAAAGCGTCGAAACAGGCCTGAGCTAACTTCCGCCATGTCGACTTCGTTGGGTCGGCTCCGGCATGCGGAAGCATCCAGTCTATCAAAAACCCACGGGATGTTGATAGGCGGCCCATCCGCAGGCGAGGCGCCCGGCAAGGTCGAGAACGCGAACGTCCCCAAGGAGACATGAGATGCGATCGACCATTCTAGCCTTTTGCGCTGTTCTGCCGACCTTCGGCATGGCGCATGCTTTCGACATCGCTTCCAGCTTTCAATTCCCACCCGCCGGGATGATGTCGTCACTGCACGACCCTGCTAACGCAACGTCCCCGCGGATCGTGAAGAAGCAGCGAACCGACGTCTATTCACGCGTATCGCTGGGCGCGACACCAGGGCGGCTCACGTCGCGCCGCCTGTTCAGCGGCCTGCCACTGTCAGCAACGGGCGACAACGGACGCGGCTCGATCGGGCTTTCGTCAGCAGCTTCGATGGCGGCTGACGTCCCTGCTCGCCCGGGCAGCCGTCATGCGCCCTGCGGCAACCCGCAGATCGACTAAACATCGCCACTGAAACAAACGAAACACTTCTCCCGATGCCGGGAACATGCCCGAAACAGGAGAGGTCTAGATCCGTATCGCCGACTTGGCACAGCTCAAAGGAGTTCCAGAACATGACTACCCTGACCATCCGATCACCCGCCGCCGGCCTCGTTTCGTCGCTGGCTTCGCGGATCGCGGCCGCCCATCGGGCATTCTGGCGGCATCGCGCCCATCGCCGCGCGGTGTGGAGCCTTGGGGAACTTGACGACTACCTGCTCAAGGATATCGGCGTGGCTCGCTCTGAAATCCAGTCGCTTGTCAGCGATCCATCCGGTGACCGGAAGCGCGGCCATGAACACGATGTGGAATAGCGCTAGCTGGCAGTCCGACCCGGGCCCAATCTGCCAGCCTATGCTCAGCAACACCGTACTCGCGCTGCACGGCTCGGCGAATACAGGCAGGCTGTGGCAAGGCACCGCGGGATACCTGCGCGGCCGCCACCGGCTGATCGCGCCTGATCTGTCTCGTTACGGCAGCAATCGGACGGCCGGTAACATCCCCGATGTTGCCGGCGTCGTCATTGGCGTGATGGCGGAGCCGATGCACCTTGTCGGACATGGGCATGGTGCGGCAGTGGCGCTGGAGATCGCGCTGATACGGCCGCAACTGGTCAAAAGCCTGACGCTGATCGAGCCCGCATTGTTCCATCTGCTGCGCGCCGGGGCTCCGTCGGATCTGGCCTTGTTCGCCGAGCTTGCCGGCATGGCCGAGAAACTGGCGACAACAGCACGTGCCTCCGGCCCGTCAGCCGGCATGCGCGCCTATATCGACTTCTGGCATGGCGCAGGGGCCTGGCGCCGGACCAGCGAAAGCCTCCGGCAAGAACTCGTGCGCCATGCCGAGCAAGCGGGCCGTGATCTCGCAACCGCACTTGCCGCAACCTGGCCGGCGAACCGCTGTCGCGCGCTCGGTTGCCCGACGCTTGCGGTGATGGCGCTGGACAGCCCTGTCTTGAGTTTGCGCGTCACCGAAATGGTCGCCGAGGCTATTCCAGGCGCCAGGCTTGCCATCGTTCCCGATGCCGGACATATGGCGCTGCTGACCGCCCCCCACATCGTCAATCCGATGATCGCAGCGCATCTGCGCGCCGCCGACGGAGTGCGCACGGCCCGCAAGTCGCGGCTTTCAACGACGGCACCCTCCCGTTCGATCTGACCGGCCGGCGCTTGCCGGTCGGTGCGTTTGCGTTTCCGAACTGCGGGAGCGCATCCAGCGCCACGAAGCAAGGTCAAACCTCGCCGCTTTCGCCCTCCCCTTTCGATCGCGTTGCCGTTGGCTCGACAGAGCGAGACTGCCCCTCGCGCCCTGGCTGCCGTCATTCCGACAGTCGCCTGCCCCCATCAGCCCTCGCCAAGCCCGATCGTCGCGCGCCGGTGTCTGGTCACAGGCCGTCGTCGTCCCCACACGATCGCTGTTCAAGCAGAACACGCCTGCCCTTTCCAGCCGGCAAGCAGCGCCATGTTTCGCTTTCCACTAAGGACTGAAACAAACGAAACACTTATCGCCATGCTCTGAAAACAGCTCGAAACGGGGCGCCGCTAGAAATGGGACGTCGCCGATGTTGGCGTCACCTCCCAAGAAAGGAACTACCAAATGAAGAAGATCATCCTGGCTGCCGCATCCCTCGCCTTGATGTCGGGCGCAGCGCTCGCGTCGTCGAACAACGGCGTGGTCATGAAGTTCAGCCCGGCATCTCGCGTCATTACCCTCGACAACGGCCACAGCTTCACCGTGCCGCGCGACGTCGGCCTTCCTAATATCCAGATCGGCGAGAAGGTTTCGATCGGGCTCAACGATGAAGGAGACAAGGTCACCAGCGTCCTGCGCTGAACGACACCTCCCCACCGCCAAAGGCAGCTTGATGTTGCCGCAAAGCCATGGGCCGCCCCTGCCCATGGCTTTTTTGCTGTTGGTCGCCACAGCGGCAGGGCTGCGCCGAATACTCCGCCTGATTAGGCGGCCGGCGTCTGGCCATTCTGCTGCTGGCCCTTGGCCTTGGCGTGCCAATCGAAATCGATCGAGCCTTCCTCGGCTTTGTGGAAGAACTGCGAACACACCAGCCAGCCCTTGAGCGGCCGCAACAGTGCCATGCAGCTCAGCACGGTCAGCGGCAAGGTGATGAACAGATGCACCCATAGCGGCAGGCCGAATGCCGTCTGGAACCATGCGCCGAAGGCGAGCGCCGGCACCGCGGCAATGGTCATGGCGAAGAAGGCGGGGCCATCGGCCGGATCGGCGAAGGAATAGTCGAGCCCGCAAACCTCGCAACGCGGCGCAAGCTTCAGGAAGCCCTGGAACAGGTGCCCCATCTGGCAGCGCGGGCAGAGCCCCTTGATACCCGTCTTCATCGGGTTGTCGGTGGGGGTAAACCCCTCTGCCGTATATCTGGACCGAGACATGCACGTCTCCTTCTTGCGGGTCGCAAACATGCGGGCAACGCCACAGCGCGCCCCTACGCCCCGACACATAAGGCGCTTCAGCCTTGCCGACAAGGTGCAATATACATATAATTCACATACATTCCTGACAATTGATGAATGTATGGATCGATTGTATGGAGAATGAGCGCGCCGTAAGACGCCTGCGCGGGTCCGCCCCATGGGGCAAAATGTCCCCCGGGGTGCGTCGACTTTCCGCGCTGCGCAGATCAAGATGGGGGTCTATTGCAAGGTGTGAGCAATACCTGACGACAATCGACGAGTATTACGCTTCGACCAGCAATCGCGCTCAAGCCGATTGTACATGCAAGAGAGGTCCTTGATGTTCGGCCTAACCGCACTCGAACTGGCCCGCATACAGTTCGGCTTTACCATCTCCTTCCACATCATCTTCCCCGCCATCACCATCGGTCTCGCAAGTTACCTCGCGGTGCTGGAAGGCTTGTGGTTGTGGAAGCGCGATACCGTCTACCGCGATCTCTACCATTTCTGGTCGAAGATCTTCGCCGTCAACTTCGCCATGGGCGTCGTCTCCGGCCTCGTCATGGCCTACCAGTTCGGCACCAACTGGAGTTACTTCTCCGCCTTCGCCGGCTCGGTGACCGGGCCGCTGCTCGCCTACGAAGTGCTCACCGCCTTCTTCCTCGAGGCCGGCTTCCTGGGCGTCATGCTGTTCGGCTGGAACCGGGTCGGCCCTGGTTTGCATTTCTTCTCCACCATCATGGTTGCGGTCGGGACGCTGATTTCGGCAACGTGGATTCTCGCCTCCAACAGTTGGATGCAGACCCCGCAAGGCTTCGAAATCGTCAACGGCGTCGTCATCCCGGTGAACTGGTTCGAGATCATCTTCAACCCGTCATTCCCCTACCGCCTGGCGCACATGACCGTCGCCGCCTACCTGGCGACCGCCCTTTTTGTTGGTGCGTCGGGCGCCTGGCATCTGCTGCGCGGCAACGACAACCGCCACACCCGCACCATGATGTCGATGGCGATGTGGATGGTGCTGGTTTCGGCGCCGGTGCAGATTCTGATCGGCGACCTGCACGGCCTCAACACGCTGAAACACCAGCCCGCCAAGATCGCGGCACTCGAAGGCCATTGGGAGAACAAACCCGGCGAAGCCGTGCCGCTGACCCTGTTCGGCTGGCCCGACATGGAGAAAGAAGAGACGCTCTACGCGATCAAGGTTCCGAATCTCGGCAGCCTGATCCTGACCCACAGCTGGGACGGCCAGTTCCCTGGCCTCAAGGAATACGCCAAGGAGGACCGCCCGAACTCGACCGTCGTATTCTGGAGCTTCCGGATCATGGTCGGTCTCGGCATGCTGATGTTGCTGCTCGGTGCCTGGGGGCTATGGCTGCGCTGGCGCCAGCAACTCTATGAAAAGAGGCTGTTCCTGCGCTTCGCCACCTTGATGGGCCCGGCCGGTGTGATCGCCATCCTTGCCGGCTGGTACACCACCGAGATCGGCCGCCAGCCCTGGATCGTCTATGGCGTGATGCGCACCAAGGACGCCGTGTCGAACCATTCGGTGCTGGCGATGAGCACCACCCTCATTGTCTTCGTCGTGGTCTACTTCATCGTCTTCGGCATCGGCACGAGCTACATGCTCAAGCTGGTCGGCAAGGGCCCCGAAGTCGACGAGCATGATCCGGGCGACGACGATATGAGCGGCCGGCCGGCGCGGCCGCTATCTGCCGCCCACGAACAGATCGACATGTTCGCGCAGACTCACGCCGACAGGAAAGGCTGAACCGATGGGCATCGATCTTCCAGTTGTCTGGGCCGTCATCATCGCCTTTGGCCTGATGATGTATGTCATCATGGACGGGTTCGATCTCGGCATCGGCATCCTGTTCCCCTTCGTTCGCGACCGCGAGCAGCGCGACACCATGGTCAACACGGTCGCCCCGGTCTGGGACGGCAACGAGACCTGGCTGGTGCTCGGGGGGGCCGCCCTGATGGCTGCCTTCCCGCTTGCCTATGCCGTCATCCTCAGCGCGCTCTATCTGCCGCTGGTGCTGATGCTGCTCGGGCTGATCTGGCGCGGGGTCGCCTTCGAGTTCCGCTTCAAGGCCGACCAGCATCACAGGGCATTCTGGGACAAGGCCTTTGCCGGCGGCTCCTATGTCGCCACCTTCTTCCAGGGCGTGTCGCTCGGTGCCTTCCTCGACGGCTTCAAGGTCGAAAACAACACCTATGTCGGCGGCGCGCTCGACTGGGTCACGCCTTTCAGCCTGTTCACCGGCTTCGGGCTGATTGTCGCTTATGCACTGTTGGGCAGCACATGGCTGATCATCAAGACTGAAGGCGTGCTGTATGACCGCATGGTCGCACTGGCGCGCCCCATAACGCTTGCCTTGCTGGCCGTCGTCGGCATCGTCAGCCTGTGGACGCCGTTCGCCCATCCCGACATTGCCGAACGCTGGTTCAGCTTCCCGAACATCGTCTTCTTCTCGCCGGTGCCGATCCTGGTCCTTGTCGCCACCTGGCTAATTCTGCGCAGCCTGCAGGGCGCACCACATGCCGGACCGTTCATCCTTGCGCTGTTCGTGCTGTTCCTTGGCTATAGCGGCCTCGGCATCAGCCTGTGGCCGAACATCATCCCACCTGACATCACCATCCGCGAGGCCGCCTCGCCGCCGCAGAGCATGGGCTTTGCACTGGTCGGCGCCCTGTTCATCATCCCCTTCATCCTCGGCTACACCGCATGGTCTTATTACGTGTTCCGCGGCAAGGTGAAAGCCGGCGAGGGCTATCACTGATGGCCGCCCCCTCGCAGGCACCGGTATCGTGGCCGAAGCGGATCGGCTGGCTGATCCTCATCTGGACAGTCAGCGTTCTGGGGCTCGGTGCCGTGGCCTACCTCTTCCGCCTGCTGATGAATATCGCCGGCCTTACCGTGTGAATTGCGGAACGATCTGATGTACAACGACGTCTCCGAGGCGCCCGGCCCGCGCCTGCTTCATGACCGGATCTATGCCGGCGACATTCTTCGCTTCGGCGAACTTGTGCCGATGGCCGACCTCGTCAGCTTCACCCAAACCTTCCTGGAGGATGCGTTCGCGCCCTTCGCACCGGAGGAAATACATCGCCACCTGTCGCATCACGAGCAGACGGAGAGCTTCGCCCAGCGCCAGCGCGATTTCGCCCGGTCGCCGGAGGTCAGGCGGCTGTGGCGCGATGTCTTCGAGGCCTGCGGCCTGGAGGCGGAAGGGCTCGCACGAGATACCCTCTATCTCAGGTTCCAGCCGCACCAGGATCCGGGGAGCGTCGTGCCGCGTGCCCGCACCACCGCCACCATTGCCTTCCACCGCGACACCTGGGGTTCCAACCTCTATGCCCAGACCAATTGGTGGGCGCCGGTCTACGACATCGATGAAGGGCGCACCTTCGCGATCTACCCCTCGCTCTGGGATCGTCCGGTCGCGAACACCAGCGCCGACTTCGACCTTGCCGCGCTGCTGGAGCGGTCGAAGGCTGGTGGTCGCAACGCTGTCGACGCCGACGCGGCGATACCTCATCTGATCGAGGAGCTTGAGGTCGCAGACGCTACGCCGGTGGTCATCGCACCGGGTCAGATCATCGCGTTTTCCAGCGCTCATGCCCATGCCGGCGTGCCGAATTCGACCGGCCTGACCCGTATCTCGCTCGAAACACGCACCTTATGGATCGACGATGTTCGTTCAGGTCGCGGCGCGCCCAATGTCGACGGCTTTGCGCGCTGGATGTCGCCCGGCATGTTTCGCCGGGTGAGTGACGAGGCCCCGCTGCATCAAATCCTTGGCATGAACCGGATCGAGCGTTTCGCCGGCCCACTGCCGAGCGCCATCCCCTAGGGCTACACGACCATCGACGACACCGCCGACTGCTGCACGAGCAGGTCAGCGACTGTCCCAAGGCTTGCGGCAAGCGACGCCTGATTGGGCGCCGCACCCAAACCAAGGCGCACTGCCTCGGGTGCAGGCCCCGAAACCGAGAACGCATCGCTGGTGACGACGCCGATGCCGGCCGAGCGCAGGCGCGCGGCAAAGTCGCTCCGGCTCCAGCCAGATGGAAGCTTCAGCCAGACATGGAAGCCTTCGGCATTTGCCTGCACAAGGCTGGACGGCAGCAGTTGCGACGCGATCGCTTGCCGCTGCCTGGTTTCGCTTCGAATTGCCGCCAGCACGGATTGTGCAACCCCAGTCTCGATCCAGCGCGTGGCAAGCGAGGCCGTCAGAGGCGAGGCCATGCCGGCGGTGGCGCGGATGGCGCCGGCTAGATGGGCTGCCGTGCGCTCCTGCGGCACCACCACATAAGCCACGCGCAGCGCCGGCGCCAGGCACTTGGCCAGGCCGGCAATGTGATAAGTGATTTCGGGTGCGAGGGCCGCGAAAGTGGCCACCGGATTGACCGGCAAGGCGCCATAAGCGTCGTCCTCAACGATCAGCACATTGTGCTGGCGCGCGATCGCCACGATCTGCTCGCGCCGTACCTGCGACAGCGTCGTAGTTGTCGGATTGTGCAGCGTCGGCGTGCAGCAAAGCAGCTTCGGCGCGCGCTTGCGGCACACATCTTCGAACGCTTCGGGAATCAGCCCTTCCTCATCCATCGCCACGCCGGTGACGCCGATGCGCAGATGCTCGGCAACGGCAAGCAGGCCGGGATAGGTCAGCGCCTCGGCGCAGATGGTTTCGCCCGGTGCTGCCAACGCCCCCAGCAGCGCCAGCAACGCCCCTTGCGCGCCCGGACAGACCATCAACCGACCAGGGCCGATATCGCCCAGACGCGGCGCCAGCCACATGGCGCCCGCGGCGCGGTCGCGCAGCGTGCCGCCGGCTTCCTGGTAGCGCATCAATAGGCCGAGCCCGTCGCCGGCCTGCAGTTCGGCGATGCCGTCCCACATCTTTGCTGCGAGCTCCGGATCGTCGAACCGCGGCGGCAGGTTCATGCTCATGTCGACGATACCGGTCACCGTCGACGGCGAGTTGGACGGACGACGCATCCTGACATAGGTGCCCTGCCCGACCCGACCTTCGACCAGCCCGCGCTTGCGCGCCTCGGCATAGGCACGGCTCACCGTGGTGAAATCGATGCCAAGCTGGTCGGCAAGTGTCCGCTGCGGCGGCAGCCGAAAGCCGCCGGGCAAGCGGCCAGACGCGATGTCGACCGACAAGGCGTCGGCAATCGCCAGATACAGCGGCCCGTCGGCCTTCGAGATCGCGGGCGACCAGACGTTGACTGTCATGGTGCAACAGGTTCCATCATCGTTGTCCATATATAGGCATAATGTATGCCCAAGGCCACCATCAATGCGTGGGTCTGGTTGACTGACCCCCCAACTGTTCGATCCGCAGATCCCTGTGGCTCAATCGCGCCCCGGTGGACGACGCCGAATTCGCATGGGATCATTCTGAAACCAATTGTTTAGGCTGGCTCCGGCCTGCCCACTCATGTGGGCGGCCGCGAGAAGACAGGCCGTCTGCGCGACTTGTCGAGACGCTAACCAGGCAAGTTGTTGGCCGGCCTTGCGATCACTCCAAGGGTTGGCTCGTCGATTGGATTAGGAATCGACCGCGACCAAGCGTGGTCGTCCCTCAGTCGTGGCTTCGCTAAGGTATATCCGTCTCTCGTATGAAAGATCGAACCGTTTCAATGTCCCACGACAGTGGGCGATCGTCGGCATAATGCGCGACACGTTCACGAACCGAGCGATAGATCGCATCCGTTCCAGGCGCGCGCGTTTCGTCGCCAGCCAGGAAGTCATGCGCTTGGGCTGCCGCCATCAATTCAATTGCCAGGATATATTCGGCGTTGTCGATGACCGCCAGCAGCTTGTTGGCGGCAACGGTCGGATGGGCGAGGAAATCTTCCTGCAACCCTGAGGTAACGCCGCCGTCGGTTGCAGCTGGGGCTGCGAGGCGGCGGTTTACATTGCTCAACGAGGCGGCAGTGTACTGCGCGATCATGAAGCCGGAATTGCAGCCGCCTTCGCTGGCGAGAAATGCTGGCAGATTGTTGACGAGAGGGTTGACCAGACGATCAATCCGCCGTTCGCTCATCCCCGCCACCTGAGCCAGCGCGATCGTCAGGCTGTCGGCCGCCTGACCCAGCGCCGGCGCAACGGCATGAGCCTCCGAAAAGACCAGCGGGTTTTCCAGCGTACCCGATACCGCCGGATTGTCGGTGACTGAGGCGAGCTCGCGATCGACAAGTTGCGCCGAACGCTCCGTCACTTCAAGCGCTGCACCGTGCACATGAGGCACGGCACGAAGGCTGAGTGCGTCCTGCGTCCGGCGCCCGCGTGCCGCGCTTATCAGGCCGCTGCCTTCGAGCAAAGCACGCAGCGTAACGCCCACCGCCTGGATGCCGGGTGACGGCCGCATGGCGAGCACCCGCTCGTCAAATGCCTCCATCTGACCACCCGCGGCTTCAAGCGTCAGCGCCGCCGCAGCATCAGCCCAGCGCAATAGCCGCTCGACGCGCGCCAGCGCTACACACAGGAGCCCAGTTGCGCAGGCGGTGCCGTTTACCAGGCTCAATCCTTCTTTGGCGCCAAGCACCAATGGCTCAACTCCAATTGCAGCCAGCGCATCACGGCCATTCATTCGGCGCCCGGCAACTTGCGCCCTGCCCTCACCGATCAAGACCAGCGCAATGTGAGCATTGTGCGTGAGATATCCGGCTGACCCTCGTGACGGAACTTCCGGGATGCAGTCACATTCCAGGAAGCGCAGCAAATGCAGAACGATCTCAGGGCGCACGCCAGAGTGACCATGTGCAAAGTTGGCCACCTGAGATGCGATAATGGCCCGGACGCTGTGCTCAGGCACTGGTTCGCCCACCCCGCAGGCATGGCTGAGGATTATGTTGCGCGACAGTTTTTCCTGCAAAGCTGGTTCGACTACCGTGTTCGAAAGCGCGCCGACCCCAGTGTTCACACCGTAAGCACGCACGCCGTTCTCAACGATACGCGTCACGATACGATTGGCATGTGCAACGCGTTCCCAGGCGGCTGGGGCAAGAGCCAGCATCTCACCTGAGGCAACCCGCGCGATATCGCGCCAATTTGGAGGGGTATCGATTGATATTACCATGGCATGCTCGCGAGATGGCTCATTGGTGACAGATGGCAGATGGCTGGCATCGGATTTGAGACGAGCCGCGACAACGCATCGGCTCGCACCAGTATTCCTCTGTCGGGGCCAACAGGCTGCAGACGCGCCTCCGCCAACTTGAGGTTCGCGCGCTGGAGCGAAGGTCATTCCTGCAGTCGCATGAGCAGCCATTGTGACGCCTGCCCACGCTAGCGTTTTTGATAAATGAGCGGTTCCGACAACCAGGCTACGAAAGCGACCTGGACCGGTCGAAAATGCTGCACCAAGAGCTGCCAGACAGGCTGGGCGGAAGATAGCTGTCCTCCACTCCAACCCGGAAGCCGGTGGGCATACCAACTCCGGCGCTACAGCTCGGCTCAAGGCATTCTGACCACGACACCCAAGCTGTCCGGCTGCACCAGCAGCGGCCGGACAGCGGATCGAGTGCTTGCCTCCCTCACTTACAGGTGCAAAAGCCCAGATCTGCCGGTTAAAAACCGCAATCGACAGGCTATTCCTTGCAGCCTCCCGATCAATCTGATTCCCTGAGCCGGTCCGATTCGGGCAGGGGCGCTGCGCAGGAAACGGAACCATGAACACTTCCAAGAAACCTGAGATCTCGGAAATGAGGCCGAAGCTGACCGTTATCGGTGTCGGCGGCGGTGGCGGCAACGCCGTCAACAACATGATTGCCGAAGGTCTCGAGGGCACAGAGTTCATCGTCGCAAACACCGATGCTCAGGCGCTGACCATGTCGAAGGCCTCGAAGCTGGTTCAGCTCGGCTCGATGGTGACAGAGGGTCTCGGTGCCGGCTCCATGCCGGAGGTCGGTCAGGCGGCAGCCGAGGAATCGATCCATGAAATCATGGATCAGCTCTCCGGCACGCATATGTGCTTCGTGACCGCCGGCATGGGCGGCGGCACCGGAACGGGCGCCGCACCTGTGATCGCACGGGCAGCACGCGCGGCAGGCATCCTCACCGTTGCCATCGTCACCAAGCCGTTCACCTTCGAAGGCAAGCGGCGCATGCAGATGGCCGAACAGGGCATCGAGCTTTTGCGCCAGGCCGCCGACACGGTCATCGTCATTCCGAACCAGAACCTGTTCCGCATCGCCAACGCCAAGACCACCTTCGAGGATGCGTTCGGCATCGCCGACAAGGTGCTCTACTCCGGCGTCAGCTGCATCACCAACCTGATCGTCAAGGAAGGCCTGATCAATCTCGACTTCGCCGACGTGAAGACGGTGATGCGCGACATGGGCCGCGCCATGATGGGTACGGGCGTCGGCAGCGGCGAAAACCGCGCCAGCAAGGCGGCCGAAGCGTCGATCGCCAACCCGCTCATTGACGAAAACTCGATCAAGGGCGCCAGGGGCGTGCTGATCTCGATCTCGGGCGGCATGGACATGACGCTGTTCGAGGTCGACGAAGCCGCCACCCGCATCCGCGAGGAGGTAGGTGATGAAGCCGACATCATCGTTGGCGCGATCTTCGACAATTCGCTGCAAGGCCAATTCAAGGTCTCGGTCGTGGCCACCGGCCTGGCCGTGCCGACGTCGCAAGGCGAGCCGGTCGTCAACATGCGCG
This sequence comes from Aminobacter sp. MDW-2, assembly GCF_014250155.1. Classification (NCBI taxonomy): domain Bacteria; kingdom Pseudomonadati; phylum Pseudomonadota; class Alphaproteobacteria; order Hyphomicrobiales; family Phyllobacteriaceae; genus Aminobacter; species Aminobacter sp. MDW-2. The sequence continues at coordinate 412,920 of NZ_CP060198.1, forward strand.
GCGAGCCGGGTTCGATGCAGCCCTACCACTGAGGTTGAGCTACCCAGCCGCTGCCGCGGCTGGGAGGCCGGCCGGCTCAGTCCCTGTTTCTTGTCATCTCGGCGGCAAAGGTGAAGTGGCGCATCACCAATGCCTGCAGGTGCTCGGACAAGCCGGCTTTCGCCACCGCCTGGCGCATGCATGTCAGCCAGAGATCGCGCAGTTCCGGGCCAATCGCCACGTGCTCGTGGATTTCCTTCAGCCGCGAATGCCCGTGCTTCTGAACGTAATAGCTCGGACCGCCGAAAAAGCCTGAGAGATAGTTGAACTGTTCCTCACGCGAATGCGCGACGCCATGCCCCCTGAGATGCAACAGATGCAGCTCGGCTGCAGCCTCGTCCTGCTCGACGATGTCGTAGAAGATTTCGACCAGCCGGCGTACGGCCTCTTCGCCTCCCAGCTCGAGATAGAGCGAACGCCCCTTTGGCTGTACAGTTTCATTCACGACAGGCGACCTCCTCCCAGTTGCGATCCGTGTCGCACTGACTGTCCGGACATCCGGCATCGCATTGTCAAAGCCTAGCAGCAGAGCCCCTGACGACAAGGGTGGCATACTGCGACTTATTAGCCATCGCTCATTCGTCCCATCACTCATTCGTCGGTGACGATGATGTCCATCGGAATGTCGTGCGGCTGCGGATAGATCGTGGCGATCCGGCTGCCTGCGTAGCCGACGCCGACGACGAGCGGTCGCTTGGGCATCGCGGCAAGGGTGCGATCGAAAAAGCCGCCGCCATAGCCCAGCCGGTAGTTTGCCCCGTCGAACCCCACGACCGGCGCGATGACGACATCGGGCAGGATCGCCGGACCATCGGCGGGAACGAGGATGTTCCAGACACCGCGTTCGAGCGGATCGCCCGGCGACCAGGCACGGAACTCCAGCGGCCAAGCCTTCTTGATGACGACAGGCAAGGCGATCCTGCCGCCGCGCCCGATCACCCGGACGGCCCAGTTGCGCAGATCCGGCTCGCCGCGGAATGGCCAATAGACACTGACGGTGTGGCCGCTGACCTTGCCGATTGCCAGGTCGAGTTCGGCAGCGATGCGATCGGAGCGAGCCTTGCGTTCCTCGGGATCGGCAAGCAGTCGCTCGTCGATCAGGCGCGCCCGCTCCGCCTTGCGCCATCGCGCGACATCAGGCCACGCGTCCATGGGAGCCGTATCAGTCCGGAAGCCCGGTTCCAGTTCATGCATGAAGCAAGGAGGCGAAGCGTATTCGCGCGTTTCGGGAGGAGCGCCTTTTTGGTCAGACATCATCTTCGTGTCCCGTCTTGGCGGCGAGATCGATCTCGACACGGAAAAGCTGCGCTCCGTCACTCCGAAAGGCAAACGGATTTAAATGCTGCATTGATGCAATTTTTTTGCACTAATGGCGTATGGATATCGACCGCGCCCGCACGTTTCTCGAGATCGTTCATTGCGGCAGCTTCCTCAGGGCCGCCGACCGGCTCCATGTCACCCAGACGACCGTCAGCGCCCGCATCCGTACGCTCGAGGACGAGCTCGGCCGCCAACTGTTCGTTCGCAATCGCAACGGCGCGCAACTGACCCCGGCCGGCCGCGAGTTCGAGCGCTTCGCCCAATCCTTCGTCCAGATCTGGGAGCGCGCCCGCTACCAGCTGGCTATCCCCTCCGGGCGGACAAGCGTCGTCGCGCTCGGAGGCGAGCTCAGCCTGTGGAACCCGCTGCTGCTCGACTGGCTGGTGTGGATGAAGAAAGCCAGGCCCGAGATTGCCGTTCACGCCCATGTCGGCGTGCCGGACCAGTTGCTCGACCAGCTCAGGAACGGGGTGCTCGACATCGCCGTGCTCTATGCGCCGAAGCTTTTGCCCGGCTTCAAGGTCGAGATCCTCCAGGAAGAGCAGCTCGTGCTGGTCAGGACCTTGCCCGGCAATGGCAGGCCGGAGGCCGACACCTATGTCTATGTCGACTGGGGGCCGCTGTTCGCCGCCCAGCACGATGCCAGCTCGACCGCGTTTGGCGAGCCCGGACTTGTCGTCGGTCTCGGCCCGCTCGGCCTGAGCTACATCCTGCGCGCCGGCGGAACGGGCTACTTCCGCAAGGGCGTGGTTGCCCCGCTGATCGCCGCGGGCGAGCTGGAAACCGTCGAAGGCGCGCCCGAATTTACCTATCCGGTCTACGCCGTCTGGCCCGAAGCCAACGAAGCACGAGCCGATGTGCAGGAGGCGCTGGCTGGGCTGAGGCAGACTGTCCGGTAAAGGAGCGCCCCAAGGCAGGGGCGCCCGCAACGCGGGTCATGCGCTGCCGATGACCCGCATCAACCGCAGATCGTGACTGCGCCGATGTTGCCGGCACGCGGCCGCAAGGGCAGCACCAAGAACCTCGATGTCGGACACTTCATGCGGCCGCCAGCCGCAAGGGCAGCCATCGGGGCAGGCATGAACGTCGGCCACTTCGCGATAGATCGACCCGACCGCCTGCGCGGCTAGCCGCATCACCGCAATCGGAGACAGGCCTGTCTTGTGCATGACTTCGCAAAACTCATTCATGATCGTTGCGCGGATATGCGCCGACGCCTCTTCACTGCGGCGTTCGATCTCGGCCATCTTTGACACTCGATAGTCTCCATCTGATATGTTGTCCCGCGACAGTCCGGCCCTGCCTCAGGCAGGACGGCGTAGATCTGCCGCGGCGGTCTTGTCCTGATCCAAGACGAAATCGGAGGCGATTGCCCGCAGCGCCCGGCGCGCTGCGTCTAGCTTGCGCATCGCCTCGAACATCGTCTCGCGGTCGGCGCGGTGGCGCTCCAGCTCAACCGCGAAAACGGCATTGCCCACACTGTGGGGTTCCGGCACGGCATTGACGCGCTTCAGGCTCAGATCAGCCTGACGCCTTGCCCGGCGAACCTGGGCGCCCAGCGCTTCGACCTCGGCGAACGTCTCGCGATATCGGCGCATCCCATCGCCCTGCGCCTCGCCGGCATCCTTGAAGGGGTTGACATGCATCATGACCTGCTGACCCCTGGCGCAAGCTCGTTGTCGCGGATGCGTGGAAAAGTCTCGCGGCCAGCGATGACGACCGGCTCTTCCGCAGCATAGGAGTCTGTCGAAAGCGGCTTGGGCTCGACACCCTTGCCGTATTGCAGTTTCTGCCAGTGCCCAGGTTGTGGGCGAGCTATGTCATGACGATCGCAGGCCTGCGCCACCTGCTGGTCGCGCACGCCAAGCTGCACGGCGATCTCGGTCATCGGCCGTGACCAGACCAATTGATGAAGCTCGGCCCGCGTCAGTTCGACAGCTTGGCTGGTCGTACGCAGACCCAGCCTGCTGATCCGATGCGTCCCAACATTCATCGCCGAAAGAGCTATTGCCACGACCTGGACCCATCGTGCCGACGGTGGCCGTTGCGGCCGTCCTGTCCCGAGCACAACCGGATCATACAAAACATGACTATAATTATCAAGTTTAGTTTGGCCCCGAATTTTGCTCTGTCGGCGACGGCCGGAGCCTTCGCCGACGGGCATGAGTTTGCGCACCGAAGCCTTAGGCCGCGTGGCCCGGCGCGTCGTCGTCCTCCGCCTCCGGCTCCGATTGCTCGAAGCTGGCTTGCCAGGTCGTGATCCTTTGGCGGCGTGCTTCATCTCCCAGGCACTCGGCCAGACGGACCTTCTGTCGCAGCGCGACACGCAACGCAGCCCGGGCATGGCGCCCGGCAGGCGCCTGGCCGGCGTCGAGGTCCCTGCCCGTCTCCAGCGCGTCGTCGACATAGGCCTTGCCGGCGAGAGCCTCGGCGGTGCCGAAACGGCTCATCAATTCCTGAAACTCGCTATGCAGGGTCAGGTCGAACGGCCGGTCCTTGCCCAGCGGATCGATGACCGGATTGCCCGGATGCAGCGAGCCGACTGGCAACAGGCCAGATGGGATCGGCGTGTTGGCCGAATGCGTGCGGCCTCCCTTCAGAAGCTTCGGCAGATGATGGGTATGCGGTCCCTCGGGAGAAACCCCGCCCGTGTCGGGTCCACCGATCTTCTGGTAGACCTCGACACGGCCGATATTGGTCAAGGCGATCCGATGCGGATGGACCGCAAGGATCGCCGGCATCGCCTCATTGCCATGCTCGAACAGCGAACGGCCGAGATTGGCGCGCAAGACGGCCAGCAGCTTTGGCTCGCTGGTGCGGATGCAGAAGTCGCATTGGGGCCCATGTCGAACAGGATGCCGGTGCGGTCGATACCCCGGATCGCGTGATCGTCCGGCCCGATCTCACTCAGCACGCTCCTGCTGCCGCGCCGCGCCTTGGCTTCAGGAAGGCACAACGCCACCGCCTGGCTCCAGCGATGCCGCTTCGGACTGAGCGTCTCGTAGGCGACAGGCACCAGTTCGCTCAACGTGCCGCGATCGACACGAATACCGCTCCGCCGGGTAGCCCGGGTCAGCAGGTGAGTGTCGTCTATCACCGCAACCTCGCCGTCATCCTGATGGAACTCGGCAATGGCGCCAAACGTGCCCATGCTCCATCCGCTGCGCCAGTCGGTCAGGTGGTGACGCAGCAACTGCTCGAGGTAACTCATGGTCGTGCTCCGGTATCGACGGCAACGAGATCGAGCGGCTGGACAACCAGCCCGCCCGCTGTCTCGCCGAAGAAGGCTTCGACGCCATAGACGTCGCGCAGGGTTTGGGCGGTCAGCACTTCATCAGGCGGGCCGTCGGCGACGATCCTGCCGGCGTCGATGAGCAGCAGTCGGGTGCACCAGCGGGCGGCGAGCCCGAGGTCGTGCAGCGAAGCCACGACGCTTCGTCCGCTGCTCGCGAGATCGGCAAACAGGCGCATCAGCGTGATCTGGTGCGACGGGTCGAGGCCCGATGTCGGTTCATCGGCGAGCAGCAGCGGCGTCTCTTGTGCCAGCGCCCGGGCGATCAGCACACGCGCCTTTTCGCCACCCGAAAGCTCGGTCGCAGCGCGGTCCCGAAAGCTGTCGACTTCCATCTTGCGCATTGCGGCGTCGATGGCGTTGCGGTCGGCAAGGGCGAGCGAGGCGAAACTTGGCCGATGGGGCGAGCGACCGAGGCCGACCAGCATCTCGACCGGCACGGCCCAGGCGATCTCGCGCTCCTGGGCGACGTAGGCCATATGCCGAGCGCGCTCCCTCGCGGAGACATGAGCGGCGGCGAGCGCACCCAACGCGATTGCGCCGTCTGCCGGTGTCAGTCCGAGCAATGCGCGCAGCAAGGTCGACTTGCCGGCTCCGTTCGGGCCGATCAGGCCGACAAACTCACCCGCCATGACGGAAAAGGACACGCCGTTGAGCACCGGCCGGCCGCCGAGCGACGCCCTGAGATCTTGAACATCGAGCAGCATCAGGCAAGCTTCCTTCTCGTGCGATAGACAAGCCACAGGAAGAACGGCGCGCCGACGATTGCGGTCAGAACGCCGAGCTTGAGGTCGCGGCCGGGCGCGACGAGCCGGACAAGGATGTCGGCGGCAAGCAGCATGCAGGCACCGCCCAGGGCGCTCGCCGGCAGCAGCCACGACGGGCGCGCGCCGACAAGCGGCCTCAGCATGTGCGGGATGACGAGCCCGACGAAACCTATGGCGCCCGACACCGCCGTTGCAGCGCCGACGGAAGCCGCCGTGCCGAACACGGCCAGCAACTGCACGCGGCGCATGTCGATGCCCATGCTCGCTGCCGTCTCGTTGCCAAGTGTCAACGCATCGAGCGCCCGTCCCAGGGCCGCAAGCATCGCCCAGCCGACGAGCATGAACGGCAAGGCGAGCCAGACATGGGTCATCGACCTGTCGGTCAGCGAGCCGAGCATCCAGAACATAATCTCGAGCGCGGCGAACGGATTGGGCGACAGGTTGAGCGCCAGCGAAGTCATCGCGCCGGCAAAGCTCGACACGGCGACACCTGCCAGGATGATGGTCAAGGTGCTGCCGCGCAGGCCGGCAAGTGCCTGGACCACGACGACGGCGAGCACGGCGGCAGCCAATGCCGCCAGCGGCAAGGCAAGCGGGAAGACAATCGTCAGGCCGGAATAGATGGCGATCACCGCGCCCAGCGAAGCTGAAGCGCTGACGCCGATCAGGCCCGGCTCGGCCAGCGGATTGCGCAGATAGCCTTGAAGTGCCGCACCGGAAAGCCCGAGTGTAGCACCGACCATCAGGCCGAGCAGCGCGCGCGGCAGGCGGATCTCACGCATGATCAGCTCGATGGCGCCGGCCTTGTCGGAAAACAATGCAGCGATGCTGTCGCCGAAGCCGAGGCCCGCCGGACCGACGGTGAGCGAAAGCAGGAACAGAATGGTGGCCAGGATGGCAAGAACGGCAAGCACGAGCCTGTAGCGGGACATGTCGCTCACTTGGCGTCCCCCTCGGCGGCATCGCGCAGCAGGCGGGCGGCTTCAAGTGTAAACGGCGCGCCGCAAATGGTGTATCGCGACGGCACCGCCACCGCCCTGCCCTGCCCGGAGACCGCCCGATAGGCCGGGTGGACGAAGTTTTCCTGGGCGAGTGCCGGGGCGCCATAGTCTTCGCCGCCACCGACGACCAAATCTGGTTTGGCCAGCACCAGCATCTCCAGCGGCAACCGCGCCGTGCCGCTGAGCCCGAGCTTGTCTGCAATATTGACCAGTCCGGAAAGCTTGACGATCTCGTCGACGAGCGTTCCGGTGCCCGAGGTGTAGCTGTTGGCGTAGTAGGTCGCGACGGTCTTGCCCGAGGCGCTTTCCTTGCCCAATTCGGCGACGCCACGATCAAGCGCGGCGACAAGTTTTGCCGCTTCTTCGCGCCGCTCCAGGACCTCTCCCATGCGCAGGATGTTGGCCCTGATGTCGGCAATGGAGCTGTCCGGCGCGAATTCCTCGACCCGGATGCCGAGGCGCCTCAGCAGCTCAACCGTCGTCCGTGTCGTGTAGGCTCCGGCGAGCACCAGGTCAGGCTGCATCAGAAACACTTCCTCGGCAAGGCCATGATTGACGACAAAGCCGTTGGTCCGATCGGCCAGCACCGACGTGTTGGGATCGCTTGCCAGATAAGACACTGAATGCAGCTGCCCCTCGGCCGCCAGAAGCATCGCCAGCTGGTCGGTGCAGACATTCATCGACACGACGCGTTTCGGCGGCACGGCGGCTGCCGGCGCTGATGACAACGCGGCCAGCCCCGCGAGAGCGGACAGCCACGCTCGAAACCGAGCGCAGCTGAGACGATTGGTGGGCATATTACCTCGCATCAGAACACACGCGTGAAGCTCAGATTGAAGCTTCGGCCCGGCGCGCGATAGTTGGTGACGGTCGAATAGTGTTCGTCGAACAGGTTCTCGACCGAAAACTTCAGGCTCGCCCGCTCGTCGAACGTGTAGTTGGCGGCGAAATCCACCGTCACATAGTCCGGCAGCTTGACGGTGTTGGCGGCATTGGCGTAGCGCGCCCCGCCGTAGAGCAGCTTGGCGGTGAGGTCGAGGCTGTCGGTCGCGGCAAAGCTCACCTCGGCGGCCGCCTTGAAGCGATCGCGATAGGGAATGTAGCGGCCGTTGTCCTCATTCTTCGGCGAGCGGTAGTCGATCGAAACCTTGCCACTCCAGCGCTCGTCGAACGCATGCGACAGGCTGGCCTCGATACCGGTCACCTTGGCGCGCGCGACATTGAACGGCAGGTAGGTCGGCGGGTTGGAGGCGATCGCGTCGGTCAGCCAGGTCTGGTAGAAGGCGACGTCAAGCTCGGTCCCCTCACTTGGACGCCAGTTGATGCCGATCTCATAGGACCGCGACTTCTCCGGCTTCAGGTTGGGATTGGAGTAGTCGGGGCAATAGAGGTCGCTGAAGGTCGGCGCCCGGAAGCCGGTGCCGTACGAGGCGCGCGCCACAAGCTCGGGAACGAGCTCGTAGCTGGCACCGATGTTGTAGGTGGTGGCGCCTCCGAACTGTTCATTGTGATCGTAGCGCAGACCGCTGTCGATCGTCAGCGCGCCATAGTCGAGCGAGTACTGGCCGAACACCGCCGCGAGGTCGCGCGAGCCGACACCGAAATCGACAGTCGAAGCCACCTCCTCGCGATAGGCCTCGGCACCGCCCGTCAGGACATGCCTGACTTCACCTGTTTCAAAGGACTTTTCTGTCGACGCGAAGATGCCGTAGCGCCTGGTGTCGAATTCGCTGCTGCCCACGACGCCGTCACGGACATTGGTCGAATAGTCGAGGTTGCCGGAAAGTTCGACGGTCGAGCTCCAGCTGTCGGAATGCTTCACCCGTGCGCCGATCCTGCCGGCGAAGGTGTCGGTGTCAACTTCATTGGCGGAAGGCGGGGAGGCATCGTACTGGCTGCGGCCCCGGGCAAACAGGCCATCGGCATATAGCCGGCCCCAGCCATACTCCTTGGCGGCTGCGACGTTGAGCGAGCCCTGCAGGAAGCCATCGTCGTCAGGCTCATGTCCCCAGGCCAGCGGCGTGGTGAAGTCGTAGCCGCGCGTGCCGAGGATGGAGCCACCGACGGAGTAATCGATGCCGTCCTCGGTGCGTCCGCGCAGATCGCCTGAGAGATAGCCACCCCAGGGATGCGTGACGCCCGAGGTGATGCTGCCGCAGGCGTTACGGCCGTCGGCACACTGGCCGCCCTGTTTGGTGATGATGTTGACGACACCGCCGATGGCATCGGCGCCATACTGCGCCGAATGCGGTCCCTTGGCGATCTCGATACGCTCGATCGACGACAGCGGAATGTTGAAGATCGAGCTCGTACCGCTGGTCGCCGACGAACTGCGGACGCCATTGACCAGCACCAGCGTCTGGCCGGCCGACATGCCGCGCAGATAGACATTGGACGAGGCCCCCTGGCCGCCATAGCCGATGATCGAAACGCCGGCATAGTGCTTCAGCAACGACGGCAGATCTGCTGCCGCGGACTTTCGCAATTCTTCCTCGTCGATCACTGTGACCGACGACGTCGGGCGAACAAGCGCGGTTTCGCGGCGCAGCGGCGTAACGACCAGGCGCGGCAGCACGGTCACGCCGCCTGCAGCGGGCGCCTGCTGCGCGCTGGATGGTGCCGGGATGGCCAGCATGATCGCGCCGATGCCCAGGATAAGTCTCTGCATTTCTGCCCTCAAATGGTTTGGGGGGGCGCGACAAGGATCGCACCCGGTTTCCAAACCGCAGGCAAGACAGGTCGGCAGGCAGACTTTGGGACAAGATTGACCCGACGGCCTTCCGCATGCGGCAACACTTTCGATGTCACCGCCACGAGCGACCGCGCCTGACCACACCCCGTGGACAAGCATGGGTGACTGGAACGGGCAGGTCTCCTGACTTCCGTGTCACAGCCTTTTTCCGCCTTCCCGAACGCGCGAATGCGTTCAGTGGCATGATGGAAGAGGCTCAACGGTTACAGTTGCGGGGGCAGTCGCGGATTTGGCCTTCGGCCTCACCGTGTTCCCTTTTCATCCGCCTCTCGGCGGAACCGATTCCGAGGCGGACGCTACTCAGGGATGCCGAGGCTTGTCAATCGCAATCATGCGACCGGCCATAAAATATATTGATTTTCAACTAGATAGGATCATTGGACACGGACAAACAGGGCAACTTGTGCAATCGCCCGGACGCGGCAAGCCCTGCATGGGACCGCCAATTGGACGGCACTGCCCCTCGTGGACAGAGGCCACCAGCACATTGCCAACGGGGTCGCGGAAACTGAACCGACGATGTGCGCGCTACGGCCATCGACATCATCTTCGGCCACGTCGGTATCATCCGCGCATGTTCAGCCGAGCAAGGTCCTTGTCAGCGCATGATCCTTGTCAGCAAGCCCGTCGATGACGCTGAAGTGATGCCGGTCGGGCTCGACCACTGTAGCGGTGGTGGCGCCAAGCCCGGTCCAGATATTGGAAAGCAATGCGTTCTGGCGCAGGAACTCGGCGCGCTCGCCACCGCCGACCCAGCAGGTGATGCGGACGTTGTCCATCGGCCGCAGCAGCGCCGGGCTTTCAGCCAGCGCCTCGGTCTCGTCGATGTGGAGCGTCTTGTTCATGCCGGTATTGATCAGCGGCCTGAGATCATGAACTCCCGAGAGCGAAACGACATGACGGATACGAGACTGCACATCGGGCGCAAGCGGCGAAGCAGCCGCGACCATGCGCGACACGAGGTGTCCGCCGGCGGAATGTCCGGTCAGCATGATCGGGCCTTCGACCAACGCGGCTGCCTTGCCGATCGCCGCACCGACCTCGCGCACGATATCGCCGATCCTGACTTCCGGGCACAAGCTGTAGGACGGCATCGCCACCGCGTAGCCGCTGTCGATGGAACCCTTGGCGAGATGCGACCAGTAGCTCTTGTCGAGCGCCATCCAGTAACCGCCATGGACGAAGACGACGAGCCCCTTCGGCGTGCCTTCAGGCAGGAACAGGTCAAGCAGGTTGCGCGGCCTGTCACCATAGGCGATGTCGAACTGCGCTCTCCCATCTGCCGACAGGGCGTCGCGAAACGTCTGTGCCGGTTCCACCCATGCAGCAGGCCAACGATCGCCACCGGCGATGTTGGCGCCATTGCTGTAGGCGTTGTCCCAATCGGCGATACGGCGTTCGAGCATGCGGGCATCCTTCCAAGGCGGCAGCAATTCAGGCGCATAGCAATGGCCAGCGTGCCGGATTGCGTCAATGGGCCAGCGGCAGAAACTTTATGCTTGAAATAATTTTGGTCCGGTGCAATTCTCAGCCATCAGTCGAGAACGTGGGAGGTCTCGCTGTGCCAGACGCCGATCGCATGTCGATCGCGCATAGTCGCGGCCTGTGCCGAACGGCTACCTGTTGCGGCGCAGCACCTTCCCCCGAAGTAACGCATTCCAACGCACGCATGGCGTCCGCCATGCCGATGAGCAGGTAGGGGACAGCCGCAGAATGCTTGGACCGTCAGCGCATATCGACACCTTCACGCGCGATAACCTGCCACCTCAGGAGCAGTGGCCGGCGTTTCTACTCGATGGCTTCGACTATCCCGAGCATCTCAATGCCGCCGTCGAGCTGACCGATCGCCTGGTCGAAAAAGGCCTGGGCGACCACACCGCCCTGATCGGCAATGGCCGCCGCCGCACTTACAAGGAGCTGTCCGACTGGACCAACCGGCTGGCGCATGCGCTGGTCGAGAACTACGGCGTCAAGCCCGGCAATCGGGTGCTGATCCGCTCGGCCAACAACCCGGCCATGGTCGCCTGCTGGCTGGCCGCGACCAAGGCAGGTGCTGTCGTCGTCAACACCATGCCGATGCTGCGCGCCGGAGAGCTCGCCAAGATCGTCGACAAGGCAGAGATCACGATTGCGCTGTGCGATACGCGCCTGATGGACGAGATGATCGCCTGCGCCAAGGACAGCGCCTTCCTGACCAAGGTGATCGGCTTCGACGGCACCGCCAACCATGACGCCGAACTCGACCGGGTCGCGCTCGACAAATCCGTCATCTTCGAAGCGGTCAAGACCGGCCGCGACGACGTCGCCCTGCTCGGCTTCACCTCGGGCACCACGGGCGTGCCGAAAGCGACGATGCATTTTCATCGCGACCTGCTGATCATCGCCGACGCCTATGCCAAGGAGGTGCTTTCGGTCACCTCCGACGACGTCTTCGTCGGCTCGCCGCCGCTGGCCTTCACCTTCGGTCTTGGCGGCCTGGCCATTTTCCCATTGCGCTTCGGCGCGGCCGCGACCCTGCTCGAGCAGGCAACGCCGCCGAACATGATCCACATCATCGAGACCTACAAGGCGACGATCTCGTTCACCGCGCCGACCGCCTATCGCGCCATGCTGAAGGCCATGGACGAAGGCGCCGACCTGTCGTCGCTGCGCGTCGCGGTCTCTGCCGGCGAGACCTTGCCCGGACCGGTGTTCGAGGAATGGCTGGCCAAGACGGGCAAGCCGATCCTCGACGGCATCGGCGCCACCGAGATGCTGCATATCTTCATCTCCAACCGCTTCGAGGACATGAAACCCGCCTCCACCGGCAAGCCGGTCGGCGGCTATGAAGCGCGGGTCGTCGACGGCGACATGAACGAGGTGCCACGCGGCACTGTCGGCAAGCTTGCCGTGCGTGGCCCGACAGGCTGCCGCTACATGTCCGATGACAGGCAGCTCGAATATGTCCGCGACGGCTGGAACCTGACCGGCGATGCCTTCATCCAGGACACCGACGGCTTCTTCCACTTCGCCGCGCGTTCCGACGACATGATCGTCAGCGCCGGCTACAACATCGCCGGTCCCGAGGTTGAAGCCGCCCTGTTTTCGCACCCCGAAGTCGCCGAATGCGCCGTCATCGGCGCGGCTGACAGCGAACGCGGCCAGATCGTCGAGGCCTATGTCGTGCTGGTTGCCGGCGTCGCCGCCGACGCCGCGACCGTCAAGCGCCTTCAGGATCACGTCAAGGCGACGATCGCGCCTTACAAATACCCGCGCTCGGTGAAGTTCATCGACGCCCTGCCCAAGACCCAGACCGGCAAGATCCAGCGTTTCCGGTTGCGTGCGGAGAAGATGAATTGAGCAAGCCTTACGATCCCTCCGTCGAGGGCGCGCAGATGTCGTTCAAGGACCGCATGTCCTACAGCGATTATCTGCATCTCGAAAAGATCCTCGACGCTCAGGCGCCGCTGTCGACCGCCCATGACGAGATGCTGTTCATCATCCAGCATCAGACGTCCGAGCTGTGGATGAAGCTCGCTTTGCACGAGATCGGCTCGGCGATCCGCTCGATTCGTGCCGACAAGCTTGAGCCCTCGTTCAAGATGCTGACCCGCGTGTCGCGCATCTTCGAGCAGCTCAACAGCGCCTGGGATGTGCTCAGGACGATGACGCCGAGCGAATACACCGAATTTCGCGACTCGCTCGGGCAGTCCTCGGGTTTCCAGTCCTGGCAGTATCGCGCCATCGAGTTCATGGCCGGCAACCGCAACACAGCCATGTTGCGCCCGCACGCCCACCAGCCCGAACTCAGCGAAAAGCTCGAGGCGGTTCTCGCCCAGCCTTCGCTCTATGACGAGGCGATCCTGCTGCTTGGTCGCAACGGCTTCGATATCGGCGCCGACGGCAAGCGCACCGACTGGCGCGAAACGCGCAGCGAAAGCGAAGAAGTGCTCGTCGCCTGGCAGGCGATCTATCGCGATCCGCAACGCTACTGGATGTTCTACGAGCTGGCCGAGAAGCTTGTCGATTTCGAGGATTACTTCCGGCGCTGGCGCTTCAACCATGTCACCACGGTCGAGCGCATCATCGGTATGAAACGCGGCACCGGCGGCACGTCTGGCGCCTCGTATCTGAAGAAGATGCTGGAGGTTGAACTGTTTCCCGAACTCTGGAAAGTTCGCACCCGGCTCTAGGACTTCAAATCAAATAATCGGGAACACTTGGGAGGAGTAACCTAATGAAGAAAATCATTGCGGCAGGAATTTTCGGCCTATCGTTGGCGGCATCCGGCCTTGCCTATGCCGAACCGGTGAAGATCGGCGTCATCACCACGCTTTCGGGCGGCGGTGCGGGCCTCGGCGTCGACATGCGCGACGCGTTTGCGCTGGCCATGAAGCAGTCCGGCAACAAGGATGTCGAACTGGTCGTCGAGGACGATGCCCAGAAGCCCGAGATCGCCGTCCAGCTCGCCGAAAAAATGATCCAGAGCGACAAGGTCGACCTGTTGACCGGCATCATCTGGTCGAACCTCGCAATGGCCGTGGTGCCTAACGCTGTGGCGCAGGACGTCATCTACCTGTCGCCCAACGCCGGCCCGTCGGCGCTCGCCGGCGCCAAGTGCAACAAGAATTATTTCAACGTCGCCTACCAGAACGACAATTTCCACGAGGCGATGGGCCAGTACGCCAACAAGGACTACAAGAAGACCTTCATCCTCGCGCCCAACTATCCGGCCGGCAAGGATTCGCTGACCGGCTTCAAGCGCTATTACAAGGGCGAGTTGGCCGGCGAAGTCTACACCCAGGTCGGCCAGACCGACTACGCTGCCGAGATCGCCCAGATCCGCGATTCCGGCGCCGACTCGGTGTTCTTCTTCCTGCCCGGCGGCATGGGCATCTCGTTCATGAAGCAGTACGCCCAGTCGGGCGTGAACATTCCGGTCATGGGCCCGGGCTTCTCCTTCGACCAGGACATACTGCCGGCGGTCGGCGACGCAGCCCTCGGCGTCAAGAACTCGGCGAGCTGGTCCAAGGATCTCGACAACGAGGCCAACAAGCAGTTCGTCGAGGCCTTCCAGGCCGAATACAAGCGCTTGCCCTCGGTCTATGCCGCCCAGAGCTGGGATACGGCAAACCTGATCCTCTCGGCGCTCGGCAAGGCCAGCGTCAAGGACAAGGATGCCTTCCGCGCAGCACTCAAGGCCGCCGATTTCAAGTCGGTGCGCGGCGGGTTCACCTTCAACACCAACAACCACCCGGTGCAGAACATCTACGTGCGCGAAGTGATCAAGGAAGGCGACGTGCTGACCAACAAGATCGTCGCCACCGCCTTCGAGCACCACAAGGACGCCTACGCCGACCAGTGCAAGATGTAGGATGGATAAGGGGCCTGGTCGTAGCAGGCCGGCCTTGTACGGAGCGCCCGACCCCCACTCCGCCTCGCTGCGCTCGGCACCTCTCCCCCTCAAAAGGGGGAGGAAAAGAGCCAGAACGCCGCCGGACTTCCTCTTCCCCGTCGAACGGGGGAGAGGTGGCCCGAAGACCCGGAGTGGGGGTCGACATCGCCAGCGATGACATAGTCGCGGGCGCGTTTGCCCTATCCCACCAAACACACACCCAGCCAGCGAAAGCGTCCCCTTGTCCATAGCACTGCTCCTCGAGCAACTTCTCAACGGGCTGCAGCTCGGGGTGATGCTGTTCCTCATGGCCGCCGGCCTGACGCTGATCTTCGGCGTCATGGGCCTGATCAACCTCGCCCATGGATCGCTCTACATGATCGGCGCCTTCGCATGTGCTGCGGTAGCGGCTGCCACCGGCTCGTTCTGGATCGGCCTGGCGGCAAGCCTCGTTGCCGCTGCGGCGGCTGGCGCGATCATCGAAGTGACAGTCATACGCCGCCTCTACGACCGCGACCATCTCGACCAGGTGCTGGCAACATTCGCGCTGATCCTGATCTTCTCCGAAGGTACGCGCTGGCTGTTCGGCTCGTTCCCGCTCTATCTCGACATCCCGCCGCTGCTTCAGGGCGCAGTCCCCCTGCCCGGCGGCGGCCAGTACCAGCTCTACCGTCTCGCCATCATCGGCGTCGGCGTCGTGGTAGCACTGGGCCTGTATGTGCTGATCTCGCGGACGCGGCTCGGCATGCGTATCCGCGCCGGCGAGTCCGACCGCGAGATGATCGCCGCACTCGGCGTCGATATCCGCACCCTTTACACCGTCGTCTTCGCACTTGGCGCTGCGCTGGCCGGCCTTGCCGGCGCGCTCGTCGGTGCATTGCAGTCGGTGCAGGTCGGCATGGGCGAGCCGGCGCTGATCCTTGCTTTCGTGGTCATCGTCATCGGTGGCATCGGCTCGATCAAGGGCGCCTTGTTCGGCGCCATCCTCGTCGGCGTCGTCGACACGATGGGGCGTTTCCTGCTGCCCAAGGCTCTGGCCCTGATGATCCCCGCCGCCCAGGCCGGCCCGATAGGTGCAGCACTTGCCTCGATGCTGATCTACATCGTCATGGCACTCATCCTTGCCTTCAGGCCGAGCGGCCTGTTTGCGACGCAGTCGTGAGGGTGTCATGACCAACGCCCCCTTCATGAACCGCGAAACCATCGTCAACGTCAGCCTCGCACTGCTTTTGCTCGGCTTGCCGCTGGCAGCGCAGACGATGGGTGAGCCGTTCTACATCACACTCGCAACGCGCATCGCCATCCTGGCGCTCGCCGCCGTCGGCCTCAACATCGCACTTGGCCTTGGCGGGCTGGTGTCGTTTGGCCACGCCGCCTTCTTCGGCCTCGGCGGCTATGCAGCCGGCATCCTCGCCACCCATGCCTTTGACGGCGTGCCGCTGTTCGCCGGCATCCCCGGCACCGCGTCGATGCCCGTCATCTGGCTTGTCGCGACTGCCGTCTGCGGCCTGATCGCCTTGCCGATCGGCGCCATCAGCCTGCGCACCACCGGCGTCTACTTCATCATGATCACGCTCGCCTTCGCGCAGATGATCTACTATTTCGCCGTGTCCTGGCCGTCCTATGGTGGCGAGGACGGGCTTTCGATCTATGTGCGCAACGAATTCCCCGGTGTGAACACCGCCCAGCCGCTGTCCTATTTCCTGATCTGCTATGCAGTTCTGATGCTGGCGCTCGGTCTGTTCTGGCTGCTGCGCGGCTCGCGCTTCGGCGCGGCGTTGCAGGCGGCCCGGCAGAACGCAACGCGGCTGTCCGCTGTCGGCATCGCTCCATTCAACATCAGGCTGGTTGCCTTTGCTATCTCGGCAATGGTCACCGGCCTCGCCGGGGCGCTGTTTGCCGACCTCAACAAATTCGTCAGCCCCTCCATGCTGTCCTGGCATATGTCGGGCGAACTGATCGTGCTGATCATCCTGGGTGGCAAGGGCCGGTTGTTCGGACCCGTCGCCGGGGCCATGCTCTATGTCCTGTTCGAATTCGCCCTTGGCGGCATCACCGAACGCTGGCAGTTCTTCCTTGGGTTGATCCTGCTCGGTGTCGTTCTATTTGCCCGCGGCGGGCTGCTCGGTCTGCTGGCCGGAAAGGCGCGTCATGGCTGAGCCGATCCTCGAAATCCGCGACCTCCGCAAGACCTTCGGCGCCCTGAAGGCGACAGATGGCGTCAGCCTTGAACTTAGGCCCGGCGAGATCCACGCGCTGATCGGGCCTAACGGCGCCGGCAAGAGCACGCTGATCCACCAGATCTCCGGCTCGTTCCGGCCGGACAGCGGCAGCATCCGCTTTCTCGGCCAGGACATGGCCGGGCTCGACATGGCCGCGCGCGCCCGTCTCGGCCTCGGCCGCAGCTTTCAGATCTCGTCGCTGGCGCAGGAGTTTTCCGCCCTGCGCAACGTCATGCTGGCGGTGCAGGCACGCCAGGGCACGAGCTTCCGCTTCTTCCGCCCTGTCATGAACGACAAGAGCCTGACCGAACCGGCAATGGCGATGCTGGAGCGCGTCGGTCTCGCCGGACGCGCCCACCTGCCCGCTGCCGAGCTGTCGCATGGCGAACGCCGTCAGCTCGAGATCGCAATTGCGCTGGCGCTCGGCTCCAAGGCCTTCCTGTTCGACGAACCGATGGCCGGCATGGGTCCCGAGGGCTCGAAGGCGCTGACCAGGTTCCTCGACGACCTGCGCCATGAAGCGCCGATCCTGCTGGTCGAGCACGACATGGATGCCGTCTTCGCCCTCGCCGACCGAATCTCCGTGCTTGTCTATGGCAGCGTCATCGCCACCGGCACTGTCGACCAGATCCGCAACGACCCCGAAGTCCGCCGGGCCTATCTCGGAGAAGCCGCGTGAGCCTGCTCGAACTCAAAGGCGTCGAAACCTTCTACGGCGCATCGCAGGCGTTGTTCGGCGTCTCGCTCGACGTCAAGGAGGGCGAAGTCGTGGCGCTCATGGGCCGCAACGGCATGGGCAAGACGACGACGATCAATTCCATTCTCGGCCTGGCGAAGCCGCGCTCCGGTGCAATCAGCTTCGCCGGCCGCCAGGTAGCCGGCATGCGCCCGCATCGCATCGCCCGCCTCGGCCTGGGTCTGGTGCCCGAGGGACGGCGCTGCTTTCCCAACCTGACCGTTCTGGAAAACCTGCTTGCCGCAGCGCGTGGCAGCGAGTGGACGCTGGAAAAAGTCGTCGACCTGTTTCCACGCCTCGGCGAACGACGCGACCAGTATGCCAACACGCTCTCGGGCGGCGAACAGCAGATGCTGGCGATTGGCCGCGCGCTGATGACCAATCCCAGCCTGCTCATTCTGGACGAGGCGACCGAGGGTCTTGCACCGGTGATCCGTCAGGACATCTGGGCGGCGATCCGCAAGCTCAAGGATGCGGGTCAGTCGATCCTGGTGGTCGACAAGACGCTGTCGGAACTGCTGCCGGTTGCCGACCGCTGCTTCGTGCTGGAGAAGGGCGTGACCGTATTCGAAGGCACGCCGGACCGGCTGACGCCTGACATCCAGGACCGCTATCTCGGTGTATGAAAAAGGGCGGCATCTGCCGCCCTTTTCGTTTCCATTCGACCTGAGTTCAGGTCACTGCCGACTTGACGGCAAAACGGGCTTCCTTCCAGGCGCCGGTCCGCATGATGTCCTCGAGGATCTCGGCCGCCTGCCAGACGTCCTTGAAGCCGACATAGAGCGGCGTAAAACCGAAGCGCAGCGTAGCCGGCGCACGGAAATCGCCGATGACGCCGCGCGCGATCAGCGCCTGCATGATGGCATAGGCGTTGTCGTGCTCGAACGAGACCTGGCTGCCGCGCTTCGTGCCGTCGCGCGGGCTTTCCAGCTTGAGGCCGTAGGCGCCGCACCTGGCTTCGACCAGTTGGATGAACAGGTCGGTCAGGGCGATGCTCTTCTTGCGCAACGCTGCCATGTCGACGCCGTCCCAGTCATCGAGCGCGCCCTTGAGCGCCCGCATGGTCAGGATCGGCTGGGTGCCACACAGGAACCGGCGGATGCCGCCGTCCGCCGCATAACCCTGCTCGAAGGCGAAGGGCCTGGCATGTCCCCACCAGCCGCTCAGCGGTTGCTGAACGTCGGCGAGATGACGCGTCGCGGCGTAGATGAAGGCCGGGGCGCCGGGACCGCCATTGATGTATTTGTACGTGCAGCCAACGGCGAAATCGACATTGGCACCGTCGAGATCAACCGGCAGGGCACCTGCCGTGTGGCAGAGATCCCAGACGATCAGGGCGCCTGCCGCCTGGGCCTTCTGGGTCAGCGCCGCCATGTCGCGCAGTTCGCCCGACTTGTAGTTGACGTGGTTGACGAGAACCACCGCAACCTTGTCGTCGATCAGCTCTTCGATGCTTGGCGCATCGACGCCTTCGAGCCTGAGCACGGCATCGGCCCGCGTCGAGGCAACGCCCTCCGCCATGTAGAGATCGGTCGGGAAACTGTTGCCTTCGGCAACAATGACCGAACGGTTCGGCCGCATCGCAAGGGCAGCATGCAGCACCTTGTAGATATTGGTCGAGGTGGTGTCGCAGACGACCGTCTGGCCAGGTGCCGCACCGATCAGACGGCCTATGCGGTCGCCCAGCTCGGTCGGCATGTCGAACCAGCCGGCGGTGTTCCAGGCGCGGATCAGGTCCTGCGCCCACTCCTTGGACGCGCCCGCCTGGAGCTCGCTGAAGGCGGCATGCGACGCAGCCCCCAGCGAATTGCCGTCAAGATAGATCACTCCTTCCGGCAGAATGAAGCGATCACGCATCGAGCGCAGCGGATCGGCAGCGTCCATCGCCTCGACAGCGGCGAGATCGGGAATTGCAGTCATGATGCGGGCTATCCTTGCTTATTCGCGGATGGTTTCGCGTGCTTGTGCCGGTCCCCGGCTGCGACGCAGGCTGGGCAGCGCCAGCATGGCGAGCACGAACAGGCCGGTGGCGAGCTTCAGGTCGGGAGGCGGCATGCCGGCGGCCAGACAGAACGACACCAGCTGGTAGTAGACGACCGCGCCGACGAACGGTGCGGCCAGCTGGCGCAGCACCGTCTGCTTGCCGACAATGGCTTCACCGATCATCAGCGCGGCAAGGCCGTTGATCAGGATGCCGAGGCCCATGTTGACGTCGGCAAAGCCCTGGCTCTGCACCATAAGCGCACCGCTGATGGCCGAGAATGCGCTGGCAAGGCCGACGCCGCCGATGGTGGCGACCCAGACATTGATGCCTTGCGCTTCGGCCATGTCGGGATTGGCGCCGACGGCGCGGATCGCGGTGCCCTTCTCGGTCTTGAAGAACATGTTGAGCAGTATGAAGATGACCGCACCGATCAGTCCCGCGACGATGATCTTGGCGAACGGGAAGCCCGGCTGGACGAACGGCGCCCAGTCGAACACCGTCGGCGCGCCGAACACCGAAAGGTTCGACTTGCCCATGATGCGCAGGTTGATGCTGTACAGCATCGTCATCATCAGAATGCCGGCGAGCAGCGTGTGGATGCGGAACCGCAGGTGGATGAAGGCGGTGCAGCAGCCGGCGAGGAAACCGGCGATGAGCGCGACGGCAAGCGCTGTCAGCGGCGAGGCACCGCTTGCCAGAAGCACGCCGCAGACACAGCCGCCAAGCGGAAAGGCGCCTTCGCTGGTAAGGTCGGGGAAGTTGAGGGTGCGGAACGGAATCATGATGCCGAGCACGACGAATGCCAGGATCAGGCTCTGCGCCAGGGTTACGGGAATGAGCGAGACGAAGCTCGTGAAAACGGTCTGGATAAAGTCCATGATGATCAGCTCGCCAGCAACATGCGGTCGGTTTTCACGGAGAAATGGCCGATCAGGTCGACAACCGTCACCTTGGCCTTTTCCTCGCCGGAGATTTCGAGCCGAAGCTTGCCGGCATCCAGCATGATGACGCTGTGACCGAAATCGACGGCATGCTGCATGTTGTGCGTCACCATCAGAGTGGTGAGCTTCAGGGCATCGACGGCACGCACGGTCGCCTGCATGACGATGTCGGCGGTGCGCGGATCGAGTGCCGCCGTATGCTCATCGAGCAATAGCAGATCCGGAGAGCCGCCGACCGCCATGATCAGCGACAGCGACTGGCGCTGGCCACCCGAAAGCAGTTCGACGCGGGTGTCCAGGCGATTTTCGAGACCGAGGCCGAGAAGTGCCAGACGTTCCTTGTAGGCCGCCAGGCGAGTGGCGTTGAGCCCCTGGCGCAAGGTGCGCCTCTTGCTGCGCAGATCTGCGAGCAGCATGTTTTCGGCGACCGTCATCGAGGCGGCGGTGCCTTTCATCGGATCCTGGAAAACGCGAGCCAAGCGGATGGCGCGCTTGTGAACGGGCATGCCGGTGACGTCGTCACCATTGATCAGGATCTGGCCGGAATCGAGCACCAGCGCGCCCGAAATGGCATTGAGCATGCTGCTCTTCCCGGCACCGTTGGAGCCGATGACGACGCCGAATTCGCCGGTGGCGAGCTTGAGGCTGAGGCCGTCCAGCGCGACTTTTTCGTCGGCCTGACCCTTGTAGAAAACTTTACGTGCAGATCGGATTTCGAGCATCCGTCCCTCCAGGAAAAGGCAACGGCGCCCTGGAGCGCCAGAGCGCTCCAGGTTTCTGAACCTGCGCATCGTACCTCTTGGGCCGATGCGCCAGACGCCGCTACCAGTTTTGACGAAGTCGAATATTAGTCGACGATGCAGCCGCAATCAGCGAGCGACGCCGGGATCTCGATGCCGAAGGCAGCCATGGCCTTCTTCGAGATCGTCGCGGCATGGTCCTCATAGGCCGGGCGCGAAGGCGCAATGGTCTTGGGGTCCTTGCCCTTCAGGATTTCGGCGGCGATCTTGCCGGCATTGATGCCGACCTGCTCGTAGTTCACGGCGAAGCTGGCAGGCACGACACCGTCGCGGACTGCATTGTCGTCGGCATTGACGACCGGAATGCCAGCCTGGCGGGCGGCGGCGGCAACGGCCGGGATAGCCGGCTGGATCAGGTTCGAGGTCGGGCCGTAGATCACGTCGACCTTGCCGGCGAGCGAAGCGATGCGCTGCTGGATGTCGTTGACGTTGTCGATACCCACTTCGACCACTTCGAAGCCGGCGGCAGGTGCTGCTTCTTTGATCTTCTCGACCAGAGCGACGTCGTTGGCTTCACCCGGATTGTAGGGCACGCCGAAACGCTTGGCGTTTGGCAAAAGCTTCTTGGTGAATTCCATCACCGCCTTGACGTCCTGCAGGTCGGTAGCACCCGTCATGCCTTCGTCGCCGGCTTCCCACGACGGGACCAGCTTGGCGGCAACCGGGTCGGTCACGGCCGAAAAGACGATGTTGATGCCCGAGCCGGCGAGCGCTTTCTTGGCGATCTGCGAGACCGGGGTGGTGACGGTGTACATCAGCTTCGGCTGTTCAGCCTGAAGCTTGGCGATCATCTGGGGAACCAGCGACGCGTCGAAATTGGTGTGGCTTTCAGTGAAGACGACGTCCTTGCCGTCGACATAGCCATTGTCAGCCAGCGCCTTCTTGAAACCGGCGACGGCGGCGTTGAGCTGCGGGTGCTCGCCGAAATTGGCGATGCCGATCTTGATCGGGTCGGCAACAGCGGCACCCAGGCTGGCGGCGAGCGCGCCGGCCAGAATCAGGCCCGACATCAGACCGGACTTCAAATTTCTCATCTATTCCTCCCAGATTTGACAAGCACCGCTCCCCTGAACGGCAGCATGGGACAATCATGAGCAGTCCGGAGAGGTCTGTCAAACATTATATATAATTCTTGCCATGAGCCACCATGATATATAATTTTTACAGAGACGGGGACGGATAGCGATGCAGGATGACGAGCACTCGACCAAGACGGAAGCAGCCTACCGGCTGCTGCGCCGCGACATCCTGACCACCCGGCTGATGCCGGGTGCACCCCTCAAGCTGAGCGCGCTGCGCACGTCCTACGGCGTCGGCTGGACGCCGCTGCGCGAGGCACTGTCGCGGCTCGAGGCCGAGCGGCTGGTGACGGCGATATCCAATCGCGGCTTCACTGTGGCTTCCGTTTCGCGCCAGGAGCTGGAAGATCTGGCGCGAGCCAGGATGGTGGTCGAGCTGCCGCTTCTATTGGAATCGATCGAGAAGGGAGGCAGCGACTGGGAAGCGGCTGTCGTTACCGCGCATTACCGCCTGTCGCGCTGCAAGACCGCAGTCGAGGATCCTTCCGACGCCTCCGTCGATGATTGGGACGAAAAGCACGAAGCGTTCCACTCGGCGCTGTTGAGCGCCGCAACCTCGAACTGGCTGTTGCGATTCCGTTCGACGATCTCCGACCAGCTCCGGCGCCATCACAGGTTCCTCGGACTAGCACCGACCCTGCGGGCGGCCGCCGGCCAGAAGCAAGGCTATGAAGAGGCAATGGCAGCACTTGGCGAGGCGCAGTCGATCGGACCGCACACCGCCCTCATGGAGGCAGCGCTCGATCGCGACCTCGAAAAGGCCAAGGCGCTGATGATCGACCACATCGGCTACACGCTGCACGTCTATGTCCACACCGAGGACTACAGCGGCAGCAGACACGCCGCCCGCGCCGGCAGCCTCAGAACGCCGTCGGCAGCCGAATGACCGCCCCCTATCGCCCGTCGCTTGACGAAATCAGCGCCGCCCGCGCCCGGATCTCATCTCATGTTCCGCGAACGCCGCTGGTCCGACTAGATCTCGACCTGCCCGACCGGCAGATCTTCCTCAAGCTCGAAACGCTTTCTCCGATTGGCGCGTTTAAGCTTCGGCCGGCGCTGAACGCCCTTCTGTCACGCGACCGCGAGACGCTCGCCCGGGGTGTCGCCACCACGAGCTCCGGCAACATGGCCTATGGCATGGCCTGGGCTGCCAACCGGCTTGGCGTGCCGATGGCCGCCTACATGTATTCGGGGGCACCACAGACCAAGATCGATGGCGTGCGCCGCCTCGGCGGCGAGGTCCGGTTCATCTCCATGGAAACATGGTGGCAATACATCATCGGCGCCGACCGACCCGATTTCCCCGAGCTCCTGATCAACCCGGTGACGGACCAGGCGGTGCTGTCAGGCAATGGCTCCATCGGCATGGAGATCGTCGAGGACCTGCCCGAGGTCGACGTCGTGCTGACGCCTTATGGCGGCGGCTCGATGACCACGGGCGTGGCGAGCGCCGTCAAGGCCTTGCGACCCGAGGCAAAAGTCTTCGCCGTCGAGGACGAGAACGCCGCCCCTGTGACGGCGGCGCTTGCGGCCGGCCGCATCGTCGACATCGAGACGCGCCCTTCCTTCATCAAGAGCATCGGCGGCCCGTCGCTTGTGCCGCAGCTGTGGCCCGTCGCGCGCGAGCTGATCGACGGCGCGTTGTCAGTCAGCCTGATGCAGGTCACCGAGGCTATGCGGCTGCTGTTCGCCAAGTCCAAGGTCGTCGCCGAGGGCGCGGGGGCAGCTTCGCTGGCTGCGGCGCTGACGAGCCAACATGCCAGGGGCAACATCGTCTGCGTGATCTCTGGCGGCAACGTCGACGCCGCCGCTTATTCGGCGGTGCTTGCCGGCGACATTCCTGCCCCTTGAACCTTTCAAGCTTGTACTATCGCGCGAAACGGCACTACAACTGCCCGAGAGGATAGCCGGCGCACCGGCCGCGGCGAGGAAAGACCCTGACACAGATGGAAGAGCGCAAGGATACAGCCGGCGCCGAAGGCTGGGTGGATGGCGAGACCAAGGTGCTTGAAGCGCCTGCGGATCACGGCACCGAGCTTCGCCTTTGGCTGCGCCTTTTGACCTGCTCGACGCTGGTTGAAACAGAAGTGCGCCGCCGCCTGCGCGAAGAGTTCGATTCCACCCTGCCCCGCTTCGACCTGATGGCACAGCTCGAACGAGCCCAGGACGGCATGGTGCTGGGCGAAGTGTCCAAGCGCATGATGGTATCGCCCGGCAACATCACCGTCCTGGTCGAGCGTCTGGCCGAGAGCGGCCACATCAGCCGCACCACCTCGGCCACCGACCGCCGCGTCCAGATCATCGCGCTGACGCCCTTCGGCCGCGCCGAATTCGAGAAGATGGCCGCAGCCCATGCCGACTGGATCGGCGACCTGTTCGGCACTCTGTCGGCCAAGGACGGCGGCATCCTGCTCGACGAACTCGGCAAGCTGAAGCGCTCCATCGTCGCGTCGCTGGCCAAGGGCAGCTAAGCGCTGCGTCACTCGCCTCAAGAATGCGCTAAGCCCGAAACCGGGCCCGGTAGTCGCTCGGCGTCAGCCCGACGATGCGAGCAAAGACTTTTCGGAAAGCACCAGGATCGCCATAGCCGACCTCCCAGGCCACCTTGTCGACCGTCTGCGTGGTGAATTGCAGCAGCTCGCGCGCCTTGCCGACACGCAGGCGCTGGCCATATTCGGTTGTGGTGAGCCCGGTCGCCTTCTGGAAGCGGCGCAGGAAGGTGCGTTCCTCAAGGCCGGCCATTGACGCCAGCACGGCCAGGTTCAGTTCCTTGCCTTCGCCCGCCTGCAGCCAATGCTGCACCTTGAGGATGGCGGCGTCGCCATGGCTGAGTCGCGGCGCAAACGCGCTGTAGTAGCGCTGCTCGCGCCCGGGAGGGTCGAGCGCCAGGATGCGGGCCGTCTCGATCATCACGGTCGGCCCAAGGAAGCGGTCGACCAGCCGAAGGCCCAGGTCGGTCCAGGCCATCAGGCTGCCGGCAGTGATGATGTCACCGTCATCGATGAGCAGCCTGTCGGTGTCGAGCCTGGCCTCGGGGAAACGCGACCGGAACGCCTCGTCATAGACCCAGTTCGTCGTCACCACCCGCCCGGCCAGCAACCCGGTCTCGCCGAGCACGAAGGCGCCGGCACAGACGGACGCCAGCACGCTGCCAGCACCATGGCGCTGGCGCAGCCAGCCGGCGAGCGACGCGATAGTCTCTCGCGAAATCGGATCGCCGAGCGCCGGCGGCACGACATAGACCTCAGCTACGCCTGAAGCGTCGGGATGGGTGTCGAACACCCGCTGAGGCGCATGCTCCGCCTGGTCCGCGCGCCAGTGGCTGACGCGCAGCTGGTTCGGCGCTGCACCGCGGCTCTTGCGTGCGGCGGTGCGGTTGGCGAGCTCGAACAGGTCGGTCATGCCAAGCACCGCCGACATCTGCGCGCCGGGGTACAACACCAGCCCGATCTCGATGACGCCAGCTTTTGCCATTTGTCGAAATCACCCCTTGTTATGTCGATATCGCCAATGGGTCGGCACCATAATCCATTGCATCCTGCAGGCAATATCCTTCCCAACAGCAAAGGCATCAGGGACATGAGCAAACGCGCGGTGATCGCCATCGACATCCAGAACGAATATTTCCCGGGCGGGAACATGCCGCTCGTCGGCATCGAACAGGCAACTGAAAACGCCGCCCGCATCATCGCGGCGGCGCGTGCCAAGGGCGACACCGTCATCCACGTCCGCCATCTCTCGAAGGCCGCCGACGCTCCGATCTTTGCGCCCGGCACGCCGGGCATCGAGATCAACGCCACCGTCGCCCCGGCCGACGGCGAGAAGGTCATCACCAAGAACTTCGTCAATTCATTCCGCGAGACCGACCTCAAGGCGACACTCGACGCCAAGGGCATTGAGGAAGTCGTCATCGTCGGCGCGATGAGCCACATGTGCGTCGAAGGCGCCACCCGTGCTGCGGCCGACTTCGGCTACAAGACATCGGTCGTCCACGATGCCTGCGCCACGCGCGATCTCGAGTTCAACGGCAAGACGGTGCCAGCCGCCCAGGTCCACGACGCCGTCATGGCAGCGATCGCCTTCGGCTATGGCGAACTCGTGGATACCACGACGTACCTGTCGCGCTAGTACATTCAGGCCTTCTGGCCCCGGTCGCGCGCTCGCCGACCGGGGCCTTTTTGCGTTCACTTCCAAAATAACTTTAAGCTTGAAGTTTTTTTTGAAAGCGTCCATGGTGCCTCCATGGTCAGGGTCGGGCACGCATGTCCACTTGACCGAACGGCTTCAGGAGGAGGACGGCATGCGCATTGTCTGTATCGGTGGCGGACCGGCCGGTCTCTATTTTGCCCTGCTGATGAAGAAGCAGCACCCCGAGCATCAGGTTACCGTCGTCGAGCGCAACCGTCCCTTCGACACCTTCGGCTGGGGTGTGGTCTTCTCCGACGCCACCATGCAGTCGATGCGCCAGTGGGACCCGGCTACCGCCGAGACCATCGAGGACGCCTTCAACCACTGGGATGACATCGAGCTGGTGTTCAAGGGTCGCAAGATCCGCACCACCGGCCACGGCTTCGTCGGCATCGGCCGCAAAAAGATGCTGAACATCCTGCAGGAGCGCTGCATCGAGCTCGGCGTAGAGCTGGTGTTCGAGACCGACGTGCAGGGCGACCATGACTTCCCCGAAGCCGACCTCATCATCTCGTCGGATGGCGTGAACTCGCGCATCCGGCACAAATATGCCGACATCTTCAAGCCCGACATGGTGATGCGGCCGAACCGCTACATCTGGCTCGGCACCGACAAGCGCTTCGACGCCTTCACCTTCGACTTCCAGCGCACCGAGCACGGCTGGTTCCAGGCGCACATCTATCGTTTCGACGACAACACCTCGACCTTCATCGTCGAAACCACCGACGAAGTGTTCAAGGCGCATGGCATCGACGAGATGGACCAGGATCAGTCGATCGCGTTTTGCGAGAAGCTGTTTGCCGGGACGCTCGAAGGCCACAAGCTGATGACCAATGCGCGCCATCTGCGCGGCTCGGCCTGGCTGAATTTCGGCCGCCTGATCTGCGACAAGTGGAGCCACTTCAATGGCCAAAGCCACGTCGTCCTGATGGGCGACAGTGCCCATACCGCGCATTTCGCCATCGGCTCCGGCACGAAGCTCGCCATCGACGACGCCATCGAGCTGACCCGCCAGTTCGACCTCATCGGCCACGACAAGGCCAGCATCCCGGCCGTGCTCGAAGCCTATGAAGAAGTACGCCGCGTCGACGTCGCCCGCATCCAGAATGCGGCACGCAACGCCATGGAGTGGTTCGAAGTGGTGGGCACCCGTTATGCCGACACGCTCGAACCCGAGCAATTCATGTATTCGATGCTGACCCGCTCGCAGCGCATCAGCCATGAGAATTTGCGCCTGCGCGACAAGCACTGGTTGGAAGGTTTCGAGCGCTGGTTCGCCGAGCGCGCCGGCGTGTCGCCTGCCCCCAACGGCTCGGTACCGCCGCCGATGTTCACGCCGTTTTCGATCCGCGGGCTGACGCTGAAGAACCGCATCGTGATGTCGCCGATGGCGATGTATTCGGCCACCGACGGCCTGCCCGACGACTTCCACCTCGTCCATATCGGCGCCCGCGCCATGGGTGGTGCAGCACTCGTCTTCCCGGAGATGACCTGCGTGTCGCCAGACGCGCGCATCACGCCCGGCTGCCTCGGCTTGTGGAACGACGAGCAGGCGAAAGCCTTCAAGCGCATGGTCGACTTCGTCCACCAGCAGACGCCGGCGAAAATCGGCATCCAGATCGGCCATGCCGGCCGCAAGGGCGCGACCAAGGTTGCCTGGGAAGGCATCGACCAGCCGGTGACCTCAGGCGGCTGGCCGCTGATCTCGGCCTCCGCCCTGCCTTATCTCAAGCACTCCGACATGCCGCGCGCCATGACCCGCGAGGATATGGATCGCGTTCTGGCCGATTTCGTCAGTGCCACGGAGCGGGCCCGCGACCTCGGCTTCGACATCCTCGAACTGCATGCCGCCCACGGCTACCTGCTGTCCTCCTTCCTGTCGCCACTGACCAACCTGCGCGACGACGAATATGGCGGCAACCACGAGAACCGCGCCCGCTATCCGCTCGAAGTGTTCCGCGCCATTCGTGCCGTCTGGCCTGAGGACAAGCCGATCTCGGTGCGTCTCTCCACCCATGACTGGTACGAAGGCGGCAACACGCCTGAAGACGCGGCGATCTTCGCAAGGATGTTCAAGGACGCCGGCGCCGACATGATCGACTGCTCGTCGGGCCAGGTGGTCAAGGAAGAGCAGCCAGTCTATGGCCGCCTGTTCCAGACGCCCTTCTCCGACAAGATTCGCAACGAGATCCAGGTGCCGACAATTGCCGTGGGTGCGATCTCGGAAGCCGATCACGCCAACTCGATCATCGCCGCCGGCCGCGCCGATCTCTGCGCCGTCGCCCGCCCGCACCTCGCCGACCCGTCTTTCGTCATGCATGAGGCGGCAAAGATCGGCTATGCCGAACAGGCCTGGCCAAAGCAGTATCATTCGGCCCGTGCCCAATATGTGAACAACCTCGCCCGCGCCGCGGCGGCTGCTCCCACGGGCAAGGCATGAGCATGGCCAAGCGTCACGCCCTGGTCACCGGCGCCGGCAGCGGCATCGGCCGCGCCATCGCACTGGCGCTCGCCGCCGACGGCCACGGCGTCAGCCTGTGCGGACGGCGTGCCGCGCCGCTCGAGGCGGTGCGCGACGAGATCGCCAAGATCGGCGGCGAGGCCTTCGTCCTTGATGGCTTCGACGTCACTGAAGCGCATTCGGTCGAGGCAGGCATCGCCAAGGCGATTGCGCATGCAGGCGACATCGCCGTTTTGGTCAACTGCGCCGGCGAAGCGCCGTCGGCACCGTTCGACAAAACCGACCTGGCATTGTGGAACCGGGTGATGGGCATCAACCTCACCGGCACGTTCCTGGTCACACAGGCAGCGCTTGCTTCGGTCAAGCGCGCCGGCAAGGGCCGCATCGTCAATGTCGCCAGCACCGCCGGCCTGACCGGCTATGCCTATGTCTCAGCCTATTGCGCCTCAAAGCATGGCGTGGTCGGCATGACGCGCGCGCTGGCTCTTGAGCTTGCCCGCACCGACGTCACCGTCAACGCGGTTTGCCCCGGCTTCACCGACACGCCGCTGCTCGACGGCGCCGTGGAAACCATCACCGGCAAGACCGGGCGTTCGGCCGAAGAGGCACGCGCCACGCTCGCCCGCGTCAATCCGCAAGGGCGGCTGGTGACGCCAGAGGAAGTGGCCGACACCGTGCTCTGGCTCGCCTCGGAAAAGGCAACCGCAATCACAGGCCAGGCGATCCCGGTCGCCGGCGGCGAAGTTCTGGGAGGATGACCATGACCAACCCGATGCAGGACAAGAAGCATCCCTTCCAGGGCCACAAGGCTCAGCACTTCAAGTTCGAGACCGATGCCGACGGCAAGGTCGCGACGATCACGCTGAACCGCCCAGAGAAGAAGAACCCGCTGACCTTCGAGAGCTACGAGGAACTCGGCAACCTGTTCCGCGCCCTGCACCGGGCCAGCGACGTGCGCGCCATCGTCATCACGGGTGCCGAGAACAACTTCTGCTCGGGCGGCGACGTCTTCGAGATCATCGAGCCGCTGACCCGCATGCCGATGCATGACCTGCTCGACTTCACCCGCCTCACCGGCGATCTGGTGCGCCAGATGCGCGCCTGCCCGCAACCGATCATCTCCGCCGTCGACGGCATCTGCGCTGGCGCCGGTGCGATCATCGCCATGTCGTCCGACTACCGCGTCGCAACCCCGGAGGCGAAGACCGCCTTCCTGTTCACCCGCGTCGGCCTGGCCGGCGCCGACATGGGCGCCTGCGGCATCCTTCCGCGCATCATCGGCCAGGGCCGCGCCGCCGAACTTCTGTTCACCGGTCGCGTCATGACCTCGACCGAGGGCCATGCCTGGGGCTTCTACAATGCGCTGCATGAGCGTGGCGCACTGCTCGCCGAGGCGCAGAAATTCGCCCGCAACCTGGCCGACGGCCCCTGGTTTGCGCATGCCATGACCAAGAAGATGCTCGACCAGGAATGGGCGATGGGCATCGACCAGCTGATCGAATCCGAAGCGCAGGCCCAGGCGATCTGCATGGCGACCGGCGACTTTCGCCGCGCCTTCGAGGCTTTCGCCGCCAAAGCCAAGCCCGAATTCAAGGGGAACTGAGCCATGGCCGCGCATTTGATGCCGACCAGTGCGCCAACCCGCGACCACCTCGACTGGCCGTTCTTCGCCGACCCCCACCGCGCGTTGGCGGCTGAACTCGACGCCTTCATCGCCAGCGGCGGGCTGGGCGAGATCGACCATGGCAATGCCGACGGCGCCTGCAAGAAGCTGGTGGCGGCGCTTGGTCAGGCGGGTATCCTGCGCCACTGCGTGCCGGCGGCCTTCGGCGGCGCGTCGGACGTGATCGACAGCCGCTCGCTCTGCCTGATCCGCGAGACACTGGCCTATGCCGACGGTCTCGCCGACTTCGCCTTTGCCATGCAGGGACTGGGCACCGGCGCGATCAGCCTGTCCGGTACGGACGAACTCAAGCAGGCCATCTTGCCTAAGATTGCCCGAGGCGAACTGATCTCGGCCTTCGCCCTGACCGAGCCAGAGGCCGGCTCCGACGTTGCCGCCATGAGTACCAGCGCCCGCCGTGATGGCGACACCTATGTGCTCGACGGCGAGAAGGTCTTCATCTCCAATGGCGGCATCGCCGACGTCTACACCGTCTTTGCCCGCACCGGCGAGGCGCCCGGCACGCGCGGTATCTCGGCCTTCGTCGTCTATGCCGACACGCCGGGCTTTTCGATCGCCGAGCGCATCGAGACGATCGCCCCGCATCCCCTGGCACGCGTCAGGTTCGACGATTGCCGCATCCCGGCATCCCAGCTGTTGGGCGAACCGGGCGAAGGCTTCAAGATTGCCATGCGCACGCTCGACATTTTCCGGCCGTCAGTGGCTGCCGCAGCCCTCGGCTTTGCCCGCCGCGCCCTCGACGAAGCCGTAGCGCACGCCAGGTCCCGCAAGATGTTCGGGGCGACGCTGGCCGACCTGCCGACCGCTCAGAGCACGCTGGGCGAGATGGCGACTGCCATCGACGCAGCCTCGCTCTTGACCGTGCGTACTGCCTGGCGGCGCGACGTGCAAAAGCTGCCGATCACCCGCGAGGCCGCCATGGCCAAGATGACGGCGACCGAGAACGCCCAATGGGTCATCGACCAGGCACTGCAGCTGTTCGGCGGCCGCGGCGTGCGTGTCGGCGAGATCACCGAGCGCCTCTATCGCGAGATCCGTGCGCTGCGCATCTACGAAGGCGCCACCGAAGTGCAGAAGCTGATCATCGGCCGCGAGCTGATGAAGGCCTCGAGGTAGGAGAGCTGACGTGCCCTTCCGTACCTCAAGACCGCTGCGTTTCGGAGACTGCGATCCCTCCGGAATCGCCTACTTTCCGTCTTACCTGAACATCCTCGTCGGTGTTTTGGAGGAGTTCTTCGGCGATGCCGGTGCGCCGTGGAAAGACCTGATCGCCGAACGGCGCATCGGCACGCCGACGGTGCGACTGGACCTCACCTTTGCCCATCCGGGCTTCCATGGCGACACGCTCGACTTCGAGCTGTTCGTCCGCCGCATCGGCCGCTCCTCGCTCGATCTCGAGCACAAGGTTTCGGCCGCCGGCACGCTGCTCTGGAGCGCCCGCCACAGCGTGGTCGCCACTTCGCTCGATACCCACAAATCGCTTGCCTGGCCGGATGACCTCCGCGCCGCGCTCGAAAGCCGCCTGGAGACTTGAGATGCATGAGATCCTGCAACCCGAAGGGTGGGCCAAGCCCATCGGTTATGCCAACGGCATCGCCGCGAGCGGCCGCACCATCTTCGTCGGCGGCCAGATCGGCTGGAACGCGCAGTGCCAGTTCGAGACCGACGACTTCGTCGGCCAGGTGCGCCAGACGCTGGAAAACGTCGTCGCCGTGCTGAAGGCCGGCGGCGCCGAGCCGCACCACATCACCACGATGACCTGGTACTTCACCGACAAGAAGGAATACACCGAGAACCTGCGCGGCCTCGGCCAGGCCTATCGCGACGTGATCGGCCGCCACTTCCCCGCCATGGCCGCCATGCAGGTGGTGGCGCTGGTCGAGGACCGCGCAAAGATCGAGATCCAGGCCACCGCGGTCATCCCGGCATAGCCATGAGCGCGACGCGGTTTTCGGAGAGCGTTTCGGGCAGCATCCGTGACGGCGTGCTCGTCGTCATCATCGCCAATGCGCCCGTCAACGCCACCTCGGCGCATGTCCGGCAGGGGCTGGTCAAGGCACTCGACCATGCGTCAGCCGTTGGCACCGTCATCGGCGTCGTCATCACCGGCGCCGGCCGCACCTTTGTCGGCGGCGCCGACATCAGGGAGTTCGGCAAGCCACCGGTCGAGCCGACGCTTCCCGAGGTCATGCAGCGCATCGAGAATTGCAGCAAGCCGGTGGTTGCTTCCGTCAATGGTGCTGCCCTCGGCGGCGGCTGCGAGATCGCGCTTGCCTGCCATGGGCGCGTTGCCGGCGAGGCGGCGAGTTTCGGTTTGCCCGAGGTCAAGCTCGGCATCGTGCCGGGCGCCGGCGGCACCCAGCGCCTGCCGCGCCTCATCGGCACCGTCGCGGCAATCGACCTGATCGGCAGCGGCCGCACAGTCAGGCCTGATGAAGCCATCAAGCTCGGCCTTGTCGACGGCGTCGCAGCCGATCATCTCGCGGCAGCCGTCGGCCTTATCCATCAACTCGCCGGTCAGTCCCAAAGGCGCACGGGCTTGCTCGATGTCCCGATCGCCGAATTGGCCGCCGTCGAGGCGGCGTCAAAAAAGATCCTGTCCAGATCACGCGGCCAATCGGCACCTGCCGAGGCCGTTCGTCTTGTCCGGCTGGCTTCGGAAAGGACTTTCCGGGACGGTCTCGCGGAGGAGCGCGCCACCTTCCTGCGCCTGCGGGATTCCAATGAGGCGGCAGCCCTGCGCCATGTCTTCTTCGCCGAGCGGCAAGCCGGCAAGGTCGACAAGCTTGAGGGCATTGCCCCACGCAGGATCGAGACGGTCGGCATCGTCGGTACCGGTCTGATGGGCGCCGGCATCGCGGTCGCAGCGTTGACAGCTGGCTACCGCGTCGTCGGCATCGAGCAGACCGAAGACGCCGCCACCAAAGGGCGCGAGCGCATCGCCGGCATTCTCGACAAGGCGGTCCAGTCAGGGCGCCTTGCGGCGACAGTTCGCGACGGATGCCTTGCGCGGCTGGCCGTGGCTGCGAACATCGGCGAACTCGCCGCAGCAGACCTCGTCATCGAGGCGGTGTTCGACGATCTCGCGGTCAAGACCGAGCTGTTCCAGCGCCTCGACGGCATCGTCAGGCCGGATGCGATCCTCGCAACCAACACCAGCTACCTGAACCCCGACGAGATCGCGGCGGCGACTGCTCACCCCGGGCGCGTGGTCGGCCTGCACTTCTTTTCGCCGGCCAACATCATGCGCCTGGTCGAGGTCGTCGACTGCAAGGCAACCGCGCCCGACGTGCTCGCTTCCGCATTGGCCTTCGCCAGGAAACTCGGCAAGCTGCCGGTGGTCTCAGGCGTAACCGAAGGCTTCATCGGCAACCGCATCTTCTCGGCCTATCGCCGCGAGGCGGAGTTCATGGTCGAGGACGGTGCAGCCCCCGAAGAGGTCGACGCAGCACTCGAAGCCTTTGGCTTTCCGATGGGCATCTTCACCGTCTACGACATGGCCGGGCTGGAGATCGCCTGGGCGCGACGCAAGCGGCAGGCGGCAACGCGCGATCCAAACGCGCGTTATGTCGAGATCGCCGACAAGCTTTGCGAAGCCGGCCGTTTCGGTCGCAAGACAGGCAAGGGCTGGTACGACTATGCGTCAGGCGAAAAGGCCGTCGATCCAGAGGTCACTGCGCTGATCGCCGCCGCACGCGCGGCCAAGGACATCTCGTCCCGCCGCTTTACGGTCGACGAGATCGTCGACCGGTTGCTGCGCGCCATGGCCGACGAAGGCGCTGCCTTGCTCACCGAGGGCATCGCCGCGCGATCGAGCGACATCGATCTGGTGATGATCAATGGCTACGGTTTTCCGGCGCACAAGGGCGGGCCGATGTTTGCAGCCGAAACGCACAAGGACATCACACCATGACCGAAGCATACATCGTAGGCGGCGTCCGCACCCCGATCGGCCGTTATGGCGGCGCGCTTGCCTCTGTGCGCCCTGATGATCTCGCCGCTCACGCCATTCGCGAAGCGCTGGCGCGGCACCCTGGCATCCCCGCCGACCAGATCGATGAGGTCGTGCTCGGCTGCGCAAACCAGGCCGGCGAAGACAACCGCAATGTCGCCCGCATGGCTGCCCTGCTTGCGGGCCTGCCGGTATCGGTGTCCGGAACGACGATCAATCGCCTCTGCGGCTCCGGCCTCGACGCGGTTGGTTATGCAGCACGCGCCATCAAGCTCGAAGAAGCTGACATCATCATTGCCGGCGGCGTCGAAAGCATGTCGCGCGCGCCCTTTGTCATGCCCAAGGCTTCAAGCGCATTCCAGCGCAGCACCGAGATCTTCGACACCACCATCGGCTGGCGTTTCGTCAATTCGTTGATGGAAAGACAATACGGCATCGATTCCATGCCTGAAACGGCCGAGAACGTCGCCGCCGAGTTTTCCATTTCACGCGAGGATCAGGATCACTTCGCCCTGCGCAGCCAGGCTCGTGCCGCCGCAGCGCAGAAGAGCGGCCGTTTTGCCCGCGAAATCGCTCCTGTCACCATCAAGGGCCGCAAGGGCGAAGCGACCGTCGTCGAGCACGACGAGCATCCGCGCGAAACGACGATCGAAAAGCTTGCGGGCCTTTCGGCACCCTTCAGAGATGGCGGCACGGTGACCGCCGGCAACGCGTCGGGCGTCAATGACGGGGCCGCAGCCGTCATCATCGCATCGGCACGCGCCGTCGAACGCCACGGTCTCAAGCCGCTTGCCAAAATCGATGGCATGGCGACCGCAGGCGTTGCCCCGCGCATCATGGGCATCGGCCCCGTCGCCTCGACGCAAAAGCTTCTGGACCGCGCCGGCCTTGTCATATCAGACATCGATATAATCGAACTCAACGAAGCCTTCGCCGCGCAGTCGCTGGCATGCATGCGCCAGCTCGGCCTTGCCGACGACGCGGGCCACGTCAATCCGAACGGCGGCGCCATCGCGCTTGGCCACCCGCTCGGCATGTCGGGCGCACGTCTGGCACTGACCGCAGCACTGGAACTCGACCTGCGTGGCGCAAGACGCGCGCTGGCCACCATGTGCATCGGTGTCGGCCAGGGCATCTCGCTTTTGATTAGCCGGCCGTAGCAGGCGGCGCGCCTCGTTCGTAACCGTCAGCCAGCAGCCCTGCGCAGCGGCTGGCGCAGGATCGCCGAACCTCCCGCCGCCTGGACGGCAAGGCTGCCATAAGTGATGCCGGCGGCAAGGCAGGCTTGCTCGGACTGACCCGAAAGCCATGCGTCGATGAAGCCTGCATTGAAGGCATCGCCCGCGCCCGTCGTATCGACGACAGGGACCTCTTCGGCCCGGCGGTGCAGCAACTGGGCAGCGGCCTTCAACCACGCGCCCTCGCCGCCCGCTTTCAGGGCCACGATCGGGAAGTCCCTGGACAGGATCTCGATTGCCGCGATCGGATCGTTCTCCTGCGTAATGGCGGTGGCCTCTTCCATGTTGGGCAGGAAGATATCAACGCCGGCGCAGCGATCGAGCAGTTCGGCTTCGTAGATCAGCGTCTCGTCCCAGCTCGGATCGAGCGAGACGGTCAGCCCCCTGGCCTTGGCGCGGCTGACCAGATCGGGGATCTCGTGCAGCGTGGCATATTCGGCGATGTGCAGATGGCCGGCGTCGCTCCAGTCGAGTGCGGCGTCAAGCGTCGCCGGCAGCGCGGTCCCAGCACGCCGCGACAGGAAGGCGCGGTCGTTGCCGATCACCGAGGCGACGGTAACCTGCGGCCCGGCACCGGGCGAATGCTCGACGAAGCGCAGGTCGACATTGCTGGCACCGAGCTCAGCCTCGATCCCTGTCGACAGCGCGTCCGTGCCAAGGCGCGCCACCAGAGCGACTTGACGCCCGGCATGGGCCATGTGGGCGGCCGCAATGAACGCGCCGCCGCCGGCAGCCATCTTCATGTCCTGCGCAAACACCTCGCGCCCCGGCTCGGGCAGCGCAGCCAGGCCGGTGAAAATCAGGTCACAGTAAATCCGCCCGATGCTAAGCACCGCCGGACGCTTTGCATTTTCCGATGTCATTGCCGGCCCAGGCTCTTCTCGGTCTTGGCGTCGAAGAGATAGAGGCTGCCCGGCGCCGCGCGGCAGGTCAGCGTGCTGCCCGTCGCGGGGATGAACTTGCTCGGCGCAGTGGCAATCACGGCACTGCCGTCGACATCGAGATGCACCAGCGTCTCCGGTCCGAGCGGCTCGACCGCCGTCACCGTTCCGGTGAGCTCCAGACCGCCGTCCGACTTCTCGACGGCTGCAGTCAGTTCGTGCGGGCGCACACCAATCAGGATGTCGCCGCCGGCAGCGGGCTCGATGCCCTTGCCGTTCTTGCGGCCCGGCACCAGGTTCATCGACGGACTGCCGATGAAGCGCGCGGTGAAGACATCGACCGGGTTTTCGTAGAGATCGGTCGGCGTGCCCACCTGCAGGATGTGGCCGTCCTTCATGACGACGATGCGGTCGGCCATGGTCATCGCCTCGACCTGGTCGTGGGTGACATAGACCGTGGTCGTCTTGAGCTTCTGGTGCAGGCGCTTGATCTCGATGCGCATCTGGGCGCGCAGCTGGGCGTCGAGGTTGGACAAGGGCTCGTCGAACAGGAAGGCCGAAGGATTACGCACCATGGCGCGGCCGATGGCGACGCGCTGGCGCTGACCGCCCGAAAGAGCCGCCGGACGGCGGTCGAGATATTTCTCAAGGCCGAGGATCTTGCCCGCCTCTTCGATGCGCTGGTCCTTCTCGGCCTTGGACAGCTTCGAGGTGTAGAGACCGAAGCCGATATTCTGGCGCACGGTCAGGTGCGGGTAGATGGCGTAGTTCTGGAACACCATGGCGATGTTGCGCTGCTTGGGGTCACGCTCGTTGACCACCTCGCCGCCGATCTTCAGCGTGCCGCCGGAGATGTCCTCGAGCCCGGCGATCATGCGCAAGGTCGTCGACTTGCCGCAGCCCGAAGGCCCAACGAAGACCACGAATTCGCCGTCGGCGATTTCAAGGTCGATACCCTGGACGACGTCCACCTTGCCGTAGCGCTTGACCAGCTTTTCAAGTTCGATCGTCGCCATCAGAGCGCCCCCGCCAGTGCCTTGAATTTCTCACCGAGTTCTTTTGCGGCTTTCGCCTCGTGCCCGGCATGTTCCTGTGCGACGGCTTCCAATGCCGCTGCCTTCTTCCTGTAGACGCCGATCGCCTCGGCCATCGCCGCCGGTGCCGGGCCGCCGAAACGGTCGCGCACGGCAACGAAATGTTCGGGCGAGACGATCTCTTCGAACTTGTCACGGCCGAAGCTCGGTTCGCGTCCGGTCGAATGCCTGAAGGCTTCGAGGAACGGCGCGTAGCCATCCTTGGCAAGCCCGCCGCCAGCCGCGACCACTGCCTTGGCGACCGTCGCCGCGATCTCGTGCGCCTCGCGGAAGGACAGGCCCTCGATGCGGACGAGCGAGTCGGCAAGTTCGGTGATGGTGATGCACGAGCGGCGGATGTTTTCAGCCACACGCTCCGGATCTATGCGGATCGCGCCGACGAAGGCGGCGAGCAGGTCGAGCACGCGGGAGGCAGCGGTAAACGCCTCGTAGCCCATCGACTGCGTTTCACCTTCGCTGTCGTTCATGTCGGTGAACGGCGTGTTGTGGATGACACCGAGTACGGTGCGGGCGCGGCCCATCGTCTGGCTGGCGAGCAGCCGCATATGCTCGATCGGCACCGGGTTGCGCTTCTGCGGCATGATCGAGGAGATCTGCACGAATGCGTTCGGCACGTAGACTTGTCCGACCTCGAAGCTGGTCCAGAACTGGAAGTCCTGGATCAGGCGGCCGAGATGCAGGAACATCAGCTCGATCGCCGAATAGGTCGAGGTGATGTAGTCGGATGCCGCGATGCAGCTGTAGGAATTGCGCAAGGGTGCGGCAAAGCCGAGCAGATCGGCGACGCGCTGCCGGTCGATCGGGAAACCCGACGTGGTGATGGCGGCGGCCCCCATCGGCGACAGGTCGACGATCTTGCGCGCCTCTTCGAAGCGCTCGATGTCACGGAGCAGCACCTCGATGGCAGCCGACAGGTAATGCCCGAATGTCGAAGGCTGCGCCGGCTGGCCGTGCGTGTAGGCAACGATCAGTGTCGCCTTTTCACGCTCGGCCGCGTCGATCATCGCGGCCAGCAGATGTCGCGCCTTGACCATCAGCGCATCGATGCGCTGCTTGAGCCCTAGCTTGAACAGCGTGTGATCGATGTCGTTGCGCGAGCGCGAGGTGTGCAGGCGTCCGGCGACATCAGCGCCGAGGCGGGCCTTCAGTTCCTTTTCGATAAGGAAGAAGAAGTCCTCGACCTCGCCGGCATAGACCAGCTTCTCAGGATCGACTTCACGGTCGATGGCTTCGAGAGCGCCGGCGATCGCCGACGCCTGCTTGGCATCAAGAATACCGGTCTCGGTCAGCATTACCAGATGCGCCCGGTCGATGGCGCGGAAGCCGTCGACATGGTGTGTCTTGGCGCCGTCGAAAAGCGGCCGAAGCACCGTCTCCTTGTAGACGGGATCGGGGAAGACGCTCTTGTCGGAGAGCCTCGGGTTCAGTTCAGACATTTTCTATCCCTTGAGCCC
Organism: Aminobacter sp. MDW-2; assembly: GCF_014250155.1. NCBI lineage: Bacteria > Pseudomonadati > Pseudomonadota > Alphaproteobacteria > Hyphomicrobiales > Phyllobacteriaceae > Aminobacter > Aminobacter sp. MDW-2. The sequence goes on from NZ_CP060198.1 coordinate 452,179, forward strand.
GGCGAGCATGACGCCGCGGACGATGTAGCGCTGGAGCACGAGGAAAACGATCAGCGTCGGCAGGGTGGCGATCGCAGCACCCGTCATGATCATTTCCCACTGGATGGACTGTTCGACCGCGAAGCTCGATAGGCCGACCGGCAAGGTGTAGAGCTCCTTGCTGGTGGTCACGATCAGCGGCCAGAAGAACGCCGTCCAGTTGCCGAGGAAGGTGAAGATGGCGAGCGCGGACAGAGCCGGTGTCACCAGCGGCATCGCCACTTTCCAGAAGATCTGGAACTCGTTCAGGCCATCGACGCGGGCTGCTTCGAGGAAATCGTTGGGCACGCCTTCGAAGAACTGCTTCATCAGGAAGGTGCCGAAGGCCGTCATCATGCCGGGAAACATGATGCCCCAATAGCTGTCCAGCCAGCCGAGATTGGCCGACATCAGGTACCACGGGATGACGAGCATCTCGGTCGGGATCATCAGCGTCGACAGGATGGCCAGGAAGATGAAGTAGCGGCCGCGGAACTCGAACTTGGCCAGCGTGTAGCCGACCAGGCTGTCGAAGAAGACGTTCGACAGCGTCACCATGACGGCAACGAACATCGAGTTGAAGAACCAGCGCATGAAGCGCCCGTCGGCCAGGATCGCGACGTAGTTGGCGAAGGTTGGCGCTGCCGGAATGAGCCTGAGGTCATAGACCTGACCGGCCGTCTTGAATGACGTCGAGAACATGAAGGCCAGCGGCGTCACCATGATCAGGCCGCCGATGAACAATAGCGTCCAGGCGAGGATGCGGCCGGGCTTGACGTTGGCGTGGGACAGCGCCGGCGTTTGGGTGACGGCACTCATTTCTTTTCCCTCAGGATCCAGAGCTGCAACAGCGATACGAACAGCAGGATGGTGAACAGCACCACCGTCTGGGCCGCCGCATATCCCATCGCGTAGGACGAAAACGCCGTCTGGTAGATCATCAGCACCAGCGGCTTGGTCGAGCCGAGCGGGCCGCCCGGGTCGTTGGTGGTCATGTTGTAGACCTGGTCGAAAATGCGCAGGAAGCCGATCGACGAGAACACGACGAGAAACACGGTTGTCGGCTTGAGCAGCGGCAGCGTGATCTTGCGCAGGATTGCCCATTCGCCGAGGCCGTCGATCCGCGCCGCCTCGTAGAAGGTGTTGGGGATCGACCGCAGGCCGGCCATGAAGATGATGATCTGGAAGCCGAGGCCGGCCCAGATCGCCGTCAGCATGATCGACGGCAAGGCCTGGTCGACCGAGCGGATGAACGGCTGCTGGGGGATGCCGAGCGTGCCGAGCGCATTGTTGATCACGCCGATCGGTGCCGGCTGGTAGAACCAGCGCCACACCCAGGCCATCGCGGCAGCCGTGGTCAAATAGGGCAGGAAATAGAGACCGCGGATCAACCCGTGCATGAAACGCACGCGATCGAGATGGTAGGCAATGACGAATGACAGCAACAGGCTGATCGGCGTGCCGACGAGCAGATAGGCAAAGGTGTTCTTGAACACCTTCCAGAACTGCGGGTCTGCGAACAGCTTCTCGTAGTTGGCCAGGCCGATGAACTGCGGCGGCTTCAAAAGGTCCCAGTTGGTCAGCGAAAGCCAGAAGGCTTCGATGGTCGGGTAGAAGCGGATCACCGAATAGAACAGGATCGGCAGAGCGAGGAAACTCCACACCCACACCAGCCGCTTCGTCCGCATGGAACGGCGTTCCCAGAAGGTCGCGCCGGGGCGGCTCAGCGCCGCCCCCTGTTGATCCGCTGTCACAGACATCAAGCCTTCGCCTTACTTCGGGGCTGCTGCGTCGATGATCGCCTGCTCGGCCGCTGCGGCCTGTGCGAGCGAATCCTTCACCGACTGGCCTTCGAGCAGCACGCGGTTGGCCATGTCGATGGTGGTCTGGCGCTGGGCTGCCTCATCAACGAACATGGTGGTGCGGGCGTATTCGAGACCCTTGAGGAACGGGCCGTAGACCGGATCGGCTAGATTGGCTTCGGTCATGGCAGCCGAACGGCGTGCCGGCAGCTCGCCGACCGTCTTCAGCCAGACGTCCATCGCCTCGGGCGAGGAGATGTAGGCCAGGAACTTCTTCGAGGCTTCGAGCTTCTCGCCGCTGGTCGTCGCCGAGATGCCGTTGGCGAAGTAGCTGGCATAGTTGGAACGGGTGCCGTCGGCATTTGCCGGCAGTTCGGTCACGCCCCACTCGAAGCCTTCGATCGACTTGAAGGCGCCGAGACGGAAGGTGCCGTCGATGGTCATCGCCGCCATGCCGGCACGGAAGGCCGCCTGGCCTTCGTCCATGAAGCCGGCCTGGCCGATCTTCTTCTCGGTCTGCAGGTCGGTGTAGAACTTCAGCGCCTTTTCACCCGCTTCGGTGTTGTAGGCCACCTTGCGGTCTCCGTCGGTGTAGGGCTGGCCGCCGAACTGGCGCACCAGCACTTCTCGCCACCACTGGTGATCCTGGCCGGCCATGTCGAGGGTCGAGCCGGCGACGATCAGATTGCCGGCGGCGTCACGCTTGGTCGCCTTCTCGGCGGCGGCAACGAACTCGTCGAGCGTCTTGGGCGGGTTCGCCGGGTCGAGGCCGGCTTCGGTGAACAGCTTCTTGTTGTAGAACAGCGCCAGCGAACGCACGGCGGTCGGCAGGCCGTAATAATCCTCGCCGCGCTTCATGGCGCTGACGATCGGGAAAAATTCGCTTTCGATCTTGTCGTGCGGGAACGCATCGGTCGGCAGCGGCTGCAGCAGGCCGCCGGCAACGAACTTGTCGAGCCAGCCGTAGAACAGCTGCATCACGTCGGGGCCCTGGCCGCCCATCTTCGCAGCGATGACGCGCGTCTGGTAGTCGGCATAGGGGAAGGTCGTCTGCTTGACGGTGATGTCAGGATTGGCCTTCTCGAAGTTCTCGATCAGCTGGTCCATCGCCTTGACGCGCGAGTCGAAGACATACTGCCAATATTCGATCTCGACGGCCTGCGCCGCGTTCATAGCCAGTGTGCTGAAACCAGCAATCAGACCGGCAAACAAGGTTGCTCTACGCATATTAGCCTCCAAATGCGCCCATCGGATATCCCGAACCACGGGCGACCATTATCCCCTTGGCCCGATTTTTCTCGCAGTCGAGAAACGGGCCACTCGCTTAAATTCATGGGCCATCGAACGCGGGCGGAACACGCCCGACAAAACTGACACCAAGGAGCTGCGGATCCTCCCCGCACACTCCCTCTACGGTTCCCTTTCATCAGCCGTTTGTCAATAAGATAATCTACTTGAATTAATCTATTGCAGCTAACGTCGCTTCCGCGTTATCAATTTTGCAACCGAGGTCAGGATGGGCGAAATGGCATTTCAGCCGGGCAGCACGCATCAGGTCACATTGGGCAACAACCCCGAGCGCAGCCGCGACCATAACCGTCGCGTGGTGCTCGACGTCGTGCGCCGGAACGGCGCCCTGGGGCGCATGCATATTGCCCGGCTGACGCACCTGACAGCGCAAGCCATCGCCAACATCGTCGACGAGCTGGTCAGCGAAAACCTGTTGATGGAGACCGGGCGCCTGCGTTCGGGCCGTGGCCAGCCGCCGATCCAGTTCGCCGTCAACCCCGACGGCGCCATGACCATGGGCATCGAGATGGCCTCCGACCACATGGTGTCGACAGTGCTCGACCTGTCGGGCCAGCCGCGTTCCAGGCGAATCATGCCGGTCAGCGACACCAGCCCGAGCCAGGTCATCGCGCATCTGCGCGCCGAGCTCGATGCGGTCAGGTCGACGTTCAAGTCGCGGCTGCTCGGCATCGGCGTGGTGATGCCCGGCCCGTTCGAGATCGAAGGCATGACCTCGGTCGGCCCGACGACGCTGCCGGGCTGGGCAAACATCGATGCGGCAAGCCTGCTCAGCGAAGCCTGCGGGGAGCCGGTGACGGTGGAAAACGACGCCAACGCCGCGGCCGTCGGCGAACGCTTCTTCGGTGCTGGCCACACCATCTCCAGCTTCTGCATGGTCTATTTCGGCGCCGGCCTTGGCCTTGGCATGATCCAGGACGGCACTCCGTTCCGTGGCGCCTTCGGCAATGCCGGCGAAATCGGCCACGTCGTCGTCGTTCCCAGAGGCAGGGCTTGCCCATGCGGCCAGCACGGCTGCCTCGAGCGCTACGCCTCGGTCCATGCGCTGCGCGAAAAGCTGTGCGAGGCAGGCATCCCCGACTGCGACTTCGCCGACTTCTCCGAACTCCATGCCAAGCGCCATCCGGTGCTGCTGGCGTGGATGGAGGAGACCGCGACCTATCTCGCGCCGATGATCGCGATGATCGAAAACATCCTCGACCCCGAAACGGTGATCCTTGGCGGCGTGTTGCCGGACGCGATCATCGACGAGCTGATCGAGCGGATGGGACCGTTGCCCATTTCCGTCGCCAGCCGACGGACCCGCGCCCTGCCCCGCGTCATGCGCGGCCAGACCGGGCAATACACGGCGGCACTCGGTGCCGCCGCGCTGCCGCTGTTCGAGGTGGTCACGCCCAAGCTCGAAACCGCCGCCACAACGACCACCGAATAGCAGACTGGAATACCGGAGGACCTGAATGCCGAGCGCCCGCGAACGTATCGAAAGACAAAAGGCCAGCCCGTCGCTGCTCAGGCTTCACCGTGCCCTCAGCCGTCTCAGCTCTACCGTCACCATGATGAACACCGGCGCTCATCCCGATGACGAGCAGAGCGGCCTGCTTGCGTATTTCCGCCTCGGCCTCGGCATGCGCGTCATCGTCGCCTGCTCGACGCGTGGCGAAGGCGGTCAGAACTCGCTCGGGCCGGAGCGCCTTGGCGTGCTCGGCATGATGCGCACCCGCGAGATGGAAGAAGCGGCGCGCGCGCTCGATGCCGACGTCGTCTGGCTCGGCCATGGCCCAGATGACGAAGTGCATGATTTCGGCTTCTCCAAGGATGGCGACCAGACCTTCACCCGCTGGGGCGAGATGCGCACTGTCGAACGCCTGGTGCGTGCCTATCGCAGCGAACGGCCCGACATCGTCATTCCGACCTTTCTCGATGTCCCCGGCCAGCATGGCCACCACCGCGCCATGACCCGCGCAGCCGAAAAGGCAATCGGGCTTGCCGCCGACCCGCAGGCGTTCCCCGAACTTTTCAAGGAAGGCATGAGCCCCTGGCAGGTGGCGAAGTATTATCTGCCGGCATGGTCGGGCGGTGGCGACACCTATGACGACGAAGTGCCACCTCCCGATGCGACGGTTGTCGTCAACGCGCCCGGGCGCGAACCGGCGACGGGCGCGGAATATGACCGCATCGGAGAATGGTCGCGCTACTACCACGCCTCGCAGGGCATGGGTCATTGGCCTGATGTCGCCGAGACGCGCTGGCCGCTGCATTTACTGCTTGCCGCCAACGGCACAAAGGCCGAGACGTCGGTGCTCGACGCGCTGCCGGCAACGCTCGCCGATCTCGCCGCATCGCGAGACCTCTCCTATGAAGCCGCGCAGGCACTGAAGGCCGCCGGTTTGGCCGTCGACAAGGCAATCGCGGCATTCCCACACGCCGATGCGATCATTGCAGCCCTCACCGAAGCGGCTACCCAGCTTGCCGCTGCCCGCAATAACGCCTCGCCCGATTTCCTCGAACGCCATCGCCACCGCCTCGACCGCAAGGCACGCGAGATCGACGCCGCCTTGATCGAGGCCGCCGGCCTCTTCGACCGCGCGACGCTGTCGCCATCGACAGTGGCGCCTGATGAAACGGCTGAACTCACTGTCGATCTGGCCTCCGCCGGCGACAGTCGTTCTGTCGAGGTCGAAGCTGTGCTGCCCAATGGCGTCACGGCCAAGGCGGAGACCATCACCGGACGCCGACGCAGCCTGAAGATCGTTGCCACCGTCGACGCCGCTTACACAAAGCTCTATCCGCCATCATGGTCGGCTCTCGGCGGCAATGGTGACGCCCATGTCGTCATCTCGGCAAAGTTCGGCGATCATACCGCCCGCGCCACCTATGACCTCGAGGAGCCATTTGCCGTGCTGCCGGCAAGCTCGGTCGTGATGGAGCCCGAAGCGCTGATCGTACCGCTCGACGGCACCAGACGCGAATGGCCGGTCAAGTCAGTGGTCGCAGGCAAGGATGCGCCCGTCTCGCTCAACATGGAAGACGGCTGGTCGCTGGCCCAGGCGGAAGGTGGCCAGGTCATCCGCGCTCCCGAGACACGTGTTGCCGGGCTAACCACCATCACGCCGCTGGTCGGCGGCAGGCCGGCATTGCGGCTGACCCCGATTGCCTATTCGCATATCGGCCGCGTCACCCATCGCCAGCCGGAAGCGCTGCGCGTGCTCACGCTCGACCTCAAGCTGCCGCAGGGTGCTGTCGTCGGCTATGTCGGCGCAGGCGCCGACCGCGTCGGGCTTTGGCTCACGCGCATGGGGCTCGACGTCACCGAGCTCGACGCCAAGGCATTGGCCGGAGACCTCAGCCGCTACACATCAATCGTCGTCGGCATCTTTGCCTTCGGCATTCGCAAGGATCTGGCAGCAAGCACCGAGAAGCTGCACCGCTTCGTCGAAAATGGCGGCCACCTTGTCACCCTTTACCACCGCCCGACCGACGGTTGGGATCCACTAGCGACGCCGCCGAGGAAACTCGAGATCGGCTCGCCGTCTTTACGCTGGCGCGTAACGGATCCGACCGCCGAGGTTACGGTGCTGGTGCCGGACCACGTCCTGCTCAAGGGGCCGAACATCATCGGCCCGCAGGACTGGTCCGGCTGGAACAAGGAGCGTGGGCTCTACTTCGCCGCGCGCTGGGACGAGGCCTACCAACCGCTGCTGGCGATGCACGACGCCAACGAACAGCCGCTGATGGGCGCTCTGGTCTCTGCCGAGATCGGCAAGGGCCGCCATACCCACACCAGCCTCGTGCTGCATCACCAGATGGACAAGCTGGTGCCGGGAGCATTCCGCCTGATGGCAAATCTTGTCCAGCCAGCCTGACGGCACGGTGACGCCCGAGGCGGGGGACGAGCGTCACAAGGCCAACCGCGAAGGCATCGTCTGGGTGCTCGCAGACATGCTGCTGGTCTCCGGCGGCATGACGGCGCTCGTCAAGGCGCAAGGGCTCGTCTATCCGGCGTTCCAGCTCGTCTTCATCCGGGCGATGATCGGCTTGCTGTTCATCCTGCCGCTGATCTGGCGCCATCGTCACCACATCCGTCACACCAGGCATCCCTGGCAGAACGTCTCGCGCATCAGCTGCAACGCCATCGCGCTGACCAGCCAGTTCATGGCCTACACGCTGCTGCCGCTGGCGGTGGTCAACGCGCTGAGCTTTTCCAGGCCGCTCGTCACCATGGCCATGGCGGTCGCCTTCCTCGGCGAGACCGTTTCGCGGTTGCGCTGGGTGGGTACTGCCTTCGCCTTCGCCGGCGTGCTCGTCATGCTGGCGCCGGGCGGCGTCGAGTGGAATCTCGGCTTGCTTGCAGTGTTTGCTACGATCGTCTTCGGCTCGCTCGCCATCATCCAGACACGCATGCTGCGCGATGAAAACACGACCGTGATGATGGTATTCTACACTGTCGGCCTTGCGGTCATCACCGCTGTTCCGGCCATCTTCGTCTGGCAGCCTGTCAAGACCTTCGACTGGGTGCCCCTGCTCGGCATCGGGCTTCTGGCGCAGGCCGGTCAATACTGCTTCCTGCGCGCCTATCGCCTTGCCGATGCCAGCTTGCTCGCGCCGATCGGCTATCTCTCGATCGTCGTCACGACTGCCGCCGGCTATGTCTTCTTCGCCGAAGTGCCCGACCAGCGCATCGTCATCGGCGCAATCGTCATCCTCGCCGCGTTGCAGACGACCGCCTATCTCGAACGCCGCGCCAACAGGAAGAAGTGACCTTCGCCAAATCCGCGAGCGTCCTGTTCCCGGAAGCGGGGGAAATCAATCCCAGGCAGCTCCGTCAAGCGCGTTGAGCGGGAACTTGAGATAGCGCTGGCCATTAGCTTCGGGTTCGGGGAGCCGGCCACCATTGATGTTGATCTGCAGTGCATGCAGGATCAGCTTCGGCATCGGCAACGTGGCGTCGCGCCCATTGCGGAACGCCACGAAATCCTCTTCCCGCTCATAACGCGTCAGGTGAATGTTCTGACTTTTCTGGGCGGCAACGGTGCTTTCCCACAACGGGGTGCGCCCGCCAGGCTGGTAGTCGTGCCCGACGAAAATGCGGGTGTCATCAGGCAGCGCCATGATGTCCTGGATCGTCGACCATAACGCATTGGCGCTGCCGCCGGGGAAATCCGTACGTGCGGTGCCGCTGTCCGGCATGAAGACGGTGTCGTGGACGAAAGCTGAATCGCCGACGACATAGGTGACGGATGCCAGCGTGTGACCGGGCGAGAACATCACACCCGTCCTGATGTCGCCGATCTCGAAGGTGTCGCCCTTGTCGAACAGGTGGTCCCATTGCGAACCGTCGGTGCGGAGCTCAGGCCAGTTGTAGATACCGGCCCAGAGTTTCTGCACGTCGACGATGCGCGCCCCGATCGCCGTCGGCGCACCGGTCTTTGCCTTCAGATAGGACGCCGCCGAGAAGTGGTCGGCATGCGGATGGGTGTCGAGGATCCACTGGATCTCCAGATCCTGTTCGCGAACATGGTCCAGCAGCTTGTCGGCGTTGGCGGTTGCGGTTGCGCCCGATTTCTCGTCGAAATCGAGGACCGGATCGATGATGGCGCATTTTCGGGTTCGCGGGTCGGAGACGACATACTGCACCGACCAGGTGCGTGGGTCGAAAAAGGCGGCGACGTCTGGTCTTGCCATCGCTCAAGCCTCGGCCATTTCGGCAGCGCGCGGATAGAAAATCGCACGGCTGGCATCGAAATCGTAGCGCTCCTGATACTGCACCGCGTCCGAAGCCAGCTTCAGCACCGCATCGAGGATGAACTGCACTTTCTCTTCCGGCAACAGCACGCTGAAATTGAGCCTGACAAAACCCGGCTTGCTGATCTCGTCGCCGGCCAGGATCGCTTGGCGCATGCGCTCAGATTCCGTCTCGCCGATCGACAGCAGGCGATGGACATAAGGCCCGGCACAGGCGCAGCCGCCACGCGCCTGGATGCCGAAACGATCGCTGAGCATGCGGGTCACCAGTTGCTGGTGAACATAGCCGCCCTTGCCGTCCCTGACCCGGAACGAAAAGATCGGCAGCCTTTGAGGCTCCAGCGCACCGAGCAGCTCGATGTTGCCGGCGCCGTTCCAGGCCGACATGGCGCGGCTGGTCAGTTCGGCATTGCGAGCCCGCATCGCGTCCGCGCCGAGCGCTTCCTTGACCAGGAAGGCTAGGGCCGCGCGGATGTCGCCGACCACATTGGGCGTGCCCGCCTCTTCCCGCGCTTCCAGGCTGGTGCTGTAGTCGTGGCCCGAGGGCGAGACGAACTTGACGGTGCCGCCGCCGGGCCATGACGGCTTGTCAGTCGTAACCGCATCGCGGCGGACGATCAGCACGCCCGAAGCGCCCGGACCGCCAAGGAACTTATGCGGCGAGATGACCACGGCATCGATTTCAGCGCCTGATACGGGCGACATGGCGATCGGCATGTAGGGTCCCGCACCGGCGTAGTCCCAGACGATCTTGGCGCCAGCCGCCTTCGCCTGCCTGGTGATGGCAGCGACATCGGTAATGATGCCGGTGACGTTGGAGGCAGCCGAAAACGCGCAGACGGTGAGGTCAGCCTCCCATTGCAGCACTTCGTCCAGTGCGACGAGATCAGGTCCACCGGCAGCGCATTCGGCGATCTCGATCACCTCCGCCCCGCTTTCGCGCCAGGGCAGGATGTTGGAATGGTGCTCGTAGGGGCCGATGATGACACGGACCTGCTTGCCGGCTGCAACCGCATCGGTAACACCCAGAAGCTTGACCAGCCGATTGATGCCGGCCGTCGCGCCCGATCCGGCGAAGATGACCGCATGCCTGTCGCTCGCGCCGCAGCACGCGGCGATCGCCGCGCGCGCCTCGCGGCGCAGGCGGGTCATCATGCCGCCGCAGTAGGAAGCCTCGGTGTGGCTGTTGGCATAATAGGGCAAGACTTCCTCGAGCACGAAGCGCTCGATCTGCATCAGCGCCCGACCTGATGCGACATAGTCGGCATAGACCATGGGCTTGAGACCGAACGGACCGTCGATCTTCGCGTCCTTGCCGACAAGGCCGCTGCGCAGCTCCGCGACGACGTCACGTACGGCAAGGCACTCCTTGAACTTGTCCAGCAAGCCGGTGCCGCCAGGATTTTCGCAGCGCTCGGTCTTCATCGAATCTCTCCCGCAACCAACTCAAGGCGATTCTAATCGGATGTGGGAGATGAAACCTCATCGTTTTCGCACGACTTTGGCGCCAACTTGGGTCATATGATCTGAATCATGGAAAAAATCGACGAAATCGACAACAAGATTCTGGCGTGCCTGCAAAAGGACGGTGCGATCTCGCAGCGCGACCTGGCCGAGCGTGTCGGGCTGTCGCAAAACGCCTGCTGGCGCCGCCTCCAACGGCTCAACGCATCAGGCTTGATCCGCGGCACCCATGCCGACATCGACCTTGCGGCACTCGGCTACGACCTGACCGTGTTCGTCATGATCCGCACCCGCCACCACTCCAAGGAATGGGCGGACAATTTCCGCAAGCATGTCGAACGCATGCCCGAGGTGACCGACTTCTACCGCATCGGCGGCGACTGGGACTATCTGATCAAGGTGGTGACCAGGGGCATGTCGGGCTACGACGGCTTCTACCAGAAACTGATCACCAACTTCGACCTGGCGACGGTGACCGGTTTCTTTTCCATGGAAGCGATCATCGAGAACCGCGCCGCGGACCTCGCCCGGCTACGCTAAATCCGATCAAGCCAGCGCGTCGATCATCGTCTCCTGGCCGCCCGAGAGCCAGAAGGCCGCAGTTTGTGGCTCGCAATAGGCAAGAATGTCCTCAGGCGCCGCGCCTGTGTAGACCCCGCGCAGCGCCCGCAGGCTGACACTGTGGGCGACCACGACATGCGGCGTCGAGCGGTCGAGACCGACGAGCCAGGACCGCATGCGTGCCATCAGTTCGACATGGCTCTCGCCACCAGGCATCGCATACCCCCAGGGATCGGCGCGGTCGGCCTCGAACTGCTCGGGAAACGCCTGTTCGATTTCTTCGGCTGAGCGTCCCTCCCAGACGCCGAAAGCACGCTCGACAAGCGACGTCTGGTCGACGAAGCAGTCGAAGGAGACACCCCAGACATCGGCGAGTATCGACGCCGTCTGGCGGGCGCGGCCGAGCGGGCTGACCCAGAATCTGGCGTCCTTGCAAGCGGCGACCCGCACCGCGAGATGTGTGCCCACCTCAAGTGTCCGCCGCACGCCATTGGCTGTCAGCGGCGTGTCCTTGTGACCCTGCAGGCGGCCGGCGACATTCCACTGGGTTTCACCGTGGCGGATGACGAGCATATCGGGAAAATGAAAAGGCATGAATTTCTGCGTGCTGAAAATGGGAGGGATGGGCCGCCGAGCGATGCCGGCGGCCATGATGTCATTCGGCGAGCCATTGCGCCGACGAGGGCTGCAGCCCGACCGACGTCCGGGCGCCCGTTTCGAGCAATGCGTCACCGGAATGGAAGGGCACGTCCACCAACACCGATGCGGTGCCAACCTGCACGCCGTAGCGCACGGTTGCGCCGAGAAACTCTCGATGTGTGATGGTTCCTGCCAGCGCCACGGCGTCTGATGCAACGGTGCCGATGGTTGCGTATTGCGGCCGGAAGACGAGCTTGGCGCCGCGTGGCACGGTGGTCCCTGCCGGGATAGGAATACTGCCCGCACCCGGCACTTCGAACAGGCGATCCGCACCGCTTCCGACGACATGGCCGTCAAGGATGTTCGCCGTGCCGAGGAAGTTGGTGACGAACAGGTTCGCCGGCTTCTCATACAGCCCCATCGGCGTGCCGACCTGCTGGATTCGGCCTTCGTTGAACACGGCGATGCGGTCGCAGACGGTGTTGGCCTCTTCCTGGTCGTGGGTAACGAAGATGGTCGTCAGCTGCAGCCGCTGCTGCAATTCACGCAGTTCGCGCCGCACCTCGACACGCATCTTGGCGTCGAGGTTCGACAACGGCTCGTCGAGCAGCAGCACCTTGGGCTCGATGGCGATGGTGCGGGCGAGCGCGACGCGCTGCTGCTGTCCGCCCGACAGCTGGGCGGGACGCCGCCCGGCCAGATGCTTGAGCCCAACCAGGTTGAGCGCGGCATCGACACGGCGCTCGACCTCGGCCCGCGGCAACCGGCGCTCTTCCAGTCCGAAGGCGACGTTGCGGGCCACCGTCATGTGCGGCCACAACGCATAGGACTGGAACACCATGCCGATGTCACGTTTCCAGGGCGGCATGTCGAGTACGTCGACGCCGCCGACGACCACGCTGCCCTGGCGGGCGGTGTTGAAGCCGGCGATCAGCCTGAGCAAGGTGGTCTTGCCGCAGCCCGAAGGTCCGAGAAAGGCAAAGAATTCGCCCGGCTGGATTTCAAGATTGATGTCCTTCAGCACCTGCAGGTCGCCGTAGAACAGGTTGACGTCGCGAATGCTGATCGCCTTGGCGGGGCTTGGCGCAAGGCCGGTGGTGCTAGCGTTCATGTTCATTGTTCTCTCCCCAAGTTCCTATTTGGCCGATCCGATGGCCTTTTGCCGGCGTTCGATGACGTAGTGCGAAAGCAAGGTGCAGAGCGCCACCATGATGACGGCGATGACCCCGAGCGCGGCACCGGGCCCACGCCCTGCCGGCGACTGCATGAAGACGTAGATGCCGTAGGCGATCGGTGCGTCCGAGTTGCTCTGGATCAGCATCAGCGTCGCCGAGAGCTCAACCGCCGCTGTCGAGAAGCTGGTGACGAAGCCGGCGAGCAAACCGCCGGTCATCAGCGGCAGCACGATCCGGCGGATCGTACGCTGCTTTGTGGCACCGAGATTTTCGGCAGCCTCCTCGAGCGATTCCGACACCTGCTGCAAGGCGGCGTAGCAGGCGCGCAAGGCATATGGCAGGCGGCGGATCGCCAGCGCCAGAACGACCATCACCCACAACGTCGCCAGTGGCGTGCCATCAGGCAACGTCACGCCATAAAAGGTGCGGAGATAACCAATGCCGAGGACGACGCCGGGAATCGCCAGGGCTGAGGTTGCCGCCCAGTCGAGCCAGCGGCGGCCGACGACCTTGGTGCGCAGCACGAGATAGGCGATGGCGCCACCGATGACGACGTCGATCAGCCCGGCAAGCGAGGCATAGATCAGCGTGTTCTTGATGTAGACAGAGCTTTCGTCGAACACCCTGGCGTAGTGAACCATGGTGAAATCGTCAGGCAGCGGGCTGTAGGACCAGACGGTCGCAAAAGACAGCAGCAGCAGGCCGATATGCGGCGACAGGACGAGCAGCAGGATGAAGCCGACGACGCCATAGGCGACGATGCTCTCGCCACGGCTCAGGCTCCGGCGCATCAGGCCGCCGCCGCCGCGCTGCACGGTCGAATAATCCTTGCCGCGCATCGCAACGGCCGACAGCCACATGGCGAAGATCGAAACGATGATCAGGATCACCGAGATGACGTAGCCCATGGGATCGGTCAGACCGACTGAGGTGACGCGCAGATAGGCCTGCGGCGCCAGCATGTCCTTGACGTTGAGCAGCAGCGGCGTGGCGAGGTCGTCGAAAACCTTGACGAACACCAGAGAAGCGCCGGCCAGATAGCCCGGCATCGACAGTGGAAACACGATGCGGCGGAACAGGCGGAAGCCGGACGAGCCGAGGTTCTGGGCTGCCTCTTCCATCGACCGGTCGATGTTGCGCAGGCTGGTCGAGAGATTGATCAGGATGAACGGAAAATAGTGCAGCGACTGAACGAAGATGACGCCGTTCAACCCTTCCATGAAGGGGATGCGGACGCCGAACCAGTCATTGAGCAGCAGGTTGACGGTGCCGTTGCGGCCGAACAGCAGTTGCATCGCCACCGCGCCGACGAAGGGCGGCATGATCAGCGGCACGAAGCCCAATGTCTGGATGACCATCGAACCGCGAAAATCGAAGCGCGTCGTCAACACGGCGAGCGGCAGCGCAATCAGCGTCGCCCACACGACCGACATGCCGGCGACATAGACCGAGTTGAAGAACGAACGGCGGAACAGGTCGGTGGCGAAGAAATCCAGAAAGTTGACGAAGGTCAGGGCGCCGGTGCCCTTCTCGGTGAAGGCCGTGTAGATCACGGTTCCCGCGGGAATGATCAGGAAGATCGCCAGGAACAGGCCGATCAACGCCACCGCGGCGATCTGGCCGGGCTTGGCGGTAACCCGCCGCGGCGGGAACGAAGTAACAAAAGCCATGAGGCAGACTCCGAAATGATATCGGCTGGCCCGGCCGCATCGATGCGCCAGGATCGCCTGCTATCAAGGATGTGAAGAGGTTGGCCGCCCGCGCCAGGCAGGCGGCCGCTGTTGCCCTGACGTCTCAGTCGACGAGGGACAGTGCCTTCTCCGCCTTGGCCTGGGCCTCGGCGTAGTTCTTGGTCGCAAATGCCGCCCACTGCTGCTCGAGCTCGGCCTGGCGCGCGGTCTTCTGCTCGCCACCGGTGAAGGCGTCGCGGATCTGCGGGCTGGCGGCCTCGTCGGCCGTGACGGGCATTGCCGAGATCAGGGCACGCGCTTCGTCGACCAGCGTGCGCGCTTCCGCCACGTCCTTGGCGGCAAGCGCCTTTTCGGCGGCGTAGATCGCCTTGGTCGCGCCCTTCAGCGGATCGAGCTGGAACGAGATCAACTGGTCGAACAGCGTGTCGACGACATCCGTGCGCTTTTTCGACACATCGGCATCGAAGGTGATCATCGACTGGAAGCGCGGATCCTTGAACGGATTCGGGAAGCCTTCAGGCGCGTTCGCATAGAGCGCGGGGTTGATCGGCAAGCGGCGGATCGACGGCTCGAGCAGGACTGACTGACCCTTCTCCGAGAGCAGGTAGTTGACGAAGGTTTCGGCGCCCTTCTGGTTCGGGGCGTTGGCGACGATGCCGATGTTCGCCGGCACCACCGTCGTCACCGACGGGTAGACGAAGCTGACCGGGAAGCCACCGGCCTGCGCCGAGAAGGCAAAGAAGTCGATGACGATGCCGATGCCGGCCTGGCCAGAGTTGACTGCATCCGGAACGCCGAAGGAGCGCTCGGTCACCTGCTGCAGGTTGCCGCCGATGCCCTTCAGCGTGCCCCAGCCCTTGTCCCAGCCTTCGCCCTGCAGCACGGTCTCGATGGTCAGGTGCGTCGTGCCCGAACGCGAGGGTGCTGCGATGGCGACGTGGTCGTGGAATTCAGGCTTGGTCAGGTCGCTCCACTCAGCCGGCTTGGGCAGGTTGTTGGCCTCGAGATAGCGGTCGTTCCACATGATGCCGTAACCGGACGCGGCGAAGCCGAAGTAGAAGCCGTCCGGATCGTTCACAGGATAGGAGCCGACTTTTTCCGGCAACCCGGTCACCGATGGCGCGAACTTGGCCAGCAGGCTTTTGCCCTTGAGGCTGTCGAAGGCGTCGGGCGCCGATGCCCAGAACAGGTCGACCTGGTTGTTGGCCTTGATTTCATCGAGATACTTCACGCCCGAGCTTGTGCTCTTGTTCTGGACGTCGAGCGTGAAGCCCGGATTGGCCGCCTCGAAGCTGGCCTTGAACGGGTCGGTCACATCCTTGGAAAAGGAGGTGACGACGGTCACCTTGCCGCCATCCTGGGCGTAGGCGGTCGAAATGGCGGCGGCCGAAACCAGCATCGCCGCGGCAATGGTCTTCAACATAGGTACTCCTCCCAATGACACCGCCAAATGCCGGCGGCCACTTCATGGACAGCAAGGCGCGTGCCAATTGGCGAAAGCCCTGATTTCCGGACTTTCGAAATGCGACATGGGAAATAGCGGTAACATCTGATCTGCCCGGCATGGGTCAGACGGGTAACATCGCAAGCGTCGGCTAGTGGACGCCGCAGTCGTGTTGCCAAGGTGGTCTAGAATGAATTCGCCGCTGAAGTCGCGCGTCTTTTCATTTTTCGGGGGGATTCCGCTCAGGCATGTGATGCCCGCCCGACGTTGCGATGATAAACGCCCAAGCGGCTCTGCAACTAAACCAGTAGCTATGCTACATGGCGCATTGGCGTTTCCGCGCGCCTGCGACGTAGGGCGTCTGCCACGAATATCCGTGACATGGCATGATAGAGGGGCTCGCGAGATACCAGTCGGGCTGTCCCGTAACCGAGCATCGAGGTCAACATCAGCGGAATGACATTGTCGTGGTTGCCTGTCATTTCAAGAATGATAACAAATGCGGTCATAGGCGCCTGCACCACGCCGGCGAAATAACCAGCCATTCCAAGCAATGCTGCAAGTCCCACATTGGCACCCAAGAGCACCCCGAGACTGCTGCCCAGTCCAGCGCCAACCGACAGAGACGGGGCAAATATGCCACCGGGAATTCCTGACAACATCGAAAACAAGCCAGCGAGTAGCTTTTCCGCGAAATAAAATGTCGGAAGCGGCACACCTTCGACTGCGCTACGGGCCTGATCATATCCGGTACCGAAGGTCAGCCCGTCTGATGAAATTCCAATCAATGCGACACATAGACCACAAGCCCCTGAAAGGATGAGCGAGCGGCCTAGTGGGTGGGGAGCTAGCCATCGGCGCAATCGCCGGGAAATCCTTAGTGCGGCAAGGCTAAAGCATGCGCCAAGCCCTCCACCGACAATCCCGCAAGCAACAATCAGCGGCCAATCTCCTGGAAAGGCGACTGTGGCGTGGGTTATGCCAAAGTAGGTGTAGTTGCCGAGGACACCAAGCGAAGCCAAGCCGGCAAGGATAACAGCGGCCAATACGACGCCGTTGGTCCGTGCCTGATAGCTGCGCCCCATTTCCTCGATGGCAAAAACGATCCCTGCCAACGGTGTGTTGAAGGCTGCAGCGATACCGGCAGCTGAGCCTGCGAGAATAAGGCCGCGTGCCTGTGCCATCCCGCCCCAGCGTGCAACTTGCAGCATTATTGATGCGCCGACCTGAACCGTTGGGCCTTCGCGGCCGATTGAGGCTCCGACGAAGAGTCCGGCAATAGTCAGAGCGACCTTGCCAACAACCAGGCGCAAAGACAAAAGCCGAGCTCGTTCTTGCCCGTCGCGCAGATGTCGAGCCGCGATGGCCTGTGGAATGCCGCTCCCCTGCGACCCAGGGAAAAACTTGCCAGCGACATAGGCACAAAAAACAAAACCCGCTGGAGTGACGAACAAAGGCAGCCAAGATCTTCCATTGTCAGAGAAGAATTGCCGGGACAGGAATTGCGCCTGATCGGCCATCTTGGCAAAAAGAACACTAATCAGACCAATTGCGATTGCTCCCACCCAGAAGACAACACGGGGGCGCCAAAGGCGCGGCGAAACCCACATTGCGCGCGAGCGCCGAAGCATCGGCACCCTACGAGGCTGCTTGGCAAATCTGGTCATGGATGACTTGTAGGCAAATTGTTTCAATCACGAAAGCTAAGCATGCTCATTGGGTGAAAAACCCGCGCCGCATATACCCTTGCTGCCGCAATTCCGAAGGCAGTGCATGGAATGAAGGTGGAAAATGCAAGGTCCGCGAGGTGCTCCCTGGGCACCGGCTTGCGACCTCATGTCAGTCAAGCTCAATCAGAGGCTTTCCATCCAGCACAGCCGCCACGTCCTGATCATGATTTCCCATCATTGCGGCTACGCGCTCCAGAGAGGCTGTCAACATCGCCTGCTCCCAATCGACCAACTTGTTGAACTCGTTCTGAAACCGCGCCTGAACGCCATCGGGTGAGGCAGCCAGCAAACTACGGCCGGCCTCAGTCAATGAAAGCCAAGATTGACGCCGGTCCTGATCGCCCTTGCGGCGCTTTATCATCCCATGGGATTCGAGCTTCTGGATGAGCGCGGTCGTGGTCGCCTGGGTGATACCCATTCGTCCCGCGACATAACCTGCCGTTTGCTCGTTGGCCTCCTCGAGTAACTGCATGAAGACCAACTGGGAAGGGGTCAGCCCGGTCGCGCGCATCACTGCCCTACCGTTGAGTTCCGTGGTGCGCAGAATCTTGCGCATGGCAGTCAATGCCCGCTTGGTCCGGTCTTCCAACTGTCGCAGCCCGTTCTATTTCTCGGTCGCATTCTAACTTCTGATTACTGCAAACCCAACAGCTGTCCACTGCGTTTGCCGGTATCGTAAATAATTTCGCAAAAGCTAACTAATTTCACGTCCTTCTATCAGAACCAAATTCTGATCATCGAAGTGCCTACGAATTTGCGTCATATAATATGTTGTTTTTATTAGCTAATTTGCGCGGCCCTGCGCCTGAGCAGGAGCTTTCCATCAATTTAAGCGGTTGACATTTATTTCGATCAACCTAAGCTTATGACGTTGTCGAGCAGGGATAATTCCGGCATCAGAAAATTTTGGTGGTAGGTTTGTTGAATGAAATAGGGGCCAGTAAGGCGGGCGGCGCTCCTCTCCCGATCAAGGCGACTCGCGGTCCGGCTTCCATTCGCAAGCCACACAAAGGCGACGGCGTGCGCGTGTGGCAGATGATCCGCCAAACACCAGGGCTGGACGACAACTCGCTCTACTGCAATTTGTTGCAATGCAGCCATTTCGCATCCACCTGCGCCATCGCTGAAAGCGACGACCAGATCCTTGGCTGGATGTCCGGCTACATCCCCCCTCACCAGCAATCCACCTTGTTTGTCTGGCAGATATGCGTGAGCGTTGCGGGGCAGCGACAGGGGTTGGCTAGGAAGCTCATTGCCGATGTTTTGACCAGGCAAGCCAGCAGCCAGATCAAGCATATCGAATGCACCATCACCGAGAGCAATGCCGCGTCGTGGGCCCTCTTCAGATCCATCGCCCGCAAGCTCGACGCGCCGATAGCCCAGCGCATTCATTTCGCGCGGGATAGCCATTTCGAACACCTGCATGACAGCGAATTTGCCGTCACCATCGGCCCGTTTCACCGGGAAAGTGCGGCACGTCTCACCGCCTGACGCTTCTGGCAAGAACG
Organism: Aminobacter sp. MDW-2; assembly: GCF_014250155.1. Classification (NCBI taxonomy): domain Bacteria; kingdom Pseudomonadati; phylum Pseudomonadota; class Alphaproteobacteria; order Hyphomicrobiales; family Phyllobacteriaceae; genus Aminobacter; species Aminobacter sp. MDW-2. The sequence goes on from NZ_CP060198.1 coordinate 471,261, forward strand.
GCATTCAAGCTCGAACTCCCAGGGAGACTACCAATGCCCACCACTGGAACCATCGCCGCAACGACCACTTTCGAGCGGGTCGAAAGTCGCGTTCGATCCTATTCGCGCAACTTTCCCAGACTGTTCGACAAGGCGGTAGGCGCGACTTTGTACGACACCGCAGGCAATACCTATCTCGACTTTCTCAGCGGCTGCTCATCGCTCAATTATGGCCACAACGACCCAGACCTCAAACGGGCGCTCGTCGAATACCTGTCGGCGAACGGCATCACCCACGGGCTGGACATGTTTACCGACGCGAAGCAGAGATTTTTGGCGAGCTTCGAGCGCATCGTACTGAAGCCACGGGCAATGGATCATCGCCTGCAGTTTACCGGACCAACAGGCGCCAATGCTGTCGAAGCGGCGATCAAGCTGGCGCGTAAGGTAACCGGCCGCCATAACGTCGTGGCCTTCACCAATGGCTTTCACGGCGTCACGATGGGCGCGTTGGCTGCGACCGGCAATTCCAAGCATCGGGCCGGTGCCGGCACACCCTTGTCGGGCGTCACGCGCGCCGCATTCGAAGGCTACTTTGGGCCTGACATCGATACCGCCAAAATGCTGGAGCGCCAGCTTACCGATCCATCGAGCGGTATTGATGCGCCCGCCGCGATCATTGTGGAAACAGTGCAGGGAGAAGGCGGTCTCAATGTCGCCTCGCCCGAGTGGCTACGCAAGATCGAGGCCATAGCACGCCAGCATGGCGCGCTCTTCATCATCGATGACATCCAGGCCGGTTGCGGTCGAACAGGCGGGTTCTTTTCGTTCGACGGCATGGGGTTGTCACCCGACATCGTCACGATGGCCAAGTCGCTCTCGGGCCTGGGACTGCCACTGGCGTTGACGCTCATCAAGCCTGAGCACGACATCTGGAAGCCAGCCGAGCACAACGGCACCTTCCGCGGCAACAATCATGCTTTCGTCACCGCAACGGCAGCGCTGGAGAAATTCTGGAACGACGATAGGTTCAAAAATGAGGTCGCCGACAAGGCCGCCTATCTCGCCAAACGCCTCGACGCTGTAGCCGAAACCTATGGCCTGTCCATCAAGGGCCGCGGCATGATGATGGGGATCGACGCTGGCTCCGGCAAAACCGCCGCCACCGTCTGCAAGGCATGTTTTGAGCGTGGGCTGATTATCGAAACCTCGGGAAGCCACGACGAAATTGTCAAAGTCCTGGCCCCGTTGACCATTTCCAACCAGCAATTTGCAGCGGGCCTGGACACGCTGGAAACGGCGTTCGCCGTAACCATGGGCACCATGCGCGCCGCTGCCGAATAGGAGTCACACCATGATAGTCAGACAGTTGGAACAAGCGCGTCAGACAGATCGCCTGGTCAACGCCGACGGCTGGGACAGCACACGCCTGCTGCTGGCCGGCGACGGCATGGGCTTCAGCTTCCACATCACCCGCATCCACGCCAACACGAGCCATGTGTTCCACTACAAGCACCATTTCGAGAGCGTCTACTGTCTCTCTGGTGAGGGAACAATCGAGGATCTGGCCACTGGCCAGGTCCATCAGATTCGGCCCGGTACCGTCTACGCACTCAACCTGCATGACCGGCACCGGCTCACCGCCAACAGCGAGTTGGTCATGGCGTGCTGCTTCAATCCGCCGGTCATCGGACAAGAGGTGCACCGCGAAGACGGCTCGTATGAGCCCATTGCCCAGCTTGCGATTGCTGACTGACCTCACTCAGAAATGAAAGGCTAAGCCATGGCATTACATGCAACCTCCGTCGCCAGCCCCGACGACTACCCCACTCGTCGACCCGGAGAACGCTGGCTCGAACGCAAGGATCCTACCGTATGGGGCCAATGGTCACCGGACGCGCCGCTGACCCATGATCAGGCCCGCGCGTTCGAGCAGGACGGATATCTCGTGCTCGACGACGTATTTTCGGAGTCAGAGATTGCTGCCTTGCAAGGCGAATCTTCGCGGATGCGGTCCGGCGACGCCGAACTTGATCCCAATAACATCATCACCGAACCGGGTTCGAAAGAGGTGCGGACGGTGTTTCGTCTGGACCAGCAGAACGCGCTGTTTGACCGCCTGGCGCGCGACGAACGTATCGCTGGGCGTGCCGGGTTTCTGCTGAACGACGAGGTGTACCTGCATCAGTCGCGGCTGAACTACAAGCCGGGCTTCACCGGAAAGGAATTCTACTGGCATTCCGATTTTGAGACATGGCACGCGGAGGACGGTATGCCGCGGATGCGGGCCATCTCGGCTTCGGTCCTACTGACTGACAACGATGCGCTCAACGGCGCACTGATGCTCATACCCGGCTCGCACAAGACGTTCGTCTCCTGCGCAGGAGTAACGCCTGACAACAACCATGCGACCTCGCTGCAGAAGCAAGAGGTGGGCGTGCCTTCGCAGCAGACCCTGTCGAGAATGGCCGAAGCGTTCGGCATCGAATGTGTTCCCGGCAAGGCCGGCACCGTCATCCTGTTCGACTGCAATACTCTGCATGGATCGAATGGAAATATCACACCATTCCCGCGTTCCAACGCGTTTTTTGTCTACAACGCCTGGAGCAATCGCGTCGGAGCGCCTTTCGCGGCCAAGGCGCCGCGACCCGACTTTCTGAGCTCGCGCAACCCTTCGGGCCCGATAAAGGTCGAGCGCGGCCGGCTGGGATGATCCGCGCCCTCAGACGTGTCCAGACATACGACGCTCCGCCAGATCATGGGGCGTCCGGAGAAATCATGACCACGACCAAATCCCACACGGCAGAAAAGATCGGCGGCACATCGATGTCCCGCTCGAAGGAACTGCTCGATACAGTCCTGATAGGCGACCGCAGCGAAGACACCCTCTACAACCGCATTCTAGTGGTCTCGGCCTATGCAGGGGTGACCGACAGCCTGCTCGAGCACAAGAAGACCGGCGAGCCGGGTGTCTATACGCTGTTTGCCGGCGCTGAAGGCGGCTGGATCTGGGGCGATGCGCTCAATGCGGCAGCCGAGAGGATGCAGACGCACAACGCCACTGTCTTCGCCGCCGACGACAGTGCACGCCAGACCGCCGATCGATTTGTGCGTGAACGCATAGAGGGCGTCCGATCGTGCATGATCGATCTGGCGCGCCTTTGTTCCTTCGGCCACTTCCAGCTCGAACACCACCTGCTGACGGTGCGTGAAATGCTGTGTTCGCTGGGCGAGGCTCAGTCGGCCTTTAATACAGTGCTGCTGCTCAACCTGCACGGCGTCAATGCCCGGCTTATCGATCTGACCGGCTGGCGCGAAGGGGTCCAGCACGATCTTGACGAATGTATCCGCCGTGCGTTCGCCGATGTCGACCTGAGCCGAGAACTACCGATCGTGACCGGGTATGCCCAGTGCACCGAAGCGCTTATGCGCAGCTACGACCGCGGCTACAGCGAGGTCACACTGTCGCGCGTGGCCGTGGTAACCCAGGCCAGCGAAGCCATTATTCACAAGGAATTCCACCTGTCATCCGCCGATCCGCGCATCGTTGGGACCGGCGCTGTCCGTGTGATCGGGGCAACCAACTACGACGTTGCCGATCAGTTGTCGAACATGGGCATGGAAGCGATCCATCCGCGCGCCGCCAAGAGCCTGCGCCAGGCCGGCATTCCGTTGCGGGTGCGCAACGCCTTCGAGCCGGACCATGAGGGTACGCTGATACGAGCCGACCTTGCAGCTCAGTCTGCTCAGGTCGAGATCGTCACCGGGTTGAAGAATGTGTTTGCCTTCGAGTTCTACGACCAGAACATGGTTGGGGTTAAGGGCTATGACGCCGAGATACTGGAAGCGCTGACGCGCCATAAGGTCTGGATCCTGTCGAAGACCTCCAACGCCAACACGATCACCCACTTCCTCAAGGGTTCGATGAAGGCAATCAAGAGGGTCGAGTCGGACCTGTCCAAGGCCTACCCTAACGCGGAGATCACACTGCGAAAGGTCGCGCTGATCTCGGCCATCGGGCGCAACATCGCAGACCCCACCATACTCGCGCGCGCCATCGACGCTTTGGCGAAGGCTGAGATCGCGCCGCTAGGCGTCCATGCCCTGGTCCGCAAGGTGGACCTTCAGGTGATCATTGAGGAATCCGACTTCGAGCTGGCCGTCACAAGCCTGCATCGGGAGCTTATCGAAACACGGCAACTGGCGGCTACCGACTACGTGTCCCCGCTGAATGCCGCGGCCTGACTTCGGGAGCGATCGATCGGCGAAGCTGATCCAGGTTCCACAATACCGACGCATATCAAAACAACAGGAGTATGAGAGATGACCGGATTCGGAAGAACTGTACTGATGGCGCTTTCGGGCGTTGCCATGTCCGCACTCGCCCTCACCTTGGCCAATGCCGCGACGCTCGAGCAGATCAAGAAGTCGGGCACGATCCGCATCGCTGTCGCTAATGAGATCCCGTATGGCTATGTCGACCCCAAGGGCGAGGCCCTCGGCGCCGGCCCCACGGTTGCCAAGAAGCTGATGGAAAATCTCGGCATCGAAAAGATCGAATGGGTGACGACCAGCTTCTCTTCGCTTATCCCCGGCCTTCAGGCGGATCGCTTCGACATGGTGGCGGCCGAGATGGCTATCCTGCCCGACCGTTGCAAGACGGTCCTCTTCTCGGAACCCAATACCTCCTACGGCGAAGGACTTCTGGTTGCTGCGGGCAACCCGAAGGATATCAAGACATATGAAGATTTCGCCAAGAATTCCGCGCTCAAGGTTGCGATCATGGCGGGTGCCGACCAGTTGGAGATGATGCAGGCGCTGGGCGTTGCCGAAGGTAATCTGGTGACCATCGCCTCCAACGCCGATGCAATCTCAACGGTTTCAACCGGACGGGCTGATGCCTATGCCGCGACCAGCCTGACGGTGAGCGGACTGGCCAGCCAGAACGACGGCGTGGAAGTGGCGTCCGACTTTGCCGATCCGGTGGTGAACGGCAAAGAGGTTCGCAGTTGGGGCGGGTTCACATTCGCCAGTGGCAACGAAAGCCTGCGTGATGCCGTGAATGACGCGCTGTCCGAGTTCAAGAAAATGCCGGAGTGGAAGGAGATCGTAACCGGTTACGGGTTCACCGAAGCTGACGTTTCGGGATCGACTGCTCACACCACAGCCGATCTTTGCAGCGCCGACTAAGCTGACGGCATAGACGCGATCGAGGCGGGTGCCACGGTACCCGCCTTTTCGGTTCTGATCACCTTTCCCGCAGGATCAACTCATGCACTGGTCTGAATATCTCCTTCCCCTGGCGGAGGGCGCGTGGGTCACGGTCCAACTCACCGTCTATTCCACGATCTTGGGCGGGGTTCTCGCCTTTGTCTTCGGCATCGGCAAGCTGTCGTCCAACATGGCAATCAAGAGCGTCTCGGTCGGCTATATCGAACTCTTCCGCGGTACATCGTTGCTCGTGCAGCTATTCTGGCTGTATTTCGCTCTGCCCTTGGCAGGCATGGCGATCGGTATAGACCTGCGGCTGCCGCCAGTGGTTGCCGGCGTGCTGGCACTTGGCCTCAATATCGGCGCCTACGGTGCCGAAGTCGTGCGCGGCGCCATCCAGTCTGTCCACCAGAACCAGCGCGAAGCGGCGCGTGCCCTTAACTTCACCCCAAGGCAGACACTGTTCAACATCGTCATCCCGCAGGCAATTCCCGAGATGATGCCTTCATTTGGCAATCTGGCTGTACAGAACCTCAAGGATACTGCGCTTGTTTCACTGATAAGCCTCGGCGATCTGACCTTCCGCGCCGAACAGATTCGCAACTTCACCCAAGACAGCACGACAATCTACACGTTGTTGCTGTTGATGTATTTCGGCATGGCTCTGGTGGTCACAGTTGTCATGCACCTTATCGAACGCTTCGCCGGTCGATGGCGCATGGTGGGGAGCTAGTTCCATGCTTTTCGGCTTCGAATGGGACCTGACGAACCCGTTGAACTTTGCCATCTCCATCCTGCCTATCCTGCTGGTCGGCATGTGGGTGACAATTCAGGCAACCGTACTCGGCTTCTTCGTCGCATTGGTGCTCGGGCTCTTTCTTGCCGTTCTCAAGAGCGCGCGGTCGCGGTTCATTGCCTGGCCGGCACGACTCGTCACCGAATTCATTCGCGACACACCACTGCTGGTACAGTTGTTCTTCCTCTACTACGTGCTGCCCGAATACGGCATCGTGCTGCCGGCTTTCATGACCGGAGCGCTCGCCTTGGGCATCCAGTACAGTGCCTATACTTCGGAAGTCTACCGCGCCGGCATCGAGGCAGTAGGCAGAGACCAGCGCGAGGCGGCCCGTGCGCTCAACCTATCGGCCGCCAACACCTTTACCCACATTGTCGTGCCGCAGGCAGTGCCGCGCATCGTGCCGGCAATGGGCAATTATCTGGTCTCAATCATGAAGGACGTTCCGGTGCTGTCGGTTGTGACTGTTCTCGAAATGCTCAATGTCGCCAAGATCATCGGCGACCGCACCTTCGACTATCTCGTACCGCTGTCGCTGGTTGGCTGCCTTTATCTCGTCATGACTCTTGTGGCCTCGGCCGGCGTCCGCGTTCTCGACACCTACCTTCCCAAGCAAGGACTTCCGCTGAAATGACCGATGCCATCATAAGATTCGACAAGGTGGTCAAACGTTTTGGCGACCTCACCGTGCTCGACGAGCTCGATTTCGAGGTCAAGAAGGGCGAAAAGGTCTCGATCATCGGCCCTTCAGGGTCAGGCAAGTCGACGGTGCTGCGTATCCTGATGACGCTCGAGGGGATTGATGGCGGCGTTGTCCATGTCGACGGCGAACCACTATGGCATGAACTGCGCGAGGGCTCCCTCCTGCCGGCCAGCGAAGCGCATCTGCGCCGAATGCGCTCCAAACTGGGCATGGTGTTTCAACAGTTCAACCTGTTTCCTCACATGACGGTGATGCGCAACATTACCGAAGCTCCTGTAAAAGTACTTGGCCTTGGCAAGAAGGAGGCACAGCTACGCGCCGAGGAACTGCTGGATCTGGTAGGTCTTGCCGATCAGGCGAAGAAATTCCCGCATCAGCTGTCTGGGGGACAGCAGCAACGTGTCGGTATAGCGCGTGCACTTGCGATGAGGCCCAGTATCCTGTTGTTTGATGAACCAACGTCGGCGCTCGACCCTGAATTGGTGGGTGAGGTGCTTACGGTTATCGGCCGGCTTGCTGAAGAACACGACCTGACCATGCTGCTCGTAACCCACGAGATGCGGTTTGCACGCGAGATATCCGACCGTGTCTGCTTCTTCGACCGCGGGCAAATCCGCGAGGAAGGGACGCCGGACGAGCTTTTCACCGATCCAAGTGAAGAGAGAACACGTGAGTTCCTGAAAGCGATCCTAGACTAGGTGTTCAGTCCCGAGGTCAAGTGGACCAGGTCGAACCGGAAGCGATCTGGCTGATAGGCCCAGTCCGTACAGATGGCTTCGAAGGATGCAAGACCGCGAAGGGTCTTGAGGGGTCGGACGAAAATTGCAGCCTTCGAGGAAGGCGGCAAGGTGATCTTCGAGTTGGCGGTGAGTCTCGTAGTGATACCGCCGAACCGGTTGCCTCCCGCAGGCGCATAGAGGAAGTCATCCAGAGGCAGCAGCGTATGCTTACGAAAGGCAACGACCGTCGCCTCTTCATTGGCGGTTTGCACGGTCATCGGCCCCATCGGCGCATCGTGGACAAAAGCCCGCTTGTGCCACTTGGCAACAGATTTCTGATTTAGGTCGTGCTGCACGGCTAGCTCGTTGAGCTGAGCGTTCGATCACTGTACCGCTGCTCGGATGGCTTGCGTGGTCGTAGCACTGCCGCGGAGTATCTGTCCCATAGCTTCTCCCGGAATGAAGGATCAGCTTGACTGCCTCCCGCCACACTCCGGGACCAAACAGCTAGTCTAGTCGCCTTCGCCCTCGCCGGCCACCGAGATGCCGAACTTGCGCATCTTGAGATAAAGCGTCTTGCGCGAAATGCCGAGCGTGTCGGCCGTGGCGCCGATCCGGCCGTCGTGATGAGCCAGGCTGTCGAGTATGACGGCCCGTTCGTGCCGGTCCATCCGCGCCTCGAGGCTGTCGCTGTTGCCGGCTGGCCTGTCGAACATCGCATGATCTTCCAGACCAAGCATGAAACGCTCGGCGACGTTGCGAAGCTCGCGAACGTTTCCCGGCCACGGCCTGCTTTCGAGCTCGGCCAGCCAGGCAGCTTCCACCTTGGGGGCCGTTCGCCCCTGGCGCTTGGCAGCGAGTCCGAGAAAATGGCGAAACAGCAGGCCGACATCGCTCTTGCGGGCGGCAAGCGGCGGAATCTCGACGCGGGCGATATCGAGACGGAAGACAAGATCCTCGCGGAACTTGCCTTGCCGTGCCAGCTGATGCAGGTCCGCCTTGGTCGCCGCGACGACCTTGATATCGACAGGCAGCTCGACATTCGAGCCGAGCCGCTCGATGACCCTCTCCTGGAGCACGCGCAGCAGCCGTACCTGGGCGACGAGCGGCATCGATTCGATCTCGTCGAGAAACAGCGTGCCGCCGCTGGCGTGTTCGATCTTGCCGATCCGGCGCTCGCGGGCGCCGGTGAAGGCGCCGGCCTCGTGGCCGAGAAGCTCGGTTTCCAGCATGGTCTCGGGGATTGCCCCGCAATTGACCGCAACGAAGCGCCCCTTGCGAGCGCTGAAATCGTGGATGGCGCGCGCCGTCACTTCCTTGCCGGTGCCGGTTTCGCCGATGATCAGGACGTCGGTCGCAGCACCTGCGATCCGCTTCAGCTTCTCACGCAAGGCGACCATCGGCGCGGAATGACCGATCAGCCGCGTCTCCCAGGCGTCCGTCTCCGACGACAGCCGAAGCTGCCGGTTTTCGATGACAAGATGCCGGTGGTCACGGGCCCGGCGCACCGTCTCGATCAGATGCAGCGGATCGGCGGGCTTTTCGAGAAAGTCCCAGGCACCGTCGCGCATCGCCCGCAGCGCCATCGGAATGTCGCCATGGCCAGACATCAGGATGATGGGAATTTCGCGGTCGATCTTGCGTACCGCCGCCACCAGATCGAAGCCGTCATGATCGGGCATGCGCACGTCCGAAACGATGACGGCCGAGGTGTCTGCCCTCAATCCGGCGAGCGCCGATTTGACCGACCCATGCGCGGCCACACGCAGCTCTTCGAGCTCCAGCACTTCACGGCAGGCGTCAAGCACATTGGCGTCGTCATCGATCAGGATGATGTCGGGCGTCATTCAGGTCCTTTCAGGCTAACAAGAAAGCGGGTGCCTTGCGGACCGGTCTCGAGGATCGAAATGTCGCCGCCGAAATCCTTGACGATGTTGTAGGAAATCGACAAGCCGAGCCCGAGGCCGGACCCGACCGGCTTGGTGGTAAAGAACGGATCGAACACCGCACCGACATCGGTTGGCGCGATGCCCATGCCGGTATCGCCGACGATCAGGCGGGCACCCGCCCCGTCTGGTTCCACCAGGACACTGACATGCCTCACGGGCTGGCCCTTGACGGCGTCGAGCGCATTGGCAACCAGATTGACCGCGACCTGTTCGAGCCGCACCGGCTCGGCCATCACATTGGCCCGACCAGCGTCAGGCAGGCTGACGTCGAGAACGACGCCTTCCTCTTCGAAGCGGTGCTCGAGCAGCGCAAGCGCATCGCGCACGCAGGCGGAGATGTCAGTCGGCCTGAGCTTCGCGTCCGGGCGGCGGGCAAAGCGCCTGATGTGGCTGATATGGTCAGCCATCCGGCCGGTCAGCGCCTTGATCTTGTCCAGGTTGACCAGCGCCTGCTCGCCCTTGCCGCGCGATATCAGCGTCGAGCCGCTGTGGATGTGGGCGCGGATGGCAGCCAGAGGCTGGTTGAGCTCGTGGCCGATACCGGCGGCCATCTGGCCGAGGGCAGCGAGCTTTGCCGACTGGACAAGCTCGTCGCGGGTTTGCCGGAACATCGTCAGCGCATGGGCGAGATCGCCGAGTTCGTCGGCGCCTTCGGGCAATGCTGCGGCCGTCGGCCTGCCGCTGCTGATGGCGCCAGCTTCGTCAGCAAGCAAGCGAATGCGGCTGAGCAGGTTGCGCTGGACGTAGAAGATGCCGATCCCCAACGCCAGCACCACGGACAGGACGGCGATCGCCGCCAGCAGCTTGCGCCCGGTGTCGATGGCCGCAGCGGCACGTTTGGCGGCGGCATTGGCACTTGCCTCGATCGCCACGACTTCGGCTGCGATCTTGCGGCCGAGCTCGTCGACCAGCCGACCGTTCTGGCCGGCAAGCTCGGTCAGCCTGGCCGCCTCGATCATCTCCGAGCGCTTGCGGTTCGGGATCCCGGTTTGGGCGTTGGATTGCTCAAGGATGCGGCCGCTCAACTGGCGCACGGTGATGCTGTCCGGCCAGTTGCCAAGCGTTCCCAGCCGGTTGGCCAGTTCGTCGGCGCTGTCGCCGAGGAAGGCGTTGGTTTCCTGCACCTCCTCGGCCGTGGTGGCATTCACCAGCCGACCGATGAGGCCTGTCGCAAGATTGGCCTGCGACACGGCAGTCAGCAGCGCTTCACTCTTGCGCTGTTCGGCCAGCGCTGCCGCTCCCTGGCTGTTACGTGTTTCGGCCTCGATGTTGAAACGGATATCCTCGACCAGCGGCTCGGCTTCGTCGAGCAGGTCGGCCTGCACCCATCTGAGTTCGTCGATATCCGAGCGCATGGCCTCCAGCAGTGTGAAACGCTTGCCGGCGGCGACATCGATCTGACGCAGATTGTCGTTGATCCCGTTGGCAAGCGGCAGCAAGGCGCCGACCGGCGAGTTGGAATCGCTTTCGGCCAGCAATGACTGCAGCAGCTTCAACCGCTCGGCATAGATGGCGCGGATCTCGTTGAACTCGCTGCGCGTCTCGGCCCCCGCCAACACCGCCGTGACCGAGCCGATGTCGGCGCCCGCCGTTGAGAGGCGGGAGGCGTAAGCCAGTTGCGGCATCTGTTCGTTGGCGATCCGTGACAGCTCTCCGGACAGGCGTTCGTAAGACAGCCAGCCGACGACGCAGGCGCCCACGGCAAGGCCGACAATGGCAATGAAGGCCAGAGCGAGGCGGGCGCCGATGCCAAAGCGCCAGTCGCGGGTTGCGGCAGCGCCGGGATGATCGACCGCCATCATTGCCGCCATGGCTGATAACGCAGACTGTCGGGATCACGCGACGCAGTCATGATCAGGCTTTCTGCAGCAGCCAGGTTTTGCTCGATGGTGCTGCGCAAGGCGCGGGCGAATGCCTGCTGCTCGGGCGAGCGCACCGCCCCGCGCGGCCATTCCGTCTTCAGTGGGTCGGCAAGGCTCGTCATCTCCTCTGCCGAGAGCGGCGGCATGCTCAGCAAGGCACGGGCCCTCCCCAGCATCTCTTGCCGTTGCGGATCGTCAATGTTTGCCGTCTCCAGATCGGTAAGCCGCTTCCACAACCGCGCGAGCATTGCCCGGCGGCGCACGATGTAATCGTCGAACATGAGGTTGACGAGTCCATATCGCGCTGCCGAGGCGGATGGGTCGAAGCTGTGGTACTTCAGCAGGCCGTCGCCAGCCTGCTGCGGCAGCAGCCCTCCGTTCAACGACGCCAGCACGGGAATGCGACCGACTGCCGGCGTGAGCAGGATTTTCTGGCCCTCCTCCGAAAGAACGAAATCGACGAAGCGCTCCGCGCCCTCGATGTTGCGCGAACGCGACAGGATGGCGATGCTTGCGGGCACGAAGACCGCATTGCGTGGCGTGATGAAGACATTGTCGGCCTTGGCCAGATCCGGTGCCCGCGCCAGGAAGTCGATGGTGATACCGATGCCGAAGCGCCGCTGCGCGACGCCGGAAGCAACACCGAAGCTGCGCGCCGTGACCGTCGACAGGTTGCCGCCCAACTGCGACAGCAGCGCCCAGCCGTGATCCCAGCCGTAGGTCTGCAGCAGCGCTTCGACGATCAGGTGCGTCGTGCCCGAGCGCGACGGCGAGGTGATGCCGATGTGTCCCGAATAGACCGGCTTGATCAGGTCCTGCCAGTCGCGCGGGACCGGCAGGCCGTGCTGCGCGAGATAGGATGGATTGTAGACGAAGCCATAGCCCGACAAGGCGAAGCCGAGATAGTAGCCGCCGGGATCGTCGACCGGATAACCGAGTACCCTGGCAGGTGCGCCGGTTGGCCGCGGCGCGATCGGTCGCAGTTCACCTGTCCGCTTCAGCAGCTCGAAGGCATCGGCGGCGGAAGCCCAGAAGATGTCGGCGGCAACTTCCGTCTTCTCGATGATGAAGCGGCTGGCGCTTGCCGTGTTGCGCTGGATGACGACGAGGCGGATGTCGGCGTTGCGGCGCTCAAAGGCCCTCTGGAACGGCTCGATGAAGGATGGTGGATAGGAAGTGACCACGACGAGGTCACGACGATCCGCCGCCCAGACAGCGCCGGCAAGCGATGCGAGCGTGCACATGGCCGACAGCACGAGCGCCGACAAGATACCTATCCTGGCCAATCTGCCCTCATCGTCGTGGCCGCCTTCGTGGAAACGCTCAATCTAACGTATGGCCATCCAGAGGCGCCACCCCGGACGGCCCTGCGACGGCAGGCCCCTCTCAGTCGTTCCTGCCGCGCGTTTCCTCGAGGAACGTCACCAGGGCGCGGCCGGCGCCGAGAATGTGGTCGCGGGTGAGCTCGGCAGCCTTGTCGGCATCGCCCGCGATACAGGCATCGAGAATACCCTTGTGCTCGCGCCGTGCCCGGCTCATGCCGTTGGTCAGCGTCAACTGGGCGCGCAAATAGCGGTCGATGCGGTCGAGCGAAGCGCGCACGATCTGCAGGTAGTAGGGCCGTCGCGCCGCCTCGTAGAGGCTGTAGTGGAAGTTGCGGTTGATCTCGCCCCACATCGCCGAATTGGCCTCGCTGTCGAACGCTTGGCAGTGGCGTCGGGCCGCGTCGAGGGTCTTTCCGGTCAACTTCGGCACGGCCAGTCGGATGACCTCGGCCTCGATCAGCGCACGGAACTCGAATATCTCCTCGATCTCCTCGATCGACAACCCTGCAACGACTGCGCCCTTGTAGCGCTGCGTGGTGATCAGGCCGTTCTGCTCGAGCCGCGACAGCGCCTCGCGCACCGGGATGCGGCTGGTGTTGAACATCAAGGCGATCTGGTCCTGCCTCAGGTTTTCGCCTTCGGCGAGGTCACCCTCGATGATCGCCTTGCGCAGCGCCTCGTAGACGATATCGGCCGCCGATGCGGCCTGCCTGATATCGACGGTCTCCAGTTTCATTGCGGTCCAACCTTGCGGGATTGCGGCAAACGGCCAAGCCTCGGTGATAGGTGCTGCAACGGCGCGGGGCAACATGCCCAGCATTTTCTTCCCGCACAATTGCATATTCCAGATTGTATATTGGATCCGATGTTTCTATGGGTGCCAAGGTGCGAGCGGCTAAGGCACGATACGGCAACGCGACCGGTATCGTAGCGGAAGCCGACAAGGCGAATTCACGGGGAGGCGAAGGATGCGCACAAGCAAGGTGATCCATATCGTGTCGTGCCACGCCGAGGGCGAGGTCGGCGACGTCATCGTCGGCGGGGTCGCGTCGCCGCCTGGCGAGACGCTATGGGAACAGCGGCGCTTCATCGCCGAGGACAAGACGCTGCGCAATTTCGTGCTCAACGAGCCGCGCGGCGGCGTGTTCCGCCACATCAATCTTCTGGTGCCGCCCAAGGATCCGCGTGCCGCGATGGGCTTCATCATCATGGAGCCGGAAGACACGCCGCCGATGTCTGGGTCCAACTCGATCTGCGTTTCGACTGTGCTGCTCGACAGCGGCATCGTGCCGATGCAGGAGCCGGAGACGCGATTTGTCCTTGAAGCGCCGGGCGGCCTTGTCGACGTCGTGGCCAGCTGCCGCAATGGCAAGGCCGAGCGGATCACGGTCACCAACGTGCCGTCCTTCGCCGACAGGCTGGACGCAAAGCTCGAGGTCGAGGGCCTGGGCACGCTGACCGTCGACACCGCTTACGGCGGCGACAGCTTCGTCATCGCCGATGCGAAGGCGCTGGGATTTTCCGTCACGCCCGACGAGGCGCGCGAGCTGGCCGAAACCGGCATAAGGATCACCCGCGCCGCCAATGAACAGCTCGGCTTCTCGCATCCCGAGAACCACGAATGGGACCACATCTCGTTTTGCCAGTTGGCGCTTCCGGTCGAAGAAAGGGACGGCGTCCTGCATGGCCGCAACACCGTCGTCATCCAGCCCGCCAAGCTCGACCGCTCGCCGACCGGCACCGGCTGCTCGGCACGCATGGCCGTGCTGCACGCACGCGGACTGATGAAGGTCGGCCAGCGTTTCAGCGGCCATTCGATCATCGATTCGACCTTCGATTGCCGCATCGTCGGCGAGACGTCAGTCGCCGGCCGGCCGGCGATCGTTCCGGAAATCTCCGGACGCGCCTGGATCACCGGAACCCACCAGGTGATGCTCGATCCCGACGATCCCTGGCCGGCAGGCTACCGGCTCGCCGACACCTGGCCGCGAAAGCAGTAGGGTCAGGTCTCGGAGATGATGCGCGTGGTGCCGACCCAGAGCTCGCGCGCCGGACCCGGGCCGACGTTGCGGGCACGGTGCGGCAGCGAAGCAGGGAAGTGCAGCGTGTCGCCGGCCTTGAGCAGGTACTCCTTGCCATCGATCTCGTAGAGCATCTCGCCCTCGATCAGATAAAGAAAGTCCTCGCCCTGATGGGTCGTGATTTCCGAGGCATAGCCTTGTGGCATGTGGGTGATGCAGCCATTGAGCTGGGCACCGGGAAAGCCGCGTTCGAGCAGTTCATAGACCCGCTCCTTGGTCTCGACATTGTAGCTGCGGCGCGCACCGGCATGGGAGACCATCGAGTGGGCATGCTCCGGCGGTTGCGACAGGAAGGTGTCGACGCTGGTCTCGAGCGCGTTGGCGACATTGTAGAGCGAAATCAGCGACGGCGTCGAAATCCCGCGCTCGATCTGGCTGATGAAGCCTTCGGTCAGGCCCGCCTCGGCCGCGACCTGCTTCATGGTCTTGCCGATCAGCTTGCGGCGCGCCCGCAACATCTGTCCGATCGAAGCGGCGGCAGGCATGTCCGGATGCGGCGCGTCCCCGGTGCCTGCGGCCGCGTCATCGATATCGAGGGGCATCACTGTCTTTCCGCTTGACTTCACAATTTCGATGAACTTTAGTCCAGCTAAAGTTGGTGCGCAAGCCAAATGGCCACCGCGCCGCCGCTTTGATGGGGAACCACACAATGCCTTCGCGGCAATCCGGACGCAAAGAATATTGTCCGGCAAGATTGGATAAAATATCCAAACTGGTCGTTGAGGCGTAGCGCCGGCATTGCCGGCAGGCCAAGAGGAGGAGAAGACATGAAACGCTTTTTGCCGCTTTTGCTCGGCGCAGCTCTGGGATTTGGCGCCGCGACGTCGGCTTTGGCGATCGAGCGCGGCGGCTCGATGACCTTTGCCCGTTATGACGACTCCACCGTCATCGACCCGGTTTGGGCCGACCGCAATCCCGACCTGTGGATGATCACCAGCCTGTATGAGACGCTGCTGCGCAACGGCGCCGACGGCGCGATCGAGCCCGGCCTGGCCGAAAGCTACGCGGTCGCCGGCGACGGCAAATCGATCTCGCTCAAGCTGCGCGACGGCCTGAAATTCTCCGATGGCTCGGCCATCACGGGCGACGACGTTGTCTTTTCGCTCGATCGCGCCCGCAATCCCGACGGGCCATGGGGCGGCCTGCTCGGCTCGGTCGAAAAGGTGACGGCAGAGGGCGGCAAGGTCACGCTGTCGTTGAAGCAACCCGATCCGACGATCCCCTCGATCCTCGCCACCTTCAACACCGGAATTGTCTCCAAGGCGGCGTTCGAAAAGGCATCAGGCAGCAACGACCAGGAAAAGGCCAAGGCCTATTTCGACAACAACCCGGTGACGTCAGGGCCTTTCACGATGAAGAGCCGGGTTGCCGGTTCGAGCATGAGCTTCGCCAGGAACCCGAACTACTGGCGCGCCGGCGAGGACGGCAAGTCGCTGCCCTATCTCGATGGCGTCGATTTCGTCGTCATTCCAGATGACGCCACCCGCATCCTCAAGCTTCAGGCCGGCGAGGTCGACGTCGCCGAATTCATTCCGTTCGCCCGTGTCGGCGAACTCAGCGGCGACGCCAGTCTGAAGATGGAGCTATTTCCCTCGACCCGCATCATCTATGCGCCGATCAATACCCGCGACACCCGCAAGGACGGCTCGAAGAACCCGCTCGCCGACCTCAAGGTGCGCCAGGCGCTGAACTACGCTACCGACAAGAACATGCTGATCAAGCTGGTGACCTTCGACACCGGCAAGCCAATGACCTCGCTGATGTCGGCAGCAACCCAGCTGCACTATGGACCGGAGCCGCTCTATCCCTACAACCCGGAAAAGGCCAAGCAGTTGCTGGCTGAAGCGGGCGCCGATGGCGGCCTCGACATCACCTTCACCACGCTCGCAGGCAGCGCCGACGACGCCACGCTGTTCACCGCGCTGCAGCAGATGTGGGCGCCGCTCGGCGTCAATCTGAAGGTCGAGCAGGTCGACAACCCGACGCGCGGCGCCAAGAACCGCAATGGCGAGTTCGACATCCACACCTATGGCTGGGCCAACGACGTCAACGACCCTGCCCAGGTCACTGGATGGCTCGGCTATTACAAACAGCGCCAGGCCGTCGGCACAGGTTGGAACAACCAGGAATTCAACACGCTGTTCGAGGCGTCGAACTCCGAAGTCGATCCAGCCAAGCGCAAGGACGAATACAAGCGCATGCAGGAAATCTACGCCGCAGAAGCGCCGCTGCTCTTCCTCTATGAGACGCCCTTCGCAGTCGCCGTGTCGAAGTCGCTCGAGAATTACGTTCAGACCCCGCTCGGTGCCAACGACTTCTCGGAAGCCTGGCGCGCCAAGTAACCCAAGCGTGACCGCTGCGCGCCGGACGGGCTATCCGTCCGGCGCGCCTCTTTGCAAGGCGAGTGTTTCGAGGCGAAGCCAATGCCCTCTCTCTCATATCTCGTGGCGCGGCTGCTGCAGATCATCCCGACCTTCCTTTTGGTCATGGTCTTCATCTTTCTGCTCGTGCGCATGCTTCCCGGTGACCCAGCCATCGCCATGGCCGAGGCCAAGGCGACCGATGCGCAGGTCGAGCAGATCCGCCGCAATCTCGGCCTCGACCAGCCGCTACCGGTGCAGTTCATGGTCTTCGTCAAGAACACGCTGTCAGGTGATCTCGGCCGCTCGATCATGATGAAGGCGCCAGTGAGCGAGGTGATCCTCAGCCGATTGCCGACCACCATCTTCCTGTCGCTCTACGCCGTTGCACTTGCTGTGCTCCTGGCCGGGCCACTCGCCTTTCTTGCCGCCATGCGTGCCAACACCACGACTGACGTCGTCATCCGCGGCGCCTTCCAGGTCGGGTTGTCGATGCCGGTGTTCTACATCGGGCTGGTGCTTTTGACCGTGCTTGCCGCGCAGTTGCGCTGGTTCCCCGTCGGCGGCTATGGCACGACCTTCCTCGGCAATTTGCACCATCTGATGCTGCCGGCGTTGAGCGTGGCACTCTACACCTCCGCCATCATCGTCAGAAACCTGCGCGCCTCGCTGATCGAGGTGCTCGACGCCGACTATGTCCAGTTCGCCCGCGCCAAGGGGCTTACGCCGCGCATCGTCATGACCCGCCACGTGCTGCGCAATGCGCTGGTCTCGACGGTGACCCTGCTCGGCCTGTCGATCGGCAACCTGATGAGCGGCACGCTGGTGACCGAGACGGTGTTTGCCATTCCCGGCGTCGGCCGCCTGATGCTGGAAGCGATCTTTGCCCGCGACTATCCGCTGATCCAGGGCTTGACCTTGACCTTCGCGGTGATGGTCTCGGTCGTCTTCCTGCTCACCGACGTCGTCCAGTCGCTGCTCGATCCGAGGCTTCGTAAGTCATGAGTGCACTCGGTCACACTTCACAGCGCAGGCCAAACCGCTTGCTGGCCTTCCTCGGCCGTGCCTTCGCCCGGCCGTCCTTTGTCATCGGCTTCGCCATCATCGCCTGTTCGATCCTGCTGGCGCTCTGTCCGCAGGTCTTTGCACCCTACGATCCGCTCGCCTTCGACATGACGGCGATCCAGCAACCACCGAGCCTCGCCCATCCATTCGGCACCGACAATTTCGGCCGCGACGTTCTTTCACGCGTCATCTGGGCCTACCGTGTCGACATGCAGATGGCGCTGCTTGCCACCATCTTCGCGCTGACCATCGGCGTCACGGCGGGCGCCTTCGTCGGCTATTACGGGGGCATCGCCGACACCATCTTCGGGCGCTGCGTCGATGCCATCATCACCTTCCCGTTCCTGGTGCTGGTCATCGCCATCGTCGCCGTGCTCGGGCCGGGCCTGGTCAACATGTACATTGCCATCACCATGGTGAACTGGGTCTATTACGCCCGCCTCACCCGCGCCGAGATCATGACGCAGAAGGCCAACGACTACGCCGCCGCCGGCCGTGTGCTCGGCTTTTCCGACCGCCGCATCATCTTCCGCCACCTTTTGCCCAACGCGATTTCGCCTGTAATCGTCTACTGGATGACCGACATGGCGCTGGCCATCCTGCTCGGCTCGTCGCTCGGCTATCTCGGCCTCGGCGCGCAGCCGCCGGCGGCCGAATGGGGCGTGCTGATCTCGGAGGGGCGCAACTTCCTGCTGACGGCCTGGTGGATGAGCCTGATGCCGGGTGTCGCCATCGTGCTCACCGGCCTCGGCTTCAGCCTGCTCGGCGACGCGCTGGCCGACCTGCTGCGAGCGAAGGGGCGCTGAGATGTCCGAACCCACGCAACATACGGTGCTCGAACTGCGCCACCTCAGAACCGAATTTGGTTCGCGAGAACGGCCGCTGATCGCCGTCGACGACGTCTCCTTCAGCGTCAAGGCCGGCGAGATCCTCGGCCTCGTCGGCGAATCCGGCTCGGGCAAAAGCATCACCTTGCGCTCGATCCTCGGCATCGTCCGTCCGCGTGGCCGCGTCGGCGGCGAAATCCTCTGGAAGGGCCGCGATCTCGCAGCGCTCGACGAAGCGGCGTTGCGCAAGGTGCGCGGCCGCGAGATCGCAATGATCTTCCAGGAGCCGATGTCTTCGCTCAATCCGCTGCTCACGGTGGGGCTGCAGATCTCCGAAAACCTCGCCACCCATACCGACCTCGACGCCCGCGCCCGCAAGACCAAGGCCGTCGAACTGCTTGAGATGGTCGGCATCCCCGCTGCACGCAACCGGCTCGGCGACTATCCGCACGAGTTCTCTGGCGGCATGCGCCAGCGCGTCATGATCGCCATCGCGTTGGCGTCGAACCCGCAGCTGCTGCTCGCCGACGAGCCGACGACGGCGCTGGACGTTACGATCCAGGACCAGATCCTGCGCCTGATTCAGTCTTTGAGCCGCGATCTCGGCATGGCGGTGATCCTCGTCACCCATGACATGGGCGTGGTGGCACAGACCTGCGACCGGGTGGCGGTGATGTATGGCGGCAGGCTGTGCGAACTGGGGACGACGACCCAGGTGATCGGCGACGCCCGCCATCCCTACGCGCTGGGGCTCTTGCGCTCGATCCCGCGCGACGTCGCCCCACGCACGCCGCTCTACTCGATCCCCGGCGCACCGCCGTCACTCAGCGCGCTGCCTCCGGGCTGCGCCTTCACCGCGCGGTGTCCGGTCGCCGGTTTGGAATGCGGCGATGTTCGTCCCCCGCTTGCCGCCGTCGGCCAGCATCACCAGGTGGCCTGTCATCGTCGCGCCGAGGCGCTCGCTCACTTCCGTCAACACGAGGCGGCGTCATGAACATGCTGACCATGGAGCCGGCCAAGCCGCTGCTGTCCATCCGCGACCTCACCATGCGCTTCGCAAAGCCACGCTCGCTATCCGATGCCATCGCCCGCCGCCCGTGCCAGGTCGTGTCGGCGCTCAATGGCGTCGATCTCGACGTCATGGCTGCCGAGACGCTTGGCATCGTCGGCGAGTCCGGCTGCGGCAAGTCGACGCTGGCGCGCTGTATCGCCGGACTGCACCAGCCAAGCGGCGGCGACATTCTGTTCGAGGGTGAGAGCGTCGTCGGGCTCAAGGGACCGAAACGCCGCGCCTACAACAAGCGCGTCCAGATGATGTTCCAGGATCCCTATACCTCGCTCAACCCGCGCATGACGGTGCGCGATACGCTGCGCGAGGCGATCTCGGTGCACAGGATGCGCGAAGGCGCTGCCATCGAGCGGCGCATAGACGAGTTGCTCGATCTCGTGCGCCTGCCCGAGGGTGCCGCCGACAAGTACCCGCACGAATTCTCCGGCGGGCAGCGCCAGCGCATCGGCATCGCGCGTGCGCTGTCGCTCGAGCCGATCTGTCTCGTCGCCGACGAGCTTGTGTCAGCGCTCGACGTCTCGGTTCAGGCGCAGGTGGTCAACCTTCTGCTCGAGCTGCAGGACAATCTCGGACTGACGGTGCTATTCGTTGCGCATGATCTCAGGCTGGTGCGCCACGTCTCGCACCGGGTCGCGGTGATCTATCTCGGCGCCATCGTCGAGGTCGGCCCGTCCGAGGCGCTGTTCTCGCGGCCGCGCCATCCGTATTCGCAGGCCCTGCTGGCTGCGGCACCGTCGCTCGATCCGGCCGACCGCAAGCGCGCGCCGGCACTGTCAGGCGAGTTGCCGAGCCCGCTCGACATCCCTCCGGGCTGCCCGTTCCATGTGCGCTGCCCGCATGCCGCCGAGCGCTGTCGTATCGAAAAGCCAGCGCTGCGACCTGTCGGCGCCGGCATGGCCGCCTGCCACTTCGCCGAAACCATATCAGCGGTGTGACCGCGACCATCTGCAGATCAAGGACAGACGACATGACACCGACCGACAGGCTGGACATGACCGGCCGCGTTGAAGCGCTGCGCCACAAGCTCGCCGAAGAAGGGCTCGACGGCTACGTCGTGCCGCGCTTTGACGAGCACCAGAGCGAGTATTGCGCGCCACATGACTGCCGGCTCGCCTACCTCACCGGCTTCACCGGCTCGGCGGGCGTCGCGATCGTCATGCGCGACAAGGCGGCAATCTTTGTCGACGGCCGCTACCAGGTGCAGGTTCGCGACGAGGTCGATCTCGGCACCTTCACTGTCGAGCATTTCTACGATGCGCCGCTGAAGGATTGGCTGGCGAAGAACATAGATGAAGGCCAGCGCATAGGCTTCAATGCGATGCTTTTGCCCTCGACCTGGGACCAGGATTGCGGTCGCGCCGTGGAATCAGCTGGCGGGAGCTGGGTCGCGACCCCGGGCGATCTCGTCGATGCGATCTGGACGGACCAGCCGGAAAAGCCGCTGGGGTCGATCATGGCTTTCGGTCGCCAGTATTCCGGCGAGAGCGTTGCAGACAAGAAGCGTCGTATCGTGGAGTTGGTCGCGGCGCAGGGCGCCGACTTCCTCGTCGAGGCCCAACCCGACAACATCTCCTGGCTGCTCAACGTGCGTGGCCGCGACGTGGCGTTCAACCCGATGCCGCATTCCTTCCTGATCCTCGACAAGGACGGCCGCACCGAGTGGCTGGTCGACCACCGCAAGCTGCCCAACGATCTCTCCGATTTGGAGCTCGACGAGGTCGCAATCGCCGAGCCGGCGCGCCTTCTGGAACGCGTCGCGGCCTTCGCCGAGGGGCGAACAGCGCTCGTCGATCCCGGTTTCGCGCCGTCGGCGGTTGTCCATGCGGCGCGTGACAGTGGCGGCGAGATCAAGCTGACCCGCAGCCCGATCACACTCGCCAAGATGGAAAAGAACGACATCGAGCTGCAAGGTTTCCGCGACTGCCATCAGCAGGATGGCGCGGCCTGGGTGCGTTTCCTGGCCTGGCTCGACCGCTACGGCCGCACGCGCGAAAGCCAAGGCATGCCGGTGAGCGAATTGGAGGCCGAAGAGCGCATCCTGACCTATCGCCGCGACAGCAGGCTGTTCGTCGAGCCGAGCTTCCGCACGATCTCGGCCTCCGCCGGCAATGCCGCGATGTGTCACTACAACGCCACCATCGAGACCAACACGCCGATCACCTCGGCCGATGTCTATCTGCTGGACAGCGGCGGGCAGTACCTGACCGGCACCACCGATGCCACGCGTACGACGGCATTGGGCAGCATCAGCCCGGAAATCCGCCGCGCCTATACGGCCGTGCTCAAGGGGCTGATCTCGATGCTGACGTTGAAGTTCCCGACCGGAACCTGCGGGCACCAGATCGACGCCTTCGCCCGGCGCCCGCTCTGGGACCTCGGCCTCGATTACGACCACGGCACCGGGCACGGCGTCGGCCACTTCCTGTCGGTGCACGAGCAGCCGCAGCGTTTCGACAAGCGGGTCAACGAGATTGCCTTGCGGCCCGGCATGGTGACCACAATCGAACCCGGTTACTACAAGGCGCAAGAATACGGCATCCGGCTCGAAAACCAGGTCGAGGTTGTCGCAGCGGGCGACGGCTTCATGGCCTTCAAGAGCCTGACGCTGGTGCCGCTCGACCTGCGCCTCGCCAATATCGAGCTACTGTCGTCGTCGGAAAGACGATGGCTCGACGCCTATCATGACGAAGTAAGGTCGGCGCTGAGCCCCCTGCTTGGCCGAGATGACATGGAGTGGCTGCAGCGCATGTGCACACCGTGTCGGGACGCCATCTGAGCGGATATCACGTCAGTTCATGCGCCGCCTCGACCGACCGCACTCCATCTCAGGCCTCCGATCAGAGAGCTGTTGGCGTTTCGGACAGACGCACTCCTGCCACGCGTCGCGGCGGTGTCGTTGCGAATGCCGGCTTCACCGCTCGTCGCCACGGCATCAACGTTAACAATTTTGGCCTGATCCCGGCAGCAAGGCTGGACTGGATCGGCAAGGCGATCGGACGCGGCAGCGCCCGAGCCTCAGCCAATCGCCGCCCCGACAAGCAGATCGCGCAAAAGCCGGACGGCGTTCGGCTTTTGCGGCACGCTCGGCGCCAGAAAAGACAACGAACGTTCATGCGCGTGCGCGTGCGGCACGGGAACGATGTTGAACCCGTTGGCAACGAGCCCCGGCCAGTGTGGCACAAGTGAACTGCCGATGCCCTTGCCAACCAGGATCGCGATCGTCTCCAGCGCGTCCATGTCGCAACGCACGTCGGCATAGAGCCCTGCCTTCTCCATGTAGGCGGCGACGATCCGGCCACCCCATGACGACGGGTCGTAGCGGATGAACGGCGTTTCCCGCGCATGTGCGATGATATCAGCAGGCGCAACGGCATCGCGCGTCAAATAGACCAGCGGCTCACGCGAAATGCGCGTGGCGTCCAGCAGCTTGGGCAACGCGAAAGGCGGCTCGACCAGAACGGCAACGTCAAGCTGGCCGGCGAGCATCTGGTCGTAGAGATGCTCGGACGTTCCGGGTGTCAACCGCAGTTTCAGGGACGGCGCGCACTCCGTCAGCTTGCCCAGCACCACAGGAACAAGCCCGGTCAGGACAGTCGAGATCGCCCCTACCCTGAGATCCCCGGAGAGACCGCTTGCGTCGAGGTCATGGACCAGCAGCGAGGCATCGCGAACAAGCATGCAGGCACGCGGCAGCAGCGAAAGGCAGGCTTCCGTCGGCCGTGCAGTGTGCGCACCTCGCACCAGAAGCGGGCAGCCGAGCTTCCGTTCCAGGGCCTGGATGCGTTGGCTGACAGCCGCCGGGGTCAGCCGTTCCCGCCGCGCGGCGGCAACGATGGAGCCGGTCTCGACCACCGCAACGAGGCTCTGTAGAAACCGGATATCCAATGGAATTCCTTATGCTCAGAGAAATAATTCCCTAGTTTTCCTTTCCTAGCGGACGCTCTAGATGTCGGTCAAACACTGGGAGCCTTTGACAATGAAATCACTGTTCCACCTCGCCATCCACGTCACGGACCTCGACGCGGCGCGCGGCTTCTATGGCGACGTGCTTGGCTGTGTCGAAGGGCGTTCGACCGACAGCTGGGTCGACTTCGATTTTTTCGGCCATCAGCTGTCGCTGCATCTCGGCAAGCCGTTCGAGGTCACGCGCACCGGCAAGGTCGGCACGCACCTCGTCATGATGCCGCATTTCGGCATCGTGCTGCCGCTCGACGACTGGTTTGCGCTCGCCGATCGTTTGAAAAAAGGCGGCATCGCATTCGACATTCCGCCTGTCATCCGCTTCGAAGGTGAACCCGGCGAACAGCGCACGATGTTCTTCTTCGACCCCTCCGGCAATCCGATCGAGGTCAAGGGCTTCAAGGATTTCGACAGCGTCTTCGCCGCTTAGACGAGACAGGTCACGCTCGACAGGTTCTAGGATGAGATCGCGTGCCTGGCTTGATCAGATCGCGATCGTCGCCGAATAGAGCGCAGCTGCAACGTCCGGATCGTCGGCGTCGGTGACTGCCAGAAGGTCGAGGCGATTGCCGTCGAGCTCAGCGTGAATGCCCTCGATCTTGTACGGCCGATCGAGCCGGCGAACGAAACGCAGCCGCCCGTCGTTCCCGACGATGCCGATGGCAGCCCCGACACATGCGCCGTCGTTGAAGGCGTCGTCCGTGTCTTCGGCCACCGCGCTGAACACCATGTCGCCACCGGGCAGCGCCGTGGCGTCCGTAAAGCACAATGGCACGCCATCGACATGGCCGAGATCGAAGCTGTCGATTGTCATCGGCCTGAGCGCATCGGAACGTCTGCCGGTCAAGACGTCGAAGGCCGCCGCAAGCGGATATCGGATGATGGCATTTTCGGTATGCTGCTTGTTGCCGCGCTGGAACAGGCGCAGTTCATCATTGACGACGACGGCGCCTTCGACATTGACCTCGGCGAAGGCGTCGGTAAGCGGAACCAGCACCGCCGACAGGTCGAGGCTTCGCGGCACGCCTGAAATGCGCCCCACCGGATCGAGCCCGAGCACGGCACCCCGGCGCCGGTTGGGCCGCGAGCCCGACCCAACAGCCAACAGCGCGCCATGGGCGAAACCAGGGAAAGCCGGCAGCAGCGTCAGTGCTTCGAGGTCGGGCTTTTGCCGCTTGCGCACCGCTTTCGCATCCGGCAGCACGCCGTCGAACAGCCGTACCAACTGGCCAGGACGATCGTCCTTCGTGGAAAAGACGCCGAGATGGAGTTCGTCGTCGGCGACGACGTACATCGCCGAACTGAGGCAAACGAGACCGCTTGCGGCGCTCAGATGCAATGGCCGCTCAGTGCTTGCCGCAGCCGTCAGGGTCAGTTCGCGCAGCTTCTTGAGGGCGATCATGCGGAAGTCATAGCCGCTTGTGCGCGAATGGCTCCTACCTGCCGGGACATTGCCGCAGCCGCCTGACCGTCACTTCTTCTCAAGATCGATAAGCCCCTCCAGCAGGTCGAGCAGCTGTTCGTAGCGCTCCTGCCCTATACGCCTTTGGACGTCATCATAGATGGCGCTGCTTTCCGGCGACACTTCCGATATCAGGACCTGCCCTTTCGGCGCGATGGACAGCATCACCCGCCGGCCATCGGCTTCGACCTTGCCGCGCGTGATGAGGCTGCGTTCTTCGAGCGCTTTGATGATCCGCGTCAGGCTCGGCGCCAGGATCGAGGCGCGTTCGGCAAGTTCCGTCGCGTCGAGGGGGCTCTGCTCGCCCAGAACGCGAATGACGCGCCATTGCTGCTCCGAAACGCCATGCTGAGCGAGAATGGGCCGGAACTGGGCCATCACCACTTCACGCGCACGCAACAGTGACATTGGCAACGAACGTCGGGTGCTTTGCAGCAAGGGCGAGCTCCTGATGGCAGGCGACGGCTTGGCCGGCATTCCACTCTACTCCGATAATACCGGCGCCCCGACGGATCAACGCCACGCGACGGCAATCAGCCGAATTCCGTCGCAGCCGCCTTGACACCGACACGCATAACTACTTAACATGTTAAATATCAAAACGCCACATGTGTGGGAAGACACGCCTTGCCTCACCTCACGCTCGAATATTCCGCCAATCTCGACGGTCGCGTCGACATGCCGTTGCTGTGCGAGGAGCTGTCACAGGCAATCCTCGACACCGGCATGTTCGAACATGGCGCCGTCAGGGTGCGGGCGCTGCGCGCCGACGCCTATGCGGTTGCCGACCGCCTGCCGGAAAACGCCTTCATCGACATGAGCTTCAGGATCGGCGCCGGTCGCACCGCCGCCGACAAGAAGCGTGCCGGCACAGCGATCTTCGCTGCAGCGAACGCGTTTCTCGCCCCCCTGTTCGCCACACCTCATTTTGCGCTTTCGCTCGAGATCCGCGAGATCGACGCCGAACTGAGCTGGAAAAACAACGCCATCCACCCGCGTCTGCGGAACAAGTGACGGAAACCTCAATGTCAGATTTCGAAAACAACCTGCGCAAGGCTGAAGCCTATCTCGAACGCTTCAAGACAGGCGGGGTCAGCAACCACATCAATGGCGAGGCGATGCCTGCGCTCGACGGCACGACCTTCGAGACCATCTCGCCGGTCGACCTCAAGCCGCTCGCCCGGGTGGCGCATGGCAAGGCGGCTGACATCGACATGGCGGCAAAGGCAGCCAAGGCAGCCTTTCCGGCATGGGCTGCCCAATCGGGCGATGCCCGCAAGAAGATGCTTCACGCCATCGCCGACGCCATCGTCAAGCGGGCCGAGGAAATCGCCTTCGTCGAATGCATGGATACCGGCCAGTCGCTGAAGTTCATGGCCAAGGCGGCCCTGCGCGGTGCTGAGAACTTCCGCTACTACGCCGACAAGGCACCCGAGGCGCGCGACGGCCGCACGCTGCAGGCGCCCGGCCAGTTGAACATCACGACCCGCGTGCCGATCGGCCCGGTCGGCGTCATCACGCCGTGGAACACGCCGTTCATGCTGTCGACGTGGAAGATCGCCCCGGCGCTCGCCGCAGGTTGCACGATCGTGCACAAGCCGGCCGAGTTCTCGCCGCTGACAGCACGGCTGCTCGTCGAGATCGCCGAAGAGGCGGGCTTGCCGAAGGGTGTCTGGAACCTGGTCAACGGCCTGGGCGAGGATGCCGGCAAGGCGCTGACCGAACACCCTGACATCAAGGCAATCGGCTTCGTCGGCGAGAGCCGCACCGGTTCGATGATCATGCGCCAGGGCGCCGACACGCTGAAGCGCGTGCATTTCGAGCTCGGCGGCAAGAACCCGGTGATCGTGTTTGCCGATGCCGACCTCGAGCGCGCAGCGGACGCCGCCGTGTTCATGATCTACTCGCTCAATGGCGAGCGCTGCACTTCGTCGTCACGCCTGCTGGTCGAAGCCTCGATCCACGACACGTTTGTAGCCATGGTGGCGGAAAAGGCCAAGCGTATCCACGTCGGCCACCCGCTCGATCCGAAGACAGTCGTCGGCCCGCTGATCCACCCGGTGCATGAGACCAAGGTGCTGTCCTACATCGAACTCGCCCGCTCGGAAGGTGCTACCGTCGCCGCCGGCGGCACCAAGGTCGAAGGGCCCGGCGGCGGCTGCTATGTCGCGCCGACATTGTTTACCGGCGCGCGCAACGACATGCGCATCGCCCAGGAAGAGATCTTCGGGCCGGTGCTGACCGCGATCCCGTTCGAGACTGAAGCCGAAGCGCTTTCGATTGCCAACGACACCCAATACGGTCTTGCCGGATATCTGTGGACATCGGATGTGACGCGCGCCCTGCGCTTCACCGAAGGGCTGGCTGCGGGAATGATCTGGGTCAATTCGGAGAACGTCCGCCATCTGCCGGCGCCGTTCGGCGGCGTCAAGAATTCCGGCATCGGCCGCGACGGCGGCGACTGGTCGTTCGACTTCTACATGGAAACAAAGAACATCGCCTTCGCCACGGCGGCCCACAACATCCAGAAGCTCGGCGGCTGAGCGGGAACATTAGACATGCCATTGCCCACACCAAACCTCTATCCCGCCTTCAACATCGTACGGCTGAGCCATGTCGAGCTGGCGGTGACGGACCTTGCCAAGTCCCGCGCCTTCTATGTCGACACGCTCGGCCTGCAGGTCACCGACGAGACCGCCGAAACCATCTATCTGCGCGCCATGGAAGAGCGCGGCCACCATTGCATCGTGCTGAAAAAGAGCGACCGGGCCGAAGCCCGCGACCTCGGCTTCAAGGTGTTTTCGGACGAAGATCTCGACAAGGCCGAGCACTTCTTCAGGGCGAAGGAGTTGCCGGTCGAATGGGTCGAGCGGCCGTACCAGTCGCGCACGTTGCGCACCCGCGACCCGCACGGCATTCCACTGGAGTTCTATTCCAGGATGGACCGGCTGGCGCCGATCCACCAGAAATACGCGCTCTACAAGGGCGTGAAGCCGCTGCGCATCGATCACTTCAACTGCTTCTCGCCCGACGTCGACCAGTCGGTCGCCTTCTACAACGAGCTCGGCTTCCGCGTCACTGAATTCACCGAGGACAACGAGACCGGTCGCCTGTGGGCGGCGTGGACCCACCGCAAGGGTGGCGTGCACGACATCGCCTTCACCAACGGGCTCGGACCGCGCCTGCACCATGTCGCGTTCTGGGTGCCGACGCCGCTCAACATCATCGATCTGCTCGACCTGATGGCAACCACCGGCTACGTCGGTAACATCGAGCGCGGACCCGGCCGCCACGGCATCTCCAACGCCTTCTTCCTCTACATCCGCGATCCCGACGGTCACCGCATCGAGATCTATTGCTCGGACTACCAGACGGTTGACCCCGACCTGGAGCCGATCAAGTGGGACCTGAAGGATCCGCAGCGCCAGACGCTGTGGGGCGCCCCTGCCCCGCGCTCGTGGTTCGAGGAAGGCAGCACATTCGCCGGCACCGAGCCGCGCCCGTCGGCGCTTGCCGCCTCGCCGATCATCGCACCGTGAGATCAGACATGACCGAACGGCCGCGTTTCGCCACTTACACCCACGCCGGCAAGACGAGCTACGGCGCGGTGACCGCCAAAGGTGTTGTCGACCTGGCACCACAGTTCCCGCAATGGCCGACGCTGCGCGAGGTTATCGCGGCGAACGGTCTCGCTCGGCTCACGGAAGCCGCTGAACAGCGCGCGGCCGACATTTCGGAAGCCGAGATCACCTACCAGATCCCGATCCCGGCGCCGGAGAAGCTGATCTGCGTCGGAGTCAACTTCCCCGACCGCAACGAAGAGTACAAGGACGGTCAGGCGGCGCCCGGCAATCCGTCGCTGTTCATCCGTTTCCCGCGTTCCTTTGTCGGCCATGGCGCGGCTATCGTCCGGCCACCGGAGTCACCGCAGTTCGACTATGAAGGCGAGATCGTCATCGTCATCGGCAAGGGCGGACGCCGCATTGCCGAGCGCGACGCGCTCGGCCATATCGCAGCACTTTCACTCTGCAACGAAGGCACGATCCGCGACTGGGTCCGGCACGCCAAGTTCAACGTGACCCAGGGCAAGAACTTCGACGCCACCGGCGCCATCGGCCCCTGGCTGGTGCCCTATACGGACGAAGCCCAGCTTGCCGACATTCGCCTGACGACGAAGGTCAATGGCGAGCTGCGGCAGGATGACCGCACAAGCCGCATGATCTTCGGCTTCCGCAAGCTGATCAGCTACATCTCGACCTTCACCACGCTTGTTCCGGGCGACGTCATCGTCACCGGCACACCGACCGGCGCCGGCGCGCGCTTCGATCCGCCGCGCTGGCTGGTCCCGGGCGACACCGTGGAAGTCGAAGCGGAAGGCATCGGCACATTGCGCAACACCGTCATGGACGAACAGCCATGAAGCTCAAGCCAGAGCAGCATCAGACAGCAGCGCAACGCCTCGACCAGGCCGAAAAGCAGCGCAAGCAGATCGGGCTGTTGTCGCTCGATCACCCCGAGATGGACATGGAGGACGCCTATGCAGTGCAGGCCGCATGGGTCCAGCTCAAGCTCGCCCAGGGTCGGCGCAGGATCGGCTGGAAGATCGGCCTGACATCGAAGGCGATGCAATATGCGCTCAACATCGACATTCCCGATTCAGGCGTCCTGCTTGACGACATGATGTTCCCGGATGCAGCAACCATCCCGGCTGACCGCTTCATCCAGCCGCGCATCGAGGCCGAGATCGCATTCGTCATGAAGGCGCCGTTGGAAGGTCCAAACACGACCGTCTTCGACGTGCTCAACGCCACCGATTTCATTGCGCCGGCCATCGAGATCCTCGACACGCGTATCCTGCGCAGCGACCCGGCAACGGGCCGCACCCGCACCATCGTCGACACCATCTCCGACAACGCCGCCAATGCCGGCATCTTCACCGGCGGGCGGCCAATGCGGCCGACCGAGGCCGACATGCGCTGGATCGGCGCCATCGTATCGCGCAATGGCGAAGTCGAGGAAACCGGCCTGGGTGCCGGCGTGCTCAACCATCCTGCAGCCGGCATAGCCTGGCTGGCCAACCGGCTCGCCATGTTCGGCGGTTCGATTGCGGCCGGCGACATCGTGCTCTCGGGCTCGTTCATCCGCCCCGTCGAAGCGCGCCACGGCGACACCATCATGGCCGACTTCGGCCCCTTCGGCACCGTAAGCGCCTACTTCGCCTGAGGACATCGTCATGCCCGCACCACGCAACATTTTCAAAGCCGCCCTGATGAACGGCGACGCCCAGATCGGCCTCTGGCTCGGTCTTGCCAATGCCTACACCGCCGAGATCTGCGCCGGCGCCGGCTTCGACTGGCTGGTCATCGACGGCGAGCACGCGCCGAACGACCTGCCCGTCATGGCCGCGCAACTACAGGCCATCGCGGCCTCCGGCTCTCATGCCGTCGTGCGCCCGCCGATCGGCGAAACCTGGATCATCAAGCAACTGCTCGACATCGGCGCCCAGACCATCCTGGTACCGATGGTCGAAACCGCCGACCAGGCGAAAGAGCTGGTCAAGGCAATGCGCTACCCGCCGCATGGCGTGCGCGGCGTGGGCGCAGCGCTTGCCCGCGCTTCCGCCTTCAACCGCATCCCCGACTATCTGGCCACCGCAAACGACCAGACCTGTCTGCTGGTCCAGCTGGAAAGCCAGGCCGGACTGGCGCAGCTTGAAGCCATCGCCGCTGTCGACGGCGTCGACGGCGTCTTCATCGGCCCGGCCGACCTCGCCGCCGACATGGGCCATCTCGGCAAGCCCGGCGCACCGGAGGTGCAGGCAGCCGTGGAGGATGCGATCCACCGCATTGGCATGTCAGGCAAGGCTGCCGGTATCCTCACTTCCGACGCCAGCCTGGCGCAGCGTTACCTGAACCTCGGTGCAACCTTCGTCGCAGTTGGCAACGACGTCGGCTTGCTGGCACAAGCAACCAGCGCACTTGCGGCGAAGTTCAGGTCCAGCGGCAAAGGCGAGCCGCAGGCAAGTGGCTCCGGCTACTGAGAATGCTCTATCTGAAATGAAGAAAGGGCGGTCCTTGTGCCGCCCTTTCCTTTTGCTGTCCTGCGTCTGCCGGCGCCAGCGGGCGGACTGCTTCGGCAGCACAAACTTGCAGCCACATCACGCTCAGCGCGTGATGTGGACCGTCTGCATCTGCATGTACTCTTCAAGCCCCCAGTGGCCGAACTCGACGCCGATGCCTGACTGTTTGGCGCCGCCAAAGGGTGCCGCCGGCGAGATCGAGCTGTGGTCGTTGACCCAGGCGGTTCCACATTCGAGACGCCGCGCCAGAGCTTCCGCCTTCTTGATGTCGGTCGACCAGATCGAACCACCCAGCCCGTTTTCGCTGGCATTGGCGCGCGCAATCGCATCGTCGACGTCGCTGTAGCGCACGATTGGCAGGATCGGGCCGAACTGCTCTTCGTCGACGATGCGCATGCCGTCCGTCACTTCGGTGACGACGGTCAGCGGGAAGAAATAGCCCGCCTCGTCTGACGCTTCGCCGCCTGCCAGGAAACGTCCGCCATTGGCCCGGGCGTCGTCGGCAAGTGCACGCACCAGATCGAACTGCGCCTTGTTTTGCAGGGGCCCGAATTGGCTGGCCGGATCGCTGGCCGGACCGACCTTGGCGGCACGCGCCAGGACAGCGATCTTTTCGGCGAGCGCGTCATGCAGGCTCTCATGCACGTAAAGGCGCTTGAGCGCGGCACATGTCTGGCCGCTATTGCCGAAGGACTTGGCGAAGATCACCGGCGCGATGGCGTCGATGTCGGCGTCGGGCAAGACGATTGCCGCATCGTTTCCGCCGAGTTCGAGCGTCAGGCGCTTCAGCGTGTCGGCGGCATTCGACATGATGTTGCGGCCGGTCGGCGTCGAGCCGGTGAAGACGATCTTGTCGATGCCGGGGTGGCCGGTGATGGCGCGACCAATGCCGCCTTCGCCGGTGACCGAATTGAGCACGCCGCGCGGCAGATGCACATTGGCAAGCTCGACGAGCCGAAGCGTGCTCAGCGGCGTGTAGGACGACGGCTTGATGACCACGCAATTGCCCGCCATCAGCGCCGGCATGACGTGCCAGGTGGCGATCAGCACCGGATGGTTCCACGGCGTGATCGAGCCGACAACGCCGAGCGGCTTGCGGTGTACCTCGATCCTGTTCTTCTCGTCGTCACGGATCACTTCAACCGGTGGCCTGAGCTTTGCCGTCTCGCGCATCCAGTGAATGGCGGCACCAATCTCGCCATGGGCGCTGGCGCGTGGTTTGCCCTGTTCGGTCGAGAGCAGCACCGCCAAGGCATCTTTGTCGGCTTCAACCGCGTTGGCGATCTCGTTGAGCAGGCGTGCCCTCTCTTCGATCACCGTGTCACGCCATGTCGGGAACGCTTTACGCGCGGCTGCGACGGCTGCGTCGAGATGCTCAGGACTGGCGGCAGGACAGTCGGCGAAGACCTCCGCCCGTGCGGGATCGATGACGCCAAACGTGCCTGCCGCCTCCACCCTTTCGCCATTGATGATCATCGCATGGGACTGCGTCATGGTTGTCTCCCTCGAATTTGAACCACCGCAAATCGCGGCACTGGCCGCACAAGCGGCCACGCTTCCTTCAGGCGGCATCGGCGGAAAAGCCGTCCAGCCAGCCTTCCCGTAGCTGCGGCACCGCGCGGATCAGGCTGCGCGTATAGTCGGACTGCGGCTGTTCGAACACGGTACGCGTATCGCCATGCTCGACGATACGTCCTGCCTGCATCACCGCGGTCTTGTGCGAGAAGCGCAGCGCGAGGCCAAGATTGTGGGTGATGAACAGGATGCTGAGGCCCTCGTCCTTGATCAGGCGGGTGAGCAGCTTGACGATGCTTTCCTCGACCAGCGGATCGAGCGCCGAGGTGATCTCGTCGCAGATCAGGATGTCCGGTTTTGCGGCAAGCGAACGGGCGATGCAGACGCGCTGCTTCTGCCCGCCCGAAAGCGATGCCGGATAGCGGTCGAGATAGGCCGCCGGAAGTTCGATCGCCTCCATCAGTTCGAGCAGCCGCTGCTCGGCGGCGACGCCACGCAATCCGTAGAAAAAGCTGAGCGGACGCCCGATGACATCGCGGACGGTCTGGCGCGGATTGAGCGCGAGGTCCGGCAGCTGGTGGATGTACTGGATCAGCCGCCGCTGATCGAAGCTGCGGCGCTCGACCACAGGCGCCAACACGCTGTCGCGCATGCGGATCTGCCCAGTGCGCGCTGGCTGCAGGCCAGCGATGCTGCGCGCCAAAGTGGTCTTGCCGCTGCCGGACTCGCCGACGAGCGCCAGCACCGAGCCGGCGCCAAGCCTGATCGACGCGTCCTTGACCGCCGTGACGCCGCCATAACCGACATCGACGTTGCGGACGTCGAGCAGGGTTTCGTCGCTGCCATTGGCAGTGGCATAGGTGCCATCGCCCTGGTGCGCGACAAGACGCTGGGCGTATTCCGTCTGCGGGTTGTCGACGAGCTGGCGCGTCGGCCCCTGCTCGACCATCTTGCCGTTGCGCATGACGACGACGCGGTCGGCCATCTGCGACACCACGGCCAGGTCATGCGAGATGTAGAGGGCGCCGCAATTGTGGGTGCTCGCCACCTTCTTGATCAGCCTGAGCACCTCGATCTGCGTCGTCACGTCGAGTGCTGTGGTCGGCTCATCGAAAATGATCAGGTCGGGCTGGTTGATCAGCGCCATGGCGATCATCGCCCGCTGCAACTGGCCGCCCGAGACCTGATGCGGATAGCGCCGGCCGAAACTCCTGGGGTCAGGAAGCTGGAGCTCCTCGAACAGCTCGACTGCCATGCGACGCCGCTGGGCTGAGGTCAGCTTCTGCGCCATCGCAGGGATTTCGGTGACCTGGTCCTCGAGCCGGTAGAACGGGTTGAACGCAGCCGCGGCACTTTGGGCGACGTAGGACGCCCTGGTGCGCCGGATGGTTTCGAGCTCGGTGGTTCCGAGTTCCATCAGCGACTGACCACACAGCTCGATCGAGCCTGATGTCGGCCTGCAGCCAGACTTGAACAGCATGATCGAGCTCAGCGCCAGCGTGCTCTTGCCGGCCCCTGACTCACCGATGATGCCAAGAACTTCGCCGCGATCGACATGGATCGAGACGTCGTCGAGCAGCACGCCCGACTTTGTCTCGACGCGCAGATTGTCGATGCTCAGTACCCGATTTCCGCTCATTTCACGTCCGGTTTGTCTGAAAAGCGGCCAACAAGCCAATCAACGATCCCGTTCACGCTCAGGCAGAACAGCGCGATGCAGAATGCCGGGATCAGCGGCGTCAGACGGCCGGTTGAAAGGGCGAGCGCATTCTCGCGGACGAGTCCGCCGAGATCGGCCGCAGGCGGCTGGATGCCGATGCCCAGGAAGCTGAGCGAACTGATGAAGAGTGCCGCGGAGGAAAGCCCCAGTCCGAACTGCGCCAAAAGCGACGGCACCATGTTAGGCAATATTTCCTTGAACAAATACCAGTGCAGCCGTTCGCCACGCAGGCGCCCGACCTCGACATACTCCATCGCCGCGAGGTCGCCGGCGATCGGCCGGGTCACGCGGTAATAGGTGCTCGACTGCAGCACGGCCATGGTCAGGATCAGCGTCGTCAGCGACACGCCGGCGATAGCCAGGATGATCAGCGCAAAGATGATCTGCGGGATCGACATCAGTATGTCGACGGCACGGCCGATGACGATATCGACCCAACCCTTGCTCAGGCCGGCGATAATGGCCAGCGACACGCCGATCATGCAGGCAAGGGTGGTGGCGATCAGCGTCGCAACGAAGGTGTAGCGCGTGGCGTAGAGAATGCGGGACAGCATGTCCCGGCCGAGGCCGTCGGCACCCAGCAGACCGCCCACGCCGGGCGCATCGAAAGCGGCATGGACCATCTCATTCGGCGGGAACGGCGCCAGCACCGGCGCAAGGATGGCGGCTGCCGCCATCGTTGCGAGGACGGCAAGGGAAACGGTCAGCGTCAACTTGCTCGACACGGTTCAGTTCCCCTTCCTGGGCAGGCGCTGACGCGGATTGACGAGCATGGCCAAAAAGTCGGCGGCAAAATTGAGCGAGATGAAGATGGTCGAGAACAGCACGCCGCAGGCCAGCACCATCGGGATGTCGCGATAGGCGACCGCGTCGACCATCAGCTTGCCCATGCCGGGATAGTTGAACACCGCCTCGATCACCACGACGTCGACGATCAGATACGCCATGGTGATCATGCAGATCGAAACGATCGGCGACAGTGCGTTGGGCAGCGCGTGCTTGAGGATGATCCTGTTGCGCGGAATGCCTTTGGTCTCGGCCATCAGGATATAGTCCGAACTCATCACTCCGAGCACGGCAGCGCGGGTGAGTTTCATCACATGGGCCTGGGCTACCAGCACCAGGGTCAGCACCGGCAATGTCAGCGCCGAAATCCATGTCGGCAGGCTGGCGCTGGAGCGAACCATCGACAGCGGTGGAAACAGCCCCAGCTTGACCGCGAAGATGAAGACCAAGAGGTAGCCGATCAGGAACGACGGCATCGACAGGAAGATCGCGGAGATCGAACCGGTGGCGGTGTCAATCGCCTTGCCGCGGTTGATCGCCGCGAGCAGCCCGACGCCGACGGCCAGCGGCAGGACGATCACCGCCGCCGAAAAGGCAAGGATCAGCGAGTTGATCAGCCGCGGCACCAACAGGTTGATGACCGGCTGCGAATTGGACAGCGATGTCCCGAAATCGCCGTGCAGCGCATTGCCGAGCCAGTGGAAATAGCGCACCGGCAAAGGTTGGTCGAGGCCCAGCTCGGTACGCAGGGCCAGGACCGTTTCAGGGGTGGCATTCTGGCCGAGCAACGCATTGGCTGCGTCGCCCGGCAACATCGACGTTCCCAGGAAAACCAGGAACGAAATGAAAAAGATCGACACGAGCCCGGACGCAACCCTGGCGACTACGAACGATTTCACCGGGGAATTGGCGAACAGAGTCATGCCGTCTTGTCCTGTCAGGCGAACCAGACCTGCTCGATGGCGCGGTAGCCGGCCATCTGCAGAGCCGACGGCACGAAACCGTCGAGGTCGCTGGTCGTGCCTTCAACCGTGCTGGAGAAGAAAGGAATGATGGTGCCGCCATCTTCCCGGCAGATCTTCTGTGCGGTCGCATAGAAGGCCTTGCGCTTCTCGAGGTCAGGCTCGGCGCGCGCGGCGATGACGGCGGCGTCGAAGTCCTTGTTCACCCACTTGCACTCGTTGTTTCCGGATGTGCTGAGGAAGGCGACCGAGAAGATCGCATCGGCAGTCGGCCGGTCGGAACGGGCCGAAACATGGAACGGCGTCTGGCCGACGATGGTTTCCCAATAACCGTCCGACGGCTCGCGCTTGACCTCGATCGGAATACCCGCCTTGGCGGCGTGCTCCTGGAAGATCACCGCCATGTCGACGGCACGCGACGAGATCGCTTCCGAGGTCTGCAGCACCAGCGGACCCTTGAAGCCGGTCTTGTCGAACAGTTCCTTGGCGCGCTTCGGATCGTATTCAGTCTGCGGCAGGTCGGCGGCAAAGACCGGATCGCTCGGTGCAACCGGCGTATCGTTGGCGATGCGGCCGACGCCGACCGAGACACGCTCGAGCATGTCGGGACGGTTGACGGCGAGCTTGAGCGCCATGCGCATGTCGGGATTGTCGAACGGCGCCATGTCGGTGCGCATGTTGAAGCAGATGAAGCCGCGGCCTTCGGTGTTGTAGATCTTCAGGTTCTGCATCTGGCGCATCAGCGGCGCGGTACGGGCGTCGAGCAGCGTGGTCAGATGGATCTGGCCGCTCTGGAACGCGCTGCCAAGCGCCGAGGCATCGTTGATGGCGAGGAATTCGAGGCTGTCGACGAAAGCTGCGTCCGACTTGAAGTAGTTTTCGTTGCGCTCGGCTTCGAGAACCTCGCCCGGCGAAAACCGCTTCAGCTTGTAAGGGCCGGTGCCGACACCGTCGAAGGTCGTCGTCCCGGCCGGAACGATGCCCAGCGAGAACGCCGTCAGCATCGCCGGGAACATGTAGTTGGCTTCGGGCAGGTCGATGATGACGCGGTTCGGCCCATCGGCGCGGATATCGCTCACGCCCTTGATGATGCTGCGCATGTTGGAGCGCGACGCTTCTTCGGCATGGCGCTTCAGCGAGAACACCACGTCCTCGCTGGTAAAGGCCTTGCCATTGTGGAAGGTCGCACCTTCGACCAGATCGAAGATCCAGCTCTTGCCGCCATTGGCCGGCTCCCAGCTCTTGGCGAGGCCGGGCCGCAGTTCCATGTCGAGGCCATGGACCTCGATCAGCGAATTGTAGGTGATGCCGGACATGACCGCGGTATAGGGCGAACCGAACGTGCGCGGATCCAGCGAATCCGCCGTCGAGGCGCCACCGCTGGCCACGACAAGGTGCCCGCCGCGCTTGGGCTCGGCCGCCCATGCGCCACCGCCGGGCAAAGCCGCCATCAGGCCGGAAGCCGCTGAGATCTTGAGCAGGCTTCGGCGCGAAATCGTAAACATCTTCCTCACTCCCTTTTTCGCAAATTGACCCGCAACGCCGCTTCTCTTGCGGCGTTCAGCAGGCATTCCCCTCTGCATTTCGGCTTGGAACCAAAGCGGCAGGACGCAGACCCTGCCGTTCCTCCGTGGTCAGTCGCCGGCTTCTCCTTTCGCCAGGTCGCCCAACTGACGCGACTTGACGAACTGCAGACGTCCGTAAACGAGGTTTCTGGCCGCATCGGGCTCACGCGCCTCGATGCAGGCGATCAGCGCGCGCTGGAACGCCACCGCGCGACGGGCCACGTCAGGCGAAGATCCCCTGACATAGAGCGGCATCAGGACATGGCTCAGCGCCCTGAATTGCGCTGCCAGCACCCGATTGTGTGAGGCGGCGACGACGCAGCCGTGAAAGTTGATCGCCGCCCAGGTGAACTCCTCGGCGTCGTCGACCAGACGCTCGGCCTCGGCCAGCGCATCATGCAGCGCCTTGATGTCGGCACCGGTCGCATTGCTGGCGGCAAGCCCCGCCGCCATCACTTCGATGGCAATCTGCGTGTCGAGCAGTTCCTCGGTGCTTATCCCGATCAGCTTCAGCTGAATGGCGATGGTCTCGGCCAGCCGCTCCGAATTGCCCTCGGCAACGAAGATGCCGCCCTTGATGCCGACCTTGACCTCGATCACGCCCGACGCCTGCAGCGAACGCAAGGCATCGCGCATGGTCATGCGGCTGACGCCGAACTGCAGCGCAAGCGAAGCTTCCGAACCCAGCCGATCACCGGGCGCCAGCCTGCCGGCAAACAGCACGGTCCGGATCTGGTCGATCACACTCGCCGACAGCGTCGTCTGCTTGCCCGAAGACCACAGCCGCTCGGCCGGGCCAACCATCTGGGTAAGACCGCTACCTTCGGCGTCAGGTGCCTTTTGCATGTCGATCCCTTTGATAAGATATTTAGGACAAAAAAGATCATTCCAAGCCAAATATCAAGCGAAAAATGACGATTGCGCGACCAAATTTTTTAAACTATCATATATTTCAAGATTGGCGGTGACGAGCTCCCGCATTCAACAATTTCAATCAGTTGAGTTGGATATGGTCACAGAAGATCAGATAGATCGCTCGTTGCGCATCGGCTGCGAGAGGGTTCGGACGGCCGATCGCGAGATCCTGCCCGTCATCAACCCCGCCAGCGGTGAAACCGTCGGCGAAATCCCGGTTGCGACCACCGTCGACCTGGACAATGCACTGGCTGCGGCCGACACGGCCTTCCGCTCCTGGCGCAAGGTTTCGGCCTTCGAGCGCTACAAGATCCTGCGCCAGGCAGCGGCCCTGCTGCGTGAACGCGCACCTGCCATCGCCCGCTTCATGACGCTCGAACAAGGAAAGCCGGTCGGCGATTCCATGGCCGAGGTGCAAGGTGCTGCCGACATCTTCGACTGGTATGCCGAGGAAGGCCGACGCGCCTATGGACGCATCATCCCGTCGCGCACAGCGGGTGTCCGCAGCCTGGTGTTCCGCGAGCCGATCGGCCCGGTCGCAGCCTTCACGCCGTGGAATTTCCCGGTCACCATCCCGGCGCGCAAGATCGCCGCTGCCCTTGCCGCCGGCTGTTCCTGCATCGCCAAGCCGGCTGAGGAGACACCTTCACCGACGCTGGCGATTGCCCAGGCGCTCGCAGATGCCGGCCTTCCCGACGGCGTGCTCAACATCGTCTTCGGCGTGCCGGACCATATTTCGACGCATCTGATCGCATCGCCGATCATCAAGAAGATTTCGTTCACCGGCTCGACCCGCGTCGGCAAACACCTCGCCAGACTGGCGGCAGACGGCGTCAAGCCGGCGACGCTCGAACTCGGCGGCCACGCTCCCACGATCGTTTTCGCCGACGCCGATATCGAGAAGGCGGCGGAGATGACGGCACGGTCCAAGTATCGCAATGCCGGCCAGATTTGCATCACGCCGACACGCTTTTACCTGCACGAAGCCATTCACGACCGGTTCGTCGCAAAATTCCGCGCCGTCGCTGCGTCACTCAAGCTGGGTGATGGCCTCGATCCTGCAACGCAGATGGGTCCCCTCGCCAATAGCCGCCGCATCGACGCCATGGAAAGCCTGGTTTCGGACGCGCAGCGCGCCGGCGCCCGCATCGAGCTGGGCGGCGAACGCAAGGGCGAGCGCGGCTACTTCTGGCAGCCGACCGTGCTGACCGACGTACCGAACGAGGCGCGGATCATGAATGAGGAGCCGTTCGGCCCGGTCGCTGTGACACGTCGATTCAAGGACTTCGACGAGGTCGTTGCCGAGGCCAACAGGCTTCCTTTCGGCTTATCCGCCTATGCCTTCACCCGCGACACGACGACGGCCACCCGCATCGGCGACGAACTCGAATCCGGCATGGTCGGCATCAACAACATGATGCTGACGACGCCCGAGACCCCGTTCGGCGGGGTCAAGGAGAGCGGCTATGGCTCCGAAGGCGGGGCGGAAGGCCTTGATAGCTATCTCGTGACCAAATTCGTGACACAGGGTTGAAGCGTAGCGCAATGACCGAGCATTCCATTCCCAACTTCCGTGAGATCGGCGAAATCACCGGGTCGACGGATTCCCGCGACGTGCTGGCGCACGCCACCAAGCAGGCCGCCAGGAATTTCGACGACTATCTCATCGTCGACGTCGACGCCCATGTTTCGGAAGATCATTTCTGGTCGGAGATCATCGACCTGATCGACAATGACGTGCTGCGTCAGATCGGCCAGCACCAGGTCAAGGGCTTTGGCGGCCAGAACGCGCTGCTCAACATCTCACCGGGCCTGTCGCTGCAGAGCGTCGGCGGCCGCATCGGCCACCAGGGCCGGCGCGAGCCGGTCAGCGACGACAGTGTCCACCGCTTCATCTCGACCGCCCGCCGCAGCATGGATGCGATGGGTCTCGACTACCAGGTGGTGTTCCCGAGCGCCATGCTGCTGCTCGGCATGCACCCGCAGGACGAGATCGAGGTGGCGCTGGCCAAGGCGTTCAACCGCTGGATGATCGAACGCATCCTGCCGATCGACAGCCGCATGAAGGGCCTGCTCTATTTGCCCTTCAACACGCCCGAGGCGTGCGAAGAGCTGGTCGAGCGCTACGGCGACACCGAAGGCATCATCGGCTTCACTGTCTGCTCGACCCGCAACAAGCCGGTCCACCACGACTGCTACATGCGGCTCTATTCGATGATCCAGGATCTGGACAAGCCGCTGGCTTTCCACTCCGGCTATCATTGGGGCGATCCGTCCTTCGCGCAGCTCAACCGCTTCCTGTCGATGCATGCGCTGTCGTTCACCCACTACAACCAGATCCATCTCACCAATTGGATCGTCAACGCGATGCCCGAGCGCTTCCCCAAGCTCAACATGCTGTGGGTGGAGAGTGGCCTCGCCTGGATCCCGTTCCTGATGCAGCGGCTCGACCATGAAGTGCTGATGCGCCCCAGCGAGGCCCCTGGCCTG
Organism: Aminobacter sp. MDW-2; assembly: GCF_014250155.1. NCBI lineage: Bacteria > Pseudomonadati > Pseudomonadota > Alphaproteobacteria > Hyphomicrobiales > Phyllobacteriaceae > Aminobacter > Aminobacter sp. MDW-2. The sequence continues at coordinate 512,661 of NZ_CP060198.1, forward strand.
AAGCGGCTGCCGAGCGAATATATGCGCGAGATGTACTACACGAGCCAGCCGCTCGAGCGCACCAACATGAAGCTTCTCGAAGCGACCATGGAGGCGATGAACGCCGAGACCCAGTTGCTCTACTCCTCGGACTGGCCGCACTGGGACTGGGATTCGCCGGCGACCATCGACTCGCTGCCGTTCCTCTCCGAGCAGGCCAAGCGCAACATCCTCGGCCTCAACGCCGCGCGGCTGTTCAAGCTCGACACGACCCGTCGCAAGCCGCTGGCTGAGGACGTCCTCGCCAATCGCCCCAAAACCGCATCGTAATGGCACAGAACATGACGACATCAGAACATGGCGCTGGTTTCAGCGCGGCCGCCGCAGCGATAGCCGCATCTGCTGAGGAGGCCCTGGCATCCGGAACGCTCGACAGGGTGAGCGAGGCCGATATCGCCGTAGCATTCACCGCGCTCGGCAAGCTCTACGCAACCAAAGTCGAGAAGTCGGACAAGATTTTTCCGCCTGTCGGCCAGGACGCGCTGACCGCCACCGAGACAGCAGTCTTGGTCAGCGAACTGCTGCGCGCCGCCGATCTCAACGTCTTCGACCTCGCAATGTGGTTCCGGAGGGCATCGTGAGCGCCCCTGACATGGCGACGGCAGCGTCGCAACAGATCGTGTTGGGCCGTCACGACGAGCTCAAGAAGCGCCAACGCATGGTCATCGATGTCGACGGCACAGGCATCGGCATCTACTTCGTCGGCGAAGAAGTGCGCGCCTACCTCAACATCTGCCCGCATATGGGCGGACCGGTTTGCCAGGGCAAGATCATGCCGCGCACGCTGGAACTGGTGGCCGACAACGGCAAGAGCCTCGGCCTTGGCTTTTCCAAGGAACAGCTCCACATCGTCTGTCCCTGGCATGGCTTCGAGTTCGACATGTTGACCGGCCGTCACCCGATCGACCCAAAGGTCGGCCTGACTCCTGTTCCCGTGCAGGTAACCGACGGCAACGTCGTGGTGACAGTCGGGAGCCCACGGGCATGACGGCGATGGTGGAAACCGACGTCCTCATCGTCGGCGCCGGGCCGGTCGGGCTGACGCTGGGCATGATCCTGGCGCAGCGCGGCGTCGCCGTGACGATCCTTGAGACACGTCACCATGGCGAACCGCCGAACGTGAAATGCAATCACGTCTCGGCACGTTCGATGGAGATACTGAGACGGCTGGGCGTCGCCGGCGCGGCACGCAATGCCGGCTTGCCCGAGGATTATGCCAACGACATCGCCTACCGCACCTCGATGACCGGCAAGGCGATCACGCGCATCCCCATCCCCTGCCGACGCGACCGCTTCACGGCAACCGGCGGGCCCGATACCGACTGGCCGACGGCCGAGCCGCCACACCGCATCAACCAGCTGTTCCTGGAACCGATCCTGTTCGAACACGCAGTGGCAATGCCGGGACTGACGGTGCTCAACCGCACCGAATATCTGGCGCATGCCGAAACCAAAGATGGCGTGCAGATCAGCGCCCGCAACATCGATAGCGGCGAACAGACGACGATCACGGCGCGTTATCTCGCCGGCTGCGATGGCGGCCGCTCGCAGGTTCGCCGCGACATCGGCGCCAAGCTCGTCGGCGACGCCGTCGTGCAGCGCGTGCAGTCGACCTACATCCGTGCGCCGCAGTTGCTCGGCATGATGAACGACGCGCCGGCCTGGGCGAGCTTTTCGCTCAATCCACGGCGCAGTGGCAATGTTTATGCCATCGACGGCCGCGAGACCTGGCTGGTGCACAACTATCTGCGTGACGACGAGCCGGATTTCGACAGCGTCGACCGCGACTGGTCGATCCGCGAAATCCTCGGCGTCGGACCGGACTTTTCCTACGAGGTCCTGTCCAACGAAGACTGGTTCGGCCGTCGCCTCGTCGCCGACAGCTTCCACAAAGGCCGGGTCTTCATCTGCGGCGACGCAGCACATCTGTGGGTGCCTTACGCCGGCTACGGCATGAACGCCGGCATCGCCGACGCCGAGTGCCTGGGCTGGCTGCTTGCCGCCAACATCGCCGGATGGGGCAATGCAGGCATGCTCGATGCCTATGCAGCCGAGCGCCAGCCGATCACCGAGCAGGTCTCGGTCTTCGCCATGAACCATGCCCATGCCATGGCCAAGGAACGCAAGGTCGTGCCTGTCGACATCGAAGACGACACGGCAGAAGGTGCCGCCGCGCGCGAGGCGCTGGGACGCAAGATCTACGACCTGAACGTCCAGCAATATTGCTGCGGCGGCCTCAACTTCGGCTACTATTACGACCGTTCGCCGATCATATCCTATGACGAGCAGGCGCAGCCGGCCTACTCGATGGCCGAGTTCACGCCGTCGACGGTGCCCGGCTGTCGCACGCCGCACATCTGGTTGGCGGACAAGCGCTCGCTCTATGACGCGATGGGCCCCGACTACACCTTGCTGCGCTTCGACCCGTCCCGCGACGTCACACCCTTGATGGCGGCGGCAGCCGCGCGTGGGATTCCGGTCCAGCTGCTTGACGTGGTGCCCGGCAGCGATGGCGTGGGGCCTTACGCCGAAGCCCTGGTGCTGTCGCGTCCTGACCGGCACGTCGCCTGGCGCGGCGATGCCTGCCCGACCGACCCCAACGCCCTGCTCGACACCATCACCGGCACCACCGCCTCAATGAACTGAGGCGGGCCAATGCGAAATTTTCTGGAATTCTGGAGTGCCCGATGAAGATCATCGACTGTCACGCACATATGGCGGTGCCGCATCAGCTTCCCGCCTACAAGGCCAGCATCCTGTCGCATCGCGGCGCGCATGGCCGCAAGGCGCCGCCTGTCTCCAACGAAGCGCTGGAGCAGGCCTTCAACCGCGTCGAGATGGCACCGATGGGTCACCTCGCCTGTCTCGACCAGGCCGGCGTCGACATCCAGCTTTTGTCGCCGCGCCCGTTCCAGCTCATGCATTCCGAAGAACCCAAGAAGCTGGTGCACTGGTATGTCGAATACGCCAACGACATCATCGCCCAGGAATGCGCACTCTATCCGGAGCGCTTCTATGGCGTCGCCGGCCTGCCGCAGACCGGTGACAGCCCTATCACCGAGGCGCTGCCGGAGCTCGAACGCTGCGTCAAGGAATTCGGCTTCCGCGGCTGCCTGATCAACCCCGATCCGTTCGAAAACAATGGCCGCATGGCGCCGCCGATGGGCGATCGCTACTGGTACCCGCTCTACGAAAAGCTCTGCGAACTCGACGTCGTCGGCCATATCCATTCGGCAAGCTCACGGGCGCCTGAGCGCGAACCCTATTCGCTGCACTTCATCAACGAAGAGACCACCGCGGTCTACGGCCTGTGCAAGTCGACCGTGCTGGAAGACTTTCCCGCGCTCAAGATCCTGGTCAGCCACGGCGGCGGCGCGATCCCCTACCAGCTCGGCCGCTTCGACGCGACCACGGTGCCGCGCAACGGCATGTCGACATCAGGTGTGCGTTTCCGCGACAGGCTGCAGAAGCTCTATTTCGACACCGTGCTCTATTCGCGCGACGCGATCGAACTGCTGGTCAAGGTGGTCGGCGCCTCGCAGTGCCTCTACGGCGCGGAAATGCCCGGCGTCGGATCATCGATCGACCCCGAGACCGGCGAGACCTTCGACACCATCATCCCGCACATCAACGGTCTGTCGTTCATCTCTGATGATGAACGCAAGGCAATCCTGGGCGGCAATGCCGCGCGGCTTTTCAACATCGAAGCCTGAAGCCAGGTCACCTGAAGCGCAGCCTTGGAACAACATGGAGGCTACCTATGGCGAAAATAGTCGGTTTCATCTGCACGGCCCATGGGCCGCAACTGCACACCACGCCTGACAAATGGCTGCTGCGCGTCCAGTCGGACCGAACCCGCATGCACCCGTTCCGGGGCGGCGTCTATTCGTTCGACCAGCTCTGCGAATTGCGCAAGGACGAGAACCTTGCCGAACGCAGCACCATGGCGGCGATGACTGCAAATTATGAGAAGTGCCACATCGCCAGCGAACGACTGGCCGATGCCTTCGATGCCATGAAGGCCGACGTCGCCATCATCTTCGGCAACGACCAGCACGAAATCTACGGCGAGGATTTGAGCCCGCCCTACATGATCTACTACGGCGATAAGATCCGCCATCATCCGGCGACCGAGGAGGGCCGCCGCCTGATGCCGCCTGGTGTCGCCGAGGGCGAGGCCGGGCATGCACCGGAAGAGTATCGCGAATACGATACGGTGCCGGAGCTCGCCAAGCACATCATCGGCAATCTGGTCGAGAACGAGTTCGACATCACCGTCTCGCCAAAACTGCCGACACACAATCCGCGCACGACCGGCATCAGCCACGCCTTCGGCCATATCTACCGCCAGGTGATGCGCGACAAGGTCATCCCCAACGTTCCGATCTACCAGAACACCTTCTTCCCGCCGAACCAGCCGACCGCCCGCCGTTCCTACAAGTTCGGCCAGGTCGTCGGCGAGGCCATCCGCTCCTGGAACAGCGACGCCCGTGTCGTCGTGTTCGGGTCGGGCGGCATGAGCCATTTCACCATCGATGAGGACTGGGACGCCCGCTTCATGCAGGCGATGCGCGAAAAGGATGCCGAGTTCCTCAAGAACATCCCGCTTTCGGAGCTCCAGTCGGGCACTTCGGAGATGAAGAGCTGGATCACCACCGCAGGTGTCATGGAAGCCTACGACACAGAGTTCCATGAAGTGGCCTATGTGCCTTGCTACCGCTCACCGGCCGGTACCGGCACCGCCCAGGGCATGTACTGGTGGGGCGTCAAGTCATGAGCGCAGAGTTGCTTGAACGGCTGCGCCGGCTCGATGCCTGCACGGTCTCGGACGCGCTCGACGCACTCGGCCTGCCTGGTGCCGTCACCGGCATCGCCCGCCGCTCCGGCAGCGGCGTGGTGGCCGGGCGCGTTGTCACTGTCGCCCTCGCCGAAGGCCCGGCGCCGGCAGGCGCACCCAAGGTCCATCTTGGTGCCCGCGCCATCGAAGCCGGCGACGCCAACTCGCTGATCGTCGTTTCCCATCCCGGCATCGATGCCGGCGGCTGGGGCGGAGTGCTGACCCAGGCCGCGCGCCTTGTCGGCATCCAGGGCGTGATCGTCGATGGGCCGTTGCGTGACATGGACGAAGCCAACGGGCTCGACTTTCCGATCTTTGCCCGCGCGACCACCGTGCGCACGGCTCGCGGCCGCGTCCATGAGGTCGCAACCAACGTGCCCGTCACCATCGACGCGGTGATCGTGACGCCCGGCGACTACGTCATTTCAGACGGTTCGGGTGCGGTGTTCATCACCGCCGACAATGCAGAAAAGGTGATCCGGACCGGCGAGCGTATCGCTGCCAAGGAACGCCTGATGATCGAAGCCCTGAAGACCGGCAAGCCGGTCTCCCAGGTGCTCGGCGCCGATTACGAAGACATGCTCGAGGCAATTCAATGACCGACCAGGCCGTCGAACGCGCCGGAAAACACGACTGCGCCACCCTGTCCGACGCCATGGACCGGCTCGGCATCGAAGGCGTCTGCCGGGGCATCAAGCCACGCGACCACAAATTCAGGCTTGTCGGCCGCGCCTTCACCGTCCGCTACGTGCCGGTCGACGTGCTGGCACCGGGCAATGTCGGCGACTTCATCGATGACCTGCCGGCCGGCACCGTCGTTGTGCTCGACAATCGCGGCCGCGAGGACTGCACGGTCTGGGGCGATATCATGACCCAGTTGGCCAACCACAAGGGCCTTGCCGGGACTGTCATCGACGGCGCCTGCCGCGACGTCGATCTTTGCCTCAGGCTCGGCTACCCGATCTATTCGCGCAGCTATTCGATGAAGACCGGCAAGGACCGTGTCCAGGTCGACGCCACCGGCATCACGGTCGAGATCGGCGGCGCGCTGGTTCGCCAGGGCGACATCCTGGTCGGCGATGCCGACGGCGTCGTCATCATTCCGAGCGAGCGGGCCGAGCAGGTTCTCGACCTCGCCGACGAGATCGCCATCGCCGAAAACGCCATCCGGAAAGCCATCACCGAGGGCATGTCGCTGCGCGATGCCCGCGTGAAGTACCGCTACCACTCACTGCAGACCCGCCAGTCATGAACAAGGTCGTCCGCAACATCGAACGCGCCGACAGCGCGGCAATCGCCCGGCTGGCCAAGGCCGGCGTCGCCACCACCCACGAAGCTCTAGGCCGCACCGGCCTGATGAGCTCGCGCATGCGGCCGATCTATCCGGGTGCCGCCATAGCGGGAAGCGCCGTCACCGTCCTGGTGCCGCCCGGCGACAACTGGATGATCCATGTGGCTATCGAGCTGATCAAGCCAGGCGACATCCTTGTCGTGGCACCTTTCTCGCCGTCCGACGCCGGCTATTTCGGCGACCTGCTGGCGACCTCGGTCATGGCGCGCGGCGGCATCGGCCTGGTCATCGACGCAGGCGTCCGCGACATCCGCGACCTCACCCAGATGAAGTTTCCGGTCTGGTCGACAGCGATCTGTGCCCAGGGAACGGTCAAGGAAACAATCGGATCGGTGAACGTTCCGGTCTCGTGTGCCGGTGCGGTGGTCAATCCCGGGGACGTCGTCGTCGCCGATGACGACGGCGTCGTGATCATCCCGCGCCAACTGGCCGATACCGTCGCACAACTTTCCGAGCGACGCATCGCCGATGAGGAAGCCAAGCGCACAGAACTCGCCAAGGGCGTCCTCAGCCTCGATCTATTCAATCTGCGCGGGCGCCTGAAGGACAAGGGCCTCGAATACTGACGCCAGACACGGCGCCGCAAACCAGTCAGCAGCA
>NZ_CP060199.1:0-157689 GCF_014250155.1 Aminobacter sp. MDW-2
TTGCAGAAAATTTCACGTCTCACAGATGGGCTGAACCTCGTTGTCAGCTGGATCGTCGGACTGTTCCTAGCGATCTCCAGCGCTGCGGTCTTCGCACAGGTCCTAATCCGCTTTGTCTTGCCGTCCTTCGGAATCATCGTTGCGGCACCGTGGACCGAAGAAATTTCTCGGTACCTCATCATCTGGGTCGTCTTTCTCGGCGTCGCCGTCCTGTGCCGAAACTTCAGGCTGATCGCGGTCGAGATCCTAGCACTAATGGTACCGCGACCCATTGGAAACGCTTTCAAATTCTTCTCGATCGCCGTGAGTCTCTGCTTCTTCGCGCTTACAGCGAGCATCGGACTCTCCTGGACGCAGATGAGCGCGATCGAGCTTTCGCCGGTGATGCGTTTCCCAATGAACTGGGTCTACTTCGCAATGCCGGTCGGCTCTCTACTGGCCATCTTTAATCTTCTCGTACTCGCTGCTGAAGCCATGACCGGACAACGAGACCTTCTGGAAGCTCACCCGGACGCGGAGGATTAAGACCGATGCTTCTCGCCCAGGTTCTCTTCGCGCTTCTGGCCCTTCTGGCGTTGACCGTTCCTGTCGGCATTGCGATTGGCATGCTTTCTTTCGCCGGCCTCTATGCACGGGGGCTGCCGATGGTCGCTTCGGCGCAGACCGTCTTCGAGAACCTCGACTCGTTCTCGCTGATGGCCGTGCCCTTCTACATCCTCGCCGGCAGCATCATGCAGGCAGGCGGTATTTCGCAGCGGCTCGTCAATCTCGCGAATGCGATGATCGGCTGGCTTACGTATCACACCGCTAGAAAGAGTAATGCACCATGTATGATCTCGACGACGAGACCAAGCTCATCCAAAACACGGTCCGCCAGTTCGTCACCGACGTCGTCATGCCCACGGCTGCCGACATTGATATCAAAGACGAGTTCCCCCGGGAGATCTATCGGAGTCTCGGCGAACTCGGTCTGCTTTCGATGACGCTTTCCGAACCTTATGGCGGTGCAAATGCATCGACGTTCGCCTGGTCCGTCGTGCAGGAGGAACTCGCCAGAGGTTCCGCAGCAGTTGCCGACGCGCATATGGTCAACAAGCTTATGTGCGACGTTCTCCTGTCTAACGCAAATGAGGAGGATCGCGAGCATTTCGTCCCGAAGATGGGACGTGGCGAGGTCATTTGTGCGATCGCACAGACGGAGGCCGACACTGGTTCGGACGTTGCAGCGATCAAGACAGCGGCGAGAAAAGTTGATGGTGGATATCTGCTCAAAGGTGCGAAACAATTCATCACTTTTGCGGGCATCTGCGATATCGCGATTGTCGTAGCAACCATCGACCGAAACCTGGGTCGTAAGGGCATTGGCCTCTTCCTTGCTGAAGCCACATCAGAAGGCTTCCATCGCGGCGCAAAAAACAAGCTGATGGGGACTAGGGGTCTCGAAACAGGCGAGCTTGTTTTTGAAGATTGCTTCGTTCCCGACCACCGCATGATCGCACCCCCGGGCGAGGGCATGAAGCGCTCGCTTAGCTCCTTGAATTCCGGGCGCATCGGAATGGCCGCCCAGTCGATCGGCATTGCCCAGGCCGCCTTCGAACTTTCACTACGATTCGCCAAGGACCGCACTGCGTTCGGAGGTCCGATCGCGAACCTCCAAGCGATCCAGTTTATGCTGGCCGACATGTCGGTGTCGATCGAGGCTGGACGCCTCATGACGCGCCGTGCCGCGCATGCACGTGACGCAAACCGCCCTCTAATCCGAGAAGTCGCCGAGGCTAAGCTCTTCGCTTCGGAACTTGCCGCAAAGGTTGTGGACGATGCCCTCCAAATCCACGGGGCGCATGGCTTCTCCCAAGAGGCGACGATCGAGCGTCTCTACCGCGACGCACGCGTCTACCGGATTTGGGAGGGAACCAGCCAAATCCAAAGGATCGTTATCGCGCGCCAGCTTCTCGCTGCTTGACACACGATTGCCCCGTGATGGGTGGGAGCCATCAAACTCACAGGAACGACTGAAAATGAGGATGACATCGAACGACCCGCAGGCACCGCGCCTCTTAGAAGGCATGCGGGTCCTGAGTTTTTGCCATTACCTGCAGGGCCCGGCCGCAGCCCAGTATCTTGCCGATCTCGGCGCCGACGTCATCAAGGTCGAGCCGAAAACCGGCGCCTTCGAACGCCATTGGGCGGGCGCTTCGACCTTCATCGAGGATGTCAGCGCCTTTTTCCTTTCTGCAAACCGCAACAAGCGATCCATCGCGATTGACCTGAAACATCCCAGTAGCGCCGAGGTGCTGCGGAGGCTAATCGAGACCGCCGACGTCATCGTGGAAAACTACCGACCCGGCGTCATGGATCGGTTGAACCTTGGCTACGAGGCGACAAAGGCGATCAAGCCGGACATCATCTACGCCTCGGCGACCGGGTTTGGCGCTGACGGGCCGTTGCGCGACCGGCCTGGCCAAGACCTTCTCGTTCAAGCGCGGTCCGGACTGGTCGCCGCGTCCGGCGCGACGCCGACCGTCACCGGTTGTGCGGCGGTCGACCAGCACGGCGCAGCCCTGCTCGCCATGGGAATTGCCGCCGCGTACGCGTCAAGACTCCAGAACGGCAAGGGCACGCGAATCGAAGGAAGCCTGTTCAACGCCGGCATCGACCTGCAAGCCGAGGCGCTGACGCTGTATTACTCCGGCAACCGCTCACGCGAGCGGTTTCAACGCGATTCCCATCTTGGAACGTGGTTTCACGAGGCACCTTACGGGGTCTATCAGCTGAAGGATGCTTTCGTCGCCGTGTCGCTGACTACCGTGGAGAAAATTGCTGCGGCGCTTGCCAGCGACCGCCTCGCCGAGCTTGCCTCCAAGGATCCCTATGCGGAGCGAGACCTGATCGCTGCAACGTTCGCCGAGGAGCTAGCGGGTTGGACTTTTGACGATCTAGAGAAAGTCTTCGAGGCCGCAGGGATTTGGCACGAGAAAGTGAACGATTACGACGATCTTCTGGTCGATCCGCAGGCCGTCCACAACGGGATCTTCCGCAGGATTCCGGTTCGCTCGGGCGAGGCGACGATCGTAAACCACCCCCTGAAATACGACGGCATGGTGCCCGAGCTCCGAACGTTGCCGCCAGACGTGGGAGAGCATAGCGAGGAGATTCTTCGGTCCCTCGGCTTCACTGTGACGGAGATCGCAGCGTTCTTGGAAGCAGGCGCCCTAATCAGTTCACCCTATAAATCCAACCAGAACGGAGCGTCCCGATGAACTATATGAACGTAAAGATCGGAGAAAGCGTCCGCTTCTCCAAAACGGTGTCCGAGAGCGATGTTTACCTTTTCGCTGGTATCACCGGCGATCTCGGCGGCAATCATGTCGATGAAGAGTTCATGCGTACGTCCCACTACGGGCATCGCATCGCCCACGGGGCGCTGATGATCGGCTTCATGTCGACGACATCATCGCTGCTGATCGAGCGCAGCCTCGAACGAGGTATCGATTCGACGCCGGTCTCGCTCGGCTATGACCGAATCCGGATGCTGAAGCCTGTTTTCTTCGGCGACACGGTAACAGTGTGTTACACAGTGGCGGAGATCGACGAGGATCGGCTTCGCACGCGCGCCAAGGTCGAAGTCAAGAACCAGCACGGCGATGTCGTGACAGTTGGCGAGCACATCCTTAAATGGGTTCCGCGCGTCGAAATCGCTGCCCCGGAACCTGCGGGAGGACCGCGATGACCGACGACGACCACAAGCCGATGATCGAGCTTGCGAACGACGGTCGGGCAGCGCTCGTCGCACGCATCTGTCAACGGCGGAGCAAACTCCGGCCACGTGGCGGCGTAAAAGTCGGCCACCTGGCGTCGCAAGCGGGGAACGTCGGGAGGGCGTAGCCCGACCAGAGTTTCGCGCTTGCGGCGTCGGCGAGTGTCGTGAGGGTTTTCAGCCGGCTCTTCGGGCTCGGCTTTGGGCGAGACGATAGCTTTCGCCGTTCATCTCGAGGATGTTGACGTGGTGGGTGACGCGGTCGAGCAGCGCGCCGGTCAGGCGTTCGGATCCGAACGTTTCCGTCCATTCATCGAATGGCAGGTTGCTGGTGATCAGGGTGGAACCGCGCTCGTATCGTTGCGAGATCAGCTCGAACAGCAACTCCGCTCCGGTTTTGGAAAGCGGCACGAAGCCCAGTTCGTCGATGATGAGGAGCTTGTAGCCGGCCATCTGCTTCTGGAAGCGCAGAAGTCGCCGTTCGTCGCGGGCCTCCATCATCTCACTGACCAGGGCGGCTGCGGTTGTGAAGCCGACGGACAGGCCCTTCTGGCACGCCGCCAGGCCGAGACCGAGGGCGACATGCGTCTTGCCCGTGCCGCTGGGTCCAAGCGCGATGACGTTCTCGCGGCGCTCGATCCATTCGCAGCGCGCCAGTTCCAGCACCTGCATCCTGTTCAGCTTGGGGATGGCGTCGAAGTCGAAGCTGTCGAGGCTTTTGACGACCGGGAACCTGGCCGCCTTGATGCGCCGCTCAACCTTGCGGCGATCCCGCTCGATCATCTCCCGCTCGGCCAGCCGGGTCAGATAGCCGACATGGTCGACACCCTCGGTGGCACATAGCCGGGCCAGCTTCTGATGTTCGCGCTGGAAGGTCGGCAACTTAAGGGTTTTGAGGTAATGGGAGAGCAGGATCTCGGGAACCTCGGCGTTCATGCTGCTTCTCCCGCATCCGATGACAGGAGACGCATGTAGGCCTTCGCCGACGTCTTCTCGACCGTCGCCCTCGGCAGGTAGGGGTAGATCGACAGGTCCAGCCGTGGCGGCCGGCGTTCCACCCGGCACAGGAGAAGATGTTTGACGGCGTCGAAGCCGATGGCCCCGAGATGCAGGGCCTGCTTCACCGCCGCGTGCAGATCGCCAATGTCGAAGCTTTCCAGCAGCCGCAGCACCTGCACATACTCGCGCCGGCCGTGCTTTGCCATGCGCGCTTCCATCAGGCGACGCAGCGTGGCGAACTCTCCGGGCAGGTCCCAGCCCTGGAGAGGAGCGGCCTGATCCAGCGCATTGATCTTCTGCTCGAGCAGCGGCAGATAATGGATAGGATCGAAGACGACGTCTTCCCGCTCCCAACTGCGGGGATGACGAGCAATGATCTCGCCGCGGCAGCCGATCACCACTTCATCGACATAGCCCCGGACCCAAACGTCCTGATGGCCATAGGCGACGGGGACGGAATAATCGTTGGTCTTGTAGCGGACCAGAGATTGCGCCGTGACACGGGCGCTGGCCTGGTCGCAGGCATCGAAGGGGGACGCCGGCAACTGGCGCATGGCGGCGAGATCGCGTTGCAGCCGCTCCCCGATCGTCTCGCTCTCACCGCGCAATCTGTCGCGCTGGCGCTTGCGGCATTGCTCTTCCAGCCAGGCATTGAACGCACCCCATGTCGCAAAGTGCGGGATCGGCACCATGAAGTTGCGCCGGGCATAGCCGACAAGCCCTTCGACGTTCCCCTTGTCGTTGCCTTTCCCCGGACGGCCATAGCGATCCCGGATCAGGTAATGGGACAGGAAGCCGCTGAACAGCGCCGCCCGCTTGCGCGTGCCGTCGGGCAGGATCTTCGCCACCAGGCAGCGGTCATTGTCGTAGACGATCGACTGCGGAACCGCCCCGAAGAAGGCGAATGCATGGATGTGGCCATCCACCCATGCCTCCGACACCGCCGCCGGATAGGCCCGCACATAGCAGGCGTCGCTATGCGGCAGGTCGAGCACGAAGAAGCGGGCCTTCTGCTCGACACCGCCGATCACCACCATCGCCTCGCCAAAGTCGGCCTGGGCGTGGCCAGGCGGGTGCGACAGCGGCACGAACACTTCCTGGCGGCGCTGCTCGCGCTCGCGCATGTAATCCTTGATGATCGTGTAGCCGCCGGTGAACCCACGCTCCTCGCGAAGACGGTCGAACACCCGCTTGGCCGTATGGCGCTGCTTGCGCGGAACCTTCAGATCCTCATCAAGCCACTGCTCGATGGTCGAAACGAATGCGTCCAGCTTCGGCCGACGCACCGGTGACCGCCGCCGGTAGCCCGGAGGCGTCGAGTAAGCCAGCATCTTGGAAACGCTGTCGCGCGAGATGTTGAAATGCTTCGCCGCCTGGCGCTGGCTCATCCCTTCCGAAACAGCCAGGCGGACCTTCAGATAACGTTCCACGGTATAGATCCCCTGTCCCTCCTGCGCTCGTTGCAGAAGGAAAATAGGTGGCCGGATTTTACTCCGCCCGCAGCCGGACTATCCCGCCGCTACCGTGGCAGACTTTCTCACCGCCGCTCTCAGTAGCTCTTGAAATGCTCAAGGATTCGCTTTCGCGACGCTCCTTGGGAGGCAATTATGCCCACGAGCGAGTTGAACTCATTCACCACAACTCGGGGAAGGCCTCCGGGCGAGTCGTATCTCCAGGCCGCGTCGAACTGCATGCCGATCCCCGCTACGGCGCTCGTGGCGCGGGATCGATTGGAAAGAACCCGTATCGGCCCGTGCCTTCGATTTTCGTGAACTTTAGGGTCTGCGCTGATGCCTGAATGTTGGCCGGAGGATCGGTATTTTCGACAACCAAAACCTGCCTATCGTCATCGAGCTCAGCCAGATATTCGAAGAAATGAGTATTGAGGTCCGTACCGCTGAGGTCGTCGCCATCTCCTTCCGGCTCTCGGTATGAAAGCAGCGGCGAGTCAAGAACGATAAAACCGGGATGCGGCGTGTCGGATTGCCTGCAATATTGCAGAAGGCTGACGGTGAATGCTGCTTGCGTAATGGCGCGTAAGCCTTTGCCGAACGAGATTCGGTTCTTGCCGTTGATGACAAGGTCGCGCGTCTTGGCATCGAAGTGGACACGGTCGATCTCCGGAAAGTGCCAAGCCTTCAGAGTGTCGAGGACGATCGTCGCAAACTTGTCTGCGGTGCTGCTGGGAAGGTCGACATCGCTGAGACTATTCCCGCCATCGCCCGACTGATCGCCTTCTCGCTCGAGCGCGGCCTTTCTGTTCTCAAGGTCCGACAGGCCGCGATAGATCGCGAGCGCTTCGCGCACTTCTCCATCCTTGTCGGCCAATTGTCTGTAAGCTGTTCTGAGCTGACGTAGATTGGGAGCTACGATACGGTCTATCTCGCCCGACACTGAGGCGAGCTGATCCTCAAGAACCGGAAGGCGCCGCTCGAAGCTGACGGCTTCTTTCCGCAGCGTTTCAATCGTCCGTGTCAGTTCGCTTTGCCGCAGTTCAATCTTTCGAATCTCGGACTGGGCGGCGGCGACCGCCTTGTCGACGTCGAAATCGCATTCTGCCTTTCGATGATGTTCTGGAGCTGATCCGCAGAACGGACAATTGCCGGCACCAAGAGCGGCAAAAAGGCTGCCGGCCTCCTCAATCCCGCGCAATCGTTCCGTATCGGAACGATAATGTGCGTCGAGCAAAGTGAAGCGGTCCAGCAGGGCGGTTATTTCGGTGAGCCGATCCCTTCCTTCTTCAACGCGGCGCGCGATACCTCTGCGGCGTCCGGCGGCATCCTTGAACTCGGATTCCGTGACCGCGAGAAGCTCGCCTTGCGAGCGCATGGAGTCTTCAAGCCGCTCACGCTGGGCTTCCAGCTCGTCCGGCGGACCGGCGAGCTCTTTGACCTGGCGGCGGTGGCTTTCGATTAACTGGTCCAACAGATCGAGCTGGGCGCTGCGGCTTTGTTCTTCCGGGGTGCGCGGCTGGGTGGTCGAGATCGTCGAGTCGTCAACCCCGGTCAGCAGAAGCTTGAAGACGGACGTGTTGGTCGTGTCGGCCGTGTAGTTGCCGTCCGACAGCGGCGAGCGCTGCTGGATGATCTCTTCTTCGTTGATGATCACAAGGCGGGCAAGATTGCGAAAGCTCAGGCTGTTTGTGTCGCCGCGCTTGTTCCGTCTCACGCGTCTGTGGGCAAGGTCCAGCTTTGCAAGCAGGTAGGCGGAAAGGTTGTCCTCATTCCTCTCGTTGTGGACATCCCCAAGCGTCTTGCCTTCGCCCTCGGGAAGCGTGTCTGAATAGAGACCGTCGAAGAGACGAAACGCTCCGCCCTCGGTACTTCTCACCAATGTGAATTGTTGCCCTTCCAGCGTTTCCATTGCGAGCAGGATCTTATCGTATCCAACCCGTTCCGGAATATCGCGCAGCGGCCCCTTGCCGCCGAGCATGAAGTCAATGGCGTCGACGATGAAAGACTTTCCGGTGTTCGAAGCGCCATGGATGACATTCAGTCCAGCGCCAAAGGCGATGGTGGCGGGCTTTCGCGCCGGGCCATGGAAACTGAGATGCCGCAGGCGCACCCCCTTTGTCATGCGCGCGCACCGAGGCTCCGTTCGATATTCTGGAACTCCACGACCCAGGTATCGAAGAACTTGCGCATCAACGCATCGAGCGCTGAATCCGTATAGTCGGCGAGATGATAGACGAGCCAGTCCGCACGGCTCTTCAGGGCAGTGAGATACGGCCTTTCCAGCGAATCGAGAAACATCGCGGCCGACTCACCGGCGCGATAGGAGATTCCGTTCTCGTCGACGACGCGCACGACGAGATCGCGGGTCATCATCAAGTGCAGCGCATCCTGAACCACGCGGCGCCGAACTTCCGTTGCCGGCGTCTGGATCGGTGTTGCCGGATGAAGATCGTCGGGTCCGCCCAGCTGATGCGTTCGGACCAGAAGATAGTCGAAAGCCGTCAACCGCTGGATGTCGTAGGCGCGAGGAAATGCAAAGCCCAGGACCGCAACCGCGCGAACGCCCGCCTCAAGGGGGCCGTTGAATGTCAGCGAAAACTGGTCGCGGGCTACTTCGTCCATTTAAGGCGGTCTTCGTTGGCAAGCTGGTGGCAGATCCCGCGCTTGTCTTTTACGAGGGCGCTCGCGCCCAGCGGGTGAGCGTCGAGCGAAACATTCTGCGCCGCCTGTGTTACAGCCTTGACCCGCTCAAACCCGTCAGCATGGTCGCTCTCTGCGGTGTCCGCTACACCATGATAGATTTCATCTTGCAACCCTTCGAATGTGCCGGGCTCCACTTTGTCCCGAACAAAAACGCGCAAAGACTCAGCGTGATAGAAGCATTCGCGCTGCCGCTTGAAATGATCTTCAAGGGGTTTCCAGGCCTTCAGCGCGGCAAGGCCCGCAACTTCTTGCTTGGTATGATCGGCATAGGCCGCGAGCAGGCGCGCCACATAGACGCTCTCGTGATCAGCAAGATCGGTCGGCGGCGCGCCAACGACAGGGCGCGGCGGCAGTCCGTCGCCGAAACGCGCGACGAAATACCTCGTGGCGCGATGTTGCTCGATGATTTCTCGCGGTGACACGGGCTGGAAGATCGAGAAGTCGAAGGCGTCGACATATTCGGCGAAATTGCCTTCGAGCTTCACGAGCTGCGTTGCGGTAATCTTGTCGGCAACGGCTTTCGGCCATGCCTCGATCAGAGCTGATTTTAGCGCGGGAGCATTTGTGAGGTATTGAGTGAGCGTCGTTCCGGTGCCGCGCGGGGCAACGAAGTAATAGGCGCGGGGTGGAGCGAAGTCGCCGCGAAACGAATACCAGAGCATCTTGCCGATTTCCGGCCACGCCGTGCCGGGCGTGATGGCGTCACGGTAGTGCTTGCACTGGTAGTTGTCCCAAACACCTTGCAGAAAACTCTTGTCTTCGAACCCGGCGACATCGATCCCGCGATCGTTCGCACCGGTGTAGCGCAGCACCTTATGGTACTTGGTTTTGAGCGATGAGACCCATTCGTCGATAAAGGTCTCCCATTGCGCGGGATCATAGGTGACGATGCGAACCAGCGGTTCAATCGGCGGCCCGCTTTGAATCTGGCTCGGAGAAAGCATGGTGGGGCTGGCAGGCGTGGCCAAAACTTCCGCAAAATCTGTAAGCCCGCCACCCTTCGAAGGCGCGTCGATATCGTGACGTGCAGCGTAAGTTTCTGAGTCGCCCACCATGCTTCTATAGGAAGTCTACACTAAGTTGTTGTCAACAATCGTTGATTTCGGTCGGCCTCGAAATACGGGAGTACATGTGGCCATCGTAAGGTGATCCACGGCGGTGCGATAGATTAGAGCTCGCAGCGAGCGGAAGCAACGTCGGCTTTAAGGCCTGTGATAGGTCTCTCGTTACGACCGAAATGGGGGCGCAAACCTGCTATGAGGACGATGCCAAAGCGTGTCACAGGGATTGCCTTGTGGTTCGGTGACGATCTCCATTGTCCGTCGCAGCTTCATGCCTTTGAAGCGTTGAGGAATTTCTCAATTGCTTCGATGCTCGCCATAACAGCCTCGAAAGATGGCGGCGTGCCGAAAATCATTGCCGACATCCGCTCGTAATCGGCGGTTAGTCGAAACCCTTTGCCGTCTTCGACGCGATACCGTTTGACGACATCAGCAGGCAGCATCAGTCATTCCTTTGCCAAGGCTATTGCGCAGGCATAAAAACGATTTTCCAGTCATTTTTCATGTCGACGATCGTCCAGCCCTTTTTCGTTCCCTCGTCGAGCGCCTTGTCCAGCTTGCCAATGTGCGAATTCCGATCATAGGCCCATTCCCGTTCGGCGTAGGTGTGGTGGACGATGCCCATGAAGCGAGCCCCTTCGCCGGCAGCGGTCCACTCCAACATCTGCTGGTCGCCGTCCGAATTGCCAAACGCGAAGATCGGAGGGTGACCGATAAAGCGGTTGATCCCCACCGGCTTGCCGGGGCCATCATCCACAAACTCCACCTTCGGCTCCTTAATCAGCACCGGTGTGGGGGTATCGAGTGCGATCCGCTGGATCGCCCGGGCGAAGATCGGCGAGTTGTCGCCACGCCCGCAGGGCCGCAAGGGCGGCTCGCGGCTCGATGCGTATGCGGACTTCGTCTTTAGCATGATCGATGAGCGCAAGGACAATCACGCTGAACGAGATGGTGGAACCGTCTCGAGGCGGAACGCTCGATGCGCATCGGCCGCAACGCCCTGAGCGACTGGCTCTGCGGCCATGGCTGGACGTTCAAAAAAAAGACCGCACACGCACTGGAGCAGGACCACCCCGACATTCTGAACCGGCGGCGGGACTGGTTCGACGGCCAGCTCGATCTCGACCCGGCAAAGCTGGTCTTCATTGACGAGACCGGTCTCTCCACGAAGATGGCGCGGCTGCGCGGGCGAGCGCCGCGCGGCGAGCGTTGCCGGGCCGGCCTGCCGCACGGCCATTGGAAAACCACCACCTTCACCGGCGCGCTCAGGCTGACCGGCATGACCGCGCCCTTCGTCTATGACGGCGCCATGAACGGCCATGTGTTCCTGGCCTATGTCGAGCAGGTGCTGGTGCCCACCCTGGCGCCAGGCGATGTCGTCGTCATGGACAACCTGCCGGCCCACAAGGCGGCCGGCGTTCGCGACGCAATCGAGGCGGCCAGCGCGAGCAGCTTGCTCTACCTGCCGCCCTACAGTCCCGACTTCAATCCGATCGAGAACGCCTTCTCGAAGCTCAAGGCGCTGCTGCGCGCAAAGGCCGAGCGGACAATCGCCGCCCTTTGGGACACCGTCGGCTCTCTCATCGATCTCGTCACGCCGACCGAATGCGCAAACTACTTCAAAGAAGCAGGCTATGATCCCGAATAAACCGGACACACTCTAGATGCGCGACAGAAATCGTCTCAAGCTAAGGCTTGCGAACAAAACATAGGGAGGAATGGAGAGCGAATAGTGACCACAGCTCAATTCCAGAATATTTAACTTCGCTCCAGCGCCCATCAGCCTCTCTAAGAAACTCTCCGATATCGCCGGCAAAACTACTTTGTCCCTCTTAGCCAACACGACGTGAAGATCGAGACCAAGCCGTGCCAGACTATGCGCAAAGTTCTCCAAGTTTAGGGGACCCCAAGCCCTTCTGAGGTCCGTCAGACCAATCGCTGGCTCAAGGCTATCACGTATCGATCGTGTTGCGCGCCCAGTCCAAACCATATCCGCGAGACTACCCGCAGTCAGAAACAACGAGGCTTTGGACACCGCGAGGTCTTGCGCCGCGATTATTCCTGCGACCCAGGAACCTAAGCTCATACCGAGAACCGAAATGTCTCGATAGCCTTCGCGCTTCAACCAGCGAATGAGCTTTCGACCGTCCAATACGGCCTGCCTTACGGATTGGATCGTTCTTCCAAGGTTAGCGCTAAGCATATAATCGGCGTGCAGGGATCCGGGTCGGCTGCGCTCGAAATGATACGGCATGGCAATCTCGACAACCGTGATGCCACGTTTCGAGAAAAAGCTGGCTATCTGGCGATTCCGCGCTCTCGCATTCCAATGGTGGAAAACCACCAAAGCCTGATCTAGGGACCCGCTGTCTGTGATACTTGCCCAGACAACATTGTTCTCTTCGACATCAGTTGAAATGTCCGATGGAAATCTGAGCCATTCACCTTGTCTTTCAAAACCCTGATCATCTCCGCTCAGATTATCGAAAAAGGTTGGGTCGGCGGTGGCATCGTCCGCGAGGACACAAAATTCTGCGATACCTGCTACAGTTTTCGCATCCGGAAAGGCACGCTCTGCGTCAAGTTCGAAATCGGTCGCCTTCTTCCCTTCGTCACCGCGCCGCGCCCGCTGCTCATCCCATCGATCAAGCCAACTATGGTACACTCTGATCGCTTTCTGCTACGTTTGATCTACCGAGCCTAGGGTCGAACAGGCTGAATATCCCAAGCAACGCTGCTAAGCCCAGAAGAATTGAAAAGCCTGTAAATGCGTCGGTTAATACGTAGGCGGCG
Organism: Aminobacter sp. MDW-2; assembly: GCF_014250155.1. Lineage (NCBI taxonomy): Bacteria > Pseudomonadati > Pseudomonadota > Alphaproteobacteria > Hyphomicrobiales > Phyllobacteriaceae > Aminobacter > Aminobacter sp. MDW-2. The sequence goes on from NZ_CP060199.1 coordinate 12,768, forward strand.
AAGAGCATAGCCACGACCGCCGACATCGCCCAATAGCCGGTATAACGTGGGGATGATCTCCCACCTAAGCGGACGGAGGCATCCACAAAAACGAAGCAGGCGGAAAGGGCGACAAGAAAGCTACTATAGTGCGTCGGACTTCGATAGCTCATTCTGGCATCGACGTTATCGTGTCCATAGAAAGCTGAAGACGCATCGCCGGCCAGCCAAGCTACAATGTCTTCTCCTCGCGATAGCAGATAAGCGCTTTGGAGCTTCATGGCTATGGCGATCAGAAGCCCCAAGATCGTGCATCGAAAAATTGCATGCATCACCCTGTGACCGACTTTATGGAACGCGTCGTGCTGCTGAACTGACTCCGACCAGTGCTTCGAATCTCGTCGAATTTTCCATAAATCGTGTGCCACTGTATAAAGCAAAATGAAGCCTACAAAAAACAGATAAAAACACAGACACATGTAAAGGTAAGCAAATCCCGTGAATGCGACGGCTACGGGCACCGATATGACCTCAGGGCGCACAATCGCTATTTTTCCCCAATCGATAGCGTAGTTTCCACCACCCTCTAGGAGTGGAACCAAGCACACGCCAACCCACTGAAGAAGACCGGCAAACAGCACACAGATCAAAAACACCGCCCAGTACGAATACGCCGACGATTCGACGTTGCGCGCCCATCCGTCGTCGCTTTCCAATCGGTCGACCTCGGGCAAGAGCGTTACACGCCCTTCTTGTTTCCAAAAGGTGACCAACTCGGCCACGACAGCAACAAAGAGTGGCAAGAACGCCATGAAGACGAATGTCCAATTCGCTGTCCACAGAAACCCAACCTGCTTGAGGACGCCGTCGGCCCGGGCATGCGTCACGCTGTGAATTCCTAAAATGTAGGACAAGAAACCAAGGGCAGTGAAACCCGCAAACACCGACGCCGGCAAGTTCAATGGGGATCCGCGGCTAAAGAGCGCCTCAGATCTCTGCGCCAAACCAAAACGCCGCGCGGCCCCCTTTGCATCAGTATCCTGCTCCGGTGAGTGGCCTGACTGATCTACCAAGCTCGCAGATGTTGATAGCTCTGGAACCGACCCGGCAACGCCGGCGCCGGCGTTCTTCAATTCTCGCCTCTTCGCCGTCAGCTTCGATTGTGCCGCGCTCAGTTCGATCTGCCATTGGCTGGTCGCACCCGGATCATCGCAGCCGCAGACCCTGGCAAGCCAACGGATATTGGCAGCGCTGATTCCCTTGTCGTTCTCCTGAAACCAGAGCTGAACCGTCCGGAGATCGACCCCAATCCCATTGGGTTCGATCCGAGAAATTGCCTCCGCAAGAAGCTCCGGCGTCCATGGACCTGCAGGAAATCCATCGCTGCCCAACGGCCGCCCCGCTCCCGCAGCGGCCAACCGCTTGAACAACTCCTTAAAGTCACTCCCATCCTGCGGCGGCGGGAGAAATAACTTTCCGTTTAAAAACAATATCTTACATGCTCTGATTTCGTTCCGTTTCGCTACTCTTCATATCGTATCGTGTCATCCGTCTCGATCAACGATTTTATGGTGCCTCGATTGGCGGTGGGAAAGGATCGAATCAAGGGACGGGCAAACCAGTCCAACACTTCCAGGAACGAGAAAATGGGCGGACGTTTCGATGCCTCGGAAAGCACGATTTCGCCGATGATCGAAAACCATAAACGGGCACACGCTCAACGGGCAGCGCTCGAACAACGCGGATGGCTCGGCCGTTCGCTTCTATGTCGCCCCATGTTGGTCTTTGTGCGATGGCGCGAGCGAAGGGCTTTGGCGAAACTGGTCGCCATCGTTCCATCGACTGCGGAAGACGCTCGCTGCAAGCTCATTTACGTTATGGCCAACATGATCGCGGATCGATCCACAGGGCAAATGGAAGATGTCGCGACCGTTATGGAAACGCTTCGTCCTCACAAGCACAGTCTGATCCGCTTCCTCCGCAAATGAGATGCAGGGTTCATCGAGTAAGTCGCAGTTCCGGCAGTTGGGAAGCTAACGCGATGTTGTGGGAGGATGGAAACACAAGTCGCGTCCGGGGCGGCTAGCGCCTAAGGTTGAACCAATGGCGCGTGAAATTGCCGGCGTCGTCCCGAATGTCGAAATAATAGGGATCTTCCCGGAGTGGGCGGGGCATCGTCACGGTTTGCTCGCAACCGTCACGCCGGCCGAAGCCCGCGGCGCAGGTATTGCGAACCTGCAAACAGATATCACCTTGGCCACCGCCATGATCCTGATTGCTGGATCCTGCGCCCCAACCTGCGGGACATTCGTCGTAAGCTTGGTGGCCGGGTTTGCCGGTCCCGGCCTCGGGGCAGGTGGGCCACGAAAACGCCCAGCCCTTCATCGCCGAGATCAGCCGATACATCGGAGGGTGACAGGCCGGCACACCTCGCCAAGCCGGGTTTGAGGATGACGCGCACAGGAGCACCTCGCATCCCCACTCGCTCGCCTCAGCACGATCCGTAAATGACATCCACGTCGCCGCGGAGAGGATTGTTGCTGTCGCGATCAGCCTGACGCTCATGGGGTTAGCTCCTTCGATCAGCCTATCGGTCTGTTCGCTTCGGGCGCCGACGCGCGTCGGCGAAAGGCGGTGAGATCTCGCTTTCACGTTCGGTGAGCAGGTTGAAATCAGCGATCGGTCGTCTTGCGAGCGTCCGGTCCACCGCCTTCCGCCGCCACTCCGGCATGTCGAGCACGTAGGTTGCCCACATGCCGTGCCGGGCCGACACGGCGTAGTTCTGCCAGGTCAGATATCCGACCGGCGCTGGCGTGGTCACCCGGGCCCAACCCACGCGCACCATCTCCAAGGCCAGATCGCGGCCGCGCGCCGAGCAGTGGCCGAGGAGTGCGCCGTCGGCATCATGATTCCGAACGATACAGGTCACTTGTGCGCTGCCAACCGTGCGCTTCAGCCACGCTTTTGCGAGAGGCCCGCACGGCACCGGCTTCGGGATTTCGCTCCCGCCGTGGCGACGAGGATCGTAGGACCATTGCGGCAGTTCACAGGCGTCGATCGAGGCCAGCAGCACCTTGTGTCCGCCGTTTGGGAACCAAAGCGTTCTGCCATCGATAACAGATGTCCGGCCGACGATTCGTATCGTCTCGCGCAGTTCGAGAACGGAGCTTGCTTCGACGGAAGATTGTCCTTGACCGCGGACGACGTCCGCGGAATGGCCCGGATAGGATAGGGCGGTCAGCAGCAAAGCCGCGACTTTCGACCTGACGGCAACCGACGTCATGGCGAGGTCTCCCCACCGGCTGCACGCTGAGTGAGCAGGAGCGCCGGATGCTGGACATCGTCGAATTGCCAGAGACCGACCTTCTTTTCCCGGGCGGCCTGCTCCACCACCGCGTAGGGCGTGTGGAGTGGCAGGCCGCGTTCGTCCAGGGAGGCAAAGGCAAAGCCCGAGGAAATCAGCAAATTGGCGAGATCGAGCCGGTCGGTGCCGATCGGGGCGTAGCAGGACACAAAGACCGTTCCGATCGCTTGAGCCACCTGCGCACAAACGGGACGGGTATCTGCGATGTAGGCCGCCAACACGGCCAAAGACGCCTCGCCACAGTCGCGACGAGTGCCCGACCTATCGGTGTAAAATGTTCCGCGCAGGCAGGCCTGCACGCCGAAGAGACGGAAGTGTCGGCCGCCGTGCTGCCAGCTGTCTCCGCTTTCGAGCGTCACGCCTGGTTTCAGCTCGAAGTAGCCGTCAGGCGGCGCGGCCGTTGTCGGCGTCAAGCTGACGGTCAGCGAGATGAAGAGGGCCGGGGACTTCATCGGCCCGCAACCCTTGGATCGGCCCACATGCCGTAGCCGCGGCGACCGATGTCCTCGGCCTCTTTCAAATCGGCCCTTGTGGGTGTCCCGTCCGGCCACTTTGCAACGCGGTGAGTGCCGAGCGAAACCAGTTGCTCCTCGAACATGTCGATCGAGTCGAGGCTGCCCGGGTAGTTGTAATAGCCGTAGCAGGTTGCGTCCTGCGCCTGCGCGCCGGTCTCGCTGACAAACGCACGGCAGTAGATCACGCGGGGCGACTGGAGCAGCGTTGCCAGACCCTGGCGAGCATAGTCGTCGCAGGATCCGGCAAACCCTTCCTTGCGATTGACCATGTCGCCCGTGCAAGGCTCGATGCCGTAGAGGTGCACCGTCAGATTGGCGTCGACGCGGAAGTCAGTAGGCGACACCGCCTTGAATCCGGAAGCCGACGCATAGCCTTTGCGCTCCGACACGTTCCCCTGACCGTCATAATATTCCATCACCAGAACGGTCTTTCCGGGCGCCGCGAGCGAACGGACATAGGCCTCGTCCACCGGTCCGGTGGCATAAGCCGGCAGGCATGCGCAGATCGCCGCCATGAATCCGGCTGCTTGTCTCATTTGTAGTCGCCTCCAAGTTGTCACATCGGTCCACATTGGCCTGCCTCCTCTTTCCTTGCAAGAAAAATCACATTCAAATTGACATTGTTTTTTCTGTCGCCTAACCATTCGTGCATCTGTCGCGTCAAGGCTTTGGATGCGGACCCATGGGAAACCAAGCAAAATCACCATCGATAGCGCCGCTTCTGGCCGTGACAATCCTCACGAGCATATGCATTGTCCCGGGCCTGGCAGCATTGGCGTCCGAACTGGCTGCATCCACACCTCTCAGGCATCAAGAGGCTGGAAAAGATCGGCAAGAGGATGACGTTCCGTCCTCGGCCGACACGGTTGCCGAAGCCCGTTGGGCGCGGATGCCGGACGACTATGTGTTGGGTGATGGTGGTCAGATCGTTCCTCGGCACCAGGGGATCGAACCGATCGGCGTACCGGCATCTGAGGCCGCCGCCCTTGGGCAAAAAGACGATCAGTTTGATAGTGCCTCTCCGTCCGGGATGCCCGAGTGCGGGCCGTCGCCGGCAACGCCTGCTGAGATCACCCGCCTCGTCATCGAAGCGACGCAGCGGCATGATGTCGACGCGGAATTCGCCGTCGCGGTTGTGACCGCTGAAAGCAGGCTCGACCGGCTGCGCAACTCGCCCAAGGGCGCGCGCGGACCGATGCAGCTTATGCCGGCGACGGCCGAGCGATTCGGTGTGACCGATATCTGCGATCCGGAAGAGAACATCGATGGCGGGGTGCGCTATCTCCGCGAGCTCACCGACGAGTTCCGCAATCCGCTTCTCGTCGCCGCCGCCTACAACGCCGGCGAGGGACGTGTGCGTGAGCATGGCGGCATACCGCCATTCAAGGAGACTCTTCGGTACGTCGCCGAGGTCGTCAACATCCAGATGGGCCTTGAAGGAACTGGCGCGACTGCGACCAGGGCGCGTGATGTTGCTGACGAGCAGCAATCAACCCCCCCTAGCGGAGTCATCACATCGCGCGAACGCCGCCAGTGGGTCGGCGGCGTCATGCATTTTTAGCCGGAGGCCATCATGAACAACGTTTCCAATTCTCTCGCTGCTCGGCCAGTGCCGATGCCGACAGCCTTCGCCACGATGCTGGCCATCTGTATGGTGTTCGCAGAGCCGGCATTCGCGCAATCCTCTGGCGCTTTTGCGCCGCTGGAAACCGCGGTCCAGATGATCGTGGATTTCATCACCGGCCCGTTCGGACGGCTTCTCGCGATCATCGCGGTGATTGCGCTCGGCTTCCTCGCTTTCGCAGGACGCCTCTCCTGGTTCACCGCCGGTGCGGTGGTGCTGGGCATCGGTCTCGTCTTCGGCGCGCCGGCGATCGTGGACGAAATGATCGCGGCAGTGGGGAACTGAACGATGGTCGAGTTCACCGACGAAAAGCCCAATCTGACCCCGCTCGTGATCGGCCTCACCCGACCGCCCATGATGTGGGGGATACCTCTCAACGCCTTTTACATCATCGTCGGGTTCACGCTGATCGCCTTCCTCGTCAGCACGAGCTTCTGGTCGGCGCTGATCGCACCGCTGATCTATCTCGCGCTCTTCGCGCTTTGCAGCCGTGACATCCGGATCCTCGATCTCGCCCAGGTGGTCGGCCGCCGCACACCGCGCACGCCAAACCGGCTGTTCTGGCGCACGAATTCGTACGGACCCTGACCATGTTGAACGTCGTCGCCGAAGAGCTGGGATTTGGCCGCGAGCGTCGGCGCGAACGGCCGATGTCGAACCACATTCCGTATCTGCGCCATGTCGCCGACACCGTGATCCGGCTCGAAAGCGGTGCAATCCTTTCGGTGATCAAGCTGGACGGTTTGTTCTTCCAGACTGAGGACCAGGCTGAGCTCAATATGCGTGCGGCCGTGCAGAACACGCTGATCCGAGCGCTCGGCTCGAGCCGCTATTCACTCTGGTCGACGGTGATCCGCAAGGAGGTCAAGCCCTCGATCGGCGGGGCCTTCTCCGACCCATTCTGCGATCTTCTGAACACCCGCTACATGGCATCGCTGCGCGACAAGCGCATGTTCACCAACGAGCTCTACCTCACGATCGTCCGTTCCGGGATGCGTGGCGCGCTCGGCGCCGCCGAAGGCTTTTCGCGACTGCTCGATCGCTCCTCCGGCAGAGAAGTCCTTGAGCGACGACTGCACGAACGTATCAACGAACTCGAAGAGATCGTGGGCAACGTCACGCGTGAACTGCAAAAATACGGCGCGCGTCCCCTCGGCGTCGTCTACCGCGACGGCGAGCCGTACTCGGAACCCTGCGCCTTCATCAACACGTTGCTCACCTGCGGCGTTTCGCGCGAGATGCGCCTGCCGCGCATGGGTATCCGCAGCTATGTCGGCACGTCGCGCCTTCATTTCTCGAAGCGGACATTGCAGGCTCAGGGTCCCACCGAGGCGGAGAACCGCTTCGGCGCGATGCTGTCGATCAAGGAATATCCCCCGTTTTCCGGGCCTGGGATGCTCGACGGGCTCCTGCAGATGAACCACGAGTTCATCTGCACCCAGTCCTTCACACTCGCCGACAAGCCGATCGCCCAGGAACGCATCTCGCGACTGCAGCGCCAGATCCACGCGTCGGACGAATCGGGCAGCACCATCGAGACTGATATCGACTTCGCGCTGAACAGCCTGCTCAACCAGGAAGCCGTGTTCGGCTATCACCATTTCAGCCTGTTGTGCCTGTCGCGCGACCTCGCTGGCCTCGACAAGGCCGTCGCCGAACTCGGCTCCTGTCTCACCGATATGAACATCAACTGGCTGCGCGAGGACCTCAACATGGAGGCCTCGTTCTGGGCGCAGCTGCCCGGCAACCACGCCTACATCGCACGCTCCTGCATGCTGTCCAGCGCGAACTTTTCCGGCTTCTCGTCTTTGCACAATTTCGCGACCGGCTCGGTCAGCGGCAATCACTGGGGACTGCCGATTTCGATCCTCGAAACGACATCGCAGACCCCCTACTGGTTCAATTTCCATCAGCGCGACATCGGCCATTTCTTGGTGACCGGTCCGACGGGCTCGGGCAAGACCGTTGCCCTGACCTTTCTGCTCGCACAAGCATTCCGGATCTCGCCGGAGCCCCGCGCGGTGTTCTTCGACAAGGACCGTGGCGCCGAGATTTTTATACGTGCCGTTGGCGGCGACTATGAGGTGCTCCAGCCGGGCGTCGTTACCGGATTCAATCCGCTGCAGCTCGAGAACACCGCGACCAATCGCGAGTTCCTGCATCGCCTCCTCAAGGCAATGCTCGACCCGGCCGATGGCCACGGCTTTTCCCAGGAAGAAGAGGACACGCTGGAGCGCGCGATCGGGCGCATTTGCCAGGAGCCGGTCGAACAGCGCACGATCCCCAATCTTTCCGGCTTGTTGATGGGTCGCGCGCGCTCCGACGCCAACGATCTGCAGTCACGCTTGCGTCCATGGTTCGAGGGCGAAAAGGCTTGGCTCTTCAATGCGCCCCAAGACCTCCTGTCCTTCTCGGGCCGGCGGATCTTTGGCTTCGACATGACGCACATCCTCGACAATCAGGACGTACGCACTCCAGCGCTGATGTACCTTTACCACCGGCTGGACGAACTGCTTACGGGCGAGCCGGTCCTCATCTTCATGGATGAAGGCTGGAAGCTTCTGCAGGATCCGGTCTTCTCCAACTACATCGTCGACAAGATGAAGACGATCCGCAAGCTCAACGGGATCGTCGGGTTCGGCACGCAGTCGGCGGCCGACATTGCTCGTTCGCCGCAGTCGCACACGCTGATCGAGCAGTCGGCCACCAATTTGCATTTCCCCAATCCACGCGCGGACGAGGAGAGCTACATCCGGCGCTTCGGGCTGACCGCCAAGGAGTACGCCTTTGTTCGCAACACGCCGCCCGAGCGGCGGACATTCTTGGTCAAGCACGGCAACGACTCCGTCATCGCCAGGCTCGACCTCACCTCCATGCCGGATCTCGTTCGCGTGATGTCCGGCCGCAAGGAGACGATCGAGCAGTGCGCTGCGCTTCGCGCGCAACTCGGTGACGATCCGAAAAAGTGGTTGCCTACTTTCTGCGGCTGGGAGATTCCAGCATGATCAAACGTCTTTCTCTCATTCTGGTCTTTACGGCATCGCCTGCGTTTGCCGATATCCCGACCATCGACGGCACCGTGCTCGACGAGCGCCAGGATCGCGACAAGAAGACCGCCGAGATCGAGAAGGTCGACGAGGAGCGCTACGTCAACAATCAGAGCGTCACCTGCTCGATGCACCGGCCAGGCCGGAAGGATGATCCCGTCGCAGCCGCGAATGCCAATCCGGCGATCGCCGGCCTGGTCCGCCGGATCGCGCGGGAGCAGGGCGTCGACGAAAACCAGTTCCTGGCCCTTGTCTACCAGGAGAGCCGGTTCAACCCCTGCGCCAAATCTCCAGCGGGCGCGATCGGGCTTGCCCAGCTGATGCCTAGCACGGCTGGCGACCTCAGCGTCGATCCCTACAATATCGAGCAGAACCTTCGTGGCGGGGCACGCTACTACAAGCAGCAGCTTCGGAAGTACAACGGCAACGTCTCGCTGGCACTTGCCGCCTACAATGCCGGCGCGGGCAACGTGAACAAATATGGCGGCATCCCGCCGTTCAAGGAGACGCAGGGCTATGTCGCCAACATAACCCAAAAATGGCTTCCGGCCTTAGGCGGCTCCGACAAGTCCGGCATTCCCCTCAACTATGGCGGTGGCGGCACCTATGCGGGCGCCCGAACCAGCACCATAAACGCCATGGGCCTAACCGCGGCGATCGGGGAGGGCTCCGGCGATGTCTCCTCCTGGCTGACGCAACTCGGCGACATGGGTGCCGGCACGATCCAGGACAGCTGGGATCACAATTCGGGCACGCGCAACGCCAACATCGAGCTGATCAACCGGCTGATCCTGCTTTCCACGGCTTTCGCCGATCTCACCAATTCCAGCAACGCCATGACGCTTGGAGACCTGTCCGGCGCAAACCGATCGACCCGGTACGATGCGGGCAACGAAGACGATGATCGGCCGGTGGGCGGCTTCTGCGACGAGCGCGAGGGCTTCGTCTGGGATGCCGACGCAAAGGCATGTGTCCAGCGCATCAATGCGCAGGCGGAACTGCTTCTCGAGACTCAATGATGGAGATCGACATGAGACGTTCATTGGCAATCCTGGCTTTCGTCGGCGCAGGCGTCGTGCCGGCCGCGGCAGATATCCCGGTCATCGACAAAACCAACTACGCGGTGGCGCGGGACACGGCCGAAAAGACCGGAAAGATTCTCGACACCAACAAAGAGATCCTCACAACGGTCGAGGAGACCCTGAAAGCCGTCACCGGCGATCGCGGCGGCGACGCGGGTCCGCTGAAGGATATCGCGATCGGCAACGGCTTTAGCGTCTCCACCCTGCCGTCCTTCGACAGCCTCCTCAAGGGCGGGATCGCCGATTTCGGGTCGCTCGATCGTAAGGTGGTGGAGGCCGCGACCCTGTTCATAAACGGCCTGCAGCTCGTGCGTTCTCTCTCCGGCAAGGACAACAGCTCGCTGGCGAGCGACAAATCCTATGAAGAGCTCATGAAGACGGTGATGGGCGTCTCGGCTCTGATCACCGGTTCCCAAGCTGCGGTCGAAACGCGCCGCTCCGCGCTTGAAACCGCCGGCGGCGACATCGGCAAGGCCGAGGACATCAAGGGCTCGATCGACCAGAACACGCAGCTTCAGGTCCAGACGGGCCTGACGTTGAACGAGATGATCGGCGTGCTGAATGCCGGCGTTCAGTCGCTGCACGCCGAGAACCAGCGCAAGCTGACCGACATGTCGAACACCAAAAAAGCGCTGCGGTACGAATGAGAGGGCGGCAGTGCATCTCGAGCGCTCTGGTGTTCGCACTGGCCGTTCTTGCCAGCGGGTGCGGCACACCGCACGAAAAGACGGCGCCATGCAAGCGACCGGCCAATCTGTCCGGCTATGTCAGCACGGGGGACGGATGCGGTCCGATGAGGTCGGTCAATGCGGACAGCGCCGCTGCATTGGCGGCGATCCAGGACCTGGCGCCGGCGGAAGAAGAATAGGGCAGGGCGGTGGACGACTTCATTGGCGAATTGCTGGATCGGATCGATGCGTCGGGGCAGAATTTTTCCCAGAGCGCCTACGAGGCGCTAAGCCAGGATCTCGAGCCGCTACTTCGCCTGCTCTTCGTCCTTGCGGTCCTGTTCTATGGCGTGCAGCTGTTCCTCGGAACGTCACGTCTCAGTGTTGCCGAGATCGTCGGCCGGCTGGTCCGCATCTTCGTCATTCTGATCCTGGTCGGAACCTGGTCCAATTTCAACGATCTCGTCTATGACTGGCTGACGACGGTGCCGGAGGCGGCAGGCCGCGCCATCCTGGCGGCATCGGGCACGGGCGTGACGGAACCCACCAATGGGCTTTCGCAAATCTGGAAGACCGCGAACACCGCCGCAGCGGCGTTCTCGGAGCAGGCGGGTTACCTGTCCGTTCTGCCCGCTTTGATCGGCATCGTCATCATGTTGTTTGCCGGCATCTTCGTCGCAATAGCCTTGGGCATTCTGGTTCTTGCGAAGGTGATCCTCTGGGTTCTGCTTGGTACTGCGCCGATCTTCGTTGCCTGCTTCTTCTTTGATTCGACCCGCAACTATGCCGTCGGCTGGCTGAATCAGTCGCTGCTCTATGCAATGATTCCTCTGTTCGTCTACGTGATCGCCGCCTTCCTGATCGCGGCGATGGAGCCGGAGCTGACGACGATCGACAGCATCTCCGGCAACCGCGAATTGAAGCTGAGCGATTTTGCGGCGTTCATCATGTTGTGCATCGCCGGCGCGTTCGTACTTTTCCAAGTTCAGTCCCTGGCGCAAGGCATCGTGGGAGCATTTGCGACTGCGATTGGCCACGAGTCACGCCGTCACGCGTATCGCGGCGTTTACCTCGGCCGCGAAGCGATCGGCCAGTCTGCTCGCCAGACGCAAGCAGCGGTCCATCGCGTCCAGGCTCGACTTCACACACCACGGCAGAATGGGGCGGGTGCCTCCATGCAGCGCGCGATCACGTCCAATGGCACGCCTCGGCAGACGTGACGTCAGGTTGATGTTGGATCCCGACGAAAAAGAAAAGGGCAGGGATGGCAGACAAATCCGAATCCGCGCTGCGGTCCTATTTCCAGCAAGGCGACATATGGGAGCAGGAGATCATCAAGCGGGCGAAGCGCTCGGCGCGCGTTGCCTGGTTCTTTTCGATCGTCTTCGCCGGGATCGCCCTCCTCAGCCTGCTCGCCGTGGTGCTGATGCTGCCGCTGAAGAGCTTCGAGCCCTATGTCGTCACCGTCGACCAGACGACTGGCTACATCGAGGTGAAGTCGGGCCTGACGCGGCCGGCAAATCTCACCGAGCAGCAAGCGATTACGCAAGCCAACGTCGTGCGATACATCCGTGCCCGCGAAGGCTACGATCCCTATGCCATCACCGAGAATTTCGGCATTGCCGCACTCCTTTCAGCGGACGAGGCGGCGCGGGAACTGCAGACGCTTTACAGCGCGCCCAATGCGCAGAACCCCACAAAGGTTTATGGCCGGCTGAAGCGAGTCCTCGTCGAGATCAAATCCGTCACGTTCCCGAACGCCAGCACGGCTATCGTCAGGTTCTCGACCAACGAACGCAGCGACACGGAATCGGTCGTCCGTCATTGGATCTCCGTCGTGCGCTTCCGATACACGGACACGCCCGTCCGCAACGAGTGGCGCTTCGAGAACCCTCTCGGCTTCCAGGTCTATTCCTACCGACGGGATCAGGAAACGGTCACGCCCGGAGATGCGCAATGAGCGGCCGCTCCTGGGCTGTGATGCTCATGCTGTGCGGTTCCTTCTGGCCGGCCTTTGCCGCGCAGACCCCGAAGGGCGGTTCTCTCGACGCGCGCGTGACCAGCGTCACCTACCAGGAGAACAACGTTGTCCAGGTGTTCGCGACCTACGGCATCTCGACCATGATCATCTTCGACGAGGACGAGAAGTTCGAAACGATCTCGCTCGGCGACACGGAAAGCTGGCAGGTCGTTCCAGCCGAGAAGGGCAATATCCTCTTCGTCAAGCCGATCGCCAAGGACGTCGTGACCAACATGAACGTCGTCACCGACAAGCGCATCTATTATCTCGAACTGCACGATTTCGCGCCCGAGGCCGGCCGGAAGGTCTTTGGCATCCGCTTCCACTACCCGGAGAAAGATCTGAATGCCGCCTTGCGGCAAGAGGCCGAACAGCGCGCCGCCTGGCCGAACATCTCCGGCATCGACAAGGCCAACGTCAACATCGACTATTCGTTCTCCGGTGATGCCCGCCTGAAGCCGCTCATGGTCTTCGATGACGGCAACAAGACCTTCTTCAAATTCGACGGCCGTGTTCCGGCGATATTCGCGGTGAACTCGGATTTCTCCGAAACGCTTCGGAACTTCCGCAGGGAAGGGGAGCATATCGTCGTCGACGGGACGGCGACCCAGTTTACCTTGCGGGATGGCGATCAGTGGATCTGCATCTTCAATCTGAGGAAGCCGGATTTCGCGGCACCCGATCCGGCAATCCTCGGGCCGGTCGAAGATGACAAGGCCAAGCGCCGGCGTCGGAGCGGAAACTGATGAAGCGCTCCCCCGAACTCGAGGCTCTCGGTCAGGGCGACGATCCGGTCATTGCCGACAATGCGGTTCGTCGTAAGCAGCTCGTCGGTGGCGCAGTCATGCTGCTACTCGGCCTGGTCGCCGGCTATCTGGTTCTCGCCGGAAGGCAGCCACCGGTCCGCGACATGCTCGACGGCGACGAGGAGTTCACCACCACGACGTTTCGTCCTCCGTCCTTCGTGCGCGAGGGCGAGCCCGAGCCGGAACCCCCGGCGCCGGAAGTTGTGCAAATACCGCCGCCGCCGCCGCCACCACCGGCCGAAGAGGTCGATACCACCGAGTTCGACGTCCCACCGCCGCCCGTGCCAGGCGCACCTCCACCGCCACAGCAGGCGACTGAGCCGCCGGTGGAAGAGTTCCCAGAGCGCTTCCGTTCGAAGCTGGTGGTCATCGACAATGTCTCCGCCGGCGAGCAAGGCAATTTGACTGGGAACGGAGGGGAGGGGCTGACCGTCGCCGGTGAGGATGGCAGCAGCAAGTTTCTAGCCGCGGCATCCAGCATTGGGGACCGTAGCGCCAAAGCCAGGAAGATCGAACGCATCGACGCACTCGTTCCTGAGGGAACGCTGATCCCCGGGATTCTCGAGACGGCCATCGTCAGCGATCTGCCGGGCCAGGTGAGGGCGATTGTCTCGCGGGACGTTTATTCCTTTGACGGCCGGCGCATTCTGATCCCAACCGGCACGCGCCTCATCGGCGAGTACCAGTCCGAGATCACGCGTGGCCAAACGAGGATTTTTGTCGTCTGGACCCGGATGTTGCGCGATGATGGGGTATCTGTGCGACTGAATTCGATCGGCGCCGACAGTCTGGGCCGTGCCGGCCTGACCGGACGCGTCGACAAGAAGTTCCGGGAGCGCTTCGGGGCGGCCATTCTGTTGTCGATCGTCGGCGCCGGCGCCAGTTACCTGACCGGTTACGGCAGCGAGGCCGCGGCCGGAGAGTACGATGATGCGCAGAATGCTGAGGAGCTGGCCCGCGAGACCCTCGCGCAGACCTTCTCCGACATGGCCAACCAGGCATTGGGAGATTCCTTGCGAATCCCACCGACGATCAGCGTCAGCCAGGGCGAGCGCATCTTCGTCTTCGTCCGCCAGGACCTCGATTTTTCCGCGATGTACGAGGATCCCGTCACCGAGGCACTGAGGGAGATCCGTCGTGAACGTAATCTCGACTAGCTTCGCGGCAGAGCAGAAACACCATTTCCTGAACCGCGCGCTTGAGCCGCTGCGGCCATTTCTCGATGACAGCCAGGTCGTCGAGATCTCTATCAACTCCCCCGGCCAGGTCTATGTCGAGCGGTTGGGTTCGGCCCACATGGAACACTATGAAATAGCCGAGCTCAACGCCGATGAGATCGTCAACATTGGCGAACGCGTCGCCGCTACGACCAATCAGTTTGTAAACCGGTCGAGTCCGATCCTTGGCGCCGCCCTGCCCACCGGCGAGCGGATACAGGTCGTTCTGCCGCCTGCGGCAGCCGACGGCGGCGCCGTTTCCATTCGCAAGCAGGTCATCAGCAACTTCACACTCGATGACTATCGCGATCAAGGATCGCTTGATCAGGTCACAGTCGCCGTCGGTGGTCTCAGCGAGACCGATCATGCGTTGATCGAGCAGCTGTCTGCCAGGGATATCTACGGCTTCCTTCGAACGGCAATTCTCAATCGTGTGTCCATCCTGATCAGCGGCGGCACCTCGAGCGGCAAGACAACGTTCCTCAATGCTTGCCTCAAATCGGTCGACCCGCATGAGCGGATCATCACGCTGGAGGATACGCGGGAGCTCTTCCCGCCCCAGAACAACGCTGTCCATCTCCTCGCCTCCCGCGGCGACCAGGGGACGGCCAGCGTGACGATCCAGTCCCTGCTCGAGGCCTCGCTCCGCATGCGACCCGATCGGCTCTTTGTCGGGGAGGTCAGGGGATCGGAGGCGTTTGCGTTTCTGCGTGCGATCAATACCGGCCACCCGGGCTCAATGTCGACTGTCCACGCCGACACGCCGCTCGGGGCCTATGAGCAGCTTGCCATGATGGTCATGCAGTCTGGACTGGCGGCGGCCTATCCAAAGGCGGACCTGATCTCCTACATCCAGAGCGTCATCCCGATCGTGATCCAACTGCGCAGGGAAGGGGGCCGCCGTGGCGTTTCGGAAATCTTCTTCGCGCGCGGCCGGACGGATGCGCCATGACCGGGACGCTCCGCGTCTTCTATTTCGGCTTTTGCCTGACCGTCGCCATTGCCGTCTGGCTGCTGGTCTATGGCCTCGGTTTGCAACTGCTGTATGGAGACGGCAGAATCCTGCAGGCGACCATCACCACGAATCCCTTTGCCCCGTTCCAGCAGCTGATCGCCTATGGGGACAGCGGCGTTCTGCGCGTCGTGGCGTTTGGGGCTATGGTCCCTGCGGCTCTTGTCGCAGGAATTGTCGCCTATGTCGGTCTTCGACCGAACGCGAGCCCACTTGGTGACGCCCGGTTCCAGACCGCCATGACGCTCCGCCGTGATGGATGGTTTAGGAGGAAGGGCAAAATCCTCGGCCGTTTCGGTCGTCGGATTCTTCGCGTGGACGATGATAGGCATCACCTGATCATCGGCCCGACACGCTCGGGGAAGGGAGCTTCCTATGTTGTCCCCAATGCGCTTTTGCATGAAGGCTCCATGATCGTCACCGACCTCAAGGGTGAAATTTTTCGTTCTACGGCCGGCTATCGCAAATCGAAGGGCAGTCAGGTCTTCCTGTTCGCGCCGGGATCGGAAAGGACGCACCGTTACAATCCACTCGACTTCATCCGGTCGGATCGCGGTGACCGCACCACCGACATCCAGAACATCGCCGCCATCCTCGTCCCGGAAGTCGCCGAATCTGAGAACTCGATCTGGCAGGCCACCGCCCAGCAGGTCATCGCCGGCACCATCAGCTACGTCAACGAAAGCGTGCATTACAAAGGTCATCAAACGCTCGGCGAGGTCACGTCGTTTTTCAACAGCGGCGCGAACCTGCAGGCGATGATGACGCTGATCAAGGAGCGTGAGCCTTATCTGTCGCGCTTCACGATGGAGAGCTTTAACGCCTACATCGCCCTGTCCGAGCGCGCCGCCGCCTCAGCACTCCTCGACATCCAAAAGGCTTTGCGACCGTTTCGCAACGAACGCGTCGTGGCAGCGACGTCGGTTACAGACATGGACCTGCGGGCCTTGAAGCGCCGCCCGATCTCGATCTATCTCGCGCCCAATGTCACCGACATCACGTTGTTGCGACCGTTGCTCGCGCTGTTCGTGCAGCAAACGCTCGATACGCTGATGCTCGAGCACGCGGAGGGCTCGGTACCGGTCTACTTCCTGCTCGACGAGTTTCGTCAGCTGAAGAAGATGAGCGAAATCACGACCAAGCTGCCCTACGTCGCCGGCTACAATGTGAAGATGGCCTTCGTTATCCAGGACCTGAAGAACCTGGACGAGATCTATGGCGAGACGTCTCGCCATTCATTGATGGGGAACTGCGGCTACCAGCTGGTTTTCGGCGCCAATGACCAAGTGACAGCGGAGGCCGTCTCGAAGGGCCTGGGCAAGCGCACTGTCCGATATAAGACCGAGTCCCGCACGATCGAGCTGATGGGC
Source organism: Aminobacter sp. MDW-2 (assembly GCF_014250155.1). Lineage (NCBI taxonomy): Bacteria > Pseudomonadati > Pseudomonadota > Alphaproteobacteria > Hyphomicrobiales > Phyllobacteriaceae > Aminobacter > Aminobacter sp. MDW-2. The sequence continues at coordinate 29,472 of NZ_CP060199.1, forward strand.
CTGCACCGTCGTACCAAGGTCGAGCAACTGCGGGAGCGCGACCTGATGATGCCGCAGGAGGTTCGGCAGATGCCCGGAGACAAGATGGTCATCCTCGCCGAGGGACAAGGGCCGATCTTCGCCGACAAGCTACGGTTCTTCCGGACAGCGCCCTTCCGGGAGCTGGAAAAGTTCTCACAGACATATGTGCCAGATGTGCCAGCAACCGAGTTTCTGCCACCGCGGCCGGTTCCAGCGACAACCAGCGCCTATGTTGGCGAGCACAACGACGCTTCCAAGCCGGAGGAACTGAAAGCCGACCTCGAGAATCTGGCGGGGCCGGCTGTTAGGAGGCGATCTGCAGCTTCAAACGTTCCTGCCGGGACGGTCGAAGGCCAGGTTTCGGCGACAGCCGTCAGAAAGGCTGCGACGAGAGGCCGTGCAAACGGCGCCACACCGAGCTCGCTCGACGCGGATTTCGTGAAGGCTGCACAGCGGTTGAAGTCACTCGCAACAGGGCCGGTCAAAGCCGGCAAGCCGCGCGACAAATCAGGCAATTGGGGACAGATTTTCGATGCTACCATACCTGACGAGCTTGAGATCGTTGAGGCGGAGGCTGTGTGACCAGCAGCGGGCAAGTCGTGGCCCGAACACATCTAGCCAAGCGCACCCACCGTGATGGCCCTGGTTCATCTTTCGACGGCGGACACAGTTTGGTCGACCAGCAAGCAATACCCATATGAGCCCCTCAGACGATTGAGGAAGGAGCCATGCGGAACGTTCCGGGTATCACCATGTTTGAGCCGGCCGAGATCGATGATCTTCAGAGCTGTTTCGACACCATCCTCGAACGACGCGGAGTTGCGAGATCGAGTGTTGAAGCCGAAGCTATCGCAAGAGCACTTATCCTCGCCTACAAGCGTGGCGTCGTCGATCGCCACGAACTAATTCGTCTTGCCGATATCGCCGTTGATGGGTAACCGCTAGAAAGCTAAAATAGTAAGCAAAATCAATCATTTAGTTCCATAAACTAAGTTATGCGACTCAAGGTTGCCATCCGTTAGATAACTCTATCTTAGGTAGTAGAACGGTGATTGCAGGAATTGCGGACGCCGCCCTTTTTGCACGAGCCATGCGACGAAGCCCTCTTGCATCTTCGGCAAGTTGCCTTAAGTATGAGAGGCAGATTGCCGGAGATTGAATATGGCCACGACCGCAGCAGTGATCGAGAATGTCGTCCGCAAGCTTGGCGGTACGCCGGTCCTGGGCTTGGACATACGGTCCCAGGCCGAGCTGGCCATGGCGGTGCAGCGCCGGTTGCCGTTGGCGTCCCTGAAGGGCCTGTCCTTGGCCGGGCTGAGCGAGCAGGAAATCGAACGGTTCGTCATTCCGCAGCGGACGCGGCGGCATCGCGCCGAGAAGAACCAGCCGCTCACGGTGGAGGAATCCGACCGCGCAGTCCGTCTGGCACGCATCCAGTCGCTTGCCGAAGAGACCTTCGCCGACGCCGGCAAAGCCAATCTGTGGCTGCGCAAGCAGCTCGCGGAACTTGGCGGTGAGACGCCGCTCAATGTGGCGCAGACCGAAGCCGGCGCGCGCGTTATTGAGTCGATCCTTGGCAAGATCACCTGGGGCGCTGCCGCCTGATGCGGCTCTGGCGGCTTTCGAGCCGTGAATTCGCCCAATCTTTCGACGGCGGCTACGGTTTGAGATTCGACGGCCGATGGAACACGGTCGGCCATGCGACGACTTATGTCTCAACGTCGCCGTCGCTCTGTGTTCTCGAAAAGCTGGTGCATGTGGAGGACCCGAACTTGCTGCCGGCGCTCGATATGGTCGTCTACGACGTCCCCAACGCCGTGCCGGTTGCTCGGTTGACGCTCGCCGATCTTTTCGACGACTGGCGCCGGCGCGAGGCCGAAACGCAGCAGATCGGCGACAAATGGCTGTCCGGTATCGAAGCAGCCGTGCTTTTCGTGCCGTCCGCGATCGTGCCCGTGGCAGATAGCCCGGACGAGAACGCGATCATCAACCACCGCCATCCAGCGGCCTCGACCATCCGGATCGAGCGGACACACCCCTTCGAGCTGGATATCCGGCTGTTCTAGCGGGTTCATCAGCCGGCGCACTTAACGCACCGATATCGTTCTTCTTTGAGGGGGACGGCCCTCAGATCGACGAGCCCGAGCAACCGTTCATCCACGGGAGCAACATGGTGATTGCGCAGGCGTTGGCGAAGATCGAGGACCGCAAGGTCCGCGCAGCGTTTCGAACCCTCATTCGGGCATTGGCACCGGAGTGACCAAGAGGCGCAAGCTGTTCGCGAAGTCTTCGCGCTAGGCCTGCGAGATTGCCCAGCCTGATTCGTCGATCGTGATCAGGTCGCTTGCCGCATAGCGATCATTGGCGAGAGCCATGCGGGTCACGCTTTTCCCGTGCTCTACCTTCTGCGAGTAGTCGGCGCGAGGACGTGCTACTTCTGCACCGTCACAAGCCCTGGCGATGTGTTGGTCGCGCACGCCGGACTGCCGGGCGATCTCCGTCATGGGCATTGACCAGACCAGATCGTGCAGTTGCTCGCGGGTCATTTTCATTGGTTGTCGTCGAGTTCCTAGCCGAACACAAGCTCTCTGACGGGAGCCATCCAACGATCGACCATACGGTAGAGATCGACAATCCACGCTTCGACGCTGCCAAGCTCGGGACCGAAATAGATGAGTGGGGCGATCACCATAAAGGCGAGCAGGAGGCAAGTCCCTGGCCAGCCGCTGTCTTTTTCAGACAAATCCTCCGGAGGAGGACCGTACTTGTATGCCCAGTTGTCATTCTTCATGACCAACTCCTACCTTTCCCGATCGTCGCGATCGCGATCCTGTCGCTCCTCGAGTTCCAGTTCGATCTGCCGAAGACGCGGTACATGCTGCTGCGGCGGATCCGATCTGGCAAGTTCCGCGTCGAGGGCCGGCTGCCTGTCGACGGACCTATCATCAGGATGCCGTGTTCGCGGCTCGGACGGCATAGTCATCTGCTGTTCGACGATCTGGTCATCGTGCTCCGGCGTCGAACGGACCTCTCGAACGGCGTCGCGATGTTGCTCGGCTTCGGCAACATCCTGTACCCCACCCGGCGCGCCGTCGATCCGACGGTTTGCACCGACGTCAATTGAAACAGCGTTCTGATCGCTGTCTTGGCCCCTGTCGCTTCGCGCTTGCCCGCCGCGGGACAGTTCGATCTGGTCGATCGTCCGCTGCAGGTCCCGATCCGATTTCGCGGCTTCGCGCATGTAGTGGTTGTCACCATCGACTGCGATTTCGGCCGCGAGGTTGATTTCCCGCTCGAGCCCTGCCCGGTAGCTCGCCATGAATGACTGCGGCAGCTCGCCCGCTTCGATCCGCTCAAGCCCCTCGCGATAGTGACTGACCTGAACGAGAACCTCGTTCGCTGTTTCCACAGCCTCCAGTCCGAACCGCGCCACGGCCGCATCCCACTCAGCATTGGGATTCTCAAACCGATTGTCGCGCGAGCCGCGCAATTCCTGCCCACCCTCGCGTTCAACGTGGCGTTCGGTGAGATCGAGATATTCCCGCCGGATGTCGACCACTTCCCGCGCCGCTGCCGCGATCTCGTCGAAGTCGCCACGATCCGCTTCATCGAGTGTCTGCTTTACAGACGCAAGGACAGCCTCTACACGGGTTTCGTAGGCCTCGAACTCCGGACGCGTCATCTCTCGCATCTGTCCATCCTCACCGTTTCCGAACTCCGTCAACTCTATCATATTGGTTATGTTTTTGACAGGATCGTTCGCTATTTCCGTAGAAAAACGCTCATTTTGAATGTTCTCTGTCGATCGTTCCAGACGACCGCTCTGACGTAGTGCAAAGGCGCCTTCGCGAGATCCGCCCGCCTCATTGGCGAGATCGCTCCAGGCCTCGGCTGCTGTCGCAACATACTGCCGGCTGCGATCGGAGGTCGCGAGGTTGACCTCATTCGAGCGCTTGGCCCGATAGCGGCTATGCGCGGATGAGCTCGTACCTTCGTGTTCGGTGCGGCCGCGATAGCTGACAGGTCGAACCTGGTTGCGCGTGTACGCCGGTGCGCTGGCAAACTCGCGACGATCAGTCAGCTCCATGTCGATGCCCTGCTCTCGCGCCTTCTCGGCCATCACGGAGCGCCATTCCCGGAACATCTGCGGACCGGTGACGATCCGGTCGCCGGTCTCAGAGCGCATGGTCACGATCGCGTGAGCATGGATGTGCGGCCGCTTGCCGCCTTCCGCCATCTCCTTCGGATCCAGCGCCGGATCGTGGACGACGAACACATAGCGATGGCCCGCAAACTGCTCGCCAAGGAATTCACGCACCGCAGCTTCGAATGCCGCCCCGTCCGTTCCCGCACGTGCCGACACGATCAGATGCATGACGTCCCGGCCCTTGCGGCTGTGCAATTCATGGCGCCATTCCTTCTGGACGAGATCGCCGGCCTGCGTGGCGTCGCCGATCAGCTCGCCAGTGTTGTCACGGACCTCTGCCTCCGCTCCAACAACTATCTCACGAACACGCGCCGTGCCCCATTCCACCCCATTCCCGTAGCCATGGAATCGGAACCGGGCCTCGACATCCCGACCGGCATCGGAATCGTCAAATCGCTGCTGGACGATCTCGGCGGCCTTCTGGTCGCCGGTCAGCCGCTCCCCGCTTCCGTCGCGCAAGACGACGACACCGGAGACATCAAGCTCATCCGGAGATCGTTGCCGCGCGGTATAGACGAACCGCCGGTCGTCAAATCCCGCGCGGATGATTTCGCGGAGCTGGTCGTCCTTGTCGACATCATCGCGCAACGATTCCGCATCGAGCGAAACATGGAAGACACCGAGATCCCGGCTGGCGCTGCGGTTGTGGAAGAGATGCTCCCACTCGGCCCGCTGTTCGGCGAGTGCGTCCTTGCCGAGGACCTGCTCACCGCGCTCGTTCTCGACCGCCAGTTCCCCGCCCCGCGATGTGTAGTTCATCATCGCGCCAGCGCGCGCACCGCCGCCATAGGAGGCAAGCTTGACCACGGCTGGTTGACTGCCGCGTGCCAGCTCACCAAAGCGAGTCCGCATCGAGCGGCCGGCACCACCACGCGACCACCGCGCACCGCTTCCCCCCTGCCTCTGCTTCGCCCGGCCGAAGCCGCCCAACCCGTCATCGCCGGTCCGCGCCACCCCTCCCCTTCGCGGCTCATCCCAGTCACTCTTTTCGGTCTGGCCGAGTTTCATCTCGTGCATCAGGATGGCGCGCCGACGCTCCCACTCCCGCTCGAACGCGCCAGGGAAGAACTCCATCAGGCGTCCTCCCCGCGTCGGGCAGTCGAGGCGCGCCGTGTCATGTGAGCCAGCTCCGACGCGAGCGCGGTCGCCACGCTGTACGCATCCTTGATGCTGCCCGCAACATCAGCCTCCGCTGGTACCTTGCCGGTGTTGATGGCGCGCACGATCTGATTGAGGTTGCCGCCGATTGCCCGCATGCCGTCGGCAAGCAGCGCCAGCAAGGCGCGATCCTCCTCCCCGAGGAACGGCCGCACGCCGGCGCCTTCCATCGAAAGCGACCGCACGAAGGCCGAAACGGTCATACCGGCTGCGCTCGCGGCCGCCTCCAGCGCCTCGAACTCGGCCGGCGAGAAGCGGATATGCGCCACCTTCTCCTTCCGTTTCGATGCTTCGGAAATGCTGTGAACCATCGCCAGCCACACCTCTGATCGTCGGGGTTGCGGCCGCAGGCCGCGGATCGAGGGCCTGTCCCTCGATCGTCAGGAAAAATGTATCACGTTTTTCCGTATCCTGCCAACACTAATAGCAGTGATTTTTCCCATACATGCGATACAAGAGTGTTTTTCCATATCAATATGATTGCATTTTTCCATGTTCGTGTGTCTGTATGTCGATGTGAGTCCACGTCCACACGAATATGGATTCATGTGTGAGTAGAAACACATTTTTGTGGAGACCAGCCGATGACCGTCGTGATCGCCGCCATCAACGGCAAGGGGGGCGCGGGCAAAACCACCGCGCTGATGAACATCGCCGGCGAATATGCCTTGCGTGGCGGACGTGTCGCCATGATCGACATGGACGCCCGCAACAATTTGATGAAGTGGTGGACGGACTGCCAGGAGAAGGATGCGCAGCCTGAAGGCATCGAAGTCTACAGCCACAAGACCGCGCGGGGATTGGAGCGCTGGCTGATGGATAACGCTGACGCGTTTGATCACGTGTTGATCGACACCCCCGGCGAGGATACCTCAATCGTCGATCCGGTGATCGCATCTGCCGACCTTGTGATCTCGCCGATCCAGCCGTCCAAGCGAGAAGTGCTCGGCGCCATCGACAGTTTCGAAAATGTGCTGCGGGTCAACCAGACTCTGGGAAAGACATGCCGGCATGGCGTCCTGCGAACCCGGATCACCGTGACGGTCCGCCATACCGAACTGTACCGGAAGATCAGGCCGATCATCGAGGACACGGTGAAAACCTATCTGTTCCGCACCGAGGTTTTCGAGCGCAATGTCTACAAGGACATCCACAACGGCATCGGCACGCTTCAGATGCAGGAGGTGACCGACGCGATCGCCAAGGCGCGACGGGAGACGCAGGCGCTGGTTGCCGAAGTGGACGAACTGCTCGCCAACGAGGCAGCGACCGGACGTGCGGCATGAGCGGGAAGGAGAGCCTGTCGCTCGACGAATTCGCCACCGCGCCGCGCAAGCCACGGTCAACCCCGGCCTTGCCGGCGGGTGAGCAGGTCGAACGCCCGGTCGCGAGTGACGTGATGTCGGAACCGGTGGCGGGCGCGGACGGGGAGAAGGGGGAAATGTCGAGCGAGGCGAGCAAGGCGCTGCGTCAGATGAAACGGGCGCGCATGAAAGGGGCCAGTCATTTCGTCAACGTCAACCTGGATCGGGACACGAAGCGCCGGTTGAAGCTGGCGTCCTTCAACATGGAGACGTCCATGCAGGTCCTCATGGAAAGGGCCATTCGGCAGTATCTCGACGCGAACGACTACTGAAGCGGAGGCGGTTAGATCGAAAGACGAGTTGAACTTGAGTCCGAATCCCTGCTACGAACACCATCGTTTTGGCTCTGTTTTCTCGGGGATTTGAGCCACTTCGGGGTGTTTCCCGTCTTTTTTGGCGGGGATTGGGCAGCAATCGGATTTCAAGCGAGCCAGTCAATGGCCATCAAGGACGTACAGACTTACATCGACAGGCGCGGGCTTGTCGAAACGGAGGATTCCGAGGTCGACAAGCCGATCTGGCGCAAACCCGGCTTCAACGGCGTCCGTAGCCTGCGGGAGATGGAAGAGGACCTCAGTCGCTTTCTGCGGGAACGTCGCGATGCGTTGAATCTCAATCGCGAACAGGTCGGCATGATGGTCGGACTTCATCCAGAGATTTATGCGCGGCATGAGCGAGCCGGCGCCAAACTTCGGGCAACGCGGCTGTTCCAACTCGCCGAATTGCTGGACTTCTCGCCGATCGAGGCCATCTATGCGGCAGCGCCGCAGTTCTTCGGCGACAGCGAACAGGAGGCGCAGGTCAAGCTGAAGCTCATGATGCGGATGCTGGACCTCCCCTCGTCTACGGCTCAACACCTTCTGATGATGATCGAGGAGTTGTCGCCGGACAGCGTTACCGAGGGCACTCCAGCGCCGGGCGAGACAAAACGTCGGGTTTGACGCAGGCGCCATCAGACTGGCGCCATCGATCGTACTGCCGGCGCCGACATGTCGGATCCCGCTTATCTGCGAAAATAGAGGCGGCTTGCACCGCCTCGATCTTTGGCCTCATGAACGGCCGGGTATTGCGAAAACCTCGTCCGGATTGGCTCCGGTGCTTTCCCACCATGCCGCTTCGGCTTCGGCCTCGCTGTAATAGACATTCTCGACACTGAACCTTGCGCCGCTGATCTCCTCGATCTCGGCGATGATCTCGGCGAGACCACAGAGCTTGGCGGCCGGTACCGGCACCGCGATCGGAACCGCTCCGTCGCGGTTATGCCACTCACCGGTGCCGAGATCGAAATATTCGTTCGTAAGATCGTCGACCAGATAATCGTCGAGAAGCGCGATCCTCTCGATGAGCCACGTCTCGTACCAGGCGGTCTGATAGTGGTGCAGGTCGTAGAACGCATCCTCTTCATCGGCCGTTCCGCGCGCGACGACAAGCGCCCGCTCCGCGGCGAGGATCCTGCGCTGCGCCTCGATCATTCTCGCGAGCGTCACAGCGAGGGTGTCGTGGACTTGGCGTGCCAGATCGGTGTCGCAACCGAGGCGGTTGGCGAGAACCGTGATGCGCAAACCGGAGAGCTGCGCGATACGCATGAGAGTGTTGTGTGCCATGTCATGGTCTCCTTCATCTTGATGACGGAGGCTCCGCGACGGGCAAGTCGAGCATCGGGTCAAGGAGCGCGCAGCGACCGCCGGAGGCGGCGCGTGGGGGTGCCGATTTTCTGGCGTCGCCCTCCTTCAGGGCGACGCCAGAAAATTGGGGGCACCGCGCGTCCTTGAGGCGATGGGAGCGGCCAGTAGACTGCCAAGTCAGAGAGATAGAGACCCGCATCCCCGCCGGGGGATGCGTCCCTGTCCGGCGACCAGCCGGCGGGGTGCGCGAGGGGCTGCCCCTCGAGGCATCGGGGGCCGGTCGATCCGGTCCTCGATGCCCCGCGAGATGGGATCGTTACCGGAGGCGGAGACCGCGAAGCGGGCTCCGTGAGCGGCGCACAGCGACGCGAGTAGAGCCCGGTCGGCCGCAGGCCGGCTCGCCCAGCAACCATTCATTCAGCCGATTCATCAACTGCCTGAATCGCTCTGGTCGGACCGATTCACAATACTCGTTGGACGGCATGCATTACGCGCGCGACATTCCCATCATGCAGAACGAAGATGTGATCCACCTCCACCGTATCGATCCCGCACGTAACATGGCACGGTTCTATCGGCTGTCGTCCGCACCAAGCCTGTTCGGCGACATTTGTGTCGTACGCGAGTGGGGACGGATTGGCCAGCCAGGGCGGAGGCGCATCGACCTCTACGAAAAGGTCGAGGAAGCCACTGCTGCGCGGCTTGTGCTCGAACGATCGAAACGGCATCGCGGCTACTGCGACGTCGGCGGCATGGGATGAGATTCGACCGTGGCGATCAGGACGCGCAAAGAAGAGGTCCGCGCCGTATGACTTCCGGCGCGGGCCTCTCCTCTTGGGCTACTTCGACTGCAGATGCCGCAGCAACGCGTCGAGCGGCCGGCCATGCGGTGCGCGGTCAGCCTCGCGGGCTTGATCGGCGGCGAGCTGCTGGGCGACGTCGTCTGGAAGCGGCAAGAAATCGTAGCCATGTGCAAGCGCAGCCGCGTGCAGCGCGTCGAGCGTTTCGTATTCGCGGTCGGCCGTGCCAAGCCACAGAGCGAGATCGTCGTCGCTCTCGTCGGGAAACGCCTGCAGGAAGAAGGTACGCAGCGGCGGATCGTAGCCGATAACGGCGTCCGGATCGGTGCGGTGGTTGTTGTGGACGGTGATGGTGTAACGGCTCATGGAGACCTCCTGTTGTGGAGCAAAAAGAGAGCCGGCCCCTTGTGGGGCCGGCTCGCTGCGGTTCACTGCGGGTTGTTCCACAGGATCACCTTCTTGTTTTCGTCACCGCCGGGGGCGGGCGCGAGGTTGCCGAAGATCACGCCGATCTCGGGCGCTTCCAGCTTGACCGACAGGTATTCCTCGCCCGAACGCTGGGAGGTGCGGTGCCAGCCGGCTCCGATCTCGAAGCCCGTGCGCTTGTTGACGATGCGGTAGTCGGGGGCATCCTCGCGGGTCTTGTTGGCGTTCGGGATCAGGGTGATCGGGGCGTTGACCCGCAGCGTGGCGAACACGCCTTCCATCGAGCCGTCAGCCTTGGCGGTGAGGTTTGCGATCGTGGTGGCCATGGTACTTCTCCTTCGGTTGCATCGGGACCATTCCCGATGGCGCCAAAGGAGGGGGCCGTCCTGCTGCGGTCACTCGACAACAAATTCTGGAAAATTCTATTTGCCGAAAGAAGCGGGCCGCACTTTCACTGGGCCCCGCTTGCGGGAAGGAAAGTGCCTGGCCCGCAAACAAAAAACCGAAATCGAATTTTTCTGAATTTTTGTCGAGCGTACCCCCAACGGGGGTTGACCGCAAAAGCAGGCGGTCCACTACAAAGGCGACAAACCCAAGGGAATGGTCCGGATGTGAACTAAGGCGATGCCCTCCGGCCACCATCGCAGATCCTTCACGCCTCGGGCTCTGCTCGCAGGCATGGGTTTGTTCCACCTGCGGAGCTGCGTCAGCATCGCCCATCCCACCAACGACCCACTCACGGAGGCCCCCTGCCCGTCGGCCGTCACGCGCCCGGCTCGGCGGCCGAGGCTGGCAGCTGACAATCTCTTCCCGCGGCCGCCGGGTAGTTTCGGTCAAGCTGGCAGCTGCCGGGAACGGGTTGCCCGTTCCGCAACGGCCCTGCCCTTGCGCGACGGACACGGGGAAAATCTCGGCACTCACGGGACCCGTGACGGGCCGGGTCCAGAAGGGGTCGGCTTGGGGAGAGTGTGCGAACGATCACCGTGGACGGCGCAAGCGTCGGGGTCGGCCTCCGGCCGGATCACGACGAGCGGTTCGTGACCCGCTCCCGGCAAAGCCCAATTCGATCAGGCCGACAATGCGAGGCGCTCGTCCGCCGTCATCCGGGCTTCCACACCACTGCGAACGTCGGCATCGGCGTGATGGAGCATTGCGCACCAATCCGCGACGGTATGGACGGTTCCTACCGTGCCGCGCATCGTGTCGTAGACGACGCAGGGGCTGCCGATAAGGGCGAGGCGCAGCACGTTGAGGCAGGTGCCGGGCGATGCGCCGTCCCAGACCATCATGCCGAAATTCGCGCGGCGCGCCATCTCGCGGTCCTTTTCGGCGTAGACCGCAAAACCCTTCGCGCCGGCCGGTGGTGGGATGTAGTAGGCGGCCCAGTCCCCGAGATTGTTGCGCGGTTCGGCGCCAGAATGGAACACGCCAACATGCTCGTAGTTGTACCCTGCCAGCAGCCCTTGCATCTCGGCATCAGCGCCGGGCGCATCGCCGATCAGCACGCCGTGCTCCTGTGCGACGATCGCGCCGATTCGCTCGATCGCCGACGTTGGAAGTTCGAATATGTCGCGTGAGCCTCCGAGGAATATCATCGCCATGGCCGCTCTCCTTTCTCTAAAACGCAGCTGCCCGCGCCCAGCCTGCCTCTCCCCCTCTCCCGCGCTGGTTCGCGTGGCGCCGGTCGTTTGGTGTTTAGCCCAGCGATGATCGGGCGATGCGCGCGGGTGAACCCGCCCGCAAGCGGGCGGGTTCGGTGAAGCGGAGAGAAGGAAACCGGCGCTCACGCGCCGGGCTCCGTGAAGCGCCAGACCGGGATGCCGAGGCGACGTGCCTTGTCGGCAAGGTTCTCGGTGATGCCCGAGCCGGGGAAGACGATCAGCCCGTACGGCATGACCGAGAGCAGCTGGTCGTTGCGCCGGAACGGGGCCGCCTTGGCATGCCGGTTCCAGTCCGGCTTGAAGGCGATCTGAGTGACCTTGCGGTTCTCGGCCCAGCAGGCGGCGATGCGCTCGGCCCCGCGCGGGCTGCCGCCGTGCAGCAGCACCATGTCGGAATGTTTCTCGCGGGCCTTGTCGAGCGCGTCCCAGATCCGGTCGTGCTCGTTGCAGTCGAGGCCGCCGGCGAAGGCGATCTTGGTGCCGGCCGGGACCAGCACCTCGGTCTCGGCGCGGCGGCGCGCGGCGAGGAAGTCCCGGGAGTCGATTACCGCAGCCGTCATCGCCTGGTGGGAGACCTTCGAGCCGGTGCGTGGCCGCCAGGCCGATCCGGTCTGCGCTTCGTAGAGGTCGGCAGCCTCGTCGCGCATGATTTCCAGCACGTTGCGGCGCTCGATATAGGTGATGCCTTCGGCCGTGAGCCGCTCCAGCTCGACGGACTTCACTTCCGACCCGTCCTGCTCCCCCTGGCTGGAGCGCTGCGCCTCCTCGTTGCGATCGAGGGTGCGTGCGACGCGCTCGGCGGCACGGTGAAAGACGTTGGTGAAGGACCAGAGCAGATCGTCGAGATCGGGTTCGAGCCTGGTGTCGCCGAGCATGTCGGCGAAGGTCTCGACAATGCCTGCAAGGCCGGACCGGATGACCTCGTCGTCGGGCAGCGGCCGGGGATCGGGTTCGTCCTGATGCGGGCGATGGCCGTACATCTGCAGCTCGAGGATGACGCGGTCGGTCGGCGATGAGGCGTGGTAGGGCTCGTAGCCGTCATCGAAAGGAAGTTCGTAGGTCATGGCTGTCTCCGTCGGTTGTGGCCGCGCCCACCGCGGCCTGACAGCGAAACCCGGCCGCGCGCCGGGCGCGGCCGCACCGAAGGCTGGAGCGAAGCGGAGGACGGCGCAGCCGTTGCGGCCGTGACCGGGGGGTGGCAGGGATCGCCTCTCGGGCAGGCCGCGGGCGCGGCCTCTCCGATGGAACCCCGGCCATGCCTGCGCGGCTTCCGCGACGCCGCCCCTGCCCGCTTGCCTGCCCGGCCCCGGTCAGCCGGGCGGCAGGAAGCGACGGGCATCCTCCGGGGCGAGCTGATCGCCGAGCCATGCCGCAAGCTGGGTCGGGCCGAGAAGGCGCAGATCGTCGTTGAAGTCGCCAAGCTGCGGGCGAAGCACCATGGCGAGAATGCCGGCCTCGCCTGCGCGCTGGCTGAGACGGTGGATGCCATGCCGGCCGGCGGCGTCCGCATCGGCTGCGATGTAGAGGCGACGGCAACCAGGCGGGAAGGTCAGGCCGGCAAGGTGATTGGCCGAGGTGGCGGCAGCCACGGGCAGTGCCGGCATCACGGTGCGCAGCGAGGCCATCGTCTCGAAACCTTCGCCGGCGGCCATGACCGGTACAGGAGCGCCGGGCTCGAGGCCGAGCCAGATGGCGTTGCCGAGAAGATTGCCGAGCGAACGGCGCGGATCCGCGAGCTGAGCCTTGCCATTGCCTGAGGGATCGAGCCAGGTGCGCTGCAGGCCGGTGATACGTCCGCCAAGATCGGTCACAGCGGCGATCAAGGCAGGAAAGGTCAGTGTCTCGCCGGTAACAAGCTCGTAATAGTAGCAGCCGGGGTGGTAGCGCAGGGCGCGCTCGCGCGAGGTCAGGAGGATGCCGCGACCAGCAAGATAGCGTTCGGCCAGCGTGCCGGCGATCGGCAGCGACATGGAGAAGAGGCGCCGCGCAGCCTCGGGGGAACCGCGGACCGCGGCGGACTGGCGGTCGATGCCAGAGATTTGCGGCTGCGGCTGCGGCATTGCGAGGAACCGCCGGGCCTCTTCCGCGACATCGCGGAACTCGACAAGGCCGCAGGTTTCGCGGATGACGTCGAGCAGATCGCCGAATTCCGAGTTCGCCTCGTCGACCCATTTCCCTGCAGGTCCCTTGGCATTCGCCTTGAGCCTCACATGCATGGAGCGGCCGCGGGTGTTGCGGACATCGCCGACGATCCAGTGATTGCCGGAGCGATGTCCGTTGGAAAGGTATTCGCGGCACACCGCCTCGGCGTAATCGCCAAGGCGGCGTGCCAGCTCGGAAGCCGAGCCGGTCATGATTGCCTCCCCTCAAGCCGCCGCGCGGTCGGTGACGCCGACCAAGGGGTGGCGCTCGCGAAGCGAGGCGAGGATGGCGCAGCCCTGCCCACTGGTCGGGATGAACAACCTGAGCTTCCAGGAGATGATTTCTGAAATCAGCCCCAGCGCCTTGAGCCGTGGCACCATCGCCTCGGTGAAGCCGATCAGCTCGACGCGCCAGTCATTCATGACGCGGCTACGGCGCACGACCAGACCGTCGGCGAGTTGCAGGCCGATGCGACCGTCGATCAGCCCGGTCCAGGCGTCCTCCCGCGCCAGTGTCGGCACATGATCGATGCCGAGATTGCGCAACATGGTGGCGACCAGCGTCGGCGCGATGTGGCGGCCGATGATGCGTTCGCCCGCATCGGTCTGGATGCGGTAGACCTGGCAATCATGGTCCGGAAGGCGCCGCCAGATCGGCAGCAACAGGCCGGTGACAATGTGAAAGGTGCTGGTCGTGAATTCTGGGACGGCGGCAACTTCCGCCTGCCACAGTTCGCTGAACAGTTTGCGGTCGACCGGCTGCCAGTGGGTCTCGGCGAGGGCGTCGAGACCGAAGCGCAGTTCGTCGGTCGGCCGAAGGAGACGCACGCGGTGCTCGATCGCGCCGTCGTCGAGCATCAGGCTCGCGGTCGGCAGTTGGACCGCCGCGCGGCTCGACCTGGTATTGACCAGCAGGACCGATTGCGGATCGGCGCGCATGATCGCCAGCGCGTCAGCCAAGCCGAGAGGCCGGATGCGGTCCTTTCGCGCAACAGTCAGCACGTGCGACTGAGCGCCGGAGACCGGATGGGTGTAGATTGTCCGACGATCGGTGACAGTGATGCTCTCGGCCGTGATCGTCTCAAGCCCCTTGTCGAAGGTGCCGGCGGCGATGGCGCCTTCGACCTTTGCCGCCATCAGCTGCTCAAAGACCTCGAACAGCAGGTTTTGCGTCTCGATGCGTAGCGCCAGAAGCCGGTTCAGCCAGGTCGTGATCGGCGGCAGCTCGTCGCGAAGGCCGCCCTCGTCGGTGGTCAAGGACAGGCCGGTGACCGCCTCGAAGGTCGTCAGCGAGCAGCCCTCGATCTTGCCCTGGTGTAGCAAGTAATAGAACTGGCGGAGCGCTGCTCGCGCATAAGGGCTTTCCAGATTGTCCTCGGACCGGAACAGCCCTGCCCCGCCGGTCTGGCGCTGACCGCGCGTGATTGCACCCAGCGTGTCGAGCCGCCGCGCGATGGTTGACAGGAAGCGTTTGCCGGCCTTCACATTGGCGGCCATCGGTCGGAACAGGGGTGGCTGCGCCTGGTTGGTTCGGTGCGTGCGTCCGAGACCCTGGATGGCGTTGTCGGCGCGCCAGCCGGCTTCCAGCAGATAGTGCTTACGCAGCCTTTGGTTCCTTGCTCCGAGATCGGCGTGGTAGGAGCGGCCGGTGCCGCCGGCGTCGGAAAAGATCAGGACGCTCTTGTCGTCGTCCATGAAACTCTGCGTCTCGGCGAGATTGGCTGAGCCCGGCCGGTTCTCGACGGCGAGCCGGTCGATGCCGTCGCGGCCAGTCTTCCTGACAATGCGGCGGGAGCGGCCGGTTACCTCCGCGACGATGTCGGTGCCGAAGTGGTGGAGGATCTGGTCGAGCGCGCTGCTGACCGGTGGCAATATGGCTAGCTTTTCGACCATCTCGTCGCGGCGGCGAACCGCTTCTCGGCATAAGACCGGGTTGCCGTCCTCGTCGTGCACGGGCCGGGAATAGACGTTTCCCTCCGCGTCCGAGTATTCCTCGAACAGCTGCGTCGGGAAGGAGTGCATCAAGTACCCTCCTACGTACTCCCTCGGAGTGACATCGACGTGGAGGTCCGACCATTCCGCGGTGGGAATTTCTGCCAGCCGCCGTTCCATCAACGCTTCGCCGGTCGAGACGATCTGCACGACGGATGAACGACCGTCGGCACGGTCCTGCTCGATCGCGCTGATGAGCGTCGGCGTCATCATCGAGGTGATCAGGTGCGAGAAGAAACGCTGCTTTGTGCTCTCGAAGGCGGAACGTGCCGCAGCCTTGGCGTTGCGGTTCAGCGTGCCGGTTTCGCTGGTGATGTTGGCAGCCTCGAGCGCGGCGGTCAGGTTGTTGTGGATGACCTGGAAGGCGTCAGCATAGGCATTGTAGATGCGAATTTGTTCCTCGGTCAGTTCGTGTTCGAGGAGGTCGTATTCGACGCCGTCATAGGAGAGCGAACGTGACGTGTAGAGCCCGAGCGACTTCAGATCGCGGGCGAGCACTTCCATGGCAGCGACACCGCCATCCTCGATCGCAGAGACGAATTCGGCGCGGTTGGCGAACGGGAAATCCTCGCTGCCCCAGATGCCGAGACGCTGGGCATAGGCAAGATTTTCGACAGCCGTAGCGCCGGTTGCCGAAACATAGACGATGCGAGCATCGGGCAACGCATGCTGGATCCGTAATCCGGCTCGACCCTGCTGCGACGGTGCGACGTCGCCGCGCTCGCTTTTGCCGCCGGCGGCGTTCGCCATGGCGTGAGCTTCGTCAAAGACAATGACGCCATCAAAACCCTTGCCGACCCAGTCGATAATTTGCGCGATGCGGGACTTTTTGCCGTCGCGCTCTTGGGAGCGGAGGGTGGCGTAGGTCGTGAACAGGATGCCTTCGGCAAGGCGGATCGGCGTGCCCTGCCGATAGCGCGAGAGCGGCTGGACAAGCAGGCGTTCCTGGCCGAGTGCGGACCAGTCACGCTGAGCGTCCTCCAGCAGCTTGTCCGACTTCGAAATCCAGATCGCACGGCGGCGGCCTTGCAGCCAGTTGTCGAGGATGATGCCAGCGACCTGCCGTCCCTTGCCGCAGCCCGTGCCGTCACCCAGGAACCATCCACGACGGAAGCGGACGGCGTTCTCCGCGCCGTCCGGAGCGGCCGAGACCACATCGCAGGTCTCATTGACGGTCCAGGCGCCGGCGAGATGGCCGGAATGGGCTTCACCGGCATAGATGACGCTTTCGATCTGGGCGTCCGACAGCAGGCTCTCGTCGATAACTCCATCAGGCAGGAGCGGCCGGTAGGATGGTTTTGGCGGTGCGACCGCGGCCATCGCCGCCGACTGGACCAGCGGCGTCGGATGAGGTTTGGCACGTGGGATGTCGATCGACTGGAGCGCGTAGGGCTCGTAGATCGTGTCGGAAAGCCGCCCGCCCTCTTCCGGCATCCAGTCGCGCGGTTCGTAAGCGAGTGGGACGACGGAGGTGCTAACCGGGATAGCCGGACGGGCGGGCTTCGCCCGGGCAATCGTGGGGACTGGCCGCGGCTTGGGGTCCGAGGCCGTGGCAGCGATAGACGCTCCCGCTGCTACGCGTGCCGCCATCTGCATGGTGGCATGGCGCAGGATCCCGCTCGACAGTGCGCCGATCGAATCCGGGAACCCGCCCGGCGTGCGGGGTGGGAGGTCGGAGATCCAGGAGAGCAGCGTCTCGACATCCAGCGCCTTCCCCGGTGATGCCGGGAATGAGGTCGGGTCGGACGCTGGCGTCTTGTCGATGATGGTCAGGCGGGTTTCTGCCGTCGTCCCATGACGGGTATAGACACGCCCGTCGATTGCAGCGGTGAAAAGGACCCTGCCCTGCTGCTGCAGCCGTTCGAAGGCGGGCCGCCATTTGGGGTTTTCGGGAGAGAGGCCGGTGCTTGTGATGGCGACCAGGCGACCGCCAGCGCGCAGTCGCGCAAAAGCCGAAGAGAGATGCCGCCAAGCCGCATCGGCGACATGCCCGTCGACGAAGGCGCCGACCGTGAAGGGCGGATTCATTAGTACGACGGATGGTGCAACGGCTGGATCGAGATGATCATCGATATGGGCTGCGTCATGCCGGGAAACCGCAGCGCGCGGGAACAACAAGCCGAGCAGATCGGCGCGAGTTGCGGCAAACTCGTTGAGCACGAGCGAAGCCCGGGCGATGTCGGCGTGGACGGCGAGAAGGCCGGTGCCGGCAGAGGGCTCGAGAACGAGATCCGACGTTGAGATCGCGGCGGCGTGAGAGGTGACAAAGGCGAGCGGCAGCGGCGTCGACAGCTGCTGCATGGCCTGGCTTTCGTCGGAGCGCCGTGTGTGCGTAGGGAGGAGTTCGGCGATGCGCTT
Organism: Aminobacter sp. MDW-2; assembly: GCF_014250155.1. NCBI lineage: Bacteria > Pseudomonadati > Pseudomonadota > Alphaproteobacteria > Hyphomicrobiales > Phyllobacteriaceae > Aminobacter > Aminobacter sp. MDW-2. Next base: position 47,225 of record NZ_CP060199.1, read on the forward strand.
CATCATCGCCAGCGCCGCCTGTGGCGACGATGAGCGAGAGAGGATCGCCGGGCCGAAACGTCGGAGGAATTGAACCTGGGCAGCTTCGAGCGCCTCATAGGCATCCTTCCAGACCCACAAACCTTGCGCGTCCGTGCCGCCGAAGCTGTCCGTCATGGCGCCGCCAAGGACTGCGGTGGTAATGGGTTTGCCCTGTTCAAGGAACGGCAGAAGCTGGGCCGCCGCTTGGTAAATCGCTTGGGCGGTGTCGATACCGCGTGATGCCGGCGCGGCGAGGGGAACGGGCGTGCGGGAAACAGTCGATGTATTCGTAACAATGTTCATGGAGATGTCCTTCGAGCGAGAGTGTCCGCCCTGCCGGCGCACTCTCTCCGCCCCGGCAAGGCCGCACTCGTCCCGGCCTCCCTCTCCCTCCGGTGCCCTTCCAAAGACGGCTACCAAACCGCCCAGAGTGGGTCGCGACAACTGATCACGATTGTGGACGCGGGGCAGGTCGTTAGAGCTTGCGTAAAGCTTGCCGAGCGCTGCTGGACCCCAAGGTGTGATCGAAGTAAACGAACTTCGATTCAGTGACCGGAGCAGAAGATTTTGCCTTGGAAGCGGGCTTGCTCAGCTGTCGTATCGATCATCTAACTAACTCCGATCTTCTTGGGTTGTAGGCCTTTGCGACATCATGGTCGGGCAGGTCTGGACGGCATCGGATGTTCCGAGCCAAGCATCGAACTCGGCCTTCTGGCGGGTCCGCGTTTGTCGGGCGACTTCGGGCAAGCCGCGGGTCGGTACATCGGCGAGCCGGTCTGCGGCGGCCTCGATAGAGACCATGTTGAGATAGCGGTGGAGATTGGCGGCCAGACGGGCGTTCTTTTTCGAGCGGCGCAGGATCACCGTCGCGACTTCGTCCCCGTCATAGTTTTCGAAGCAATTGTCGAAAGCACGGGTCGGACGTCGTCCGTAAGCAATGACCTGAGCGGCGTAATTGACGCGACCGCGGAAATTCTCCGGATCGTTGAGGCGTGACATTGGGTTTATCCCTTGTTGGAGGACTTCGTGAGGTGGCTCGAAAAATGGAATAGCCCGGCGGGACCGGGCTTCGGGCGATGGTGCAGAGAAACGTCACGTTTGCCGCAGAGGTCAGATCCGCTGATCGTTCGAGGACTGGTTGATCATGTCCTCGAGCCAGTCGGTCGCAGAGCGTATTGCCCGATCGATGCTATCGCTTCTCCCGCAGCTTGTCGGTCGTGAAGCCTGAAGAGCGTTGCGGGCCGCGGCCGGGATCGCGAGGATCGCGTTCATCACCTCATGAGCGGCATCCTTCGAGACGAAGTCGCCGATCGCGGAGGTGGTGTTCCGGTCCACCCCATAGAGCGACCAGAATGCACGGAACTCTCGCCTTGCCTGCGGTGACCTGGCAAGTTCAGCTTCGAACTCGTCCTCGTCGCGGTAGGAAGTTACCTGGCGATCACGCTCGATGCAGGGTCTCACCTCGTAATATTCGAAGGCCAGTGTTTCGCGCATCGTGGGAAAGAGCTGGTCACGGAACGATGGTGAGTCACCCGCAGGCGGTTTCGCGACGTGATTTGACGTCGCGCTGAGATCGGCACCGCAGTCAGCGCCGATGTCGTCCTCATGCTTTCTGTGGTTCGTGGGGCAGGTCTCTGGCGTGTGCACGAGTCGCGGGTTGGGTGCGGGTTGATCGCCAGAGAGATAGTCGACGGATATCGGACCTCGCTGACAATGATCGGCGATCAGGTCGGCGGCGGAGTTCCAGACGATGATGTGCGAAACGCCGGGCTGCTCACCGAAGCCCGACTGGGCGAGATCCGCGGCAACGAAGTGATGGTCCACGGGCCCGGGCTCGGGCGTATAGTTGTCTTCATCGATGATGAAGGCGGCAAAGAATGCTTTTCTGGCCATAGTGTTTTCCTTTCAGGATGAGATCGCGTGCTATCGCGCTCGTCGAATGAGCATTGATCGGCTTGACGTCGCTTTGAGTGCGGGGACAGGTGCGGACAAGCCGCAAGCAGCGGTTCGCCATGAGTTCTGATCGGTGGAGCTAGCCGATCAGGATGGTACGGAAAGGAGGGGTCTCGACCGATCGGCCACGGTCGACAACGAAGACCTCGTCCTCATTCGCCTCGAATAACATCAGGATGCGGTCGCCGATCGCGACACACTCGTTGATCCATTGGCGATCGGTATCGCGGTACTTTGCGGCGCGCTCCGGCGGCACGTAGACGATGGTAAAATGGGACAGGGTCTCGCCGGTCGGCGCGGAATAGAAATATTGCTTCACCTCGGTCACAATGCCGCCGGTGCTATAGGAGGTCGAGACCGTACCGCCGGGTCGTACCACGTCGGCGACGGTCGGGGAGCCAGGCAGTGTGCGCCGGTATCGGCGCCTATCGGGAACGCCAAGGTCAGCGGTGTAGGTTGAGTGCGCCTCCCAGGTCGACTTGTCCATCGGTGGCGACGGTTTACGATGGTTCCGCATCGTTGCTCCGTCTCCTCGGCCGCGCGCGGACGTCGGGCATGCGGCTGTCGATCTCTTCGTCGGTCAGATCGTCCAGAAGCTTGAGGGTGGTGCCCTGCCCAGGAATGTAAGTGAGGATCGTCCGCTTGCCATGATGCTCTGGCAGCCACGCGTCAAGGTTGGTCTCGCCGGCAATGCCCTTGAAGTCGGCATGCGTCGCGGACCAGATCGCCTCAAGCTTTTCCTCGCGCGTCATGCTGTCGAGCGCACCCGTTTCATGGGCGATGATCGCTGCCCGCATGGCGTCGGGACTGCGTTTGTCGGAAAGGTCGCAAAATCCGTGAAACCACCGCTCGCGGCCGCGGATCCTGATCGCAAAGAAGACGCTGGTGACATTGCCGGCCTTGTATTCGGACATGCCGAACATACCGGTTCGCTGGAAGAGCGGCGGCAGAAGTCCAAGCATGAAATAGTATTCGCTGGCCGAGATCTCGAACCATTCCGACGCGTATGGCATGCCGGACAGGCGGTCGACACCGGGCGTATCGCTGTGGCGATTGAAGAGCGTAAACATCTGCTCGCGCGTTGCGACGCCCTCGAACACCTTGCGGAACGGAGGATGGATAGACATGGCATGTCTCCGGAATGGCCGAGCCTCCCGCCGTGCGGCGGCGCAGCGGAAGACGGTCGGCTAATGAGGTGATTGGTGGCTGATCAGGCGGCGCGGCGATCGGCGGAATCTGCAGCGGCGCGCCCGACACCGGTAATGGCGCGGACGGCCGCGGCAAGCGCCGGAATGTCGTCGAGCATGCTCAGCGCGACGAAGTGGTTGGCCCCGCCGGTATAGTCCTTGCGCCCCCTGCAGGTGCGGATCAGGATGCCGTGGCCGGAGGACATTCCGAACTGACCGACCTGGATGTAAACGGCGGTGTGGTGCAAGGTCACTTCGCCGGAAACGGCGATGCCGGCTTTGTTGGAACGCAGATCAAAGCTGCCTGATGGCAGAGCAAGTTCCGCAGCGAGCTTTTTCAGCCGTGAGCGTGCTGTCGTGTGAAAACGTCTTTTCTGCTGCTCGTCATAGGAGCAGCTTCTGGTCCAGTCGAACATGTCGATCTCCATGAAACGGAACAGGCCCGGCGATCGCTTGCGCGATCCCGAGCCTGTCGATGGTTGGTCTGTGAGGTTTGAAAGTCAGGCGGCGGAGCGGTCCTCGATCACGTCGGCGCCGACCTCGTCGGCGGTGACCTCTTCGAGATAGGCGCGGCTGTACGGATTGTTGGCGAGCCAGCGCTCGGCCGCCTCGTGGTCCCTGGCGAGATGCAACAATTCCGGGCTGTCGCCGAGATCCTTCAGGACGCGGATCATGCCGATCGAAGGACGTTCGACGATCTGGAAACGCAAGTCGCTCTCGACAGAGTACGTCCGCCGAACCGAGACGACGACAGTCCCGCCCTCACCGAAATCGCCCTCATGCAAGGTAAAGTACGCCGGCGAGCTAAAGGTCGCACGCGACCGCGGCGGCTCCTTCTTCACCAGGCGGCCGGTACCGTTGCGGCCTTCCCACGCAGAGAGCTTCTTGCTGAAGCGGGAAGGCGGTTTGGGCGTTGAATCAAAGTATCGGATGACGCTCCCGAGCGGAGCGGTATCGTAAACGAGATGAGCGGACATACGGATCTCCATCCATGACGCAAATGAAAGGGCCCGGCGGTGATGCCGGGCCCGGTGCGGAGTGGGAGGCCGATTACTCGGCGGCCTCAAGGTGGTCTGTGTCCCCTTCGGTCACGGAAGGTTCCTCCGACGCTGGGTCGGCGAGGAAGGCGGGTAGCTCGGCGGCATCACCGTCGAGAGCTGCTTCGTCCGTCACATCCTCGGGTAGGGCCTCACCCGAGTTGACCGACATGTCGTCACCAGCGAGTCGCAGCGGCTCGGGCAGCCAGTTCGACCCTTCGAGAAGACGGGCGGCCTCGCGGGCCATCAGGTCCTTCTTCATGTGGTCTATCAGCTGCGCGGAGTCCTCGCCACGGCCCTCGCGCACTGCCTGCACGATCCGGGCTTTGGTGACCCGGCCGAGATAGTTGTCGACAGTCGGTGACCACCCTGCTTCCACCATGTCGAAGCCGAGCGTGGCGGCAAGCGCATCGGCATGGGCAAGGGCGCCCGGACGCCTGTTCCAGGGCTCGACGACGGCGTTGAGTGAGAGCGACGCGCAGTGCGCGAACAGCGCCTTGCGGCTCGCTTCGTCCAGACCGAGCAGGAACTCCCAAAGTTTGTCGCTGTCCGGCATATCGCGATCCCATGCCTCGTGACGCTCGGCGATCTCCTTCGCCCAAGATGTCTCGGCGAGACCCTGGACCTGGCCGAAGCTGTTGCTCGTCAGGTTGATCTCCAGGCAGCTGTCCTTGGCGAAGCGGTAGAATACCTGGAGCACGAGGGCATGGAGGACGGTGACGAAGGCGATGTCGACGTCACTCGCCAGCGCGTTACGCAGCGCCAGCGTCTTCTGCGCGGTGAGATCGAAGACAAGCCGTTCGGGCAGCGGCTTGATGCCTTCTTCCTCGGGCTCTTCGGCCGCATCGGATCCGCCGCTCGTGGACCGGCCGTTGACGACGACACGATCATCGCGGTCCTCGTCGGACCGCGAAGGGTCTCCATCGCCGTCGTTGGCCTTTTCGTCATCATCCTCCGCCTCAGCCCGAGGCTCATCCTCGGGGCGGACGAAACCCGCTTCGACCTGAAGCTGGCCGTTGGCGCCGAGTGTGATGAACGCGCCGGCGATGGCCTTCTGCTCCGGGTCGTAGACCTGCGGACGATCGCCAAAATCGTCGAGTTCGGCGCCAAGCTGATCGAGCTTGTCCTCAATTTCCTGGTCGGCGTCCTCCATCTCGGCATATTTGGCGTCGAGGGCATCGTACTCAGCCTTCACCGCATCGTAGCGGGCGATCTCCTCACCGCTCATCTCCGCCGGTTCGGCATAGACCCGCCGCATGCCGGAGGTGTGGCCATACGGGAAGCTGATCGCCGCTTCGACCCACTTCCAGCCGTCGGCGCGGATCGTTTCGGCGTCGAGCTTGAGCTTGTCGAAGACCAGTTGCTCAAGGAGGGCCGCATCCTGGAACCAGCCACCGGAATCCTGCTCGAACAGGTCGCGCAGGATGATACCGCCGGCGGCTTCATAGGCCTCGGCGCCGACATAGACCGCACGGCGATCGTCGGCACGAACCGTTGTTTCCGTCAGCAGGCGCCGGATGTAGAACGGCTCGTGCATGTGCGGGTTGCCGGAAATGCGCTCCCAGACCTGCTCCTGGCGGGCGTGGTCGTTGGAGATCGAGAACGCCATGATCTGCTCAAGACGTATCTCGTCCTTCTCGTAGAGTTCGAGCAGCTTCGGCGAGACGGAGGCCAGTCTCAGCCGCTGCTTGACCGTCGCAGCCGAGACGAAGAAGCGAGCTGCGATTTCCTCGACATCGAGCCCCTGCTCCTTAAGTGCCTTGAAGGCGCGGAACTGGTCGAGCGGATGCAGGTTCTCGCGATGCACGTTCTCGGCCAGCGAGTCCTCTTCCGCCGACGTCGTTCCGCTGCGATTGACGATGCAAGGGATTGGCTCATTCTTCGCCAGGCGCTTCTGCTTGACCAGAATGCCGAGCGCGAGATAGCGGCGGCCGCCGGCAGGCACTTCGTAGGTGCCGGTTTCCCCGCCGTCTCCGTCGAGGACGGGACGGACATTCAGGCTCTGCAGGAGCTTGCGCCGCCCGATGTCGTCGGCGAGCTGCTCGATGGTGACGCCGTCCTTCACCCGGCGAACATTCTGCTGCGACAGGACAAGCTTGTCGTAGGCGATGTTCTCCGAGGGGTTCATTGCGATCTTCTGAATGGCGCTTTTTGCCATGGTCAGGGTCTCCATGACGGGCGGCCCAGGGTCTCTCCCCGAACCTCCAAACCCGTCAGGAACCCTCCCCTTCCGCCCTCTGCCTCTCGCAGCCGCCGCGCCGGCGAAGGCCGGCGGGATCAACGCGGTTCCGCGACATCGACCCGTCCGGATTTGCGCAAGGCCTCGAGCATGCGGGCATGATCCATAAGGATGTGGATGAGCGCCTGCCGATCGACAATGACCGTCTTGCTGGTGCTGCGCGTGCGGTCGTGGCGTTCATGCAGCGTCTCGAACTCGACCATGGTCGTGTAGAGCTGGAGAATGGGACGACCGCTCATGGCGCGGGTCTTCGATTGGCCGGCGTGGGCATGGTCTCGACGCCGGGGATGTTCGAGACCTCCGCGCCGGCGGCTGCGTATCGGGCCGCGACGACGTGCAGCGGCGCATAGGACAGGCCTTGCCAGGGAGCTGGCTCGGGCTCCCGGCCGACGGCGACCAGCGGGCCTTGCAGGGTCAGGTACACGACGACATCGAAGGCCACACACCGGCTGTCGATCACCGGCAGGCCGGCGGCGATGCATTGGGCCTTAATTGCCTTGCAGCCATAGCCGGAGAGCATCGCGCCGTTGCGATAGTGGAGCGTGAAGCCGCCGCGGCCGATGGAGAGATGACCGCCTTGTGTCGTCAGGGCGGCGTCGATGTCGGCGGAATAGTCTGGAGTGGATTGCAGCATGATGGGATCTCCGCGACGGCTGGCGGCAGGGTTTTCCGCCTGGGAAGCCGTCACGACGAAAGCCACCCCCTCGGTCGAAGGGATGGCTGGAAACCAAGAGCACGCTGACCTGTGCGATGACTCCGTCACCTACAGGCGTGTGAAAACAGGACGCTGAGCGTTGACCCGGTATTTTCTGCGCAGCGCTTCGATCGCAGCATCCTGACGCTCGATCTTGCGCCGCAGCCGATCGAGGATGCGCAGATATGTTTGTTCGTCCTTGTCCGCGAAGAGCGGCAGCGCCTCGCGTTCGAGGCGCTGCTTGCGCTTGAAGACGGCGCGTTTGCGTGACGTGTCGTAATAGGGTTCGGGTTTGGGCCAGGGACGGAAGCGCATCACGCCCCCTCCCCGCGTTTGGCCCGAGCGGCGTTGGAGAGGATGCGGATGGCCGCGGTGATGCTGCCCGTCTCATGAGCGGCTTCGGCATAGGCCGAGATCGGGAAAGTGCCGGTGAAGAAGACGTCGCGCTCAATGTTCATGCTGAACGGCAATTCGAGCGTGGCAAGTTCTTCCAGGCTGAAGGATCCGAGTTCCGGGAAGCCCAGGTCGGCGAGGCCGAAGCAAGTATCGTTGTCCGCGTCAAGCTCGGTTGCGAGCCAGGTGCCGATGCCGACGGGATTGAAGAATTTGACCACTGGGACGTGGTCGCCGCCGGGCTGGCGGCCATTGGCAAGGAGCTGATCGCGCTGGTCAGGCGTCAACAAGGGTATGGGAGTCTGGGAAGGTTCATTCATCGGCTTGCTCCGCGACGGGCGACCGCAAGTGCTGTGCGACCTCCTGACCCGTCACGACGAAAGGCGCCGTCCTCCTGGCTGGGAGGAGCGGCGCCTTGGGTTGCGATGATCGGAAAGCCGACAGTGCGACGTGAGGGGTCGCCGGTGAGGGCAGGATCAGTGAACGAGGTCGAGGAGCTTCTTGGCCTTGCCTTCTAGTTCGAGCCGCACGTCCTGATGCTGCTTGTCGCGTGCGACGCGCGTGATGCCCTGTACGAAGTCGAAGACCGACGATGGTGGATGACCCTCGTCGGTGAGCACGGCGTCGATGATCCTGGTGGTTTCGCCCTTGGAGAATCCGCGCTTGCGCAGGAAGGTCGTGCGATCGTCGTCGTCACGGGCGACGATGCGCTCACGCGCCGCCTTGATGCCGTTGACGAAAGGCATCGGGGAGGATTCCGCGAACTGGATCAGCGCCGGTTCGGCTTCGAGCGCGAACCGCGAGGCGGCATATTTGGAATGGCGAATGGTGATTTCCTGGAAATCTTCGACGCCCCACAAATTGCGATTTTGGCATACGGCACGGAGGTAAAAGCTTGCAATTCCGAGTGTTTTTGAGCCGACCTCGCTGTTCCAGGCGTAGAATCCGCGGAAATACAGATCCGGTTCGCCATTCGGCAGGCGACCGGCTTCGATGGGATTCAGATCGTCCACCAGGAACACGAAGATGTCGCGGTCAGAGGCATAGAGCGTCGTCGTGTCTTTCGAGATGTCGACATTGGGGTTGTAGATGCTGGTCGACCAGTCGAGCACGCCCGGCACTTTCCAGCGTGTGTCGCCGGTGCCGTTGCCGGCGATCTTCTGGACGGCGTCGATCAATTCTGAGTCGAATATCCGCCCGTAGTCCGGCCCCGTTACCGCCCGAAGTTCGAGGCGGTCGTTCTCGATTTCGAGCGTCTTGACCTGCTCGGCGCGGTGCGTGGAGAGCCCATACTGCAGATTGATGCCAGCGAGCGCGGCCGGCAGCTGGCGCAGATAGGTCGCCGGCGCCCCGACCAAGCTGGCGAGCTGACCAAAACTCCAGTGTGTCGGCGCAACCGGGGTGTGTGAGCCGGGAAGCATGAGCGTCAGCCGCTCGGGATTGTCGCGGGATGCTTCGACGCGGATCGCCTCGCTTTCAACGATCCGGGTCTTGCTGCGTTCGGACCGCCGCTTCACCGCATTGTTGAGGTCGGTGAGCGACAGAAAGCGTTCGTCGTCCGGCCGGTTGAACCATTCCGACGACACGCGGCCGATGCGCTGTCCACGGCCGACATCAACCTTGTAGCCGTTTGACACGCTGCGCGCCGGCGCCTGGATTTCCATATGGGTCATGATCGTTCTCCGCGACGGGCGCCGGGAGCCTCTCTCCTGGCCTCGGCCCGCCATCGCATCCCGGCCTCCCCTCTGCCTCTCCCTGCGCCAGCCGGCGCGCGAAGCGCGCGGGCATCGCGGCCGCACTCTCCGTTCGCCTGTTGAAGGTTGCGTCGCCGCCGAAACCATGAATCAATGAAGGACAGGGGATGCGGCGGCGTCCGGAGCGATGGAGGCGATGCGACGATTCAAACTTGCCGAGCAGGTGATCGAAGAGACGGCGCCGGATCTTCACACCGCGTTAGCCGATGCTTACCGTAAGCGGATTCGACCGCTCTGCCTTTGCAGGGAAGGCGGGCTTTTAATGTACATTGCCCATGTCGGCGACCAGTACATCGTCAAGCGCATGCCAATGTCAGGTGGGGAGCACGATCCGGCTTGTCCATCTTACGAGCCGCCGGACGAACTGTCCGGACTCGGCGTGTTGATGGGCAGCGCGATCCAGGTCGATCCGGAGAGCGGAATGTCCGCGCTGAAGGTCTCCTTCAGTCTCACGAAAATCGGCACACGGGCGGCGCCAGGCTCCGGATCTAGCGCAACCGATACCATCGCCGGCGACGCAAGGAAGCTCTCGTTGCGCAGCGTGCTCCATTATCTCTGGCACCAGGCCGAGCTAACAGCCTGGACCTCGCGATGGGCGGGCAAGCGTCACTGGTGGAATATTCGATGGCACGTGATCGAGGCTGCCGGTCAGATGATGGTGAAAGGCGGAATGCTCAACGAGATACTCTTCGTGCCTGAACCGTTCCGGGCGGCGGACAAGGCCGCGATTGAGCAGCGCCGGGCAGCGGCGCTGGTACGCGCACTTCCGCCGAAGAGCGGACCACGCAAATTGATGATCCTGGTGGGTGAGGTTAAGGATTTTGCTCCGACACGCAGTAGCCATCGCTTGATTGTCAAGCACATGCCGGACTTTCCGTTCTTGATGGACGAAAGGATCTATCTGCGTTTAAAGGGTCGCTTCGAGAACGAGCTGGCGCTGTGGGACGCGGACGAGGCTTCTCATTTGATGACAATCGCGACGTTCGGCCTCACGTCGGCCGGCCTTGCGGTGGTTGAGGACATGGCGCTGATGGTCGTCGCCGAAAACTGGGTGCCCTACGACTCCGCATACGAAAAGAGGCTGGTTGACACATTGGCCAAGCTGCGTGATCGCAGCGTCAAAGGGTTGCGCTACAATTTGTCGGGAGAAACACCAACCGCGGCTGCATTGGTGCAGCGTCAATCGCAGCCGATCGCGCTTTATGTCGTTCCGCCTTCGGCGGACAAGGCTTACGAAGAGGCGCTGCAAGAACTGATCAAGTCACGGCCGGAAATCGGCTCCTGGATCTGGCGCACTGCGGAGGGTGAGATACCTCCCCTGCCCTTCCGGTGAACATCGCACGGAGATGGGTCCCGGCTGTCTGTGCATCCTGGTCGACTGGAAGTTCTTCGCTGAGCACCGCCGAGGAAGATGGCGAGGCACTGACCAAAGTTTGAATATAAATTCTGGTCAAAACCTTGGCGCCGATTGCTACTGACCAACTTTTATATATAATCTTCGGTCAGAAAGGCGGCCAAATGCCAGACCCGACATCCGACACGCTCGATCGCATTCACGACCGGATCGCCCAGGCGGCGCCGGCCGGCGTGTGGTCGCGTGCCGACTTTCTCGACATCGGCACACCGAACGCCGTCGAAAAAGCGCTGCAGCGACTGACGCTGCGGGGCGACATACGGCGCCCCTATCGCGGTCTCTACGACAAGCCGACCGTCAGCAAGCTAACCGGCAAGATGGTGTTCCCGCCCCGCGCTTCGTTCGTCGACGCGATCGCGCGCCGCGACAAGTTGCGCGTCCTTGTCGACGGGATGACCGCCGCGAACGATCTCGGCCTCACGACGGCCGTCCCGGCGCGCTCGACGATTCATGCCGATACCTACCCTCGAACAATCGAGATCGAGGCGAGCGCCGGCGATCCGAAGGCGACGACGCCGGTCATCTACAAGCTCGATTTCAAGCGCATCTCCGCCAAGACGGCGTTTTGGGCGGGGCGGCCGGCGATGCGGGTGGTGCAGGCGCTGGCGTGGTTTCGGGATGAGCGATCGAGCCTCGAGGCAGCCGTCAACGGCATCGTCCGCTACCTGTCCCGCACTTCCGATCGGGACGCCATCGTCCAGGACCTGCGCGAGAATATTCACGCGGTCCCCGCCTGGATGTATCCGCTGGTCGAGACCATCACGCGCCGGATCGCCGAGGGTCAAACCGAAAGCGCGCCGGCGTCGGAACCCGCGAAGGGCGATCATGAAGCAGACGTTCATTGAGATCCTGCGCTCGAGCGTCGATGAACGCCGTGCGCTCTTCGAGGCCACCGCCGCCCATTTGGGCACCCAGGCGGCCAATGTCGAAAAGGATCTCTACGTCTGCTGGGTGCTCGACTTCCTGTTCAACCGTCGCGGCGGCGATCCGATCGGGCTCTATTTCAAGGGTGGCACCAGCCTGAGCAAGGCGTATGGGCTGATCCGGCGCTTCTCCGAGGACATCGATATCGGCATATACAAGGCCGATCTACATGTCCCGCTCGAGGACGATATTGCCGCGCTCCCGTCGGTCAACCAGCAGCAGAAGGCGCTTGCCGAGAAGGTCGACGAGGCCGCGCGGCAGTACATTTCCGGGCCTCTCAAGGAGCTGCTGACAAAGGAGATCGCTTCGGTCGAGGAAGCCGCCGAGCGACCCGGACATTTTTCGCTCGGCGTCGGCTTTGATCTTTACCGCAATAAGGACGCGCTCGACATTCTCGTTGTCGGCTACAAGAGCGTCTTCGAGTCCGCGGGCAGCTATGTCCAGGCTGCGGTCCGCATCGAGGGTGGTGCGCGTCCCGATCCCGAACCGGCTGAGCCGCGCGAGATCGTGCCCTACATCGCCGCCGAGATGCCGGAAGCGGCCAACCTCACCGCACGGAACGTGACCACGGTGAGACCGGAACGGACCTTCTGGGAGAAGGTGCTGAAGCGAGGCTCGACCTCGTCGGATCGCAGGTATTTGCGGATCGTGTTCCGCGACAGTCCCGTGCGCCGCGCAATCTCCCGGATCGAAAGTCCATCCCGCAGATGCCAGCGCCGGATAACGCTCAGTAACGCCATGTCTATCACTCCAATGTCCCCTGCGATCATCAAGCAGGGGTGGGTTCAAACATGGGTCACTTCTCGATGGAAAAATCCCTCAATCCCGGGTCAGTTCTCGGCGGAAATCAACACTCTGTACTTTCCCATGATCGCTTCGCCTGACATCGAGAGCGCATTGCACCTCCCATAGGTTAATCTCCGTCGAGCGACGCGCTTGTGTCAAATGACGATTTGCTCACGAGATGATCGGCCAACAATAGTCAAGTGGACAGCCGGCGGCAGCATGGTGGGCGAACCACCACCGAAGACCCCATATCACCCTGCCCTCCTGTCTGGCGCGGCAGTATTGGCCTTGAGCGCAGCCATGAGCATCGGTCCAACCGAGAACTGCCCTGCCCTTGCCTTCTCGGTCAGCACCCGCAAGTAGCCACCCGCGGAATTGATGTGCTGTGCCCGCTGCAGGATGCAGGCGATGACTATCGCCGTGTTTTCCTGCCCCAGAACCTCGAGAGCGTCACCATATGCCGACGGCGAGATCCCCAGGTATCCCCTCACCTGCGCCGCGGTCGCCATCAGGTCGCGCCGGTTCGTAATCCCGTCGACGGCGTAGTCGACAATGTCTGGACAGGCTTTCAGTATCAACCCTAGCGGGTAAGGCTTCTCGTTGGGTCGCCGTTCTGGCTCGATCGTGACCCCGCTTTTCTCTAAAGCAGGTTCAAAATCAAATAAGGGGTCGGTATTTGAATCAGATTGCTGCCGTCCATTATGGGATTCATTGCCGTCCGGATTCTGAACATTCATGTGTGAATCCAGCAAGTTGTCGATTTCCTCACGGATCGCGGCTAGATCGACCACAAACTGCTCCAGGTCCCCGACAGCCGCCCGCCGGGGCAATCTATCGACGACGGCACGGAACCGCCTCCACAGGCCTCCCCAGTCGCCGGCGACGTCTTCCTCGACGGCCGCCTCGATTAGCTTCGAGATATCGCGCCTGTAGAGCGTTATCCGCTCTCTCATGAGCTTCAGGGCCCGATTGTCGGCCCGGACGCGCTCAGCCGCCTCCTGGAACTCGTCAGCGCGCACGAGCAGCGGCGCGAGGGAGAAACCGAAAGCATCCTCGAAGTCCCCTCCCCTGCCTTTGCGGGCGTACCGCTTCCCGTTGGGGCTGTCTCTACGAAGGATGAGGCCGCAGTCGAGCAAGGCCGCCAGATGCCGTCGCAGGGTCGTGTCTGGCATCCCGTGTGCCCTGAGCGACAGCTGCTTGTTCGACGGGAAAACGATCAGGCCGTTTTCCTCGCTCAGCTCGCTGTCTGGGTAGAACGACAGCAGGGCTGCCAGGATCGCCAGAGCGCGATCACCGATCCCCACGAGGCTCTTGCCCTCGCACAGATCGCGGTACACCTGCCATTTGTCGACGGCCTTCCCTTCGGGAATTTCACGTGAATCATTTTGCGCTGCCAATAGGGCAAGCGACATCGGTCGGCTCCCAAAGGGAGTCGTTGCAATTTCCCTCTCCATTTCCTTCACCTTCAATCAGGCAAAAGAAATCTGCTCGCCGAAATGACGCCGTGACTCTTGACAGTGATTCGCGGATTTGCGATTCTCGATCTTGCTAGGAATACGAGAGAGGCTTCCGCGGTTCGCCGTTCGGGGGCCTTTTTCTTTTGCGGTTTCAGACTCCTGTTGATGTTCTTTCCGACTTCCGAAAGGCCTCATAGAGGTCATCCAGTCGCTGTGCGATGTATGTTGCGAAGCTCGGGCCGTCCTTCGCTTCGTAGGTCACAACTGCCTTTTTCGAGGTAGCCCTAACGGTGACACTGACCGAGCCATCTGCGGGCTCCCAAGGCTTAGATCTCGGCGTTTCTTTGATTGGCATGGCCGGCGTCAGCGCATCGAAGGCGTCCTGAAAGCGCTGGTCGCTCGAGTTGTCCGCGGACAACGATCCGAGAATTCTCTTCAATTCGACATGCGTGCTCGCCAACTTTTCAGCAAGTTCCATCCAGCGTCGACGCCCGATCTGCGGCGCAGCGCCGATCGCCTCAATCAACTCGATCGGAATTTGGCGCACTACCGATATCATCTTCGATAACGCTGCTTTGTCGACGTTAAGCGCCGCCATGATCACGTCCCGCTCGAAGGATCGATCCTCAAGCCGCGACGCGAACAACGCCCGTTCTATGTACGACAGATCGGTTCGAGCATTGTTTTCCTGCCCCTGACTCACGACCAATTGGTCGTCGGACAGTTCCCGGATAACAGCCTTTACCCTGAGGCCGAGTTGCCTCACTGCCGCTAGCCGGCGGTGGCCATACGCGACCTGATATCGGCCGTCGATCGCCGGGTGCGGACGAACGAGGATTGGCACTTGCTGTCCATGCTCGCGGATCTGGTCGACGAGGGTGCCCAGTTCCGCGGGGTCCATGCCGAGACGATCGCTGATGAAGGAGCCGTCAACCAGGACCGGATCGAGTTCTACGATCAGCTTGCCCTCAGCCAACTGCTTCTCGATGTCCTGCGCGCGTTCGAACTTCTGGGTGATGTTGCCCAGCGTCCGCGTGATCCCGCCGATAGGGGCGCTCCGCGCCTTCGGCGGAACGAAGCCGGCAATTGGCCTGACATCCGCCGGCGAGGTCGGCGTTTCGTCCGAAGAGGATATCCCTATGAGATTCTTGCGCGCCATTATTTCCTGCTCCACGTGGTACGAAGCAGGCCTTCGATCTCGGAATTCACAGCGTTGAGCGATTCCATCGCCCTGTCATAGGTGCCCCGTGTGAACTGGGAGCGCTCGACCTCATAAAGCGTCTGCTTGGTGACACCGGCGTCGGAAATCGCGGTGGACTTCAGCATATGGTTGTGAAGCATGCGATTTCCGAAAATGGCCCGCATGAAGCCCGTCATCTGGCTTTGTGGACCGTCGTTTGGCTCGTATCTGGTAACGAGATATCGCATCCAATCATAGCTGGTACGGCCGCCGGCTCTCTCCACGACAGCCATCATCTCGCTCGTCATAGCCAGAAACTGGCTCATCGACATCACGTCGAGCATTTGGGGATGTACGGTGATCAGAACAGATGTCGCAGCGCATAGGGCCGACATCGTTAGGAAGCCAAGCTGCGGGGGGCAATCAATGATTACGACATCATAGAGGCTCTCGATGTCGGCCAACACTTCTCCGATCCGCGCAAAGAACATCGATTCCGCCGATCCGGAGGTGATAGCTCTAGGCGTCTCGTGTTCAAACTCCATGAGCTCAAGATTGCCAGGGACGATATGGAGGTTCTGGGTGTAGGTGGCTCGAACGATCCCGGCTATGGACACCGGCTCCTCGTAGCGTATCGCTCCATAGAGTGTTTCGCCTTCGCCGACGTCGAGCTCGGGCTGGTGGCCGAAGAGTGCCGAGAGCGACGCCTGCGGGTCGAGGTCGATAGCCAGCACGCGGTAGCCGCGCAAAGCCATATACTGGGCCAGATGCGCCGATGTCGTCGTCTTCGCGGAACCACCCTTAAAGTTCATGACTGCCACGACCTGGAGCTTCTCACCCGGCCGCCTGATGGGAACATACTTCGGGGTTCCGTTCTTTTCGTCGAGCGATCGACGGATGTTTTCCATGTCGGCGGGGGAATAGACACGGCGGCCATTGGCTAGTGGTTCGGGACCGTTTCCCTCCGAAGCGACTTGCCGCAGGTAGCCCTCGCCGATACCGATATAGTAGGCGGCTTCGGCCGGCGTGAAATGCCGAATCGTCTTTTGGGACGTGGGCGGAAATATCTTCTGCTGATGCAATTGAAGCTGGCGTGACAGCTCCAGCGAATCCGCGGACAACAGCGACGGAAGATGCTCTTGATGATCCCTGCTTCGGATGGTCGTCTGCAGCATGGTAGTCCCTCGAACTGCGCTTCTGATCGGTATTTCGTTCAATCTGCGCAGCTACAGTATGGTCCGATTCGTAAAGAATTTACAAACGTTTAACCAAGAGAGAATTGGCTAGCCGAAACTAGTTGTCCGCGGACAACTCGTCATGCCTGCGAACGTGAACCAGCGTAATCACCGGCGTAAGGGTGCTTAGCTCGATCACGAAGGCATTTGCCTGAGGGGCGGCCGTTAGTCATACGGCCATGTCTTCCTACGGGCATCGGCCGCTTCGGTTGGCGCCTACGTGACTAACCCGCCGTCGGGCAGTCTAGACTGCTAGGGAAGTCCGTTTCGGTCCCCTACGTTCATACACTTGGAAGCCACCGCGTCCGTCCGATGCGTGACACGCTGGCGCGTATTTCCCTAGGGGACCACGCTAAAGGTCCGCTGCGGCCGATTTCGCGAGCTAGCCCGCCAGGTAAGGTCGGTCGCAGGCACGGACGGTGAACGGGGCAAGCTACTCTTACTTATAGAGCGTCGCACGGTTGCTCGCGCGCCATCCCGTCTGAGTGGTCTTCTCCGTCGAAGTGCCCGAGCTGTCGCTTGGACCAGATGCGTATGCCAAAAGATCGCTCATTCACGTCGTGGACAACTTCGTGGAGTCGGCGAAGCGAGGTGTAGTCTCCAATCAGCGAGATGCTCACATGGTTCTTCAACAGGCGAAACGACGCCAAATCCACCCCTCCCTTTGCAGTTAGCTTTGGATGTTTTGTCCGCCTTGCGGCTCAGACGGACCATTGGTCGAAGAGGTCGATTCCGAAGCCCTTGAAATCCTTCGTATTGCCGGTCGCCAAGGTGAGCTGTTTCGCGGTCGCTGTTGCAGCGATCCAGCATCCATGGATGACAGACCGCGACCGCGACTCTTCGCCAGGGCCATCAGATCGCCTCAAGCCAGAGCGATCTGCTCGTAATATGGAGAACCCTTTGCTCGAAACGCTGCGGCAGATCCTGCGCCAGGCAATCGGCCAGATCCTCGCGTCCATGAGGGCGACGCCGCGCCGGATTTCGGCGATCGACACCACGCTGATGAAAGAACGATCGTCATCGAGCAGTAGCCTCACAGCCGCAGATCACGCGGTTCATCGCGCTGGCACGCGAAGTCAAGATCGGTACCGCGCAGCGGCGAATCCATCAGGAACTCCGCAAGCGTGCCCTTGCGCACCGTCTTGCGCTGCCATTCCTCGGCCGAGACGACAACGACGCTCGGCTTGCCGGGGAGGGGACCTTTAGAGTCCCGACGCCTTGGTGAGATTGACGCGAAAGCGGTCGCGGCGTCGCTGGTACTTGCGGGTCATTTCCGCCGAGGCATGGCCAAGCTGCTTTTGGACAAAGCGCTCGTCGACTTCAGCCGAGGAGGCGAGGCCCGCGCGGAGCGAATGTCCGGCGAACAGCTTGCCCCGTTCACCCTCGGCCAGATCGCTGCGCACACCGGCCGCCAGCGCGGTGCGTTTGACGAGGCGGGCCACCTCCTGGTCGTTGAGCCGGTCGGCACCAACGGCCTTTCCCTTGCCGGTGACGCGTCGAAACAGCGGTCCGTGGGCGATGCGCGCGAACTTGAGCCAAGTTTCGAGTGCCACGACAGGACAGGTGGCATCAGACGACCCGCGCCCGACCTCGACCTCGCGCCAGCCGGTCTTGCCGCGCAACGTCACCAGCATGCCCTTATCCAGGATCTCCACCCAGCCGGAAGAATCTTCGGTCTGGTCGCGGCCGACATCGAGACCGACAATTTCGGAGCGGCGAAGTCCACCGGCGAAGCCCAGCAGCAGCATGGCGCGATCACGCAAGCCGCGGAGCGTGCCGCGGTCGAGTGTTTCGAGCATGGCGATCAGATCCTCCGGCAGTACCGCTTCCTTCTGCCGGGGCGGGGCGGCATGCTTATTGAGAATGCCGGCCATGACGGTGGCGATGTGCCTGTCTTTGCGATCGAGTGGCTGGCCGCGCTGCGCAAAATTCCAGGACAGCGCGGACAGCCGCCGCTCGATCGTCGCCACGGACTTTTTGTCCCCTGAGGTTGCACCTGCAGCACTGCCAGAGGCGAGCGCCGTGATGTACAGCCCGACCGTCTGCGGATCGGGCGGCATGAGCGCAAAACCCTGACGACGGCACCAGCTGGCAAAATGCTTCCAGTCGGCGGCGTAGGCGCGCCGCGTATTGGCTGAGCTCGCCGCTTCGACATAGTCGCGCGCGCGGTTGGCCAGCGCTTCAAGGTGAACCAGCAAACGTGGATCCGTGGCGGCTGGAAGGGGAGGGGACGGGGCTTCTCGCCCGGCATCTTCCGTCCGCCCCATCTCCATGACCAGGTCAACAATGTCGGGAAGATCGTCCTCGCCAGGGTTCATGATGACGCCTCATCTCTGTGCGCATTCAATGCGCACATCATTGCAATTGTGCCCCAGCAGATGTATCTGTCCTGGACAAGCAATACCGGAGTCGAAGTCATGCCACGCACCGCGCTCGACGATACCGATCGCATGAACATCCGGGTGAAGCCGGAGGTGAAAGCGCGCCTGCTGCGAGCGGCAGCGCTGCGCCATACCGACCTCACCAGCTTCGTCACTCAGTCGGCGCTGCGCGAAGCCGAAACCGTCATTGCCGAGGCTGATGCCATTAAAGTTTCGGAGCGCGATTTCGGCCGCATCCTAACCCTTCTGGACAATCCTCCGAAGCCGAATGCCAGATTGCGGGCAGCTGCAGCGGCGCTCCCCAAAACTCTGTGAACGTTCCGCCATGGCATGAGGCGGCGATCGCCCGGTCCCACGATCGGAAAGCCTTTGATTGCGGCGACGTCGAGATGAATGGCTTTCTGCAGCGGTTCGCGCGCCAGGGACACGAGCAGAATGCCGTTAAGACCTACTGTGCGGTTCCTGATGATGCGCCCACCAGGGTTCTGGGCTTCTACAGTCTGGCGCCGGCCTCTGTCGAACATGATGCGGTTCCTGCCGCGATGACGAAGGGCATGGCGCGCCACGCCGTGCCGGGTTTTCTTCTGGCGCGGCTTGCCGTCGACCAATCGCTGGCGGGCAGGGGGCTTGGGGGTCAGCTTCTGCTGGCGGCCGCCCTGCGCTGCATCCGCGTCACCGTGGAAGTCGGCGGCGTACTGATGATCATCGACGCCAAAAACGAGCGGGCTGCGAATTGGTATGCGCGCTACGGCGCCGAGCCGCTGAAGGATCGCCCGCTGACGCTTGTCGTGCCACTCGCGACCTTTGCCAAAGCCCTGGAGGCCACCGGGCACCTCTGACGGCGCGCCGGCGGCCGACGACCCCGCACCTAAAACATCGTCCGCGGGCGCTGTGCTGTAGGACGCTCCGGCGGGTCGCTCGGCGTGATTTTTGGGCTTCTGCGCGACAAAAACGGCCATTTCCTATATAGAGAATAAAACGAACGATAATGCAACATTATCGTTCGTTTTAGTAGCGCGACAGGCGCGGCGCTTGTAGGCTTTGACGGTTGCAAAAAGCGCCGCGCCGATTCATCCTCGTCGGCGATGATTCTCCGCCCGAAACTGCTTCGCCATACACCTATGGTAGTCACCAGCGCGGCCTCGGCTGCGCCGGCCGCCGTGCCGACCTGGCTGCGCGCTGCAGCGGTTGGCCCCGGATCGCTTGAAGATGCTGCCTTTGCCGCAGCGGCGGCGCTGACCGCCCTCGACGCCGTGGTGCGCCGGCAGGCGCGATGGGCCGGCGCTTGGCGGCACCGCCTGGCGCTGACAGCGGCCGCGGTGACGGCGAAGCTGGCGGGGCGCGTCGAGGATGAGGCCGTATTGCGCGACGCGGTGCTGCTCACCCGAGCGGGCGATGATGTCGGCCCCGCAGGCCGCATGCTGTTGGCGTGGCGTCGGCTCGCCGCTCGGCCCGCCGAGGATCTTCTGTCGAGAAAGAACATCGCCGCGGTGCTGGAGGAATTCGATCACGCCCACGACGATGAGGCAGTGAGCGATCTGGTCGATGAATTGAAGCAGCTCGCCGCCAAGGGCGGGACGGTCGGCGTTCTGACCGGCGCGTTCATGGCCGTCGAGCGCTGCGGCTTCGACCGCATCCTCGGAGCCTGGCTCGCCGACGCCCTGCTGGCGCAGCGCCTGGGCTGGATTTTTGCGATGCCGTTGCTGGGCGGCGAGGCCGCGTTGGGCGCAGGCGCCGCTCGTCGCCGTCGGGATGTCGTGGCAGGGGTGTCGCCTGCCGAGACCCAAGCTGACCGCGCGAAAAGCCTGCTTGTCGCACAGGCGCGCGCCGCGTTGCGCGCCATCGACCTGTTTGCCGAGCTCGACCGCCGATCAGAGCGGTTGCTCGTGGTGGCGCCGAAGTTGCGTGCGCGAGCGTCGGACCTCGTCGTCGAAAGGCTCTTGTCCGACGACGCGATCGTTGCTTCGGAACAGATCGCCGGCATGAGCGATCGCGGCCTGCGCCGCCTGTTCGACCGGCTCGTTGAGCTTGGTGCTGTGCGCGAGCTCTCCGGCCGCCCCACGTTCCGCATCTACGGGCTGTGAAAACGATGGCGGAGCGTGCGGCCAGGCGACGAAATGGGGAGCGGGGAGGCGAAGGCCGACCAAACGACGGTTTGTTTGATCGGGAGCTGGATCATTTGCCGGCGGAAGCGCGCTGGCGCGAATGGATGCACCGCGTCGAGGCGACCATTTTTGCTGCCAGCGAGCCGGTCGGCCGCGAGACTCTGGCGCGGATCGTCGGCAAGAGCTGCAGCATCGACCTTTTGATCGACGACATTCGCGAGGAGTTGCGCGGCCGGCCTTACGACCTGGTCGCCGTCGCCGGCGGCTGGAAGCATCTGACCCGGCCGGCCTATGCCGACGCCATTCGAGCCGCAGTCGGCAGCAGTGAGAAGGCTGCCGCCCTCACGCAAGCCGAAGTGCTGGTGCTGATGTGCATCGCCTATTTTCAGCCGATCACCCGCGCCGAACTGTCGTCCTTCTTTGGCAAGGAGATATCGCGCGACCTGATCGGCCAACTGCGCGGCGCCGGACTGATTGCTTCGGGGCCGCGCAGCCCGACGCCCGGCGCGCCCTATACCTACGTGACGACCAAAGACTTCCTGCTGGAGTTCGGGCTCGACACGTTGCGCGACCTGCCGGATTTTGAGGCGCTCGAGGACGCTGGGCTGCTGTCGAAAGAAAAGCTGTTGGCCGGCGACATATTGCCAGAGTTCGCTGGCGGCCAAGCCGACGTCGATGCCAATAGCGAGGGATAGCGAAGGCTGACGATCCAACGACGAAGAAATCGCGATCGAGAGGGAGAACAGGGGGACGATGAATCGTCGCACCGTTGTCGTTGAAGGACCGCTCGCCTTCCGCATGAGGCGTGTCGCGGCCGCGCGGAACGCCGAAGCCGGCGTGCAGATCACGACGCTGCCGCAACTGGCGGCTCGGCTGGCCGGCGGTTTTGTGCGGCCGACCCGATCGCAGGATCTCGATCCCGCAATCCGGTCGGCGCTCGAGGCAGGCGGCTTCATTGACCTAGAAGGCATCCGAAGCCTTCCGGGCATGACCCGTTCCGCGGCGTCGACGCTGACACGATTGTGGAACGCTGATTTTTCTTTGGCCGACCGCACCCATGAGAGCACGCGGCTGCAGGATCTCGCGATGATCGAGGCGAGAGTGCAGGACAATCTGCCTGCCGGCGTGCTCACCTCGCGCGATCTCCGCGATGCGGCCCTGCGGCGCGTGCCTTTCGCTCCTGCAGTACTCGGGCCGATCGAGCTTGATCGCGTCGTACAGGTCGCGCCAGTCTGGCGGCCGCTGCTGATCGCCTTGGCCCGTGTCGTGCCGCTCCGCTGGCGAAACCCGGGCGCGGCCGATTTCGCCTGGTTCGCCGGCGCTGTCGAGATCGATGAGCGGCCCACGCCGGCCGCGCCGGAAGTCGTCTCCTGCGCCGCGCCGCGTGCCGAAGTGGTGGAAGCCTTGCGGTGGGTGCGCGAGCTTATCGCGTCGGGGCGGGCACGCCCGGACGAGATCGCGGTTTGCGCGACCGCGACCGAGGATTGGGACGAGCACATGCTGGTGCTGGCCACCGACGCGGGCCTGCCTGTGCACTTCTCGCACGGGGTGCCCGCACTGGCGTCGCGTGAGGGTCAGGCCTGTGCGGCGGTGGCCGACATCCTGCTCAACGGATTGAGCCAGAATCGCGTGCGCCGGCTGTTCGGCCACGCAGCCGGGCGAAGTCGGGCCCTGGAGGCGCTCCCGCAGACCTGGTCTGAGGGCCTGCGGCCGGGTGCTGCGCTATTCGAGCTCGATCAGTGGCGTCGGGCCCTAGAGGACGCGCACGCGCGAAAGGCCGAGGCCGTCGACGTGCGCCCGATTGTCGGGTCCGTTCTCGAGCTGCTCGCCAGAGGTCCCGACGCTGCCGCCGAAGCCGGCGACCTGCTGCTCGGCGCCGCGGCGCGAGCGCTCTGGACGGAGGCGCTTCGGCGCGCGGCGCCGGAGGCGCTCGAATTCTCTTTGCAAGAACTGCGGCTGCCCGACGGTCGCGATCCGGGCGCCTGCGCGGTCTGGTGCCCCGCGAGCCATCTGGCCGCGGCGCCACGGCCGTTCGTGCGGCTGCTGGGGCTGACGACGCGGTCCTGGCCGCGCCGCGTCGGCGAAGATCCGCTGATGCCGAGCCACATCCTGTCGCGCGAGGCGCTGGACGCCGAGTCGATCACCGACCGGGACCGACGCGCATTCGAGCTCGTCAGCGCGTATGCGACCGGAGGCTTAGTGTTGTCGCGAAGCCGCCGCAACGCGCAAGGCGGCCTACAGGCGGCAAGCCCGCTCGTGCCGAAGGGCGCCAATACCACCGCCCTGCGGCGTGCCCGCATTCCGAGACACGCTTTCAGCCCCGCCGACCGCCTGCTCGCGAGGCCGCAGGAGGCGGAAAGCTTTCCTTCGGTGCGCAGCGCTGACGCCTGCTGGCGGGACTGGCGAAACCCCGGCGTGACCGGCCACGACGGTCGCGTGCGGGCCAATCATCCGATGATCGCCAAAGCGATCGGCGAGGTGCAGTCGGCGACCTCTCTGCGCGTCATGCTGCGAGATCCGCTGGCTTTTGTCTGGCGCTACGCGCTGGGATGGCGTTCGCTCGTCGAGGAGGAGCAGCCGCTGTCGCTCGATACCCGCGCCTATGGCGAGTTGGTTCATGACGTTCTGAAGCGAACCGTCGACGCGCTGGAAGCCGGCCCGGGCTATGAGAAGGCCGCCCGCAACGAGATCGAAGCTGCGCTCGAGGCCGCGTGCGCCACGATCAGCGCCCAATGGCCGCTCGAGCGCTCAACCCCGCCGCTTCTGCTCTGGAGGCACACGCTCGACGCCGCTCGCGAACTCGCGTTGAAAGCGCTCACCCTCGACGAGGCGTTTCAGCCCGACACCCGAAGCTGGACCGAGCTGGCGTTCGGCCAAACCGAGGCGGCGGCCGACCCGAAACGCCTGTGGCCGCCAACGGCGCAGGTGATCATCCCAGACACGGCCGTCCGGATCCGCGGCAGCATCGATCGAGTCGACTACAACGCCGCGCGCAACGGCGTGCGGGTGTCCGACTACAAGACCGGCGCCGAGCCGCCGAGGGCGGAGGAGATCGTGCTTGGTCGCGGCGCCGAGCTGCAGCGCGTCCTCTATGCGATCGCGGCACGCCAGCTCGTGCCGGACGATCCTCGGGTCATCGCCCGGCTGGTGTTCCTCGGCGCCGACCAACCGAGACCGCACAGATTGCCGGACGTCGACCAGGCGATCGCCGACATCGGCGTGCATGTCACGGCAGCCATCGACCTTCTGAACCGCGGCGTCGCCTTGCCGGGACCGGATGCGCGTGAGGACTGGAATGACTTCGCGCTGGCTCTGCCGGCGTCGCCGACGACGTATTTCCAGATCAAGCAGGCCGCGCTGGCGCGCGCCTTCGGCGACTTCGCCAGCATCTGGAGTGCACGATGACCGGGCTGGCCGACGATGCCGCGCGGCTGAGAGCGCTGAACGAGCTCGACGCGACGCTGCTGGTCGAAGCGGCGGCCGGCACCGGCAAGACGGCTCTGATGGCAGGACGCGTCACGATGCTGCTGGCCAGCGGCGCACACCCGCGATCGATCGCGGCGATCACCTTCACCGAGCTTGCGGCCAGCGCGCTGGGCGCGCGTGTGCACCGCTACGTCCACGAATTGCTCGCGGGGACTGTTCCCAAGCCGTTGCGGATCGCCTTGCCCGACGGTCTGACGGAGGCGCAGCGCGGCGCGCTGGCGGCGGCCGCGAGCCAGCTGGATGAGCTGACGGCGACGACAATCCACGCCTTCTGCCAGGTGATCATCTGCAGCTATGCGGTCGAGGCCGACATCGATCCGGGCGCGCGCATCCTAGATGCGACCCAGGCCGAGGCGGCGTTCGACGCCGTGTTCGAGCAGTGGTTCCGGCGGCGGCTGAGTGGGTCGCAGCGAGCCGATGATCCCATCGCCGCCTTGTCGCGCTACTACCCGCGTGATGTGGCCGACACGCTGCAGAGCCTGGCGCGGTTTCGCCTGCAGCATCGCGGCGCGCGCGCCCCGGCCGCCGATCTGGGCGGGCGGCCCGACATCGATCTCGTCGAGGCGGTCGCTGACTTCCGCCGTTGGCTGTCGGCGCAGCCCGCGGAGCGCAGGACGCTCGAGCTGGTCGGGCATCTGGAGGCGCTGGCAAATCACTTCGCCGGCAGCTTCGAGACCCCGCCCGGCTTCGATACGCTCTGGCGTCTTGCCCATCCGGAGCGTCTGCCTTGCATGCGGCGGCACACGTTCGACCTGTTGACCCCGAAAACCAAGTCCGCCTGGGACCGCGCTGCCGGCAAGGATCGCGGTGCCGCGCTGAACGAGGCCGCCGGCCAGCATTTTGAGCGGGTGGATCACTGCTACCGGGTGATCCTCGGCCGGATCGCGACCGCTCTTGTCGAGAAGCTGTCCGACGGGCTCGATGAGGTGTTGGGCGAGTACGCCGCCTTCAAGCGCGCCGCCGCAGTGCTCGACTTCGATGACCTTCTGGAGCGGGCGCGCGCGCTGGTGCGCGAGCACGATACTGTGCGTCGCGCGCTCGGGCGGCGTTATCAGTACATCTTCGTCGACGAATTCCAGGACACCGATCCGATCCAGGCCGAGATCCTGTTCTGGATCGCGGCCGAGGACGCAGCACCTCGCTGGCAAGATAGCGCCTTGCGTGAAGGCGGCCTCTTCATGGTCGGCGACCCCAAGCAGTCGATCTACAGATTTCGCGGGGCGGACGTCGGCTCCTATGCCGACGCCCGTGATGCGATCCTGCGGCGCTGGCCTGACAACATCGTCCAGATCACCGCCAATTTCCGGTCGCGGCCGGCTATCCTGACGCATATCAACGGCTGCTTTGCCGCGCCGCTCTCGGGGCCTGACCAGCCGGGCTATGTGGCCCTCACGCCTACCTTGGATCCGCCAGGCCTTGATCTGCCTTGCGTAGCCAAGATCGCGATGGAGCTGCCGCCCAACGCGCGTTCGTCGGAGATTCGCGACGCCGAGGCCGAGGCGGTCGCCGAGGTCTGCACGCGCCTGATCGGCAACGTCGATGTCCGCGACGACGACGGCGAACACGCGCCGCTCACCCCTGGCGGCATCGCGCTCTTGGCGCCGACCGGCGCGGAGCTGTGGCGCTATGAACGCGCGCTGGAAGCCCGCGGGCTGCCGATCGCCTCCCAGGCCGGGAAGGGGCTGTTCCGCCGCCAGGAGGTGCAGGACATTCTGGCGCTGGCGCGCGTGCTTGCCGACGGCGGCGACACGCTCGCATTCGGCGCCTTGATGCGTGGACCGCTCGTCGGCCTGACCGAGGAGGAGCTGCTCGACATCACCGCAGCGCTCCCCCCCGTGCCGGCGGACCGGCCCGAGGCCATGCCGCGGTTTTCGGTGAGGACGCCGGTTGATCAGGTCGGCCACCCGATCGCGAGCGAGGCGCTGTCGATCCTGCAGGGCCTGCGACGCCGCGCCCGCACGACCACGCCGGCGCTGTTGCTGGCCGAGGCCGTCGAGCGTCTATCGGCGCGTCCGATCCTGAGCGCGCGCGAAGGCGATCGCAGCGGCCGGGCCCTCGCCAACGTCGAGGCGGTGCTTGAGAAGGCGAGGCCGTACGGTGTCCGAGGCCTGAAGCGCTTTGTCCGCGACTTCAACCGCGACTGGCGCCTGGGCACGGCGTGCAGCGAAGGCCGTGTCGACGCCGAAGGCGACGCCATCGAGATCATCACGATCCACAGCGCCAAGGGCCTGGAGTGGCCCGTTGTGATTCCGATCAACGCCGCCACGATGCTGCGCTCGCGCGATCGGTTCGTGCATCGCGCCGACGATGACACCCTGCACTGGGTGATCGGCGACGTCGTGCCGCCGGACCTGCTCGCTGCTCTCAGGGCCGACGACGAAAGCCTGAGGCGTGAGCGGGAACGGCTCTGGTACGTGGCGTGCACGCGCGCCCGCGAGCTGCTGATCGTGCCGGAGCTCCCGCCAGCCGAGCAGAATTCGTGGGCGCGGGTGGTCGACCTCGCCCATCGGGCGCTGCCGGAACTCGAGGTCTCGCATCTGGCGCCGGCGCCGGCGACGATCGTCGCCGACTCGCCGAACGCCCAGACCGCCGAGGTGTTCGCCTCCGAGCGCGCCGTCGTCGACGAGACCGCCGTTCCGCTGACGTGGATCCGACCGAGCGATCATGATCGCGATCGCCTGCCGGTGGCTGAGGTTGTCGCATTGGAAGCCGGCGAAGCGCCTGAGGTCGACGGGCCGGTCGGGGCGGGTCGCGTGCGGGGCCTCCTGCTGCAGAAGCTGATGGAGGAGATGCTAACCGGGGAGCTCAGCGAGGACTTGGCGGATTTCGTTGGCCGCGCCCGGATGCTCCTGGGCGAGCTGGTGCTCGACCCGACCGACCAAGGCGCGCTGCCGGATCCGGAAGAAATCGCCAGGACGGGCTGGCGCACCCTGCAGCTGCCGGAGGTCGCAGCGCTGCGCGATCGGCTCATCCCGGAGTGGCCGGTCTATGGTCTGCTTGCCGGCCGCACGGAGCCAAGCGCGCTTGCCGGGCGCATCGACGCCATCGCCTTTGCAGGCGACGCGGCTGAGGTGGTCGTCGATTGGAAGAGCGACATCGATCCTACAGAGGCAGACATGCGCCTGCACGCGGTCCAGCTTGAGGACTACCTGCGCGCCACCGGCGCGGCGCGAGGCGCGCTCGTGTACATGACCCCGGGAACCGTTCGGTGGGTCGTGCCGCGATGAGAGGCGCGATTCAGCGGCAATCTTTTGGTTTGTTGTGAATTGTCGTAGTCCAGCTACGATTGGAGCGTCAATTGCAAACTTGCCGGCGCTTTGAAAAATTCATATCATCGTAGTATGGCTACGACACAACGAAACAAGCTAAATCAACTCTATACGCTTTTGGCGCCAGGGACACCGGTGACTTCCGAGGATCTCGCCAACCTCGGGATATCGGCCGATCTGGCCGTCCACTACGTCCGGTCTGGCTGGCTTGAGCGATTGGCGCGGGGCGTCTATTCTCGGCCCAATGATCCGCCAGCACTGCACCCGAGCCTCGCCCTGCTTCGGCGGAGCTTCGCGGGTCTGCACGTCGGCGGCAAGTCCGCGCTGGATTGGCATGGCATTCGCCAATACGTGTCGCAGCGGCCGGTCCTCCATCTCTACGGCTGGAAGGCGGGACGGCTGCCTGACTGGTTCACGGAGCGGTTTCCAGCCGAGTATCACCGCAAGCGGCTTTTCGAGGAGCAACCCGGCGCGCTGCTTCATGTCCGGCCTTTCGAGAATCGCGACGGCGCGCCGCTTGTGTCGGCGCCGGAGCGCGCGCTGCTCGAGGTATTGAGCGAAGTTGGCGTGCGCCAGCCCCTCCAGGAGGCGCGCGAGCTGGTCGAGAGCGCCTACAGCCTGCGCGCGGACGTCCTGCGCGATCTCCTCAAGCGCTGCCTGAGCGTCAAGACCGTACGTCTTTGCCTGCAGCTCGGTCGCGAGCTACAGCAGCCTTGGGTCGGCAAACTAGATCCATCCAAGCTGCCCAAGGGGAGCGACAGGCCCTGGGTGTCGCGCTCGCCTGACGGGCTTCTTGTGCTGAAGCCATGAACCAGCTCTATCTCGAGACCGCTCGGCTGCTGACGCGCGTGGCTCCGCTGGTGTTCGTCGACGACACGTTCGCGCTGAAGGGCGGCACGGCAATCAACCTGTTCGTGCGCGACATGCCGCGGCTGTCGGTCGATCTCGACCTGGTGTTCCCGGACGCGGCCTTGCCGCGCGAGGAGGCGCTGCTGCGGATCAACGAGGCAATCCGTCAGTCCGCGGGCCGCCTGCAGAAGCGGGGCTTCCAGACGCATACGCCGGCGGCGCCGGAGTCCGGCGAGACCAAGCTGCTGGTGCGGCGCGGCGCCACACAGGTGAAGATCGAGGTGAACTTCGTCATGCGCGGCACGGTTCATCCCGTCCGGGCCGCGTCGCTGACGGGAAACGCGCGCGAGACCTTGGAGGCGGATCTCGAGATCCCGGTTGTGTCGCTGGAGGATATGTACGGCGGCAAGCTGGTCGCGGCGATGGATCGGCAGCATCCGCGCGATCTGTTTGACGTGGAGCAGCTGTTCGCGCACGAGGGGATCACCGCCGGCATCCGTCGCGCCTTCGTCGTCTACCTGGCAAGCCACAACAGGCCGGTGCACGAGGTTCTCTTCCCGTCGATGCGCGACATCCGCCAGGAGTTCGAGCACAATTTCGCGGGCATGACCGTGCAGCCCGTCGAGATCGACACGCTGCTCGCCGCGCGCGAGCGGATGACGCGCGAGCTGCAGCAGGGCCTCACGGCCGACGAACGCCGATTCCTGCTGTCGCTGGTCGCCGCGGCACCCGAATGGTCGCTGCTGGGCGTGCCGCATCTCGAACAGCTCCCCGGCTTGCGATGGAAGCTGCAGAATCTCGAGCGGCTGCGCAAGGCCAACACGCGAAAGTTTGCTGAGCAGTCGGATGCGCTCGCACGATTACTGGCATAAGCCGGTGGATCAAGAGAACCGGTCGAGGTCCCTCGACCCATTCATCATCGTACTTGAAGAGGATCGTCTCGCCTGCACGAGATGATGGGTGTGGGGATTGTCTAGCTGCTTCGCTTGGACTGATTTGCGGATACACTGACATAGTAGTCACGCCCCGAATCGTGTCCCCTAGTAAAGCGCTCCTGATGGTAGAACGAGAAATCCATCTTTACATCGACGACACCGGCAGCCGTGATCCGACAGAGAGCCGTAGGAAAAACGGCGTGACGAGATGGACTGCTTTGGCCTCGGCGGCATTCTGATCAACGAGGAGGATGTCGACGAGTTGTTCGCCGGCCACAAGGAGTTCTGCCAGCGGCATGGCATCGATTATCCCTTGCATTCTTGGGCGATCAGGGGCGGCCGGGCAATTTCGGCTGGCTGAGGAAGCCGGAAGCGGCATTCGCCTTTTTGACGGACCTCGAGAAATTCCTGACCAATTTGCCAATTGTCGGGATCGCGGCCGTTATTGATAGACAGGTTATGTCGCGCGCTACAGGGAAAGATATCAAGATCGGCTTTGGCTGATGTGTAAAACCGCGTACTGTATCCTGATCGAGCGGGCAGCCAAATTCGCTCGCGGCCGGGATCGTAAGCTGCGCGTATTCTTCGAGCGTGTGGCAAGGCTGAAGACAGAGATCTCATCGCCTACACCCGATCGCTGAAGAAGGAGGGCATGCCGTTCGATGAGAACAATACGTCCTCCTACCAGTCGCTGCGAGCGGAAGATTTCAGGGAAATCGTCCGCGGCGAACCGCGTGGCCGGACTAAAGCAACGCCGATGATGCAGATCGCCGACTTAGTGCTCTATTCGCGCATCATTGGCGACGCAGCCGATAGTCCAATAGTTACGGCTGAAGATCAGTTCTCAGGTGGCCTCGGCCTGACCTACACTTTCGATCGCACGGACTGACGCGTCATCGTCGTGAGCAATGAAGCCGGTATCGGGAAATACTTTTAGCTTGGGCTCGGTTCACCCGTCGCTTTCTTCCAGATCGATCCAAGCGGCATCGTCCCAACCTCGAAGCCACGCCTTGCCAATGTCGCTCTGTGTGCAATAAGGACACGCGTCACGAGCAATTCCCCTGCAGTACGCGTCAAGGCCCTCTGTTTTGGCAGAGTTAACCTCAGGTGACCGCTTCGGATGCTCCTTCATAGCGCGACATACCGGCCCTACGCGAACGGCCTCAATCCTGTACCAATACCGATGCCCAAAAACACCACCTCGTGCTCGATCATGTCAACGGCGGCGCAAAAGTCGGCCATTGGGCGGCGCAAAAGTAGGCCACTTGGCGCCGCCAGCGGGGAACGTCGGGAGGGCGTAGCCCGACCAGAGTTTCCCGCTGGCGGCGTCGGCGATCTTATGGGGTGGCGGCGGCGGTTCTTCGTACCCGGCTTTGGGCGAGGCGATAGCTGTCGCCATTCATCTCGAGGATGCTGACGTGGTGGGTCAGGCGGTCGAGGAGTGCGCCTGTGAGGCGCTCGGAGCCGAACGTTTCGGTCCATTCGTCGAAGGGCAGATTGCTGGTGATCAGGGTGGAGCCACGCTCGTAACGCTGCGAGATCAGCTCGAACAGCAGTTCCGCTCCGGTCTTTGACAGCGGCACGAAGCCCAACTCGTCGATGATGAGCAGCTTGTAGCCGGCCATCTGCTTCTGGCAACGCAGAAGACGACGTTCGTCGCGCGCCTCCATCATCTCGCTGACGAGCGCGGCGGCCGTGGTGAAGCCCACGGACAATCCCTTCTGGCAGGCCGCCAGACCGAGGCCGATTGCGACATGGGTCTTGCCCGTCCCGCTGGGCCCGAGCGCGATGACGTTCTCGCGCCTTTCGATCCATTCGCAGCGCGCCAGTTCCAGCACCAGCATCTTGTTGAGCTTCGGGATGGCGGCGAAGTCGAAGCTGTCGAGGCTTTTGGCTGCCGGGAACCTCGCCGCCTTGATGCGACGCTCGACCATCCTGCGTTCCCGATCGATCAGTTCCAGCTCGACCAGCCGTGCAAGGTAGCGGACATGATCGACGCCCTCGACCGCGCATTGCCGGGCAAGCTTGTGGTGCTCGCGCAGGAAGGTCGGCAGCTTCAAGGTCTTGAGGTGATGAGCGAGCAGGAGTTCAGGAGCATCGCTGCTCATGCCGGCTCCTCCTCACGGTCCAGCAGCCGCATATAGGCCTTGGCCGAGGTTGTCTCGACAGTGGCCCTGGGCAGATAGGGATAGATGTCGAGGTCCAGCCTGGGCGGCCTGCGCTCGGCCCGGCACAGGACGAGGTGCTTCACGGCATCGAAGCTGATGGCGGCCAGATGCAGCGCCTGCTTCACGGCCGCATGCAGATCGGCCAGATCGAAGCTTTCCAGAAGGCGCAGCACCTGCACATAGGCGCGTCGGCCCTGTTTGCCCATCCGCGCTTCCATGAGGCGGCGCAGTGTCGTGAACGCCTCCGGTAGTTCCCAGCCCTGCAAGGGTGCCGCCTGGTCAAGCGCGTTGATCTTCTGCTCGATCAGCGGCAGGTAATGCAGCGGATCGAAGACAACCTCCTCGCGCTCATAGCTGCGCGGATGACGGGCAATGATCTCCCCGCCGCAGCCGATCACCACCTCATCGACGTAGCCACGGATCCAAACGTCCTGGTGGCCGAAGGCGACCGGAACGGAGTAGTCGTTGGTCCTGTAGCGCACCAGCGCCTGCGAGGAGACCCGACCGCTGGCCTGGTCGCAGGCTTCGAAGGGCGATGCCGGCAGCGGGCGCATCGCCGCCAGATCGCGTTGCAGCCGTTCGCCGATCGTCTCGCTCTCGCCGCGCAGCCGGTCACCCTGGCGCTTGCTGCACTGCTCCTCGAGCCACAGGTTGAACGCGTCCCACGATGCAAAGCGCGGGATCGGCACCATGAAGTTGCGGCGGGCATAGCCGACCAGTCCTTCGACGCTGCCCTTGTCATTGCCCTTGCCGGGCCGGCCATAGCGATCCCGGATCAGGTAGTAGGACAGGAAGCCGCTGAACAGCGCCGCCCGCTTACGCGTGCCGTCGGGAAGAATCTTCGCCACCAGGCAGCGGTCATTGTCGTAGACGATCGACTGCGGCACAGCGCCGAAGAAGGCGAACGCATGGATATGGCCGTCCACCCATGCCTCGGCCACCGCCCCCGGATAGGCCCGCACATAACAGGCATCGCTGTGCGGCAGGTCGAGCACAAAGAAGTGAGCCTTCTGCTCCACGCCACCGATGACCACCATAGCCTCGCCAAAGTCGGCCTGCGCGTGCCCGGCAGGGTGCGCCAGCGGCACGAACATCTCCTGGCCGCGCCGCTCCCGATCGCGCATGTAATCCTTGATGATCGTGTAGCCGCCGGTAAACCCGTGCTCGTCACGAAGCCGATCGAACACACGCTTGGCCGTATGGCGCTGCTTGCGCGGAACCGTCCGGTCCTCGTCAAGCCACCGGTCGATGATCAGGATGAACGCTTCCAGCTTCGGGCGTCGCACCGGAGCCTGCCGCCGATAGCCGGGCGGAACCGAATACGCCATCATCTTGCGAACAGTGTCGCGCGAGATGCCAAAATGCCTTGCTGCTTCGCGCTGGCTCATGCCGCCATCGCAAGCCACGCGAACCTTCAGATATAATTCCACGGTGTAGATCCCTCGTCCCTCCCTGCGCCTCGCAGAAAAGGGAAAAAGTGGACGACTTTTACGCCGCCCGCAGCAGGACTATCCCGCCGCTACCGTGGTCGACTTTCTCACCGCCGTTCTCACGGATGCTTCCGACACAAAATAGCTTTGAGTGTCGGTGAACGTCACGGCCAATTCCCGGGGCGACAGCTCCGGCTTGTCCAGGGCAAGGTCGACGATCCGATCCCGCACAGGCTCGGGAATGCGGTTCCACACCCGGCCAGGCCGTGGGCTACGATCCTGGAGCGCATCGACGCCGCCCGTCAGGAAACGATCATACCAGCGGTGGAAGGTAGCGCGCGGGATGCCGAGTTTTTCCAGTGTGCGACGCGCCGGCAAGTGGGATCGCTCGACGATCTGGATGATCTCGAGCTTCTCTGAGGCGGGGTATCTCATTCGTCGTCGCCCCCATCCGCGATCATGCTTTTTTTAAGCAGCCGCAGCTCCAGCGCCTGTTCGGCGACGACTTCCTTCAGATCGCGGGCTTCCTTGCGAAGCACCTTCACCTCATCGGTGGTGGCTGCGCGCGCCGTGTCACCCGCCAGCCGCTTCTTGCCGGCTTCCAGGAATTCCTTCGACCAATTGTAATACAGGCTCTCCGCGATGGCTTCCCGGCGGCACAGGGCCGCGATCGACTCCTCGCCGCGAAGCCCCTCCAGCACGATACGGATCTTCTCCTCCGCGCCATACTGCTTGCGGGTTACCCGGCGGATGTCCTTGATCACCGTCTCCGCTGACGGCTTCTGCGTCCCGGCTTTCTGTCTCATCGTCGTTCCTCTGAAAGGCTACGATGAACCAGAAATCCTCCTCTCTCAATTAGCCCAATTCTGTCTCATCGGTGCTGACGCCGGACAGGGTACATAGTGCCGGATCTTCGCCGAGGTGCGCACCGAGCAGCCGAAGGCGCCGCAACGCAGCCAGTAGCAGATGCCGACGACCCGGTATTCGAGGCAATCAGGCGAAAGCGCCGATGTCGCAATCTTCGCAGTATCCAGCGCGAACGCCGACGCCGTGCTGCCGAGAAGCAGCGCGACGACGCCGGCTCGAAGGCGACAGGCGCGCATCACGGCTGCGCACTCCGGAACGCCTCGATCCGAGCGAGCGCGCGTGACACATCGGCATCGCCATAGACGACGTACCGTCGCTCGACGACCACAGCGGGGAGCGTTGTGATGCCCAGGCTCCATGCCTGTGCGATTTCCTCGTAGGCGTCGCCAAGTTCCCGGTCCAGCGTGCCACCGCCGTCCCGCAGGCGTAATAGGGCAATAGCTTGCGCCCGCGCGGGATCGGAGGGCAGATCAGCAGAAATCCGTTTCTCGATCGCTCCGGCATCGTCAAGATGAATGACTAACGTCTCAGCGGACGCATCTACGGGGAGGGACCGGGTCGTGTAGACTTTGACTGGTACAGCGCCTGCCGGCCAGGCAGTGATGGCAACGAGTCCGGCTATCGCCCCGATTCGCAGGATATCCAACGCGGTTAGGACATGAAACAGCATGGGCATTGTTGGCTCCTGTAGATCGACAACCCGAAGGAGCCCGGAATTGAATGCGAACGTGAGGCGAGGTCAGCCAACAATTGGCACAGACGCGTGACCGGATTCACCACTGCTCCCCTGGCGGCGCATCCGGCTCACTCTATCGCGATGACGACTTTTGCCCCGAGGCCAGGACATTCACGGCCGGAAGTTGTGCTACCAGGCGCACGACCCAATCACATTGACAGCTGCCAAATCGCAACGCATACTATACAGACAGTATGTAATTAGCTGAGCTGATGCACGGATGGTTGCGGCAGCGCGACTTGGAGAGGTTTTCATGGACATGCAGAGTTACGAGGCCTTCCGCGAGAGCTTGCGGCGGTTTGCCCTTGAGAAAATCGAGCCCCACGCGGCGGCATACGATCGGGAGCAGCGCTTCCCCGAGGAGTCTCTCGAAGCCTTCAAGGAATTAGGACTCGTCTCTCTCGCCTTCCCGGAAGAGGATGGCGGGCAGGCGGGAGATGTCCTGTCCCAAGCAATTACGCTCGAAGAACTCGGCCGTGTATGCGCAACTTCCTCGCTAACGTTGATGGTGATCTGGGCTGGTCTCGGGCCTGTTGGAAAGCACGGATCGCAGAAGCTGCGCGACGAGGTCATCCGTCCGGCAATGGCGGGAGACGTCGTCGCATCGATCTGCCTCACCGAACCGGCCGGAGGCTCAAATCTCTTCGGGCTTAAGACGAGGGCCGAGAAGGCCGGTAGTGAGTGGGTGTTGAACGGTCAGAAGCGTTTCATCACCAATGCGACGCGCTCCGACTGGTACACGGTGCTCGCACGTACGGGCGAGAAGACGCTCGGGCTGTTCTCCGTTCACAAGGACGATCCCGGGATTTCGTTCGGCCATCGGGAAACCAAGATGGGTATCAAAGGCAGTCCGACGGCTGATGTCATCCTCGACAACTGCCGGATACCCGAACACCGCGCGGTCGGCGATGCAAGCAAGGGGTATCACTACATTACAGACTCGCTTACCTGGACGCGTGTGCTGATCGGCGCGCAGGCGCTCGGCATCGCCCAAGGCGCGCTCGACCAAGCCGTAAAGTACACGTCTGAACGTGAACAGTTCGGCGAGACTTTGTCACGCTTCCAGATGATCCGCGGCAAGATCGCGGACATGGCGACGGAGATCGAGGCCGGACGGGCGCTCCTCTACAATGCCGCGCAGAGCATCGACGCTGGCGACCCCAAGGCGCGTGCGCTTGCATCGATGGCCAAGCTGTTCTGCAGCGACGTTGCGATGCGTGTCACGACGGAGGCGGTGCAACTCCATGGCGGCGCGGGTTATCTCGCCGATTTCCCCGTGGAACGTATGATGCGTGATGCGAAGATCACGCAAATCTATGAAGGCGTCAACGAGATCCAGCGCCTGATCATCGCAAAGCACGTCTACGGATAGAGCGGGAGATACATATGAGCCTCATTACCTATCTGACGCGTATCCAGTTCGACCATGGGGCCGTCGGGCTGCTGCGGGAGGAAATGGATCTGCTTGGCGTCTCGCGGCCGCTAATCGTCACTGACAAGGGAATCGTCAATGCCGGGCTGATCGAGAAAGTGTTAGAAGGAGCAGGCGGCGACCGCAAATTTGCGATCTACGACGGTACTCTGGAAAACCCCGACGAAGCGTCGGTGATCGACGCCCGGAACCTGTTCCAGCAAGAAGGGTGCGACTCAGTCGTCGCGGTCGGCGGCGGCTCCTCGCTCGATCTGGCCAAGGCCGTTTCCCTTCTCGTGACCCATTCGGAGCCGCTTGAGCAATATGCCGCGATCCTGGGGGGCATACCGAAGATCACGGCGAAGAAACCGCCCCTGATCGCCATTCCCACGACCTCCGGCACCGGCAGCGAGGTCGGTCGGGCCGCGCTGATCACGCTCAACGACGGCCGCAAGCTCGGCTTCATCTCCCCGTACATGATTCCGGAAGTCGCGATTTGCGACCCCGATCTCACCCTTGGCCTGCCGCCATATCTTACGGCCGCGACCGGCATGGACGCCGTAACCCATTGCATCGAAACCTTCCTGAGTCCGCGCGAGAATCCTCCCGCAGAGGCGATCGCGCTCGACGGACTCGGTCGCGCCATGCGTTTTCTCCGCCGCGCCTTTCGCGACGGTCGTGATCGCGAGGCCCGCAAGGAGATGATGATGGCGTCTCTCGAAGGCGGCATGACCTTCCAGAAGGGCCTCGGCGCGGTTCACGGCATGTCGCATGCCCTGGGCGGCCTGAAATCGCCGCGCCTGCACCATGGCACGCTCAATGCGGTAATCCTGCCGTCCGTGCTGCGATTCAACCATAGCCATGCGGGCGATAAATACGCGGCGCTGCGCGCGGCTATGGGCTTGGCCGAAAATGCCGATCTCGCCGAGGCGATCGCGCGGCTGTCGGCCGATCTCGGCCTGCCTTCCAGCCTGTCGCAAATGGGGGTACCGGAAGATTGCATTCCGCTGATGGTCGAGCGCGCCATGGAAGATCATTCGACCGCAACCAACGCGCGGCCGCTGTCAGCAAGCGATTACGAAGCACTCTTCCGAGAGGCCATGGAGGGCGATCGATGAGTGGTCCTGGCGCATCTGCAGGCGGGGGCAGCGGCCTGCATGGAGTTCGGGTACTCGACCTGTCGCGGTTGGCGCCAGGGCCATACTGCACCATGCTCCTGGCCGACATGGGCGCCGAGGTTATCGCCGTCGGCGGTGGAGCCGGCAGCCTGCCGATCCCGGTCTTCCTGCGTGGCAAGACATTGATAAGCCTCGACCTCAAATGCAAGGAAGGCCGGCAGGCCTTCCACCGGCTCGCCGAAGGCGCCGACGTCGTCGTGGAGGGGTACAGGCCCGGTGTGGCAGCACGGCTGGGCATCGATTACGATACACTGAAGGCGATCAATCCGCGGCTGATCTACTGCTCGCTTACCGGCTATGGACAGACGGGGCCGCTTTCGCAGGAAGCCGGCCACGACATCAACTATGCCGCGCTGTCGGGCGCGCTAGGCGCTTTCGGCCCGGTGGACGACGTGCCGGTCTTCCCGCTCAACCTCCTGGCCGATTTCGCCGGAGGAAGCCTATTCGCCACCAACGGCATCCTGTGCGCCCTCTATGAGCGAGAACGGACCGGCGTCGGCCAGTACATCGACGCTGCAATGGTGGACGGGTGCCTGTCCCTGATGGCGATGCATTTCCCCGACTGGGGCAATCCGGTGCTCGCTGCGCGAGGCGACGGCCTGGTGGCGGGGACCGCCCCCTATTATCGCTGCTATCTCTGCGCTGATGGAAAGTATGTGGCGACTGGGGCGCTGGAACGGCGCTTCTTCGAGAATTTGTGGGCTGGACTCGGTTATGACGACCCGCCGCCACCGCATCTCGACCGCTCCTCCTGGGATGCGATGACGGCCAGATTCCAGGAAACCTTCAGCCTACGTTCCCGCGATGACTGGACCGCCCATTTTGCTGGAAAGGATGCCTGCGTCGCGCCGGTGCTCGACCCCGAGGAAGCACTCGCGCACCCTCACAACCGCATGCGGCACCCGGCTTTCAGCAAGGACGATGCGGTGAAAGCTCCCATCATGCCCGCCACCGCAGGTCGGACTCCCCACACGGATCTGACGGATCGCACCGCAGAGGTGTTGAACGCGGCCGGTTCGAGCAGGGAAGAGATCGAGAAGGCGAAAGCTCCTGCAGCGGATATCTCAGGGCTTGCGTGGCCACCACTGTAGAGCATCGGAGGGAATTCAATCTCAATCCGATGAGGACGCACCAGCTAACAGCATTGGAGAGCCTGGCATTTTGATCTATTCCCAAAGGACGCAGTCCGAATCCTTCGGTCGGTGAAACTTACCGGAAGCTACTGCATGCCAAAATCCGCAACTCCCAAGCTGAACAAGAAAGCGCTCCTTCGCGAGGAGAGCATCGGTCGCCTCACGCAAGCAGCCTTCCGCCTGATCGTCGCCAAAGGCTATCATGCCTGCACCTTGCAGGATATCGCGGAGGCGGCCGGCCTTACGAAGGGCGCGATCTTTTTCTACTTTGAAAGCAAGGAGAATCTGCTTCTCCAGCTCCTCGACATTGCCGAGGCGCATATCGTCGATCCGCTGATCAGCCATCTGGACGAAAAGGAAAGAACTGCTCCGGAAAAGATCGCCGAGTTCTTCCGTTTCACCTCGAAACAGGGAATTGATCGACCGCATGAGCTGCTCTGCCTGATCAAGATGTCGATCGAGAGCCGCAACGGCACCGATATCGCCGACCGGCGAGTGTCAGAGATTTACCAGCGCATCTACGGCGTGCTCGAGGGCATCGTCGATCAGGGCAAAGCCCGCGGCGAGCTTCCTTCGCACCTTCCGACGCGTGAGTTTGCCACACTTGTCGTCGCCACCCATGACGGCATGATGCTCGAATGGCACCGCCGCGGCGGGGGCATAGACGGGCGTCTGTTCGTGCGCACCGTTTGGCAGACTTTCCTCAACGGCATTCTTGGCGAGAAGTCCTAGCCCGATCCGAT
This sequence comes from Aminobacter sp. MDW-2, assembly GCF_014250155.1. Classification (NCBI taxonomy): domain Bacteria; kingdom Pseudomonadati; phylum Pseudomonadota; class Alphaproteobacteria; order Hyphomicrobiales; family Phyllobacteriaceae; genus Aminobacter; species Aminobacter sp. MDW-2. Next base: position 86,190 of record NZ_CP060199.1, read on the forward strand.
CCCGCTCTTTCCCGACGCCAGGTCGCGTAGCCTCAACCCAGCCTTTTGCCTGTCCCAGGTAGCATCGTTGATGCCCGCTTCTCGCAAGTCGCGCTTGCGTACCTTGTTCGTGGGTGTTCTTGGCAAGTTCGGCACAATTTCGATGTAGCGCGGCACCATAAAGTGCGGCAGGCGCCGGGCTAGATATGTCAGAAGCGCTGCGGGGTCCAACTGCTCCGTGGCGCCGACGCACAGCTTGATATCGTCATCGCCTTCCATCCCGGAAGGAACGCCGACGGCAGCAGCTTCGCGCACGCCGGGGAAATCAAGAGCGGCGCTCTCTATGTCGAAGGACGATATGTTCTCCGCTCGGCGCCGAATCCGGTCCTTGATGCGATCGACGATGTAGAAGTTTCCATCGGCATCGCGCCACGCTGCGTCGCCCGTGTGAAACCAGAGATTTCGCCATGCTGCGACGGTTTCGTCCGGCATGCCCATGTAGCCGGTCATCATCATCCAGGGATGGCGCGGACGCACCACGATCTCACCCACTTCGCCCTCACCCACTTCCCAGTCGGTCGCCGGATCGACGATCTTCACCTCGTGCCAGTCCAGCATGGGGCGGCCGCAAGAACCTTTCGGTCGATCGCCCTCAAAGCTGGTCCAGCATGGGCAGGTGATCTCTGTCATGCCCCACATCTCGATGCCGCGCAGGCCGAAGCGCTCTTCGAAGGCTTCACCAATGGATTTCGGCAATGGACAGCACATCAAGCGACGCATGGCGTGGTCCCCGTCGACAGCGGTCGGTGGGGTCGCGTAGATCATCTCGATCATAGGACCATGCGCGAGGCTTAGCGTTACACCGTTCTCGCGGATGGCTGCTAGCCAGCGCTCGGCATCGAAACGCCGGTCGATCACGACGCGCGCACCCATGGCGAACGCAGCCAGCACGCCCATGAACTTGCCGGCGATATGGTTGAGCGGATGAGCGCAGTAGTAGACGTCGTCCTCCGTCAGGCGAGCGTTGACGATCGCCTGGTGCGCGAGAAGGCAGACATGGGCGTTGGGCATCAACACGCCCTTGGATGGTCCGGTGGTGCCGGACGTGAACATGACCGCGGCAGCGTCGGAAGGTTTCAGATCAATATCGGACGGAATGCACTGTGGGGAGGAGACGATGGATTCGTATGGATGGCACGCTATGCCGGGTAGCCCGGGTAGCGCCGTTTCCGCCTGATCCTGGACGAGGACCACATCTTTCAGAAAGGGAAGATCGCTCGCGATTTCGGCGAGTTGCGGCATAAGCGACGCATCGGCGAGCACAAGCGACGGCTTCGTGGTCGACAGTACGTGACGCAGTACATCCCCGCGATAGCCGGCGTTGATCGTCACGTCGACGGCTCCGATGAGGTTCGCCCCCATCCACCCATGCAACGACGGAATACCGTTCCTGCACAGTATGCCGATCATGTCTCCTTTCCTGATGCCGCAATCCAGGAGGAAAGCTCCAAGGGATGAAGCGCGGCCGATAAAGGTTGCATAGCTTTCGGCGCCGCCTCCCACTTCCTCGATGAAGGGCCGGGTTGCACTTTCAGCCAGACGATGTTCGGCAAGCGTTCGGATCGTCCAATCTTCCAGTGGCCCCAGCGGCATTGCCAGGTGCGATTGCGTCATTGTCTCCTCCGTCTCCCATGCAGAACGAGCGGTGGGCGGCCGACTTATCCATAGATCCGCTCTCCCTCGCAACGACCGCAGAATAGTGTTGCATTAGCCGTCCTGTTCACATACCATCCGGATAGTATTTTTGGAAGCAGAGAGTTCGATGTCCGATCAAAGCACGGTTCACGAGAGCGCCACGCCGCCGAAAGGTGCACTAGCCGGAATCAAGGTGCTGGAACTTGGCATGGTGATGCAGGTTCCGCTTGCAGGGCAAATGTTCGGTGACTTCGGTGCAGATGTCATCAAGGTCGAGAGGCCAGCGCCAGGCGAGATACTGAGGACCCTTGATCCCTTGGCCAGACAAAAGCAGGCGATGAGCTGCTACTATGCCGCCCTCTGCCGGAACAAGCGAACGATCTCTCTTGATATCAAGTCTCCATCTGGACGCGAGGCCCTGCTGAAGCTGGTAGATCGCGCCGATGTGCTTCTTCATAATTTTCGACCGGGAGTGATGGAGAGGCTGGGGTTTGGGTTTGAGGATCTCGAGCAGCGTAATCCACGCCTGGTCTACGCGGTTGGCTATGCCTTCGGCGAGACCGGCCCGATGGCGGGGATGCCTGGTCAGGACATGCTGGCGCAAGCCTACAGCGGCTTTGCTCGAAGCGGTGTAGCCGATGGACAGCCGCCGGTTGTGAGCAACACCCCGGTTATCGACTATATGACCGCGCAGTCGCTCGTACAGGGCGTGATGGCGGCGCTCATCGAGCGGCAGGCATCCGGTCGCGGGCAGAAGGTGACGACGTCGTTGCTCGATGTGGCGTTCGCCTCGCAGGTGCTGGAAATTTCCAGCATTGCCATGCACGGCGAGCGCACGAGTTGGGTCAAGCAGTCGATGACGTTCCGCACGGCGGACGGCTGGTTGATGGTATTGACATTGTTCCGCGACAATCCGCTTCAGGGTATGTGCAAGGCCTTCAATGTCCCTGATTTCAGTGGCGAGACCCGCTTCTCGACCCACGATCTTCAGGTCGAGAATCTGGGGGAGATCGAGGCGCGCTTCCGGCCGATTGTTGCTGCTTACACCACTGCGGAATGCGTCGCGAGGCTCTCGGAACAGGATGTGCTGTGCTCCCCGGTGAACACGCTGGAGGAAGCAATGAAGGCGGAACAGATTCGGCACAACGGCATGATCTGGGACGTGTCTGTCCCAGGCTATGGACAGATGCCATTGGCGGGAAATCCGGTCAAACTTTCGAGAACGCCGACAGTGATTGCGCAGGCGCCGACGCCGCTCGGCCATCACGGCATGGCGGTTCTTGGCGAGTTCGGCTTCTCCGACGAGGAGGCGCGCAAAATGAAAGAGCTTGGTGCTGTATACGTGGAGGATGCAGCCGAGGCCGGGTGACAGGCGCGACGCGCGCCTTTGAATACGAATTGATGGTGAGGAGCTGCAATGCAGAGAATTTCGGAAGCAGGCGCTGGTGCCTGGCAGGAAGCACTTGATCGTATGACCGGTCGGGTCGGGCGGTCGATGGAAGCCGGGCTTGAGGGGTTCCCTCACTATGGCGATCAGGAAACCGGCAAATGGACGACGACGCCGGATGGATTCTGGACCGGTGGGTTCTGGGTTGGCGAATTGTGGCTTGCGGCCAGCGTAACCGGGGAACAAAGGTTCCTTGATGCTGCCCGCCAGTGGCTCGGTCGTCTCGAGGCGCGCGTCGAAAGCCGCACAGTTTTCCGGGGCTTCCTCTTCTACTATGGCGCGATCACGGGCGCGCTGCTTCATGGCGATCGGCTTGCCGAACAGCTGGCGCAGCGCGCGGCGGTGTCGCTCGGCGAGCAGTTCGATCCGACGGCGGGGCTGATCCCACTCGGCAAGGAAGCGGAGGAGGCGCACACCGTCGGCGACGGCGAGGCGAATATCGACGGCCTGCCGGCGGCTCCGGTAATGCTTTGGGCTGCTGCCCGCCTCGGCGATCCGGAACTGCGGAAGATCGCGCTCGATCATGCATACAATAGCGCGAGCTTCTTCATCCGTCCCGACGGTGGCGTCATCCAGTCGGCGAGTTTCGACACCGCCACGGGCGAGGTGACGCGGCGTTACACGCATAAGGGTTACGCCGATGATTCAATCTGGACCCGCGCCCAGGCATGGGCGATGCTGGGTTACGTGCTCGCGGCGCAGCTGGAGCAGGGAGAGCCTCGGCTGGTTGAGCTTGCCGAGAAGGTTGCCGATTGGTGGATCGCCAATATTCCGGACGACTTTGTCGCGTACTGGGATTTCAGCGCGCCTGTGACGGCGGAGACGAAGCGTGACACGTCGGGAACCGCAATCGCCGCTGCTGCTCTTCTGAAGCTCTCATCGGTACATCCCGACCGAGAAAAGGCCGAACGGTACGGCAGGGTCGCGCACGCCACTGCGGAAGCGCTGGTGAAACGCCACCTTACCCGAGACGGTATCCTTGCTGACGGTTGCTTCGACCCGAAGAACGACAAAGCGACGGCCAACGAGCTCATCTGGGGGGACTATTTCCTTCTGGAGACGCTCGCGCGCCTGAGCGGTCGCCTGAATGTCGCGATCTGAACAGAGAACCGGCATGGATAGCGACACGATTCTTGCCGCCTCTGGCTTGACGAAGGAGTTCAAGGGCTTCTTTGCGGTCGAGGGTGTGGACCTTCGGGTGAAGCGCGGTCAGATCCATGCGTTGATCGGTCCGAACGGGGCGGGCAAGACGACCTGCTTCAACCTCCTGACCAAGTTCCTTCCCCCGACCCGGGGGAAGATCACCTACAAGGGCGAGGACATCACCGCGATGTCGCCGGCCGATATCGCCCGGCTGGGTCTGGTGCGCTCGTTCCAGATCTCGGCCGTGTTCCCGCATTTGACCGCGCTTGAGAACGTGCGCATCGCCTTGCAGCGCAAGCGCGGCGACAGCTTCGACTTCTGGCGTTCGCAGAAGGTGCTGTCGGCCTTCGACGACGAGGCGCGGGCGCTGCTCAACGACGTCGGACTGTCGGAGTTCGAGACGGTGAATGCGGCGGATCTGTCTTACGGGCGCAAGCGGGCGCTGGAGATCGCCACGACGCTGGCGCTCGACCCCGAGATGCTGCTGCTCGACGAGCCGATGGCGGGCATGGGCCATGAGGATGTGGAGCGCATCGCCGCGCTGATCAAGCGCATCTCAGCCAACCGCACCGTCCTGATGGTCGAGCACAATTTGTCGGTGGTGGCCTCGCTGTCGGACACGATCACCGTGCTGGCGCGCGGCAAGGTTCTCGCCGAGGGTGACTACGCCACGGTGTCGAAGGACCCGAGGGTGATCGAGGCCTATATCGGAGCGGGACATGGTTGAGGCGGCTGTGGCAACCCCTGTCGGCGCGGCCGCTTCCGCGCCGCTGTTGGCGGTGAAGGATCTTGAGGCCTGGTACGGCGAGAGCCATGTGTTGCACGGCGTGTCGTTCGACGTGCGCCCCGGCGAGGTGGTGACGCTACTCGGCCGCAACGGCGCCGGCAAGACGACGACGCTGAAGTCGATCATGGGCATATTGCCGAAGCGCAAGGGCTCGGTGGTGTTCCAGGGCAAGGAGCTGATGCACGCGCCGGCGCGATATGTGGCGCGCGAGGGCATCGCGTTCTGCCCCGAGGAGCGCGGCATTTTCGCCTCGCTGGACGTGCGCGAGAACCTGATGCTGCCGCCGCAGGTGAAGCCCGGCGGCATGAGCGTGGAGCAGATCTTCGAGCTGTTTCCGAACCTGAAGGAGCGGCTTTCGAGCCAGGGGACCAAGCTTTCGGGCGGCGAGCAGCAGATGCTGGCGATCGGGCGCATCCTGCGCACCGGCGCCAAGATGCTGCTGCTCGACGAACCTACCGAGGGTCTTGCGCCGGTGATCATCCAGCAGATCGGCCGCACCATCGCCAGGCTGAAGGGCGAAGGCTTCACCATCGTGCTGGTGGAGCAGAATTTCCGCTTCGCCTCGACCGTCGCCGACCGCCACTACGTTGTCGAGCAGGGAAAGGTCATCGACATGATCCCCAATGACCAGCTCGACGCCAACATCGACAAAATCGAAGCATATCTGGGTGTTTAGCGACTGAATTCACAAGCAAGGGAGTGAGAAATGCAAATGAAAACCAGTATTCTTGCCGCCACGATCGGCCTGCTTATGGGAAGCATCGCCTCCGCGCAGGAGCCGATCAAGATCAAGATCGGTGTCCTCAACGATCTTTCCGGGACCTATGCCGATCTTTCGGGCGAGGGGTCAGTTGTCGCCGCGCGAATGGCGGTCGAGGACTTCAACGTCGCCGAGCACGGACTTGAGGTCGAGGTAATCTCCGCCGACCACCAGAACAAACCTGATATTGCGTCCAACATTGCAAGACAGTGGTACGATCAGGACGGAGTGGACATCATCGTCGATCTGCCAACGTCATCCGCCGCGTTGGCCGTAAGCGACATCTCACGAGAGAAGGACAAGCTGGTGATCGTTTCGGCGGGAGGTTCGTCCGACCTCACCGGTTCGAAGTGTTCACCAAACACGATACACTGGGCCTACGACACCTGGGCGCTCGGCAATGGCACCGGTCGGGCGCTGACGCAACAAGGATACGACAGTTGGTTCTTCCTGACGGCGGATTATGCGTTCGGCCATTCGCTTGAGCGTGACACATCTTCAGTGGTCGAGGCTGCTGGTGGTACCGTCATCGGTACAGTCCGTCATCCGTTTCCCGGCCAGGATTTCTCCTCGTTCCTCCTTCAGGCACAGTCCTCCGGAGCCAAGGTGATTGGACTCGCCAACGCGGGCTCCGACACGATCAACTCGATCAAGCAGGCCTCGGAGTTCGGCATCACCCAGGCCGGTCAAACGCTCGCTGGTCTCCTTGTGTTCATCAGCGACGTGCATGCTCTCGGTCTTGATGCGGCACAGGGCCTGGTGCTCACGGAAGCGTTCTACTGGGATCAAAATGATGGCACACGCGAGTGGTCCAAGCGCTTCGGGGAGAAGTTTGGCGGTACCATGCCAACCATGGCTCATGCAGGCGTTTACTCCGCAATTACGCACTACCTGAATTCGGTTGTGGCTACGAAGACCAAGGAAAGCGGACCTGTTATGGCGCATATGAAGGCAACGCCGACAGAGGATGCGCTTTTCGGCAAGGGTGAGATTCGAGCCGACGGTCGCAAGATCCACGATATGTACCTGTTCCAGGTCAAGACTCCGGAAGAGTCGACAGGGCCGTGGGATTATTACAAGCAACTCGCGACCATTCCCGCAGCGGAAGCCTTTCGTCCTATCGAAGAGGGCGGCTGCTCTCTGATCAAGTAGCGGCGAAGTTTGCAATCGGGACGCGCTGCTATTACCTGGCGCGTCCCAAATACGAGATCCGACACCTTGAACGATGCTGCGTGGCACGCCGCGTACGTGAAGTATTAGGACTGGGACCAGGCGATGTTCGAATTATTGGGAATCCCACCACAGACCTTGTTTGGGCAGTTGTTGCTAGGTCTGATCAATGGGTCGTTCTACGCCATCCTCTCGCTTGGTCTGGCGGTGATCTTCGGGCTTCTAAACATCATCAACTTCGCCCATGGCGCCCAGTACATGCTCGGTGCCTTCGTGGCCTGGATGCTGCTGAACTATCTTGGCATCGGTTACTGGTGGGCGCTGCTGATCGTCCCGATTATGGTCGGCGCATTCGGCATCGTGCTCGAACGGCTGATGATCGCGCGGCTCTACCATCTCGACCATCTTTATGGGTTGCTGCTCACCTTCGGCCTCGCTCTAATCATCCAGGGCCTGCTGCGTAACGCCTACGGCATATCGGGCCTGCCGTATTCGATCCCACCGCAGCTCGCAGGCGGCCAGAATCTTGGCTTTATGTTCTTGCCTAACTACCGAGGCTGGGTGGTGGTGGCCTCGCTGATCGTGTGCTTCGCCACCTGGTTTGTAATCGAGAAGACCCGCCTTGGCGCCTATCTGCGTGCCGCCACCGAGAACCCCACCCTGGTCGGAGCCTTCGGCGTCAACGTACCGCGCATGATCACGCTCACCTACGGCTTCGGCGTGGGGCTGGCCGCCTTTGCCGGCGTGCTCGCCGCGCCGGTCTACTCGGTCAACCCGAACATGGGCGCTGACCTGATCATCGTCGTCTTCGCCGTGGTGGTGATCGGCGGTATGGGCTCAATCCTCGGCTCTATCATAACCGGTTTCTCGCTCGGACTGATCGAGGGCCTAACGAAAGTGTTCTATCCGGAAGGCTCTGCGGTGGTGATCTTCGTCATCATGGCCATCGTGCTGCTCGTCAAGCCGGCCGGCCTGTTCGGGAGGACCGCCTGATGTCCGTTGCAGTCGAGACAGAGACCACTGGCATCGCCGTTCAGCAGGTCCGCGGAGGCATGCCGCGCCACCATGCGGCGATCTTCCTCGCCCTGCTTGCCGCAGGGCTGGTCGCGCCCTTTTTCCTCTATCCCGTCTTCCTGATGAAGGTGATGTGCTTCGCGCTGTTCGCTTGTGCCTTCAACCTGCTTCTCGGCTATACGGGGCTGCTTTCCTTCGGCCATGCAGCCTATTTCGGCGGCGCGAGCTACATTTCCGCCCATGCCGCCAAGGTCTGGGGTTTCCCGCCTGAACTCGCGATCCTGTCGGGCATCGTCGTAGCCGCGCTTCTGGGCCTCGCCATTGGCGCGCTCGCCATCCGCCGCCAGGGCATCTATTTTGCGATGGTGACGCTCGCCTTCGCCCAGATGGTGTTCTTCTTCTCGTTGCAGGCGCCGTTCACCGGCGGTGAGGATGGCATCCAGGCGGTGCCGCGCGGCAACCTGTTCGGCCTGCTCAGCCTGCGCTCGGACTTCACGCTCTACTTCGTCGTGCTGGCGATTGCACTCGGCGGTATGCTGGCGATCTACCGCATCATCCACTCGCCCTTCGGGCAGGTTCTGAAGGCGATCCGCGAGAACGAGCCGCGCGCTATCTCGCTCGGCTACCGGGTCAACCGCTACAAGCTCGCCACCTTCGTGCTGTCGGCGGGCTTTGCGGGCCTTGCCGGCGCCACCAAGGCGATCGTCTTCCAGCTCGCCTCACTGACCGACGTGCATTGGTCGATGTCGGGCGAGGTGGTGCTGATGACGCTGATCGGCGGCATGGGCACCGTGTTCGGCCCGATCGTCGGCGCTGCAGTCATCGTCACCATGCAGAACTACCTAGCGACAATGGGTGCTTGGGTCACCGTCATCCAGGGTGTCACGTTTGTTGTTTGCGTCCTCCTCTTCCGCGAGGGCATCGTCGGCGTCATACAGAAATGGTTGAGAAAGGGATTGTGATCGCATTCGACCCTGATCAGCTATTCGAAGGTCCTCTGGCGCATCGCCGAGCCACTCAATCTCCGGAATCTATCTCCACCCTGGCCAATACTGAAAGTTTGCATCCCATGTCTACGACCTTCTCCGACTATCGTGACACGCGCTTGTTTATTGATGGCGAATGGCGTGACGGCGTCGAAGGGTTGACGATCGACGTCCTCGACCCGGCCACCGGCGAGGTCATCGGCAAGGTCGCGCACGCGACCAGGGCCGATCTCGACGCAGCGCTGGCGGCGGTCGACAGGGGCTTCAAGGTATGGAGCGCGACGTCGGCCTTCGAGCGCTCGAAGCTGATGCGCAAGGCAGCCGACATCCTGCGCGAGCGCGCAGGACAGATCGCCGTGATGATGACGCGCGAGCAGGGCAAGCCGCTCGATCAGGCGAAGGACGAGGTGCTGGCCGGCGCCGACGTCATCGACTGGTTCGCCGAGGAAGCGCGCCGCACATACGGCCAGATCATTCCCGCGCGCGTCGCCGGCGTGACCCAGATGGCGATCAAGCTGCCGGTCGGCCCGGTCGCCGCCTTCACGCCGTGGAATTTTCCGATCAATCAGGTGGTGCGCAAGCTGTCCGCCGCGGTCGCCGCAGGCTGCTCGATCATCGTCAAGGCGCCTGAAGAAACGCCGGCCTCGCCGGCCGAGCTGATCCGCGCCTTCGTCGATGCCGGCATCCCGGCTGGCGTCGTCAACCTCGTCTACGGCGTGCCGGCGGAGATTTCCGAATATCTCATCCCGCATCCGGTGATCCGCAAGATCTCCTTCACCGGCTCGACGCCGGTGGGCAAGCAGCTTGCGGCCCTTGCCGCGCAGCACATGAAGCTCTCGACCATGGAGCTCGGCGGCCACGCGCCGGCGATCATCTTCGGCGACGCCGACGTCGACAAGGCCGTGAAGGTGATGGCGATGTCGAAGTTCCGCAATGCGGGGCAGGTGTGCGTGTCGCCGACGCGGTTCCTCGTGCAGGACAGCGTCTACGACAAGGTGGTCGGGTCCTTCACCGAGGCCGCCAGGGCGGTGAAGGTCGGCAACGGCATGGAAGCCGGCATCGAGATGGGCCCGCTTGCCAACGAGCGCCGCATCCCGGCACTGGAGGCGCTGGTCAACGACGCCGTCGAGCACGGCGCGGAGCTGAAGACCGGCGGCCGCCGCATCGGCAACAAGGGCAACTTCTTCGAACCGACCGTGCTGTCCAACGTGCCGAAGGAAGCGCGCATCATGAACGAGGAGCCGTTCGGCCCCGTCGCCGTGTTCAGCTCGTTCACCACGCTTGACGAGGCGATCGACGAGGCCAACCGCCTGCCGTTCGGCCTCGCCTCCTACGCCTTCACCGGCTCGGCCGATACGGCCAACCAGATCGGCCTACGTATCGAGGCGGGCATGACCACGATCAATCACAACGGCCTCGCCCTTCCCGAAGTGCCCTTCGGCGGCATCAAGGATTCGGGCTACGGCACCGAGGGCGGATCAGAGGCAATCAACGCCTATCTCGTTACCAAATTCGTTACGCAAACGGCTCCCTAGTGTCATGAAGCTCCAGCGACGAGATTGAACGATATCGCGACCAAATCTTTGAGTCCAGTTTGGCCTAACTGCGGTGAGTTAGCCAAGAATCCCGTCGCGACCCTCCACAGCGACGAGCGTTGCCGTAAACAGGGCAATAAGCTGCTCCTGCCCGTCGCGTTCCGAAAGGACCTCGCATTGGCAGAATGTCAAGGTGCGGCCGGTTTTAGCTACCTTTCCCCGAGCGATGATCCGGTCGCCCTGGGCGGGAGCGAGGAAATTTATATTGTACTCGGTCGTGAAGACGCCTCTATCGGGGGGCATGAGGCTCAGGGCAGACAACGCGACAGCGCTCTCGGCCAGGGCGCCCAGCGCGCTTCCATGGACAAATCCGTTCTGCTGGGAAATTTCGGCATGCGGCGTCAGAGCGAGCTCGACCTGGCCCAGCACGGCGGAGCCCAGCTTCGCCCCCATCGTGCGCATCAGGCCTTGCCTCTCAAAATTTGCTCTGATCCGCTGAACTATCTCGCTATCGTCGACGCTCAATGTCCTCTCCCTCATATTGATGCCCTCTTGGTCGACTGGGCGTCTGCCCGGCAGGCGCCCGAAACAGTTATACCGGCCGCTCCTTTAGCATCCAGATGAATGAGCCGCCGTCTAGAGCCTTGCCGCGTGGTCAGTGCAACGAAGGTTCGTTCCGGCCCGCGTCAGAATCGGCCTGATAGAGCCAGTATCCCGGGCCAACTCAAGACGGCAACGAGCAAGTCAAAGGTGGTAATCATTGTCCGTCGTCAGGGTTTTTGAGTGTCCGGCGTCAGCACCGATGAGACAGAATTGGGCTAATTGAGAGAGGAGGATTTCTGGTTCATCGTAGCCTTTCAGAGGAACGACGATGAGACAGAAAGCCGGGACGCAGAAGCCGTCAGCGGAGACGGTGATCAAGGACATCCGCCGGGTAACCCGCAAGCAGTATGGCGCGGAGGAGAAGATCCGTATCGTGCTGGAGGGGCTTCGCGGCGAGGAGTCGATCGCGGCCCTGTGCCGCCGGGAAGCCATCGCGGAGAGCCTGTATTACAATTGGTCGAAGGAATTCCTGGAAGCCGGCAAGAAGCGGCTGGCGGGTGACACGGCGCGCGCAGCCACCACCGATGAGGTGAAGGTGCTTCGCAAGGAAGCCCGCGATCTGAAGGAAGTCGTCGCCGAACAGGCGCTGGAGCTGCGGCTGCTTAAAAAAAGCATGATCGCGGATGGGGGCGACGACGAATGAGATACCCCGCCTCAGAGAAGCTCGAGATCATCCAGATCGTCGAGCGATCCCACTTGCCGGCGCGTCGCACACTGGAAAAACTCGGCATCCCGCGCGCTACCTTCCACCGCTGGTATGATCGTTTCCTGACGGGCGGCGTCGATGCGCTCCAGGATCGTAGCCCACGGCCTGGCCGGGTGTGGAACCGCATTCCCGAGCCTGTGCGGGATCGGATCGTCGACCTTGCCCTGGACAAGCCGGAGCTGTCGCCCCGGGAATTGGCCGTGACGTTCACCGACACTCAAAGCTATTTTGTGTCGGAAGCATCCGTCTATCGCCTGCTCAAGGCGCACGACCTGATCACCAGTCCGGCCTTCATCGGGATCAAGGCCGCCGACGAGTTCAGGGACAAGACCACGGCGCCCAACCAACTCTGGCAGACCGACTTCACCTATCTGAAGGTCATCGGCTGGGGCTGGTTCTACCTCTCCACCATTCTCGACGACTTCTCCCGCTACATCATCGCCTGGAAGCTGTGTACCACCATGAAGGCCGAGGACGTCACCGACACGCTGAACCTGGCGCTCACAGCATCGGGCTGTCATCGGGCGACGGTGCGTCAGCGCCCGCGTCTGCTTTCCGACAATGGGCCGTGCTACATGGGGTCGGGACAAGAGCTGTTCAAAATCTTGCGCTAAGAGCGAACGGATCGTGAACTCTATGCTGCTCGACGGATTGGGGTCGGAAGTCTTAGCGATCGGAATCCTTCAGGCATTTGATGTTCCGCGTCCCAAGTGTAGATGCCGGTCAGGTTGATGTGCTCCCAACTCAACGGCGAGATGTGCTTCAGTAGATGATCCGGAATCTCGCGACGTGCACTGCGCAAATGGGTAACCGCCCGCTCTATGTAAACTGTATTCCAATGGACGATCGCGCTGACGACGAGGTTCAAGCCTGATGCGCGAAACGCCTGGCTTTCGAACGACCGATCGCGGATTTCGCCCCGCTCATGGAAGAAGACGGCACGCTTGAGCTTGTGTGCCGCCTCGCCTTTGTTGAGACCGGCTTGGCAGCGCCGGCGCAATGACGGACTTGAGTACCATTCGATCATGAAGAGGGATCGCTCGATGCGACCGAGTTCCCGCAGCGCCCTGGCGAGTTGGCTCTCCTTTGGCGATGCCGAGAGCTTCTTCAGGATGGTCGACGGCACGACGGATCGCGTCGTGATCGACGCTGCCAGGTGAAGCAGATCGTCCCAGTGGTCGAGAATGAGCGTGGTGTTGATCGGTGCTCCGATGTGATTCGACAGTGCCGGGTATGCGTCGCCCTTCTCGAACGTGTGGAACTTCCGATCTTTGAGATTGCGTAACCGAGGTGCGAAGCGTTTGCCGATCAAGGCGAACAATCCGAACACGTGATCGCTGGCGCCGCCGGTGTCGGTGAAGTGCTCTTGGATATCGAGGACCGTGTCCTGATCGAAAAGCCCGTCGAGTACATAGGCGGCCTCGCTTTCGGTCGGACTGATCGGCAGGATACTGAAATAGCCGTACTGGTCGGACAGGTGGCTGTAGAACTTCGATCCGGGCTCGCTGCCGTAGTGCAAGTTGATATCTCCGCGCTTGGCGGCACGGTCGCTTGCGCGGAAGAATTGGCCATCCGACGAAGATGTCGTTCCGTCGCCCCAAAGTCGGGAATGCGGGTGCCGGGCATGCGCATCTGTCACGCACGCCTGAGCCGCGCGATAAGTCTCTGAACGGGCATGGAATGTGCGCATCCAGCCGATCTGGTGTGCGCTGATCCCCTTGGACGCGCTCGCCATCCGCTTCGGCCCGAGGTTGGTCGCATCCGCCAGAACGCCCGCCAGCATGGCCGAGACATTCCTTGGGTTGTCACCCGTGCGAACATGCGTGAAATGATCGGCGAAGCCGGTCCACTCGTGCACTTCTCGTAGGAGGTCCGGCACCTCGACAAGCGGATAGAGCTCGCTGATCTCGGCGTTCAATTCTTCGGCCGCCGCCGGCACCTCACCGGCATTCGGCGTGACGATCAACGTTCCCCCTTCAAGACGAACACCTTCGAGCTTTCCGGACCGCGCTCTATGCGCCAGTCGCTTCAGGTTGAAGTCGAGCATTTGCCGCGCTTCGGCTAGCCACTCGGCGGCATCGCCCTGTACGCCCAGTCCGAGGCGATCCTGCTCCTTCATGGTGATGAACGTTGATCGCGGCATCAAATGCTCGTCAATCGGTCGGAAGGATCGACTGCCGTCGACCCAGATGTCCGCTGATCGAAGCCGGTCTCTCAATGCCGCTAGTGTTGCAATCTCATAGAGGCGGCGATCAGGTCTTTCCTGCCCGAAGATCAGCTTCCGATCAGCTTGGCTGAGGTGGGTGACTGGGACGGCCTCCGGCAATGTCCGACGCTTCTCCGAATAGAGCCGTTTCAGGACCCCGACCGCGGCAAGAAGCGGGTCATAGCGGCGCGCCGAGCGGAACGTGAATGCCTGCAGGAAGACGCCGGCGTACTTGTTGACGGTCGCATATTGTTCGGCTGCCACGGTCAGGGGTGGTGCCTCGTTGACCTCGACCATCGACTCAAGTTCAGGCTTCATTCGGAGCAGCCGATGCCAACCAACTTCCTGATCAAGAACCTCCAGTGCGTTCCGGCCATAATCGTTCGCGGATTGCAGGGCAGTGATCGTGTCGAGGAACATGCGCAGCGCCTTGGCGGTGTCCGTACGACCTTCAATATGCCGCTGTTTCTTGCGGCTGTTGGCTTGCGAGAACAGCCGACCCATGAGCTTGATGAACATCGTTACAGCATCATCGGTGAGCTTCTGGCCGAGTTTGATTGCTTGAGCCACGATCAGAGCGTGACGGCGACTTGCGTTGAAGTCGTTGGCCAGCCATGCCGGCGTGGCGTTGCCTTCGCGGATCATCTGATCCCAACGTCCCGAAGATATGCGCGCTTGAAATTTCGGGTCGATCTCCAGCGTCCGCAGGAATGCAATCCGTTCAGTCAGTCCGACCAGGTTGGATGCACCCGGCGCTTCTGGCGCCGATCGCAGCCAATGAAAGCGCGTCTGCCCGATTGTTGGGTCAACCTCCAGAAGACGGTCGAGGTCTTGTAGCCTATCAGACGAAATGCCTTCGATCAGGGTCTTTTCCGCCCGCCGACGAGCGATAGCGCGAGCCGCGAGCCCCATCCGCTCGATAATATTGGCCGCCGGGAGCAGCGAATTTCGATTGCGGAGCTCCGCCACAATGGCGCCAGCAATCGAAGTACCGGCGTCTGTTGTTGAGGCCATCTCGATTGCCGACAGCAATGCGGCACGCCGATCTTCGGCTGTTGCGTTTCGCTTCTGCAGATAACCCAGGAGGTGAGCAATGTGATTGCTGCGGGTCTCCTCACGACGGGCATACAGCCTGAATGCGGTCGAGCTTGCGCCTACTTGCTCGGCAACATAGTCGAGCATCGCTTTCGGCGGAACCTCGTTAGCCAACAGTGGCCGGCCGGGGTGGCGCATCAAGCAGAGTTGGATCGCGAAGCCGAGCTGATTGTGTTCGCGCCGCCGTAGCTGGATTTCCAGCAAATCGGCCGGTGAAAGAGAATAGTGGCTGATCAGACTGTCTTCATCGACCGGAATGTCGAATAACGTCTTTCGCTCGAGTTCTTTGAGAAGCGCTCGTCGGGCCACTTTCCACTCCACTCCAAAACGGTAGTGGCCAAGCCTCTGTCCAAAGCGGCCTAACGGTACAGGAGGCAAATGGCGTATCCACAGCGAACATCCGGGCGTTCACTATCCGTTCGACCTTAGCGCAAGATTCTGCACAGCTCTTGTTCCGGCCCCAGTAATACGTCTAGCAAATACAATAAGAAATATTGCCTCTAAGAATTTGTTTCATTTCCCCGCGCAGGATGAACAGGTCCGAGAGCGTGTCGATCACGTCGACGGCTTTCAGCTTGCGGCCGATCCCGATCGTCAGGCATTCCCGGGTGAACTCGTCGATTACATTGAGCACTCGGAAGCTCCTTCCGTTGTGGGTGCGGTCCTGAACGAAGTCGTAGGACCAGACATGGTTGGGATGTTGCGGGCGAAGCCGGATGCAGGAGTTCTCGTTGCACCATAGCCGCCCGCGCTTGGGCTACTTGTGCGGAACCTTCAGCCCCTCGCGTCGCCAGATACTCTCGACCCGCTTGCGGTTCACCGCTCAGCCCGCTCGATGCAGCATCGCCGTGATGCGACGATAGCCGTAGCGGCCATACTGGGTGGCGAGCGCGACGATGTCGGCGGTCAGTCCCGCTTCATCGTCGGATCTCGTGGAGATTTTGCGCTGCGTCGATCGATGCTGGCCTAGAACCAGGCAAGCCCGTCGCTCGGACACGCCAAGTTCGGCAACCACATGATCCACGCAGGAACGGCGACGCGCGGGGCTTAGTAGTTTCCCCGGGCAGCCTCGGCCAGGATCATCTTGTCCAGCGTCAGATCCGAGATCGCTCGACGAAGCCTGGTGTTCTCGGCCTCGAGCTCTTTCAGCCGCTTTACCTGGTCGCCTTTCAGGCCACCATATTCCTGGCGCCACCGGTAGGATGTAACTTCCGTCACGCCTATCGACCGAACCGCTTCCGCGACCGGACGCCCCTGCGATGCCAGCACGTCAACCTGACGCAGCTTCGCAACAATCTCTTCTGCTGTGTGCCGTTTCCGGGCCATCTCTGCACTCCTCAAAAGGCTCAAAAGCCATACCTAATTGAGGACCACTTCAAGGGGGGCAGACCAGATCGCGCTCGTATCGCCCAGCCGTTGCCCGTCTCGCAGCGCCGGAAGCAGATAGCCGCCTCGGCTCATGCTTTCTGCGCCCCCCGCTACGGCACAGTCGGTATCCTCCAGCATGATTGTCTGTGCGGCCGAGATGATTGCCTGAAGGCCCGAGCCACACAGCCGGTTCAAAGTAAGTCAGGCGACTTCCTTGCAGAGGCCAGCTTCCAATGCGGCCACGCGTGAGAGATAAGCGTCGCGCGGCTCGCCGTGGATGACATTTCCCATGACCACATGGCCAACGCGCGATTTTTCGATGCCGGCCCGTTCTACAGCCGAATTGATGGCGACCGTTCCGAGACGGGTTGCCGGTACATCGTTGAGCGTCCGCCCGAACGAGCCGATTGCTGTTCGCGCGCCTGAAACGAAGACAACATTTTTCGCCATTCTCTACCTCCTGAAAATACCGGGTTTGTTCGAAATGAACTATCGATTGCGGCGCTTGCCCTGCATCAGGTCGAGTACGCCGCTTGCTGCATCCAGCACATTGGTGCCGGGA
The DNA here is from genome assembly GCF_014250155.1 of Aminobacter sp. MDW-2. Lineage (NCBI taxonomy): Bacteria > Pseudomonadati > Pseudomonadota > Alphaproteobacteria > Hyphomicrobiales > Phyllobacteriaceae > Aminobacter > Aminobacter sp. MDW-2. The sequence continues at coordinate 103,246 of NZ_CP060199.1, forward strand.
CCGAAGACGGCGGCGACCCCGTGGTCGAGAAGGAATTGGTAGTCCTGCCGCGGCACGACACCACCGACAACGACGACGATATCGCCAACGCCGCGCGCCTTCAGAGCCTCGACCAATTTTGGCGCAAGCGTCTTGTGGGCGGCCGCCAGAGACGACATGCCGACGACGTGCACCTTGTTCTTTGCAGCAAGCTCAGCCGCCTCGTCTGGGGTTTGGAACAATGGACCCGCGATAACCTCGAAGCCGATGTCACCGAAGGCTGACGCAATGATCTTGGCGCCGCGGTCGTGACCGTCTTGCCCGAGCTTGACGACCATAAGCTTCGGCTTCTCGCCGAGCGTTGCGGAAAAATCGGACAGCCGAGACACTAACGTAAGGAACTCCGGCTCGTCGCGATAGGCTTCTCCATAGACCTTGCGCACCACCTGCGGCACGGCCACATGATCGCCGAACACGCGGCGCAGGGCGTCGGACATCTCGCCAACGCTCGCGCGGGCGCGGGCGGCTTCCACCGCCCCCTCCAGAAGGTTTCCGTCGCCTGTGCGCGCGACTGCTTCAAGCGCCGCCAGCGCGGCCTCGACACGCACCGGATCGCGATGGCGCCGGGTCATGCCCAGCCGGGTGATCTGCGAAAGGCGGACGGCGGCGTTATCGATGTCCCGGCTTTCGAGAGCGTCCTCGCTCTCAATGCGGTATTTGTTGACGCCGACGATGACCTCATCGCCCCGGTCGACGGCGGCCTGGCGGCGCGTTGCGGCCTCCTCGATCAACCGCTTGGGCAGGCCAGTGGCTACCGCCTTGGTCATGCCGCCCATAGCCTCGACCTCCTCGATCAGCGCCCAAGCCTTTTCGCCGAGATCTCTGGTCAGGCTTTCGACGTAATAGGAGCCGGCCAGCGGATCGACGACTCTAGTCACACCGGTCTCGTGCTGCAGGATCAATTGCGTGTTGCGGGCGATTCGAGCCGAGAACTCGGTCGGCAGGGCTATTGCTTCGTCGAGCGCGTTGGTGTGCAGCGACTGCGTGCCGCCGAGCACTGCCGACAGTGCCTCATAGGCGGTGCGGACGACGTTGTTGTACGGGTCTTGCTCGTGCAGCGAGACGCCTGACGTTTGGCAGTGGGTGCGCAGCATCAGCGACGCGGCCTTCTTCGGCTCGAACTCCTCCATAATGCGGGTCCACAGGAGTCGTGCGGCGCGCAGCTTGGCGACCTCCATAAAGAAGTTCATGCCGATGGCGAAGAAGAAGGATAGTCGGCCGGCGAAATCGTCGACATCGAGCCCTCTATTTAGGGCGGCGCGCACATATTCACGCCCGTCGGCCAACGTGAAGGCGAGTTCCTGCACAAGCGTCGCCCCGGCCTCTTGCATGTGGTAGCCCGAGATCGAGATTGAATTGAACTTCGGCATCTCCCTGGCGGTGTACTCGACAATGTCGGCGATGATCCGCATCGAGGGTTCCGGCGGGTAGATGTAGGTGTTGCGGACCATGAACTCCTTAAGGATGTCGTTCTGGATGGTCCCGGACAGCTTGGCGCGCGGCACGCCTTGCTCTTCGCCGGCCACAATGAAACTGGCAAGGATCGGGATCACCGCACCATTCATAGTCATCGAGACGGAGATCTTTTCGAGCGGGATGGCCTCGAACAGGATCTTCATGTCCTCGACGGAATCGATCGCCACGCCCGCCTTGCCGACATCGCCCTCGACGCGAGGATGGTCGCTGTCATAGCCGCGGTGGGTCGCAAGATCGAAGGCGACGGAGACGCCCTGCTGGCCGGCAGCCAGCGCCTTGCGGTAGAAGGCGTTGGATTCCTCTGCCGTCGAGAAGCCCGCATACTGCCGGATCGTCCAAGGTCGGCCGGCGTACATGGTGGCGCGCGGCCCGCGGAGGAACGGCTTCAGGCCGGGCATGGTATCCAGGTGCCCGATGCCTTCGAGATCGGTTTGCGTGTAAAGCGGCTTGACGTCGATGCCTTCCGGCGTCTGCCAGACCAGGGCATCGTGCGAAGTCTTCAACTCGCGTTCCGCAAGCGCTTTCCATGCGTCAAGATCGGACTTGTCGGCCATGGTCACTCGAACTCAATGATCAGTTCGTCCACCGCCAAGCTCTCGCCGGCTTGCGCAGCGACCCGCTTGACGACGCCGCGACGCTCGGCTCGCAGTACGTTTTCCATCTTCATGGCCTCGACCGTCGCCAGCGCTTGGCCCGCCTCGACGGTTTCACCCTCTCCAACCGTGATGGTGGTGACGACGCCGGGCATCGGACAGAGCAACATCTTTGAGGTGTCCGGCGGCTGTTTTTTCGGCATCAGCCCGGCAAGCTCGGCTACACGTGGGCTGCGCACATGAACGATCTCGTCAATGCCGCCTTGGCGCAAGCGCCAGCCGCCGCCGGAGGCGGCCGTTTTCACGCCGACCGCCACTCCGTCGACAAGGAACGTGGCATGGCTGCGGCCGGGCAGCCAGTCGCTCGACACAGTGTGCGTGACGCCGTCGTCGAAGCTGGCAGTCAACTTGCCTCCTTCCTCGCGCGTAGAAAGCGCAAAGGAGAAGTCGCGTAGCGTCGCCACCCATTCGCGGCCGACCTTGCGCGGATGGTTGGCGAGCGCGCCCGAAATCAGCACGCTGCGCTTCTGCTGGCGCAGATTGAGGAAGGCCGCGACCGCAGCGAGGCGGCGCGCCGCGTTCCCTACCGGATGCACGCCGGTAAACCCGTCCGGAAACTCCTCGGCGATGAAAGCGGTGGTGATACGCCCCTCGCGGAAACGCGGATGCTCCATCACCGCTGACAGGAAGGGCAGGTTGTGGCCGATTCCGTCGACTTCGAAGTCGTCGAGCGCCTTGGACATGGCCTCGATGGCGGCGAGTCGGTCTGGCGCCCATGTGCAGAGCTTGGCTATCATCGGATCGTAATACATTGAGATCTCGCCGCCTTCGAAAACGCCGGTGTCATTGCGCACCACCGTGCCGTCTTCGCGCTTTCCTTCGAGCGGCGGCTGATAGCGGGTCAAGCGGCCGATCGACGGCAGGAAGCTGCGGTACGGGTCCTCGGCGTAGAGCCGGCTTTCAACCGCCCAGCCAGTCAGCTTGACGTCGTCCTGGGTCATCCGCAAGCGTTCGCCGGCGGCGACGCGGATCATCTCCTCGACAAGGTCTAAGCCGGTGATCAACTCGGTCACCGGATGCTCGACCTGGAGGCGCGTGTTCATTTCGAGGAAGTAGAATTTACGGCTGCCGTCGACGATGAACTCGACGGTTCCAGCTGAGAAATAGCCTACCGCCTTTGCGAGCGCCACCGCCTGTTCGCCCATCGCCTTGCGCGTCGCGGCGTCGAGGAAAGGCGAAGGCGCCTCCTCAATGACCTTCTGGTTGCGGCGCTGGATAGAGCATTCGCGCTCGCCGAGATAGAGGAGCGTGCCGTGCTGGTCGCCCAGCACCTGGATTTCGATGTGACGCGGCTGCGTGACGAATTTCTCAATGAAGATGCGATCGTCGCCGAAGGACGATTTCGCCTCGTTCTTCGACGACTGGAAACCCTCACGCGCCTCGGCGTCATTCCAGGCGATGCGCATGCCCTTACCGCCGCCGCCCGCCGAAGCCTTGATCATGACGGGATAGCCAATCTCGCTCGAAATCTTGGCTGCCTCCTCGGCGTCGGCGATCAGTCCCATGTGCCCGGGAACCGTTGACACGCCGGCCGAGGCGGCGATCTTCTTGGATGTAATCTTGTCGCCCATTGCCTCGATGGCGACCGGCGGCGGGCCGATGAAGGCAACACCGGCAGCCTTAAGCGCTTCGGCGAAATTGGAGTTTTCCGAGAGGAAACCGTAGCCGGGATGAATGGCGTCCGCGCCGGTGGTCTTGGCCGCCTCCAATATCCTGTCGATGACGAGATAGGACTGGCTGGAAGGCGCCGGGCCGATACGTACGGCTTCGTCCGCCATCTTCACATGCAGTGCCTCGCGGTCGGCATCTGAATAGACTGCCACGGTCGCTATGCCGAGTTTGCGGGCCGTGCGGATTGTCAATCGGCGCGCAAAACTGACCCTCGATCGGCGTCCAATTTTGACCCCCTTGTAACGCTCGGCGGTGAGCGCCCGACCGGGTGGAGCTGGTCGGGGTTGCGCAGCCCGGTCGGGCGCGTTGGTTAGGCTCGTCGGCTTTAGCTTTGAGAGCGGCTTTTGAAGCGCCAGGATTCGTTGCCGGTCTCGATGATCTCGCAGTGGTGGGTAAGACGGTCGAGCAACGCGGTCGTCATTTTGGCGTCACCGAAGACGGCGGGCCATTCGCCGAAGGCGAGATTGGTGGTGACGATGATCGAGGTCCGTTCGTAGAGCCGGCTGATGAGATGGAAGAGCAGCTGTCCGCCGGCCTGGGCGAAGGGCAGATAACCGAGCTCATCGAGCACCACGAAGTCGAGACGGGTGAGGTAATCGGCGGTGCGTCCCTGCTTGCCGGCACGGTGCTCGGTCTCGAGCCGATTGACCAGATCGACGACGTTGAAGAAGCGCCCACGCGCTCCGTTGCGGATGAGCGCCCGGGCAATCGCGATGGCGAGGTGCGACTTGCCGGTTCCGGTGCCGCCGATGAGGACGGCGTTGCGCTGGTCGGCGATGAAGGTGCCGGTAGCGAGGTCGCGGACCAGCGCCTCGTTGACGGGCGTATCGGTGAAGTCGAAGTCTTCGATGTCCTTGGCCAGCGGCAGCTTGGCGACGGTGAGCTGGTATTTGATGGAGCGGGCCTGCTTCTCGGCGATCTCGGCCGACAGCAGGTCGCCGACGATCCTGGGCGGCTCGTGCTGGCGCTTGATGGCGGTGGCCATGACCTCGTCATAGGCTCCGCGCATGCCGTAGAGCTTTAGCGTGCCCATCAGATCTAGAACTTCGGTTCGTTCCATCAGCTTGCCCTCCTGAGGCTGTCGTAGCGGGCGCAATCGGCCTGCGGCTCGTGGCGCAGGCGAAGCGCATCGGGTGTGAGGATAGTGACGGCCGGTGCCGGATCACGGCGGCGAGCCAGGATGTTGAGAACGACGGCCGACGAGCAGACGTTCTCGGCGAGCGCCTGTTGGCAGGCGGCCTCAACCGTATCGAGCCCGTCCGATAGCACCGCCGTCAGGATCAGCACCATCTGCCGGTCGCCATCGTCGGCAGCCTTCAGCCGACGACGCACCCGCTCCATCGCCGGCGGCAGATCCCAACCCTGGAACGGCGCGCCATTGCGCAGTGCTCCGGGCTTGCGGGCCAGGACCGGAACGTAGTGCCATGGATTATAGACCGTCTCGCCGCGGCCGAAGCTGCGGGCATGCTCGGCGACGATGGTGCCGTCCTGGCGGATGACGATACGGTCGGCATAGGCCTGGATCTCGACCGGGCGACCAACTGCCGTCGAGAGCACCGAGTATTTGTTGTTGTCGAAGCGCACGGTGCAGGTCTTCGAGACCGAAGCGGAAACGCAGTGGAAGCCGTCGAAGGGACCGCGATAGCCGACCAGCTTGTCGCGCTCCTCCTCGAACACATCCCAGATCGTGCGCTCCGGCTGATCGACATGGCGGTGGGCCTTGGCCCAGGCGACGCACTTGTCGAGCAGCCAGGCGTTCATCTCCTCGTAGCTCCGGAAGCGCAGCCGCGGCGTGAAGAAGCGCTCGCGCACCAGCCCGACCTGGTTCTCGACCTGCCCCTTCTCCCAGCCCGATGCCGGGGTACAGGCCACCGGCTGCACCAGATAGTGGCTGCACATCTGCAGGAAGCGGCGATTGTATTGCCGCTCCTTGCCGACAAAGACCGTCTCCACCGCCGTCTTCATGTTGTCATAGATGCCGCGCGTGCAGGTGCCGCCGAAGAAGGCGAACGCCCGGTCATGGGCATCGAACACCATCTCCTGCGTCTCCCGCGGATAGGCGCGCACGAACATCATGCGGCTGTGGCAGAGCCGGACATGGGCGACCTTCACGGTCACCGTCACGCCGTTGATCAGGACGATCTCGTGGCTCCAGTCGAACTGGTAGGCCTCGCCCGGCGCGAAGAACAACGGCACATAGGCCTCAGCCATTGCCGCACCCCGCGCCGTGTCCCGGCTCTTTGCATGCCGCCGGACAGCATCGTAGCTGCCCTCATAGCCGAGCGCGCAAAGCTCCTCGTAGATGCGCACCAGCGTCAGGCGCTCCCGCTTCGCCTTCGCGTCATTGCTGTCCAGCAGTGCATCCAGTTGCACCTGCCACGGCCCGATCTTCGGCTTCGGCTGATGCTCACGCTCGTAGGAGAACGACGTCTCGTTCGACCGCAATATCCGTCGCACCGTGTTGCGCGACACATGCAGATCCCGGCTGATCCGCTTCAGCGACCAGCCCTGAACATAGAACGCGCGCCGGACCCGGGCGATCGTATCCACTGACTTCATCCCCTCTCCATCCGTTCGCAAACACAAACGGATGGGTGCTGATCCACTGAATGAGGGGGGTCAATTTTGGACGCCGATCCTCCCAGCTAAGGGGTCAATTTTGCACGCCGGATCACAGCCATCAGGCATACCGGCGCAACAGCGAGCAACTCGCAAGCATCGATGACCAGATGGTGCGCACCGACAGCTTTTCCGAGCCGACCCCTTACGAGGAGGTGCGCGACTTCTTTCATTTCGTAGACAATTACATCGACGACCTGGATATGGCCGCCGAGAGCCTTGCGAGCGATCTGCTGATCGGCGAGAAGGACGGTATTACCGCCATGCTGGCACACTTGGAAAGACGCCACAGTGTGCGCGTCGCGAGTTCGGATGAGGGCAGTGAGAATTTGCGTCGCTATGACGGCAAGGCCAGGGTGCTCTATCTCAGTCCCAATCTGGATAGCGCCTCGCGCGCCTTCCAGCTCGCTTTCCAGATTGCTTCGCTGGAGCGACGGACGGAGGTCGACGCGATCATCGCTCGTGCCGGCTTCCGCACCTCCGACGCAGGCGACATCTGCCGCATCGGGCTCCGCAATTATTTCGCCGGGGCGCTGGTGTTGCCCTACGGGCGCTTTCTCGCCGCAGCGAAGGAAGTGCGGCACGATATAGAATTGCTGGCAACTCGTTTCGGCGCCAGTCTCGAGCAGGTGGCGCACCGGCTCTCCACCTTGCAACGGCCGGGGCAGAAGGGGGTGCCCGTCTTCTTCGCCCGTATCGACAGGGCCGGCAACATCACCAAGCGCCATAGCGCCGCGAAACTGCAATTTGCGCGCTACGGCGCGGCCTGTCCGTTGTGGAATGCTTACGAAGCCTTCGAGACCCCGAGTCGCATGGTGCGCCAGCTCGCCGAGATGCCGGACGGCGCGCGCTATCTGTCCATCGCCACGGAGATTTCCAAGCGCAGCGGCGGCTTTGCCGCGCCCCAGCGGCGCTACGCGATCACGCTGGGCTGCGAGGTCTCGCATGCCGACGACTTCGTCTATGCCGACGGCCTCAACCTGGCAAGCCGCGCCGGCTTCCAACCGATCGGCATCTCCTGTCGTATCTGCGAGCGGGTGAACTGCGGCCAGCGCGCAGTGCCGCCACTAAAGCGGCGGCTCCGCATCGATCCGGATGTTCGCTCAGTGCTGCCTTATGCCATTTGCTGATTGAAGATCGTGCTCGGGACCAAGGCGCGTCCTGGATAAGAAGGGCCATTAATAAGCACTCGTTGTGACTAGCATCGCCGTCAAGAAGACATTGCCAGCCCATTTTGTTGCGTCCAGGGAACCGCGCAAGATGCGCCCGCGACGAAAACAGTTCGATGAACATCGAAACCTAGCGGTCGAAGGCTTCCCCATTTGATCCAGACAAACGAATGATTCGGTCCCCGAGCCGATCGTGAGAAGTCAAAAAGACCACCTTCGGATGGTTTGCAGCGACAGCGACCTATCCAGACGGGCGCGATGCCTGGCTCTTTTTTCGAGCCCCCTTCATCTTTAGCTCTATACGGAGCGCCCCGCTATTCCAGCGGAAGGATTTCCGATCTTTTCACTTGGCCTAGCGCGAAGCTCGTCTCGATTGAAGCGACATTGTCTAGGCGGGTGAGTTTCTGCTTCAAGAAACGTTCATAGGCCTCCAAATCGTGGGCGACAATGCGCATAAGATAGTCCCGCTGGCCCGTCATGAGATAGCAGTCCACTACCTCCGGCCAATGAGCGACAGCCTCGGCGAAGCGATCAAGATCCTCCTCGCGCTGGCGTTCCAGTTTGATCGAGGCGAAGGCGCTGATGGGCAAACCGACCTTAGTTTGATCAATCACCGCGACGTAGCCCTTGATGACGGCAGAGCGTTCGAGGTGTCGCACGCGTCGCGCGCATGGCGACGGCGAAAGGCCGACGCGTTCGGAGAGGTCAGCCACGGTCATCTTGCCGTCCATCTGCAGCGCCTGAATGATTTTGCGGTCGATCCTGTCCATCCTAAATCTGCCTCAAATCATCTTCAATGCGGGAATTTATGGCATTGTCAGCTAAAATCAGACGCTTGGCGATCGAAAAATAGCCGCAGCCGCTATCGGTCCTACGCTATTGTTCCGGCACAAACGAGAGGTATTTCGATGGCTGACGACGCGATCCTTGCCGCCCTTGAGAAAAAAGTGCTCTGGTTGGCAACATGGATGATCCACAACGCGAACCATCTTCGGGCCGGCGAGGACGGGCTTAAAGTCGGCGGCCACCAAGCATCTTCGGCCTCGCTCGCGACCATCATGACGGGGCTTTACTTTTCTGTGCTGCGTCCCGAGGACCGTGTCGCCGTCAAGCCACACGCGAGCCCCATCTTCCACGCCATCAAGTATCTGCTCGGAGAGCAAACGCTAGAGAAGATAAAGGACTTTCGCGCTTACAGCGGCGCTCAGTCGTATCCTTCGCGCACGAAGGATATCGACGACGTAGACTTCTCCACCGGCTCTGTTGGGCTAGGCGTGGCGCACACGCTGTTTTCGTCGCTGGTGCAGGACTATGTCCACGCCAAAGGCTGGGCCGACGATCTGCCCGAGGGCAAGATGGTCGCCTTGATCGGCGACGCAGAGATGGACGAGGGTAATATCTTTGAAGCCTTGCTGGAGGGCTGGAAGCACGACCTGCGCAACACTTGGTGGGTGGTCGACTACAATAGGCAAAGCCTCGACGCAGTTGTTCGCGAAGGGCTGTGGTCGAAGTTCGAGGCCATGTTCCGTAATTTCGGCTGGGATGTCGTGGTGCTCAAGCATGGCAAGTTGCAGCAGGCAGCTTTCGCCCAACCCGGTGGCGCTCGCCTGCGTGAGTGGATCGATACATGCCCTAACCAGCTTTATTCCGCTCTGACATTCCAAGGGGGGGTGGCGTGGCGAAAGCGGCTGCTCGACGATCTCGGCGACCAGGGACCTGTTTCGGGCCTCATTGAAAGCCACAGCGACGCGCAACTGGCCGAATTGATGAGCAATCTCGGCGGGCACGATCTGCCATCCATCCTCGATGCGTTCGCGGAAGCGCGCACCCATGATCGGCCAGTTTGCTTCATCGCATATACCATCAAGGGTTTCGGCCTGCCGCTGGCCGGCCACAAGGACAACCACTCCGGCCTGCTAACGCCGGCTCAAGTTGATATGCTTCGTTCGTCCATGGGCATTCGCAAAGCGCGTGAATGGGAACCTTTCGAGGGTCTCGATGTCGACGAGGAGGAGTTGCGGGCGTTCCTGTCGGCGGTGCCGTTCGTTCAGAAAGGTGCTCGACGCTATATTGCCGGCACCGTTGACGTCCCAGCGGAATTGACGTTCGGTGCACAGCCATCGATGTCGACGCAGCAGGGTTTCGGGTTGCTGATGCACGAGATCGCCAAGTCGGACGCGGACTTTGCCCGCCGTATCGTCACTACGTCGCCTGACGTCACAGTGTCGACCAATCTGGGTGCGTGGGTAAATCGTCGCGGCTTGTTTGCCAAGGAGAAGATGGCCGACCTGTTTAAGGCGGAAAAGATTCCGTCGACCTTCAACTGGACCTTCTCGCCGGAGGGCCAACACATAGAACTGGGCATTGCCGAGATGAACCTTTTCATCCTGCTGTCATCGCTTGGCCTGTCGCATTCGATCTTTGGCGAGCGCCTCCTGCCGGTCGGGACGCTTTATGACCCGTTTATAGAGCGGGGCCTCGACGCGTTGAACTACGCCTGCTACCAGGACGCGCGCTTCATCCTCGCGGCCACGCCATCGGGCGTTTCACTGGCTCCGGAAGGGGGTGCCCACCAGTCGATCGCCACGCCTTTGATCGGCATGGCCCAAGACGGGTTGGCGAGCTTTGAGCCGGCCTATGTTGACGAGCTTGCTGTGATCATGCGCTGGGCATTCGAATATATGCAGCGCTCGGGAAAACAGGAGCCGGATCAGACCACTTGGCTGCGCGATGCGACCGGGGGCTCCGTCTATCTGCGGCTTTCGACCCGTTCGATAGACCAGCCACGCCGTCAGATGACACCGGCGTTGCGTCAGGACATCGTCAATGGCGGCTACTGGATGCGTAAGCCGGGCCCCAACGCGCACGCAGTGGTCGCTTATACGGGGGTGATGGCGCCTGAGGCAATCGAGGCAGTCGGCTTTATGGGCGAAGACCGACGCGACGTCGGGCTGCTTTCGATAACCTCGGCCGATCGCCTCAACGCCGGCTGGACGGCAGCACAGCGTGCACGCGAAGCGGGCCTAGCCTATGCAACGAGCCATATCGAGACACTGATGTCCGAGATCCCTAGCCATTGCGGTATCATCACCGTGATCGACGGCCATCCAGCCACCTTGGCATGGCTTGGCTCCGTGCGCGGCCATCGGACCCGCTCGCTTGGTGTCGAGCATTTCGGCCAAACTGGCACCATTGCGGATCTCTATCGTCACTTCGGCATTGACGCGCATGGCATTCTCAAAGCGGCCGAAACCCTCACCCCTGGCAGGCCGATCCGGCATCTGCGAGCAATATAGCCTTCCCGAGTAGTCGTCGCACGAGCGACCATCCGCTCGTAAGCGGTGCTCTCAGGCCACAGCCTTGGGCGGGATTGGCGATATAGGCCAACGTAGGAGATCGTCGATCTGGCTGTTTGGGTGACCGCCGCAAACGTCCTGGCACCGGCGCCACGGGCCGACCCGATGCCGTCAATCTCAAGCTTTATGACACAGGTCGCGCTGTGTTGCTTCGCGCTTCCGCGGCCGTGCTGGACGCGTCGGCGTGTGGTTCCGGAAGCGCCCTTGTCACCACCGTCAGAATAAAGAGCGATTCGGGTGTGCCGGCGATGCCGGATCCTTGTAGCCGTGACGGCAACTTTTAGAAGACTGCCCTTGCCGCCGGCGGCGGTCTCGCCGAACGGCAAGGGCGGCGCTAACGCGCTTGGGTTCGCGTTGGCGCCTGGTGTGTTGGATGCATTCGTTCCGAGCGTTGCGCTCCGCCTCATTGTCAATCTGAGGGATGTCGACCTCAGCCTACCGGTTCGCGCGGACGTTGCGCCTACGAAGCTGCGTCGACGAGACGCAATGCTTCGCGGATTTCGGCAGCCGTAGCGGGCTCATACCCCATCGTTCGAATTCTGACCGCCGCCTCTTCGACCAAGTTCAGGTTGGTCCGATCGGTGCCAAAACGTGCATCCTCCAATCCAACGCGAACGTGACCCCCTCGCTCGAGTGTTTCCTCAACCAAGGGTCCAACATCAACACCAAGGCCGGCGATCATCCAAGGAGCGCCAGGGGCTACTTCAGAAAGAAGCGCGAGATGAGCCGTCAAGCCAAACGACCTTGGAGGAAAGCCCCAAGCGAACTCGTCCGAGAACATGAAGCGGTAGATGGGCGTCGGCACATTCTTTATTGCCGCCGCGGCCGCTGCACCCAAACGGGAGAACCCAGGCTCGTAGATCGCGAAACTTGGCCGGATTCTGTGGGCGGCCGCGATCTTCAACCCCTCGCGGATGTGATCGCCGGGATTCAGATATATGAACCCGAGATCGCCTGCCGCAATGCGGTCGAAACGGCAGAAATTCACCGTTCCGGGGTCGCACACGGCCCATTCGATCAGACCGCGGCGGCCGAGCTCATCAATATGATGCAAGCGGTCCTGGGCGGTAAGTGGTTCGTCAGAGCCAAGGCCTGAGCCCGCAAGCGGAATCGTTGGATACGCGATAACATCGGCCTGCGACCGAATTCCCTCGATGATCCGAGCGTATAGTTGCCAGTCGTCCTTTTGCTTTCCTGCATTCTCGTCATACGCATGGAAGTGGACAATAGACGCGCCAGCTTTGGCGGCCGCGATTCCTTCCTCTACAATCGACTCGATTGTAATTGGTGCTCCGGGTTGAAGCGTCGGGCCCCAGGGACCATTCAGCGCGACCTCGATCCATCTGCGCTTAGGTTCAATAGTGGTAGCCATGTTCATCGCTCGCTAGTTCTGTTCCTGTCTGAAAACGCTCCGGCCAATGATCGGGTGAAGCGGAAAACGCGCGCCTTGTTGCAATATCCAGCTATGGCAAACCACCTTACGCAGCCGGCCAATTGCTCCGGACAGCGAATGGCGTTTAGAGTCGTCGCTGGTAGGGTGTATCAACTCAACCTCGGTCCAAAAGATTGGATGCGGGGAGCGGAGCGTACATCCGCATCACTGAACATCTTCAGATATCTGCTGAACACGCTTGGCTCTCAAAAATGCTTCGCGGCTTGATAGCCGCTTCATGTAGGCCCTCAAGGCGGGGGAGAACCCGCCGTCAAGGCCGAGCATACCGGCCAGCATGAGCGCATAGCCGACTGATATATCTGCCATTGTGAAATGCCCGACGCAGTACTCCTGCTGCTGAACAATTCGCTCAACCGCGCGCAATCGAGCCAAAAACCATCGGGTGTAGTCTTCAGCGACTTGCGGGAGTCGCCGCTCTGGTCGCTCGAGATTCCTATAGCGAAGCACAATAGCCTGAGGGGTAGTCAGTGTAGCCTCTCCAAACACAAGACAATTCAGGTAGTTGCCGAAAGTATCATGGTCCGGGTGTATGATGAGCTCTGTTCGTCCGCCGCGCTCCGCCAAATAATGACAGATGGCAACCGATTCTGTCATGGTTGTCTGGTCATCAACAAAGTAGGGGACGGTACCGAGTGGGTTGATCTCGAGAAAATCCGGTACAAGAAATCGTGGCGGGAAAGGCAGCGTTTTTAACTCATATTCGAGCCCAACTTCCTCAAGCGCCCAAAGAACGCGAAAGGAACGTGTATCGGAGCAGTGATAGAGCGTAATCATTATCTCGATCCCGCCTAATGTCACTTCAGAATTTTCTGAAGCTGCTGTTAGCGTCTACCGACGCAGTCGAAAGCCAATCCGCTGTAGGGCAATTCTTTCGGTCAGGACGGGTGCTAAGCAATCCGTCAATCGGCCGATTTTGTATCTCGTTGCTATCTGCCATACCTTGTCCGTGCTGATCGGTGGTCGAACCAGCGCAGCTCTCGCCGGGCGCGTGGTTGTGGGCGAAAGCGCGAAAGTGTGTTATGGTAATGCTGGGAATTTGGGAGCCAGGGACTACGAAACAGGCTTGTTTCGTGGTCCGGGGTGTGTCTCAGGAGGGATGCCGTGGAGATAGAGGCACACTTGCCGGAAATGGCTCCAAGCGCTCAGCTATCGGCTGACCCGGCTGGACAGGTCGGGGATAGCGCATCGCAAATAATGCAGATACTCATTGATCTAACCCATTGTTCAGCTTTCCTCCTCAGTGGTTGGGATCCGATGTCCAAGAGCCATCGCCACCATACTCTTGCGGCTGATGGATACACCGGCGCGGCGGTTGCTCACATCAACGATGAGTACGTACGAGATAACCCGGGTTTCGCGCTCTCGCATCGACGTGATCCGCATTCCATGCGCTGGGTTGACTACGAGCGCGATTGGGAACTCCCGTTTGCCGAAACTTACACGGCACAGAAATTTCTCCTTCCCGCGGGTTACCGCGAGGGGTCGACTATGTGCCTTCGTCTCGGAAATGGTCGATATGTGGGGGCGGTCCATATGAGTTGGACGGCGCCTGCTTTGGCCACCGATGATCGGAGGCAGATAACCGAGCGATTCGCCCCGATAATGGCCGGAGTTTGTGACATCCTGCGCACACCACGCAGATGCTTTGAACCCGGGCGCCTACGCGCTCATCTTGGCATCAACCGGATTGGCGCATGATTTGCCGGGCCGATCCGCCGGGCCATATTTGGGTGAGGGAGGCCCATTGCGTCGTCTCCTGCTTGAGAGCAGTGCTTCATCCATACCGCAACGATTCTTGTGGCCTGACGAGGCTGGTTGCTGTCACGCAGTACAGATGACGCCTTGTAGGGGCAGCGTAATACTTGTTACCGAAGAGAGCATTGCGTGGCCGTACAATCTATCTCTCAGGGAAGTCCAAGTCCTCACCCTCATAGCACGAGGTTGTTCGAACCCAGAGATTGCGCAATTGCTCTTTGTTTCTGCGCGCACCGCCTCAACGCATGTGGAGCACATACTTGCGAAGATGGACTGCTCATCGAGAGCCAAGCTCGCGGCAATGGCTGTGGCTGAGGGCCTGCTCGTGTGTGACGTCAAGAGGCGCAGAACCTGACAGCCACACGGCCGTGTTGATGTCGGGTCTAGCGTGAGCGCACAAATTCGATCGGCTCGGCCTCGCCGAGTGGCGTGCCCCCGATCGGGATCAGCATGTTGATCGGCACGCTTTCCGGAGGCTCGGGCAGGTTGGCGAGCATGACCAGCATGTCGATGCGGTCGGCCTTTTCCTCGCCCATGCCGACGATGCCGCCGCAGCAGACCTTCATGCCGGCCTCGCGGATATGGCCAAGCGTTTCCAGCCGGTCGGCGAAGGTCCGGGTGGAAATGATCTCGGTGTAGTAGCGCTCGGAGGTGTCGATGTTGTGGTTGTAGTAGTCGAGGCCAGCCTGCTTCAGCCGCCGCGCCTGGCTAGAGCGGCGAACGCTCAATCGGAATCGCTTCGCCGCTCTATCTCTTTGTTTCAGCATCGGATTTATCCGAAAACCGCTGCGCACTTTTCGGTCCGATGCTCTAGGATCGAGTATGCCGAGCGTCATGCAGGTCTCCATGCCGAGCGCATTGACACCCTCGATCATGGCGACGATCGCCTCCATGTCGCGCTCCTTGGGGCCGCGCCAGGCCGCACCCATGCAATAGCGCGTCGCGCCCGCCTCGCGCGCCTTCCTGGCCTCGGCGACGACGCGTTAACCTCCATCAACTTCGAGGCCTTGAGCCCCGACGGGTAGTGCGCCGACTGGCTGCAATAGCCACAATCCTCCGGACAGCCGCCGGTCTTGATCGAGAGCAGGCGCGACAACTGCACCCGGTTTTGATCGAAATTCGCGCGATGGACCGCCTGGGCTCGGAAGAGCAGGTCGTTGAACGGCAGGTCGTGAATAGCCTCGGCCGCTTCCCGGTTCCATCGGGGCAGCTCTCCGCCAATCGGTTCCATGGCCGGCTTCACGTCGGGTTCCTCGTTCATTCCAATCGTCATCGTCAAAAGGCCTCTGTTGCTGGTCCGGTGAGCGCGAGCAGAGCCTGGTTGGCTATGAGCTGCCGACCAGCGTTGGTTTGCGAAGGGCGACGCCGGCCGTGTCGAGGACGGAAAAGCTGTAGCCTCCGTCGGCATTGCGCCCGACCGAATAGGTCAGCCGCCCGGTGATGTGATTGTTCCAGTCGAAGTCAGCACCCGCGGTCTGAGCGCGGTCAGTTCGGCTTCCTGCATATAGACCGCGTTGTAGATGATGAGCGGATCGCCGGGGCTGGCCTTCCCGGCTCCGGATTTCTGTCTCGTCTTCGCTCCTTTGAAGGCTACGATGAACCAGAAATCCTCCGCTCTCAGTTAAGCCAATTTGGTCCCATCAGCGCCGACGCCGGACATATCCCATTGGGCCTGCCGCGATGCCCATCATGGAGTCGCCCATCAAAATCGGTCTACTGACGTATTGAGCCGACCCTCAACGTGGCGAACAATTCTCCGGCAAATAAAACACCAAATGGGAGCAATGGATATGAGGTTCACTAGAAGGGCAGTTAACGCGGCGCTTGGTGCCTCCATCGCGATGCCGTGGGTCGCACGAGCCGCGTTTGCTCAAAATCCCATCTTGCTCGGCGTGCCAACGGCGCAAACGGCGCCGGTGGGAACCGCCGATCATTTGGATCACTTGCGGGGCACTCAGCTCGCTATGGAGGAAATAAACAGTTCTGGTGGAATACTCGGTCGGGAATTGAAACTGTTCACCCCGGACGTCAACCCCATAATTCCCGAAAGCATCAAGCAGGCTTTTGCTGCCTGTGTCGATGCTAAGGTGAATGCAATCTCATGTGCGTTCGTGTTCATTCCAATTGTCGCAATGGACACGACGGCAAAATACAAATGCCCCTATCTCAATGGCACCGCGCAGCGCGAGCAGACCGAAAAAATCAAGGAAAACCCGGAAAAGTACAGCCACGTCTTTCAGGTCGACGCCTCGGATCTGGACTACGGCTGGACATACCCGCTGATGCTCGAGGAGCAAGAGAAGTCTGGATTATGGACGCCAAAGAATAGAAAAATACATATTGTACAAGAGCAGTCAGGCTATGCAAGATCGATTACACGAGGAATTGTAGATCAGGTTAAGAAACGCGGAAATTTTGAGATCGCGCAGATCACGGATATACAGATTCCGGTCCAAGACTGGAATCCCGTCGTTCACGAACTAAGACAAGTCGACGCGGGTGCGATCTTCATTAATCACTGGGTGGCTGCCGAACTGGCAGCGTTCACGAAGCAATTTGTGGCCAACCCGGTCAAGAACTCGCTTGTCCATCTTCACTACGGTCCATCGCAGCCCGAGTACCTGACACTCGTCGGCGAGGCGGGCAACGGGTTCATTTGGGACTCCACCATCGGGCATTTGCAGGATGAGCGGGGGCTCGCCTTCGAAAAGAAATACCGTGAGCGGTTCCCGGGTCCGTTTCCCGGCGCCGTCTACCCTGGGCATGGATACGACGTTGCATATCTCCTCAAACGCGCATGGGAGGCGGCTGGCGACCCGGAGAACTTCGCAGCAACCGCGGCCGCGATCAGGCAGAACCCAACGCGCGGCGTTTGCGGCACCATCAACGTGAACAACCCATGGCAGGAAGCCCTTCACTATCCGGCGAACGGATTTGATGATGAGTTGGCCGCGCCCAGCGCAGAAGAGGGAATCCCCCTGCTTCACATCCAGATCCAGGATCTTGAGCACAAGATCGTCTATCCTAAAGAAGTTGCCTCAGCCCAACTCCAGTTGCCGCCCTGGTGGAGCTGAAGCAGATGCAGGCCCGCCCAGTCAATGTCGAGTCGCGTGAAGGCACCCTATTCTCGTGCGGCAATATAGCCCTCGATCTCGGTGGGAGAGAGATACTGCGAGACATCAACCTTCATGTGGACGTAGGCGAAGTTCTCGGAATCATCGGTCCGAATGGAGCAGGCAAGACAAGCCTCTTCGAAGTGCTTTCTGGTCGCCTACGACCGAAGGCGGGCGCAGTGACATACAAGGGCAAGGAGGTGACAGCCTTGCCCCTTTTCGAACGATCCAGGCTCGGTATCGGCCGAACTTACCAGACGCCGGTGGTGCCTGAGGAGTTGACAGTCGCAGAGACGTTCAAGGCGGCGCGCCAAGCCTACCGCCCTTACCTCACAAAGTTCGATGCCGAGTATGGTGCAGAGCTTGTGGGACTACGCGTTGACGACGACACGCCTACGGTCCAACTCGATACGCTCGATCGACGCAAGCTTCTGTTGGCTTGCCTTTTGATGCGACGACCGTCGCTTTTGCTAATGGACGAACCGGCGGCTGGTTTGATCAACGCGGAGGTGGACGAAATAGACTATCTCCTACGCCTTCTTTCCAAGGAGATGAATATTGCCGTTGTGATTGTCGAGCACCGCATCGAACTTCTGGAAACTATCGCTGACCGGGTGATGGTCATGGATGCAGGCGAAGTAATCTCGGAGGGTCAAGTAGCGGACGTGCTTAGCGATCCGAGAGTCCATGCCGCATACTTTGAGAACGCGACGGAGTGATCTGGATCATGAACCACGTTTCCTCAAGCTCCTTTGTCTCTTCGCAACCTGTTGGGTCCGGAAGCGAAGTTCTCAATGTGCGCGGCCTGTCGGCGGGCTATGGACCGATGCGGGTCATACACGACCTTGATCTGATCGTGAAATCTGGCGAACGGGTCGGCCTGGTTGGTCTAAATGGTCATGGCAAAAGTACGCTCTTTTACGCAATCGCCGGCCTGACTGGTTGGCAGCGCGGCTCGATTCTGTTGAACGGGCATCAGGTCGGTCGCACGCGAAGCCAGGGCCCGGGGCGGTACACGCACCAGGTCGTACAGAGGGGTCTGGCACTGATCCCCCAGGGCGACGAAATCTTTCACGGGCTGACCGTCGAAGAGCATCTCGACTCCGGCGCTTTCACCGCACGCGCTTGGCGCGAGCGCGCCGAACGCAAGCGGCGAATCTATGAGATTTTTCCGCCCCTGGTGAAGCTCAAGGATACGCCAGTTGGGCGCCTTTCGGGTGGCGAGCGGCGCATGGTTTCCATTGGCCGTGGGCTTATGACGGAGGCGTCGCTGTTCCTCGTTGACGAACCGACGCTCGGTCTTGCCCCCAAGATAGGCAAGAACGTCATCGATGCTCTGATGGCTGTCAATCTGGGTGCCTCAGCGATGGTGATTGCGGAGCAGAACGTCGCTGCCCTTGAGGGACGCGTTGACCGGATAATCGGTATGCACGCCGGCAAGTTGAAGGGCGAAGCATCCGAGGCCCTGGCTCTGCGTGCTCACCGTTAGAAAAGGAATGAACCCATGAGCGCCATTGATCTCTGGTTTATCATAAACTCCACTATTGTTCTTGCCACGATCTATGGAACTCTGGGTATCGGGATTTCTATTACATGGTCGAGTCTTGGCTTGCTCAACCTAGCTTACGGGTTCATCTTTTCGCTCGGCGGCTATGGCGCATGGCTTGTGGCTCAATACCTCACGTCATGGGGACCTGCGATAATTGTTGCCGGCATTCTGTCCGGCGCATTTGGAGGCGTGATAGTATGCGTACTTGCGTTCATCCCAATGCACGATAAGCCCAACTTTACGGTTAGAGGGCTAGTTGCGACGCTAGCGATCAGCCTCATTGGAACCCAGGCGCTACTTTGGTATTTCGGACCATATGCCAGAAATCTGCCTCCGATCTTCGGTGATTGGGACATATCTTTTTCTGGCGTCGTGCTGACCTCGGATATCGTCGGCAGTGTACTGGCATCCATTCTGATGCTTGCGGCTGTCCTGAAGTGGATGCGGTCCAGCCGTCGCGGGCTCGAAATTCGCGCGATGATGATGAACCCCCACGCGGCTTCAATCGTGGGCATCGGTGTGCGGCGCACCTCATTTTACGTCATGGCGATCACAGGTGGACTAGCGGGCCTGGCTGCCGTGCTCCTGTCGCAGACCTATTACGTCTCTCCCTTCGGCGGGCTAATGCCCATGATCAAGGGCGTAAGTATCGCCTTGCTGGGGGGGCTTGGCAGTGTCTCTGGCGCGGTCATCGCCGCAATAATCCTGGCCTTGGCCGAGGCCCTTACGGCCTCCCAAATTGGCGGACAATACGTCCTGATTACCCAATTTCTTCTTATCATTGCGATCTTGATGATCCGGCCGCGGGGCATTGCCGGCATTCTGGACAAAGCCAGGGAAGCATAGACTATGAGCAAGCGGCAAACAGTCGAGACCAAGTGGCGTAACCCCCTCTTCTTGTGGGGGGCAAAAGGAGCGGTCGAGGAACTACCGACCATTCCATTTCATAGCCACGAGGAAATATGGAACAGCACCCGCGAGTCGAAGGCGAAGCTTCTTCCGGTAGGTCGTCTACGCTACTACCACAAATGGGGTGGCCACGGTGCATACACATGGCAACGCCTACGCTACTGGCCCACGCGTCGCCGCGTTCTGAACATCCGCAGCGAGTACAATCCCAAGACACTGCGGACGGAGAAGACGATCGTCGACAAGCGGCCGATCTGGTGGATGATGGGTCTGCTTGCCTTCGTGTTGGCACCATTTGTTGCTCCGGCCGAACTGGTGGGAACCTTGCTCACTGCGGGCGCTACCTTCGGTATCTACGCCGCAATCAGCCTGTGTTGGATGCTCGTTATCGGCAGTGCGGGAATATTCAGTCTGGCAACTTTTGCCGTCGTTGGGACAGCGGCATATATCTGCGCCTGGCTATCCATAACCTTTGGGCTGCCATGGTGGTCGCTGCCGGCGATCGGGGCCGTGGTAGGCGTATTCTGCGGGGGGATACTTGCGCTGCCTGCAACGAGGCTGGACGGTTTCTACTACGCACTTCTTACCTTGGGTGT
Source organism: Aminobacter sp. MDW-2 (assembly GCF_014250155.1). Lineage (NCBI taxonomy): Bacteria > Pseudomonadati > Pseudomonadota > Alphaproteobacteria > Hyphomicrobiales > Phyllobacteriaceae > Aminobacter > Aminobacter sp. MDW-2. The sequence goes on from NZ_CP060199.1 coordinate 123,604, forward strand.
GAATGAACTATGCCGCGTATACTTCTATACATCGGACATATTCGGATCGGCCGTCGGCGGTATCTACGGGGTGGAATCGTACATACCTGACAGTTGGTCACAAGATGCCACGCTGCTCGCCGGATACTACAGCTGCCTCGCAGTGATGGCTGGTGCTCTGGTGCTCTACAGGTTCATCAATGGTCGGCGGCTAGGCCGGATACTGCGCATGGCACCCGAGAAACGCGAAGGGTTTGCAGAGGCGACCGGCGTGAATTTTCGCCTTGCACGCATTTGGATATTCTTGATTTCATCGGTGGCTATGGGTGCCATTGGCGGATTCTACGTCACACATTTTGGTGGCGTGTCATATTCGATTTTCGACTTCAACCAAGTTCTGCTCGGCCTGGCGATGCTCGCCATCGGCGGTATGGGCCGCGCTGAAGGGGCTGTGGTCGGTACCTTGATCGTTGTCTTTATCGACAAGGGATTGGTCACGTTCGGACCCATCAGGCTGATTGCCGTGGGGGTCATCTTGCTCCTGGTCGTTCTGTACCTTCGAAACGGCCTGTTCGGCATCAAGGCACAATTCCGCGCCTGGCGGGACAAGAAGAAGAGTGAGCGTCGATCTACGAGAGCTGAAAAAGGAGGCGAAATGTTACCTGAAGAAGCCACTGAAGCCCGTGACAAGGATGCGGTTTATCGCCGGCGCTTTGACAAAATCCAGCGCGAATACCTGAAAACTCTGGTCTCACCTGAAGTCATCGACGAGCACCGAAGATCACCGTCGGGTCAACACAGCGAAGCGCTGGAGCGATTGCTCATCTACTTCCGTGGGCAACCGCAGGTGGACAAGTATGCGATCACGACCGTTGACCCCTTCAAGTCGTATCGAATCGTAGCCTTGTCCGGCCAACGAGGCGTCGCACCTCGCGTCGTCGAGGACAAGATCTACCACACGCCTGAGGAAGCTTTTCACGGTGTGTTCCTACGTCGCGTGCAAGATCTGCTCGAGTCATAAGGTAGTTAATGCGCCAATCGATATCAAATATGATGTCGTTACATGAAACTCGGACGAGTAACGGAACTGCGAGATGGCACAGGTTAAGGTTTTTGGTTACGCGGACAAGATCTCGGTCAAGCCGGGTGAGGTCATTCAGTTTCACGTCAACGCGGACGGAGCGAGCGCAGCCGAAGCTCACCTGGTTCGCCTGATCCATGGCGATGAGCATCCGGACGGTCCAGGTTTCGTTGAGGAATTGGTTGAATGCGCCGCCAATGGTGTCTGGAAGGTCGAGAAACAATACACACAGGTGGGGTCATTCCTGGAGGTGGCTGATCCCGAGCGCAGGCTGGCAGTGGACGGCAGCCTCACCTTGTGCGCCTTCATCCATCCGCTGCTACCGAAAGCCGGGATCCGCCAGTGCCTGATCGGGCGGTGGGACAACTACAGGAACCACGGCTTCTGCCTGGGCATCAACAAGACTGGCCGCCTGGAGTTCTGGGTCGGCCGGGGGGATGAGGTTGACTACGTGCAGGCGGAGGTGCCGCTCCAAGAGCAGATGTGGTATTTCGTGGCGGCGACCCTTGATGCCAGGACCGGCCAAGCCACACTTTATCAGGAGGGCGTGGGAAACCGCTACAACAGCTTGCTGGGCAAAGTCGCCCCGCTCGACTACCGGTCACATGTCAGCGAAATCTTTCGTTTCCGGCAGAAGAACCTGCCCGAAACGCCGTTCCTGATGGCCGGGTCTCGCGACTGGCATGAGAAGCGCGGCCATTTCGTCTCGCAACTGTTCTGCGGTAAGATCGATCGCTGCGGGCTGTTCGATCGGCCGCTGCGGCGTGACGAGCTCGACGAGATCAGAAACGGCCACCGGCCACCGTCACAAGGCATGGTCGCCTACTGGGACACGACCGACGGCTACACCGATCGCGGCATAGGCGATGTCGTCACCGACATCGGCCCGTTTCATCTCAATGCCAAGGGCTACAATCGCCCCGTTCGCGCGCAAACCGGCTGGAACTGGAATGGTTTCAACGACTGTTTCCGGCTGGCGCCCGAAGAATATGGCGGCATCGAGTTTCACGCCGATGCGTTGATTGACTGCAACTGGGAGGCCACAAAATCGCTGCGTCTGCCGGAAACACTGCGCAGCGGCGTCTATGCGATGCGGTTGCGAGCCGGCAACGGCAAGGGGCTGGGCGAGGAGCACATCGTGTTCTTCGTGCGACCCAAGGCGCCGACCGGACGCATCGCCTTCCTTGCTCCCACGGCGAGTTATCTTGCCTATGCCAACGAGCACCTCAGCTTCGACGCGCCAATCGTTCAGCCGATGTCAGGGTCAACGCCCATCTTGGCCGAGATCGATATTGAAATGTACAAGAATCCTCAGTTCGGGCACGGGTGCTATGATAGTTGGGCGGATGGACAAGGTGTCTGCTACAGTTCCTATCGGCGCCCGGTAGTAAATATGCGTCCAAAATATCGAATTTCTTCGATGAATACGACGTGGCAATTTCCAGCTGACCTTTCGGTCATCGCCTGGCTCGAGCACATGAAATACGACTACGATGTTTTGACCGACGAGGATCTACATCTTGAGGGCACCGCGGCTTTAGCCCCTTACAAATGTGTGATCACAGGGACGCACCCCGAGTATTACTCGGAGAGGATGTTGGATTCCACCGAGGACTACATTGCGGGAGGTGGGCGTTATATCTATCTGGGTGCGAACGGTTACTACTGTAGCGTGGCTTTTCGAGATGACGAGCCTTGGGTGATGGAATGCCGCAAATTCGGCGAAGGTTGGAAGGCATGGGAGGCACGGCCCGGCGAACACTACATGGCATCGACGGGAGAGAAGGGCGCCGCGTGGAGGGGACGGGGCCGCCCACCGCAGAAGGTTGCGGGCACCGGATTCGTCGGAGAGGGCTTTGCGACGGCAATGCCTTACCGGCGCATGCCTGATAGTTTTGATCCATCTCTGGGCTGGATTACGGAAGGAATCGACGGCGAGACCTTTGGAGACTTCGGGCTTGCTCATGACGGGGCGGCCGGACTGGAACTCGACGTTTACGATCTCAAGAAGGGCACGCCGCCTAACACTAAACTCATAGCGGCGTCCGGTGGTCACGATGATAACTACATCATGCATTCGATCATGGTGCTGCATCATTACCAAGGCTTGGCCGGTTCTTATGACTACCGAATGCGCGCAGATATGACCTACTTTCTTGCGCCGAATGATGGCGCAGTGTTCGCCTTCAGTTCCATAGCGTATGGGCAGGCACTGCCTTGCAAGAACTTTGACAATGACGCCTCGCGTCTCCTAGCCAATGTCGTGAATGCGTTCATCAAGGCTGGGCCAACGCCTGGCACAGAGGCATTCCGCGAGCACAAGATCAAAAGGTTGGAGAGTCTGGATTCTCTTTGACTAAGGAAGATTACCGCGCCGAGAGGTCGGTTAGACAATCGAGCCTCTAGATACGCAACAAGCTGGACGGAACTGCGAGATGGCACAGGTTAAGGTTTTTGGTTACGCGGACAAGATCTCGGTCAAGCCGGGTGAGGTCATTCAGTTTCACGTCAACGCGGACGGAGCGAGCGCAGCCGAAGCTCACCTGGTTCGCCTGATCCATGGCGATGAGCATCCGGACGGTCCAGGTTTCGTTGAGGAATTGGTTGAATGCGCCGCCAATGGTGTCTGGAAGGTCGAGAAACAATACACACAGGTGGGGTCATTCCTGGAGGTGGCTGATCCCGAGCGCAGGCTGGCAGTGGACGGCAGCCTCACCTTGTGCGCCTTCATCCATCCGCTGCTACCGAAAGCCGGGATCCGCCAGTGCCTGATCGGGCGGTGGGACAACTACAGGAACCACGGCTTCTGCCTGGGCATCAACGAGGCTGGGCGCCTGGAGTTCTGGGTTGGCCGGGGGGATGAGGTTGAGCGCGTGCAGGCGGAGGTGCCGCTCCAAGAGCAGATGTGGTATTTCGTGGCGGCGACCCTTGATGCCAGGACCGGCCAAGCCACACTTTATCAGGAGGGCGTGGGAAACCGCTACAACAGCTTGCTGGGCAAAGTCGCCCCGCTCGACTACCGGTCACATGTCAGCGAAATCTTTCGTTTCCGGCAGAAGAACCTGCCCGAAACGCCGTTCCTGATGGCCGGGTCTCGCGACTGGCATGAGAAGCGCGGCCATTTCGTCTCGCAACTGTTCTGCGGTAAGATCGATCGCTGCGGGCTGTTCGATCGGCCGCTGCGGCGTGACGAGCTCGACGAGATCAGAAACGGCCACCGGCCACCGTCACAAGGCATGGTCGCCTACTGGGACACGACCGACGGCTACACCGATCGCGGCATAGGCGATGTCGTCACCGACATCGGCCCGTTTCATCTCAATGCCAAGGGCTACAATCGCCCCGTTCGCGCGCAAACCGGCTGGAACTGGAATGGTTTCAACGACTGTTTCCGGCTGGCGCCCGAAGAATATGGCGGCATCGAGTTTCACGCCGATGCGTTGATTGACTGCAACTGGGAGGCCACAAAATCGCTGCGTCTGCCGGAAACACTGCGCAGCGGCGTCTATGCGATGCGGTTGCGAGCCGGCAACGGCAAGGGGCTGGGCGAGGAGCACATCGTGTTCTTCGTGCGACCCAAGGCGCCGACCGGACGCATCGCCTTCTTTGCTCCCACGGCGAGTTATCTTGCCTATGCCAACGAGCACCTCAGCTTCGATGCTCAAACTATTCAGCCCGTCACGGGAATGACGCCCATCTTGGCTGACGTCGATATCGAAATATATAGGAATGAGGAGTTTGGCCTATCGACTTATGACCATTCCGCGGATGGACAAGGTGTCTGCTACAGTTCCTATCGGCGTCCGATAGTGAACATGCGGCCGAAACACAGAATCTCCAGCCTGAATGTGCCTTGGGGGTTGGCTGCTGACCTTTCGGCCATCGCCTGGCTCGAGCACATGAAATACGACTACGATGTTTTGACCGACGAGGATTTGCATCGCGACGGGAGCGCCGCTTTGGCCCCCTATAGATGTGTGATTACCGGGACCCATTCGGCTTATTATTCGGAGCGGATGCTCGATGCAACCGAAGACTACATCTCGGCCGGCGGCCGCTTTGTTCACTTGGGTGCCAACGGCTTGGATACCTGCGTGGCTTTTCGCGACGACGAGCCCTGGGTGATGGAATGCCGCAGGTTTGGGCCTTCCTGGAAACCCTGGGAGGCGCGGCCTGGTGAATATTACATGGCAGCCAATGGTGAAAAAGGAGGCGCCTGGCGTGCTCGGGCCAGGGCGCCGCAGAAAGTCGTGGGAACTGGCTTCATTTCCGATGGATTTGGAACGAGCCGGCCCTATCGCAGAATGCCGGACAGCTATCATCGCACTGTCTCATGGATCACCAAGGGAATCGAGGGAGAGATGCTTGGGGATCTCGGTCTGGTATATGGCGGAGCCGCCAGTCTGGCACTCGACCGCTACGATCTTACGTTGGGCACACCGCCACACACGAAGATCATCGCTTCGTCCGGCGGGCACACCGACAACTACATCGTCAACCCCGAAGTGATCCACTATCACTATCAAGGCCTCGCGGGCTCATACGATTATAGGGTCCGTGCAGACATGACCTACTTCACCGCGCCGAAGAATGGAGGTGTCTTCTCAGCCGGCTCGATCGCTTTTGGCCAGTCGTTACCTGCTAGGAAGTTCAACAATGGCATCTCGCGCCTCCTTGCAAATGTCGTGAATGCATTCGTCCAGCCGGGACCGCTGCCAGGCGGGATCTGGGTCAATGAGGAAAAACAGTGGAAATAATGGTCGCAGCTGGGTGCTGCTGATTCCTCATGGGGTGTGCGATCAGCGTGGCCAACGTCGGATAATACTGATCGCTGACAAGACTTTGACCTTGGACTTAACTCACAAGGTCAACCAAACCCAGGCACGACCACTCGAACCGGGCAAGGTGCGCCCTTTCCGGACCGGATAGTCATTGCTTGTACACGCAATCGAGGAGGCGGAAATGACGTCGAGCTACCATGAAGTGTATCGCCGCTGGCAGGAGGATCCGGAAACGTTCTGGGCTGAAGCTGCGCGTGGAATCGACTGGTTTTCGCCTTGGGAGAAGGTTTTCGACGCCAACGCCGGTGTTTACGGCCGCTGGTTTGTCGGCGCGACCTGCAATACCTGCTTCAATGCGGTTGATAGACATGTAGCCAACGGTCGAGCCGATCAGGTCGCCCTAATCTTTGATAGTGCGACTACAGGCACCAAACGGAGCTTTACCTATCGCGAGCTCCTGGCCGAGGTAACCGCACTGGCGGCCGTGCTTCAAGACAACGGCATCGGCAAGGGCGATCGAGTTATCATCTATCTGCCGATGATACCCGAAGCCATGTTCGCCATGCTTGCGTGTGCTCGGATCGGTGCGGTCCATTCTGTCGTTTTCGGGGGGTTTGCGCCAAAGGAACTGGCTACGAGGATTGATGACGCCAAACCTAAACTGCTCATCTCGGCATCGTGCGGAATCGAGCCGGGTCGCGTGATCGCCTACAAGCCGCTTTTCGATCAGGCGATAGATATCGCGTCCGCGAAGCCGGATACCGTCATAATCGTTCAGCGGAACCAGCTCAAATGCGATCTGGTCGATGGGCGAGACATAGACTACGCGCACGCTGTCTCCGACGCCAAGGCCGCGGCCCGCGCGGTTGCGTGTGTTCCTGTCCTCGCCACAGATCCGCTTTACATTCTCTACACCTCAGGGACCACGGGGAAACCAAAGGGAGTGGTGCGCGACAATGGTGGCCACATGGTCGTCCTGCACTGGAGCATGGAAGCCGAGTATGGCGTCAGGTCTGGTGAGGTCTATTGGGCGGCATCCGATGTAGGATGGGTGGTCGGGCATTCGTATATTGTCTACGCGCCCCTTCTCAAGGGCTGCACGACGGTGCTGTTCGAGGGAAAGCCGATTGGTACCCCGGATGCCGGCTGCTTCTGGCGCGTCATTGCTGAACACAATGTCGTTGTTCTCTTCACGGCCCCGACCGCCTTCCGGGCGATCAAGAAAGAAGATCCAGAAGGCAAATTGGTCCGGAACTATGATCTGTCCAAATTTCGCGCCTTGTTCCTTGGCGGCGAACGGGCAGATCCAGATACACTCAAGTGGGCTGAAAGGAAACTCGGGGCCACCGTCATCGACCATTGGTGGCAAACGGAAACAGGCTCGCCGATAACCATAAATCCGATTGGGATGGGCAAGCTCCCCGTGAAATACGGTTCGCCCGGTGTGCCCATGCCCGGGTATCGGATTGAAATACTCGACGACGACGGGGGTGCTGTTCCGGCCGGCACATTGGGCAATGTCGTTGCCAAACTGCCGCTGCCACCTGCTTGCCTGCCGACGCTATGGAACGCCGACAGTGACTTCGAGGATCTCTATCTCCGACCGTTCCCTGGCTACTACAAAACAGCTGACGCCGGCTTCGTCGACGAAGATGGATATGTTTACATCATGGCTCGCACCGACGACATTATCAATGTCGCCGGCCATCGCCTTTCGACCGGAGGGATGGAAGAAATTCTGGCCGAGCATCCCGACATAGCTGAATGCGCCGTCATCGGCATTGCCGACCCAGTGAAGGGGCAAGTCCCGTGTGGTTTCATTGTGCTCAAAACAGGCGTTTCACGAGACACAGGTGATATCGAAAAAGAAGTCATCCAGTCAGTACGCGAGCGAATCGGCGCGATTGCGGCTCTTAGAACGGTGTTGCCGGTGAAGAGGCTGCCGAAGACGCGTTCAGGGAAAATCTTGCGGGGAACAATGCAGAAGATGGCCAATCGAGAAGATTGGGCTATGCCTGCAACGGTCGACGATCCCGCGATTCTCGCTGAGATCGCAGCTGCGCTCATAGCGCGCGGAATTGGCATTAACCGAGACGCCCTGACGACGGCTTCCGCCGATTTCCCTCTGCAAATCCCGTGCGCTGACGGTGGAGGTTGTGCCGACGGATGCACGGCACCACCGGGAACTTGCGGCATCGAGGGACACAGATAGTGCCACCATCGGATGAAAGCAGTCGAGATGCAGCTTAAGGCCCTCTTCTTCGACGTGTTCGGAACTTGCGTCGACTGGCGGAACTCGATAGCGCGCGAGGCGGCGGAATTTGGCTCAATGCATGGCATCCGCAATGTCGATTGGTTTCGCTTCTCTGATGCCTGGCGCGGACTCTATGAACCGCAAATGGAGAGGGTGCGAAGCGGAGAACGTGCCTGGTCCAAACTCGACACGCTTCATCTTGAGAGCTTGAAAATTGTGCTCGAAAGATTCAGAATTTTCGATGTCGGGAACGAAGCGCTCGACAATCTCAATCGGGCCTGGCACCGCCTCGACCCATGGCCGGACGTTGTCGAAGGACTGACACGGCTCAAGACACAGTATATCGTAGCGCCTAATTCAAATGGCAATATCTCTCTCATCGTAAATATGGCCAAGCGAGCAGGTCTACCTTGGGACGTGATCCTGGGGGCCGAAACGGCACGCGCTTACAAGCCGACGCCGGAAGCTTATCTTCGCAACGTTGAGCTTCTTGGGTTGGCGCCAGAGGAGGTCATGATGGTCGCCGCGCACAACGGGGATCTTGCCGCCGCGCGGGTCTGCGATCTCAGGACCTGCTTCGTGCTGCGCCCGCAGGAACATGGACCCGAACAAACGAGCGATTTGATGGCGGCTCGCAACTATGACATTGAGGTTCGGGATTTCTGTGATCTTGCGATGAGATTAGATTGTTGAGCGCCGCCGCGCCGCTTCTCCGCCGACGGCGATTCCTCTTGATCAGTCATGTCTCGCCGTAAGCGGCCGAAGCCGGGTTAATTGGCCAGGAAGGCCATAGGTCGGGATCATAGCCCAGGGCGAGCTTCGGAAACTCGGAGCCGTGAAACTTGCCCGCGACGTTTCCTTGCCTTGTTTTTCACTCTTCCCCCTTGATGCTCCACGCGGCGCCAAACTGCTCCTTTGAGCGACCGGCTACATTCCAACCAAAAGCGCCCCACCAGTCAGGCCGGCGCCAGCCGCAGCTAGCAGCAATTTCTCACCGGGTCGAAAAGGATCGGCACTGTGGGCAACCGACAGCGACAGAGGGATGGTGGCGGCCGACGAGTTGCCATAGTCGGCGATGGTCTTGACGATGCGCTGATCCTCGATGCCGAGCGCCTTGCCGACGGCATTGAAGATGCGGGCATTTGCCTGGTGCGGCAGGAAGCGGGCGACGTCCGAAGCCGAAACGCCGGCCGCCGCCAGCGCCGCCGCGGAGCAGCGGCTCAACATCTCCACGGCCTTGACGAAGACCTCGCGGCCGTTGGCGATGGTCATTCGGGTCTCAGTGATGTCGATCTCGTCGGAAAACGGACGGTTGCTGCCACCCGCCGGAATCTGGATCAGGCCATAGGCCGACCCGTCCGCGGCAAGCGAGCAACCGAGGATGCCGTGGGCGGGATCGTCGGAGGGGGCGAGCACCGCAGCACCCGCACCGTCTGTGATCCGGCGTGCAAAATTGACCCCTTAGCTGGGAGGATCGGCGTCCAAAATTGACCCCCCTCATTCAGTGGATCAGCACCCATCCGTTTGTGTTTGCGAACGGATGGAGAGGGGATGAAGTCAGTGGATACGATCGCCCGGGTCCGGCGCGCGTTCTATGTTCAGGGCTGGTCGCTGAAGCGGATCAGCCGGGATCTGCATGTGTCGCGCAACACGGTGCGACGGATATTGCGGTCGAACGAGACGTCGTTCTCCTACGAGCGTGAGCATCAGCCGAAGCCGAAGATCGGGCCGTGGCAGGTGCAACTGGATGCACTGCTGGACAGCAATGACGCGAAGGCGAAGCGGGAGCGCCTGACGCTGGTGCGCATCTACGAGGAGCTTTGCGCGCTCGGCTATGAGGGCAGCTACGATGCTGTCCGGCGGCATGCAAAGAGCCGGGACACGGCGCGGGGTGCGGCAATGGCTGAGGCCTATGTGCCGTTGTTCTTCGCGCCGGGCGAGGCCTACCAGTTCGACTGGAGCCACGAGATCGTCCTGATCAACGGCGTGACGGTGACCGTGAAGGTCGCCCATGTCCGGCTCTGCCACAGCCGCATGATGTTCGTGCGCGCCTATCCGCGGGAGACGCAGGAGATGGTGTTCGATGCCCATGACCGGGCGTTCGCCTTCTTCGGCGGCACCTGCACGCGCGGCATCTATGACAACATGAAGACGGCGGTGGAGACGGTCTTTGTCGGCAAGGAGCGGCAATACAATCGCCGCTTCCTGCAGATGTGCAGCCACTATCTGGTGCAGCCGGTGGCCTGTACCCCGGCATCGGGCTGGGAGAAGGGGCAGGTCGAGAACCAGGTCGGGCTGGTGCGCGAGCGCTTCTTCACGCCGCGGCTGCGCTTCCGGAGCTACGAGGAGATGAACGCCTGGCTGCTCGACAAGTGCGTCGCCTGGGCCAAGGCCCACCGCCATGTCGATCAGCCGGAGCGCACGATCTGGGATGTGTTCGAGGAGGAGCGCGACAAGCTGGTCGGCTATCGCGGTCCCTTCGACGGCTTCCACTGCGTTTCCGCTTCGGTCTCGAAGACCTGCACCGTGCGCTTCGACAACAACAAATACTCGGTGCTCTCGACGGCAGTTGGTCGCCCGGTCGAGATCCAGGCCTATGCCGACCGTATCGTCATCCGCCAGGACGGCACCATCGTCGCCGAGCATGCCCGCAGCTTCGGCCGCGGCGAGACGGTCTATAATCCATGGCACTACGTTCCGGTCCTGGCCCGCAAGCCCGGAGCACTGCGCAATGGCGCGCCGTTCCAGGGTTGGGATCTGCCGCCGGCGATGGAGCGGGTGCGTCGTCGGCTGAAGGCTGCCGACGATGGCGACCGGCAGATGGTGCTGATCCTGACGGCGGTGCTATCGGACGGGCTCGATACGGTTGAGGCCGCCTGCCAACAGGCGCTCGCCGAGAACGTCTGCTCGTCGGCCGTCGTTCTCAACATCCTGGCTCGCCGCCGTGATCCGGCACCGGCCGTCACTATCCTCACACCCGATGCGCTTCGCCTGCGCCACGAGCCGCAGGCCGATTGCGCCCGCTACGACAGCCTCAGGAGGGCAAGCTGATGGAACGAACCGAAGTTCTAGATCTGATGGGCACGCTAAAGCTCTACGGCATGCGCGGAGCCTATGACGAGGTCATGGCCACCGCCATCAAGCGCCAGCACGAGCCGCCCAGGATCGTCGGCGACCTGCTGTCGGCCGAGATCGCCGAGAAGCAGGCCCGCTCCATCAAATACCAGCTCACCGTCGCCAAGCTGCCGCTGGCCAAGGACATCGAAGACTTCGACTTCACCGATACGCCCGTCAACGAGGCGCTGGTCCGCGACCTCGCTACCGGCACCTTCATCGCCGACCAGCGCAACGCCGTCCTCATCGGCGGCACCGGAACCGGCAAGTCGCACCTCGCCATCGCGATTGCCCGGGCGCTCATCCGCAACGGAGCGCGTGGGCGCTTCTTCAACGTCGTCGATCTGGTCAATCGGCTCGAGACCGAGCACCGTGCCGGCAAGCAGGGACGCACCGCCGATTACCTCACCCGTCTCGACTTCGTGGTGCTCGATGAGCTCGGTTATCTGCCCTTCGCCCAGGCCGGCGGACAGCTGCTCTTCCATCTCATCAGCCGGCTCTACGAACGGACCTCGATCATCGTCACCACCAATCTCGCCTTCGGCGAATGGCCCGCCGTCTTCGGTGACGCCAAAATGACGACCGCGTTGCTCGACCGTCTTACCCACCACTGCGAGATCATCGAGACCGGCAACGAATCCTGGCGCTTCAAAAGCCGCTCTCAAAGCTCACATGAGGGGTTTGGCGTCAAGACATCGGATGCATCCTCCCCGTGCTGTCGGATTCCATGGTCTGAGCCTTTTCGCGTGACGCGGCTCCTTGCCGGTTCAAACTCACATACGGTCGCCGCGCTCGCGGCCGCACCATCATTCCGCTTGCGTTGCGGTAAGGCTCAGGAGGACGGGACCATTCTAAAGCGCGGCGTTTGAAGCCATACTTTGAGCCGGTTCGCCCACCTGGATCCGCCAGGATTGATCAGTCCTGGAAGATTTCGGGATTGCTCATACAGCGCGTCGCTTAGGCCGCCTTCATGGCGACACCGTCGATTACGACGCCCAACCTGACGTATTTCCAGAGTGCGACGAGCAATTTCCTGGCAAGCGCGACAATGGTGCTCTTCTTGTGACGTCCCCCGTTAGACTGGACACGGTGAAAGAACCATTCGCTCAACGCCGAGGACGGTTGATTGCGCAGCCACAGCCAGGCGAGTTGGATCATCGTCGTTCGCAGTCGCGGGTTGCCTGCTTTCGAAACCCCTTGTTCCCGGTCGATCGTCCCGCTCTGCCACGGCGTCGGCGCTAACCCCGCGTAAGCGGCTACCTGCCTGCGATTATCAAAATGCCGCGACAACCCCTCGGTGCAAAGTACAGCCGCAATCTCGGCGCCTACTCCCTTGATGGCGCATAACATCGCGGCAGGCCGCGTGATGGTGGTATTTTCATCGGCTGCAGTCACCAGCAAGTCACGCTCGCGCTCAACAACCGCTATATGATCGAGCAGAAGTTCAAGGCGGTCGAGTTCTCGGAGGATCTGTGCCTTGAGATGGGGCGGCAAAGCCCGGCCGTCGCCGGTTCGGAGCTCATCGAGCCGAGTACGTCTGTCCTTTCGAAGCGGCTGATATTCGCCAATGCCCTGCGCAAAGAGCAGACCCTTGATGCGATTGACGTGCTCAACCCGCTCGGCAATAAGAACTCGTCGTTCGCGACAAACGCGCCGACGGTCTTCTTCTTGCGGGCTCGGGGCCCTAACCATTGCACAGACGCGAGGCTCGCCACGCTTGAAGGCGAGCAGCGCGCGCACGAGCGTCTCACCATCAATCCTGTCGGTCTTGGCCCGCCGTCCACGCCGTGACGCGGCAATCGACGCTGCATCGACGATATGGCTTTCGATGCCGTGCTCCTGCAGAACCCGATGAATCCAGAACCCATCAAGCCCTGCCTCCTGGATTGTAATAATTGGAAAGACGTGGCCAGTCCGGCTGCGAACCTTCTCCTGAAGGCGGGCGAAGCGGGAAAGCAATTCGCCGACATCACCGCCCTGAACCACATGCTTCGACATCTTCTCACCGCCGCAGGGTGACAGTGACGTGACCAGCCACGTGGCCCGGCTCAACTCAAGGGACACGAAAATCGCACCCAGATCGGTACGGATCGCGGTGGTATTGTTGTACTGGCTTCGGGCAGCTTGCATGACCATCTCCTGGAGATTGATTGCATTTGTGCAACCACACTCTCGCAGAGCGCCGGGCGCGGTTCACGCCTCATGGAATCTAAAGCCGACGAGCCTAACCAACGCGCCCGACCGGGCTGCGCAACCCCGACCAGCTCCACCCGGTCGGGCGCTCACCGCCGAGCGTTACAAGGGGGTCAAAATTGGACGCCGATCGAGGGTCAGTTTTGCGCGCCGATTGACATGCTGGGCCGGAAATGCTCCGAATGCTGCGTGGTCACATGATGGGTGACAACAAGGTCCGATTCAGTGACGCTACCGAAAACATGATAGTTCGGTCTCGCAGGCCGAGCGTCACTCCGCAGATGCAGTTAATTTGAGAACCCCACCGTCAAGATTCTCATGACTAAATGCCAAACCGGAACGGAACCAGCGCATTCTTGCATTTAACTGCCAAGTGACATGAGCGTCAGCGAGGCAGCTTGAATTCAATGCTCGCTGTGATGGTCGACTACCTCCCTCTTGGCGCAAGCCCGGTTGGTTCTTTGACGTTCGCGGGCTCCCTTTATGCCTGTGCCGCGGCGGCTGGTAGCGAGTCCTGCCTGTCGCACACCACCATCGGTTCTACCGTTTTGTAACAGAACCATTGACCTAGTCTTGACACGTTGGCGTGACCATGCTTCGATACCGGTCATACCAATCTTGTGAGCGGTCATACCGACTTAGCTGCCGATGGGGTCATTGAGGAGTTGCAAATGGCGCGTCAGACGACACATTACCTGTCAAAGAAATCCCACCACAGTAAGTGGGACAACAGCCTCGAACCTGCCCTGACAATCGACTCAGGCGACGTCGTCGTCTTTGAGTGCGTCGAAGGTTCGGGCGGCCAGCTGACGCGAGAGTCCACGGTCGAAGACCTCAAGGTGCTTGACTGGAGCACGGTTCATTGCCTGACCGGGCCGGTGGCAGTCCGCGGAGCCGATCCTGGGGACGTGCTGAAGGTAGAGATCCTGGACTTCGAGCATGAGGGCTGGGCCTGGACGTGTATCGCTCCCGGGTACGGGGTGCTGCCCGAGGAGTTCGGCGACACATATGCGCTGAGGGTCTGGGAGGTCGGGGCCGACGAGCGGGTGGAGCTGACGCCGGGCATCCGAGTTCCGATCGCTCCCTTCATGGGGGTGATGGGATGCGCTCTCGCCGAGCCCGGAGCACACTCGACCATGCCGCCGCGTAGCATGGGCGGGAACTTGGACAGCCGCCACCTCGTCAAGGGGAGCACGCTGCTCCTTCCGGTCCAAGTGCCTGGCGCCTTGTTCTCGACCGGCGACGGGCATCTCGGTCAGGGTGACGGCGAGGTGTGTATCACCGCGCTCGAGGGTCCGCTGACGGTGACGCTGCGCATCAGCGTCGTGAAGGGGCGCAGCATCCGAGCTCCGCAGTACATCACGTACGCACCCACCACCAGCAAGTTCGATGGGATGGGCTACTACGTCACATCCGCTGCCGGACTGGATCTGCAGGACGGCGTGAGCAGGGCGGTGCGCGACATGATCGAGTACCTGCAGGCGCAGTACGGGCTCAATCGCATCGACGCGTACATGCTCTGTAGCGTCGCGGCTGACCTGAAGATCGCGGTTCCGGCGCTCGGTCCCGGGCACGCCAGCTTCGTGACCTTCCACATGCCGCGAAGCATCTTCGCCGGCTAGATTGGGACCCGTACATGTTTGAGGGTTTCGAATCCGCGCGGGTCAAGACTAGCAGCGCAGAGATTGCCGTTGGCATGCTGGTTCCGGCCCGCCCGTACTCCTCCTCCACGGCTACCCCCAGACGCACGTCATGTGGCATCTGGTCGCCCCGCAGCTCGCCGACCGCTTCACCGTGATCGTCCCGGATCTGCGGGGTTACGGGGACAGCTCGAAGCCGCGCGGCGGCGAGGACCACTACGCGTACTCCAAGCGCGCGCTCGCATACGACCAGGTCGAGCTCATGGTGGCCCTCGGGCACGAGCGTTGCGCCGTCGTCGGGCACGACCGCGGCGGCCGCGTCGCGCACCGCCTCGCGCTTGACGAGCCGGACCGAGTGACACGGCTGGTGCTGCTCGACATCGTGCCCACGCGGACGGTGTTTCAGAAGGTCGACCGACCGATTGGGCTCGGCATTTACCACTGGTTCTTCCTCGCGCAGCCGTATGACCTGCCCGAGCGCCTGATCGGGGTGGATCCGGCATTCTGGCTACGCTGGCAGCTGCGCAGGTGGAGCGACGACCGCGATGAATTCTTCGATGCGAAGGCTTTGGCGGAGTACGAGCGCTGCTTCAGCGACCCGGACGCGATCCACGCCAGCTGCGAGGACTACCGCGCTGGCGCGACGATCGACCTCGAGCACGACGAGCGTGACCTCGACCGGCGCATCGCCTGTCCACTGCTCGTCCTCTAGGGTGGGCGCGCCAAGGTGACATCGCCCTTCGATGTGCTGGGCGAGTGGCGCGGCCGCGCCGTCCAGGTCGACGGGCGCCCGCTCGACTGCGGCCACTTCCTCGCCGAGGAGCGGCCGGCGGAGGTGACGAGGGAGCTGATCGCCTTCCTCGGGCCTGAGACGACGGCCGGATGAGGAAGCCATGGTCACGATAGTCGTGAATAACTCGACCAGGAAGGACGCCGTCCTGCGCAACATGTCCGTCGTCAGAACATTTGGCGCAACGGGCCTGGAGATTTAGCGGAGTGTCGGCCTCGATTTTTGGTTGATGTTAAGCGGCGAGTTTGCGGTGCTGCAAGCGCCGGAGTTCGATTGTCTGTCGTTTGATCCTTTCTCGTTGTTCGATGATGGAAGAGGCCCTGCCGAAGTAGGCGTCGGCCGGGGTGACGTTGCCAAGGCTCTCGTGGTGGCGTCGGTGATTGTAGTGCTCGACGAAGGCTTCGATCTGGCGTTCGAGATCGCCCGGCAGGAAGTAGTTCTCCAGCAGGATGCGGTTCTTGAGCGTTTGGTGCCAGCGCTCGATCTTGCCCTGGGTCTGAGGATGTAGCGGAGCGCCGCGGACATGGCTCATGCCGTTGGCGTCGATCCATTCGGCGAGTTGGCTGGCGATGTAGGACGGCCCGTTGTCGCTGAGCAGTTTTGGCTTGTGCAACACTCTGGCGCTGTCGCAGCCTGAAGCCGTAAGGGCCAGTTCCAGCGTGTCGGTGACGTCCTCTGCGCGCATGGTCGTGCACAGCTTCCAGGCGATGATGTAGCGGGAGAAGTCGTCGAGCACCGTTGACAAATAGACCCAGCCCCAGCCGATGATCTTGAAGTAGGTAAAATCCGTCTGCCACATCTCATTGGGACGCGTGGTCTTGTCCCTGAACTCGTCGGCGGCCTTGATCACGACGAAGGCCGGACTGGTGATGAGGTCATGGGCTTTGAGTAGGCGATAGACGGTCGCCTCGGACACAAAATAGCGCTTCTCGTCGGTGAAGCGCACCGCCAGTTCGCGCGGCGATAGTTCGGATTGCTCCAGCGCCATGTCGATGATCTGGATCTGGATATCGGCACCGATGCGGTTCCAGACGCGGCTTGGCCGGGAAGGACGATCCTCCAGCGCCTCCGGGCCGCCTTCGAGATAGCGGTTATACCAGCGGTAGAAGGTGCGCCGGGCAATACCGAGCTGATCCAGGGTCTTCTTTGCCGGCAGGTGTGACTGCTCGACAATCCTGATGATCTCGAGCTTTTCGGATGCGGGGTATCTCATTCGTCGTCGCCCCCATCCGCGATCATGCTTTTTTTGAGCAGGCGGTTTTCCAGGGTCAGATCGGCAACGGCCTCCTTCAGCGCGCGGGTCTCACGGCGCAGGTCCTGGACTTCACCGGTCGTCGCAGCACGGGCCGTGTCGCCTGCCAGCCGCCGCTTTCCAGCTTCCAGGAATTCCTTCGACCAGGTGTAGTAGAGGCTCTGGGCGATGCCTTCCTTGCGGCACAACTCGGCGATGCTGTCTTCACCCCGCAGACCGTCCAGCACGATCCGGATCTTGTCTTCTGCTGAAAAGTGCCGCCGTGTCGCACGGCGAATGTCCTTGACCACGTGTTCGGGGGAGCGTTTGCCGCCAGTCAACTTCGACTTCATGTTCGTTCCTTCGTCTATGACGAGAACCGAACACTCCTTAAATCACACCCTCAATTCTGTGCCATAGGTGCTGATCCCGAACAGTTTTTCAAGTCCATGGCTCTGACGCCGAAGGCACTCCACTATTCAATCGAAAGCTACGACGTGGAGAGGTCCTGCGATTTTTCGCGAAACTGCCGCCATGCCTCGTTGGAATGGAAGCGTGCGGCAGCGCGCATTATTGGGCTCGTGAAATATCGGCTTTTGGCCACGACGTCCGCCTGATACCCGCGCAGTACGTGAAGCCATTCGTCAAACGCGGGAAAACCGACGCGGCAGATGCTGAGGCGATCAGCGAAGCGGTGACGCGCAAGACGATGCGCTTCGTGCCGATCAAATCGGCTGAGCAACAGGCCTCCGTCATGGTTTTCCGTGCCCGTGCTCTGCTCGTGCGCCAGAGGACACAGGCGATTAATGCCTTGCGCGCTCATATGGGCGAGCTGGGAATCATCGCTACTGTCGGCATCGCAAACGTGAAGCCGCTGGCAACAATCGTTCGGGATGAAAGCGATCCACGTTTACCGCCGGCCGCACGTTTCGCTCTTGAGGAAATCGTCGATCAGATCGACCGTTTGGCAATACGGATCGAGAGGCTGGAGCGTGAGATCATAGCCGTTGCCAAGCAGGACGAAGATATGCGCCGGCTCGCAACTATTCCTGGAGTCGGTGCGATAACCGCCATGGCAATAAAGGCTTTCATTCCGGATCCGGCTGGCTTCAAGTCAGCACGTCATTTTGCAGCCTGGATTGGCCTGACACCGAAATCGCATTCAACTGGGGGAAAGCAGCGCCTCGGCCGCATCTCGAAAATGGTGTCGCTTGGCACTTAATTATGATAATGCCCTTCCAACGATCTCAATGGTTACGTTGGCACTTAATATGAGAATGAGCAGTTAATTTGATAATGCGCGTTGGCATTTGTCACTTAATGTGAGAATGCAGCTTGCGGTGTTTTTGCTCGCGGACGTGCCATGAACAACCCATTTCCTGACGAAGTTGACGAGGCGCTTTGGGACGAAGCGTGCCGTCGCGCGGATGTGATCCGAGAATTCCTGAGAGGCAGGACCCGCAACGCGACAGCCGCACAAGTTGCCGACCTCGCTGCCGCGATGGAAGTCTGAGGTGGTCCCGCCTTATGAGACAGTTTGGCGGCTTGGCTAAGGTGGATCGGGTTGGTTTCTACGCCGCCAATTTCTCCGTCATTTCCGCCGTAGCATAGACCTCGTCGGGTGTCCTGCCGTGGAAGGTCGAGTGTGGGCGCCGTCGGTTGTAATAGTCGATCCAGGAACCGATGCCGCTGCGCGCCTCGCTGCCTGTCTCGAAGGCATTGAGGAAGACGCATTCGTATTTGAGGCTGCGCCATAGCCGCTCGATGAAGACGTTGTCCATCCAGCGGCCGCGCCCGTCCATGGAGATGCGGATGCCGGCATCCTTCAGCGTCGTGGTGAAGGCGAAGCTGGTGAATTGGCTTCCCTGATCCGTGTTGAAGATGTCGGGCCTGCCGTGGCGGACGATCGCCTCTTCCAGAGCAGCGACGCAGAAGTCGGCATCCATCGTGTTCGACAGCCGCCAGGCAAGCACCTTGCGGCTGAACCAGTCCATGACGGCGACGAGGTAGAGGAAGCCGCGCCGCATCGGGATATAGGTCACATCCGCGCACCAGACCTGATTGGGTCGCTCGATCGCCAGATGCCGCAGCAGGTAGGGATAGATGCGGTGCTGCGGATGCGGCTCACTGGTCTTCGGAGCCTGGTAGATCGGCGACAGACCGATCTTACGCATCAGTCGCCGGACTCGCTTGCGGCCGACGTTCCAGCCCTGACGGCGCAGATGCCGCGCCATCTGCCTGGAGCCATACCAGGGCATTTCCATGAACGCCTCGTCGATGATGCGCATCAGTTCGAGGTTCTCGAGCGTCTCGCCGGCTGGTTGTCGATAGAACGACGCCCGCGAGATCGAGACCAGTTCGCACTGGCGGCGGATCGAGAGCCGTTTGTGATCGGGGTCAATCATCATTCTCCTCTGACGTTGCCCCTGATCAGCCCTCGCTCATAACTGGACTCTGTTCTCCTTGTGGTCCGATCTGGACCGGGTTGCAAACTCGTTCGGGGTGAGGCCACGCAGGCTCGTGTGCGGCCGGTGCTCGTTGTAGTCGATCCTCCATTCTTCAATGATGCGGCGTGCCGCTGCCATGCCGCGGAACAGGTGCTCGTTGAGGCATTCGTCGCGGAAGCGGCCGTTCAGGCTCTCGACGAAGCCGTTCTGAGTGGGCTTGCCGGGCGCGATGTAGTGCCACTCGACGCGGTTGTCCTCTTGCCATTGCAGGATAGCCCGCGATGTCAGTTCGGTGCCGTTGTCGGGGTCGGGACAAGAGCTGTTCAAAATCTTGCGCTAAGAGCGAACGGATCGTGAACTCTATGCTGCTCGACGGATTGGGGTCGGAAGTCTTAGCGATCGGAATCCTTCAGGCATTTGATGTTCCGCGTCCCAAGTGTAGATGCCGGTCAGGTTGATGTGCTCCCAACTCAACGGCGAGATGTGCTTCAGTAGATGATCCGGAATCTCGCGACGTGCACTGCGCAAATGGGTAACCGCCCGCTCTATGTAAACTGTATTCCAATGGACGATCGCGCTGACGACGAGGTTCAAGCCTGATGCGCGAAACGCCTGGCTTTCGAACGACCGATCGCGGATTTCGCCCCGCTCATGGAAGAAGACGGCACGCTTGAGCTTGTGTGCCGCCTCGCCTTTGTTGAGACCGGCTTGGCAGCGCCGGCGCAATGACGGACTTGAGTACCATTCGATCATGAAGAGGGATCGCTCGATGCGACCGAGTTCCCGCAGCGCCCTGGCGAGTTGGCTCTTGAGAACGGCGGTGAGAAAGTCGACCACGGTAGCGGCGGGATAGTCCGGCTGCGGGCGGCATAAAAGTCGTCCACTTTTCCCTTTTCTGCGCAGAGCAGGGAGGGATGAGGGATCTACACCGTGGAATTATATCTAAAGGTTCGCGTGGCTTGCGACGGGGGTATGAGCCAGCGCGAGGCATCCAGGCATTTCGGCATCTCGCGCGACACGGTTCGCAAGATGATGGCGTATTCGGTTCCGCCGGGCTATCGGCGGCAGGCGCCGGTGCGACGCCCGAAGCTGGAGGCGTTCATCACGATCATCGACGGGTGGCTTGACGAGGACCGAGCGGTCCCGCGCAAGCAGCGCCATACGGCCAAGCGGGTGTTCGACCGACTGCGTGACGAGCACGGGTTTGCTGGCGGCTATACGATCATCAAGGACTACATGCGCGATCGGGATCGGCGCGGCCAGGAGATGTTCGTGCCGCTGGCGCACCCGGCCGGGCACGCACAGGCCGATTTTGGCGAGGCTATGGTGGTCATCGGTGGCGTAGAGCAGAAGGCTCACTTCTTCGTGCTCGATCTGCCGCATAGCGACGGCTGCTATGTTCGTGCCTATCCGGCGGCGGTGGCCGAAGCGTGGGTGGACGGCCATATCCATGCGTTCGCCTTCTTCAGGGCTGTGCCGCAGTCGATCGTCTACGACAATGACCGCTGCCTGGTGGCGAAGATCCTGCCCGACGGCACACGCAAGCGTGCTGCGCTGTTCAGCGGCTTCCTGTCTCACTATCTGATCCGGGACCGTTACGGTCGTCCCGGCAAGGGCCCTGACAAGGGCAGCGTCGAAGGTCTCGTCGGCTATGCTCGCCGCAACTTCATGGTGCCGATCCCGCGCTTTGCGACGTGGGACGAGTTCAACCTGTGGCTCGAGGATCAGTGCCGCAAGCGCCAGGCTGACCGGCTGCGCGGCGAGAGCGAGACGATCGGCGAGCGGCTGCAACGCGATCTGGCAGCGATGCGCCCGCTGCCGGCATCGCCCTTCGATGCCTGCGACCAGGCCAGTGGCCGGGTCTCCTCGCAAGCGCTGGTGCGCTACAGGACCAACGACTACTCCGTTCCGGTCGCCTTCGGCCACCAGGACGTTTGGATCCGTGGCTATGTCGACGAGGTGGTGATCGGCTGCGGCGGGGAGATCATTGCCTGTCATCCGCGCAGCTATGAGCGTGAAGAGGTTGTCTTCGATCCGCTGCATTACCTGCCGCTGATCGAGAAGAAGATCAACGCGTTCGATCAGGCGGCACCGCTGCAAGGCTGGGAACTGCCCGAGGCGTTCACGACAATGCGCCGCCTCATGGAAGCGCGGATGGGCAAACAGGGCCGGCGCGCCTATGTGCAGGTGCTGCGCCTGCTGGAAAGCTTCGATCTGGCCGATCTGCATGCGGCTGTGAAGCAGGCGCTGCATCTGGGCGCCATCAGCTTCGACGCCGTGAAGCACCTCGTCCTGTGCCGGGCCGAGCGCAGGCCGCCCAGGCTGGACCTCGACATCTATCCTTATCTGCCCAGAGCCACTGTCGAGAAGACTTCAGCCAGGGCCTATATGCGCCTGCTGGGCCGTGAGGAGGAACAGGCATGAGCAGCGATGCTCCCGAACTCCTGCTCTCCCACCACCTCAAGGCGTTGAAGCTGCCGACCTTCCTGCGCGAGCATCAGAAGCTTGCCCGACAATGCGCGGTCGAGGGCGTCGATCACGTCCGCTACCTTGCCCGGCTGGTCGAACTGGAACTGATCGACCGGGAACGGAGGATGGTCGAGCGCCGCATCAAGGCTGCGAAGTTCCCGGCCGCCAAAAGCCTCGACAGCTTCGACTTCGTCGCCATCCCGAAGCTCAACAAGATGCTGGTGCTGCAACTGGCGCGCTGCGAATGGATCGAGCGCCGCGAGAACGTCATCGCGCTCGGGCCCAGCGGCACGGGCAAGACCCATGTGGCGATCGGTCTCGGTCTGGCCGCCTGCCAGAAGGGCCTGTCCGTGGGCTTCACCACCGCAGCCGCCCTCGTCAGCGAGATGATGGAGGCGCGCGACGAACGCCGCCTTCTGCGCTTCCAGAAGCAGATGGCCGGCTACAAGCTCCTCATCATCGATGAGTTGGGCTTCGTGCCGCTGTCAAAGACCGGAGCGGAACTGCTGTTCGAGTTGATCTCGCAGCGTTACGAGCGTGGCTCCACCCTGATCACCAGCAATCTGCCCTTCGACGAATGGACCGAAACCTTCGGTTCCGAGCGCCTCACCGGCGCACTCCTCGACCGGTTGACCCACCACGTCAGCATCCTCGAATTGAATGGCGACAGCTATCGCCTCGCCCAAAGCCGGGCACGAAAAACCGCCAACGCTCACCAATAAGATCGCCGACGCTGCGAGTGGGAAACTCCGGTCGGGCTACGCCCTCCCTACGTTCCCCTCTCGCAGCGTCAGGTGGCCTGGTTTTGCGCCGCCCAATGGACGACTTTTGCGCCGCCGTTGACACCTACATGCGTCTCCTGTCATCGGATGCGGGAGAAGCAGCATGAACGCCGAGGTTCCCGAGATCCTGCTCTCCCATTACCTCAAAACCCTTAAGTTGCCGACCTTCCAGCGCGAACATCAGAAGCTGGCCCGGCTATGTGCCACCGAGGGTGTCGACCATGTCGGCTATCTGACCCGGCTGGCCGAGCGGGAGATGATCGAGCGGGATCGCCGCAAGGTTGAGCGGCGCATCAAGGCGGCCAGGTTCCCGGTCGTCAAAAGCCTCGACAGCTTCGACTTCGACGCCATCCCCAAGCTGAACAGGATGCAGGTGCTGGAACTGGCGCGCTGCGAATGGATCGAGCGCCGCGAGAACGTCATCGCGCTTGGACCCAGCGGCACGGGCAAGACGCATGTCGCCCTCGGTCTCGGCCTGGCGGCGTGCCAGAAGGGCCTGTCCGTCGGCTTCACAACCGCAGCCGCCCTGGTCAGTGAGATGATGGAGGCCCGCGACGAACGGCGACTTCTGCGCTTCCAGAAGCAGATGGCCGCCTGCAAGCTGCTCATCATCGACGAACTGGGCTTCGTGCCGCTTTCCAAAACCGGAGCGGAGTTGCTGTTCGAGCTGATCTCGCAACGATACGAGCGCGGTTCCACCCTGATCACCAGCAACCTGCCATTCGATGAATGGACGGAAACGTTCGGATCCGAACGCCTGACCGGCGCGCTGCTCGACCGCGTCACCCACCACGTCAACATCCTCGAGATGAACGGCGAAAGCTATCGTCTCGCCCAAAGCCGAGCCCGAAGAGCCGGCTGAAAACCCTCACGACACTCGCCGACGCCGCAAGCGCGAAACTCTGGTCGGGCTACGCCCTCCCGACGTTCCCCGCTTGCGACGCCAGGTGGCCGACTTTTACGCCGCCACGTGGCCGGAGTTTGCTCCGCCGTTGACACCTCTCGGATGGCAGCATATCAGCCTCACCGGCGATTATATCTGGACCCCGACTGACAGCCTCGACCTCAGGCCTCTTCGGCGCGAGACGTCCATGCTGGCCGCCTGATCACCATATGTTCTCAAATGTCGGACAGATTCACCACTTTCGTGTCGTGACGCCAGATGGAACAGCAGCGCCCCGCCTGACGCGCTGAAGGGCAGGTATCCGAGTTCGTCGAGGATGACGAGATCGGAGTGGGCGAGCCGGTTGGCGATCTGGCCGGCCTTGCCCTGAGCCTTCTCCTGCTCAAGCGTGTTGACGAGCTCGACGGTGGAGAAGAAGCGGACACGCTTGCGATGATGCTCAACCGCCTGCACGCCGAGGGCGGTGGCAATGTGGGTCTTGCCGGTGCCGGGGCCGCCGACAAGCACGACATTGTTGGCATCGTCCATGAACTCGCATCGATGGAGTTGGCGCACGAGGGCCTCGTTGATCTCGCTGCTGGCGAAGTCGAAGCCGGCCAGGTCGCGATAGACCGGGAAGCGGGCTGCCTTGAGCTGATAGGCTACGGACCTGACCTCCCGCTCGGCCATCTCGGCCTTCAGGAGTTGCGACAGGATGGGGATGGCGGCCTCGAAGGCGGGTGAAGCCTGCTCGGTGAGTTCGGCGACGGCCTGCGCCATGCCGTGCATTTTAAGGCTTCTGAGCATGACGACGATAGCGCCGCTGGCGGGATCATGACGCATGACGCACCTCCCGGGTCTGGCGCAGAGCATCGTAGCGCTCGACATTGGCCTGCGGCTCCTTGACCAGGCTCAGCGCCTGCGGCGCATCCACGATCGGCGTCTCGATCGGTTTGCCGTCGACCAGCCTGTGCAGGAGATTGAGGATGTGGACCTTGGTCGGAACGCCGGCCTGCAAGGCCATCTCCACGGCGGTCAGCACGACCTGCTCGTCATGTTGCAGGACGAGCGACAGGATCTCGACCATCTCGCGGTCGCCGCCGGGCTTCCTGAGCAGGTGCTGCTGCAGCCGTTTGAAGGCTTCGGGGAGTTCAGTGAAGGGAGCGCCGTTGCGCAGAGCACCGGGCTTGCGCTGGATGACCGCCAGATAGTGACGCCAGTCGTAGACGGTGCGACCGGGGCCGTCATGCGACCGCTCGATGATGCGGCGGTGCTCGCACACGATCTGCCCCTCCGCAGCAACCACGATCCGTTCCGGATAGACCCTGAGGCTGACAGGCCGGTTGGCGAAGGACGCCGGCACGCTGTAGCGGTTGCGCTCCAGATGGACGAGGCAGGTCGGAGAGACCCGCTTGGTGTATTCGACGAAGCCGTCGAAGAGGCGTGGCATCGGCATCAGGAACCGTGCTTCCTCGGCCCGGATGTCTTCGATCGTTCCCGGCCTGAGGCCATGGGGAACCTGTTGCCACAGTTCCCGGCACCGCTGTTCCAGCCAGTCGTTCAAGGCCTCCAGCGATGGAACGCGCGGTATTGGCTGCCATAGCCGGTGACGCGCATCCTGGACGTTCTTCTCGACCTGCCCCTTCTCCCAGCCCGAGGCCGGATTGCAGAACTCGGTCTCGAACAGATAATGGCTGGCCATGG
Source organism: Aminobacter sp. MDW-2 (assembly GCF_014250155.1). NCBI lineage: Bacteria > Pseudomonadati > Pseudomonadota > Alphaproteobacteria > Hyphomicrobiales > Phyllobacteriaceae > Aminobacter > Aminobacter sp. MDW-2. The sequence goes on from NZ_CP060199.1 coordinate 148,952, forward strand.
CCGAGAAGCGGGCATTGACCTGCCGCTCCTTGCCGCGGCCGATCCTGTCGACCGCCGTGCGCATGTTGTCGTAGATCCCGCGCCGGGGAACGCCGCCCAGAACCTGGAAGGCGTGGTTGTGGGCGTCGAACAGCATCTCGTGCGTCTGCAGCGGATAGGCCCGCACGATGAAGGCTCGACTGTAGCTGAGCTTGAAGTGAGCCACCTGCAGCTTGGTGCGCTCGCCGCCGATGACCGCCCAATCTTCCGACCAGTCGAACTGGAACGCTTCGCCGGGCTCGAACGCCAACGGCACGAAGGTGCCGCGCCCGCTCGTTTGCATCTGACGTTGGCGCTCTTCCTTCCAGGCCCGCGCAAAGGCGGCCACACGACCATATGAGCCCTCATAGCCAAGGCTCATCAGGTCGGCATGCAACTGCTTGATCGTGCGCTTCTGCTTACGCGGCCTGTTCGCCTCCGTCCTCAGCCACGCCGACAGCCGCTCGGCATAGGCATCAAGCTTGCTCGGCCGATCCGGCACCTGGAAGCGGGGCTCCACCTCATCAGATCGCAGGTATTTGCGGATCGTGTTCCGCGACAGTCCCGTGCGCCGCGCAATCTCCCGGATCGAATGCCCGTCACGCAGATGCCAGCGTCGGATAACGCTCAGTAACGCCATGTCTATCACTCCAAAATCCCCTGCGATCAACCAGCAGGGGTGGGTTCAAACATGGGTCACTTCTCAATGGAAAAACCGCCCAATCCCGGGTCAGTTCTCGGCGGAAATCAACAGACCCACCAAGCTCCACGCCAACAAAGGCTACGACTTCGACCGCTGCCGACGCGACCTTGCGCGCCCGCTCCATCACGCCGCGCATCGCAAGGCGCGGCGTCGAAAGCAGCAGCCATCTCGGAAAACACCGTTGGGTCGTCGAACGTAGTTTCGCATGGATCAACCAGTTCAGGCGCCTCGTCCTCCGCTACGAACGACACGCCGATCTCTACCGGGCTTGCCTCCTCATCGCAGCCGCAATCATATGCTTCCGCTCCATAAGCCGGTTTTGTTAGGCGCTCTTAGTATCTCCGAAGGTATCAAATGAGGGCTTTGAACGCCCCTCCTATCCCCGGGTGCACGAGCATGACTACGATAATCACCATCGTGGCAGTAGTTGATCGGAGCTTAGTGGAGGACAACACCAACTCCGCGGCGATTGCCGGAAGATCGAGGCGCGCGACGACATGGTAGATCGCGACAGGATCGAGCGATGGACGGAAGTTGAATTGGACAGAGAAGCGGGGCCTCCGAAATCCGCTTGGAGCCGCTGGAAGATGTTCTAGCGTGGCCGGCGAAGACCATGACGCGCCGCGTCGTCCCGAATCGAAGACGTGCATCTTGGGCGAGCGCGACCCGTTGCCACTTGGCCGTATCTCAGGCAGGATGTTGCTGGCTCACGACGGCCGATGGAAGCCGGCGATGCCAATCGCATTTCATTTGATAGGCTTGCCCCACCCTCAGCAGCAACGCTTCCTCAAACCCCCGTCCGATCAGTTGTAACCCGATCGGAAGCCCTGTATCCGAGAAGCCGCAAGGCACACTCATGGCCGGCAAGCCCGTCAGATTCAGCGGAAAGACATTGTGCCATAGAGCACTGAGAGTCGACATCGTCGTTCCGCCTACTTCTACCGTCGCCGTTCCGAGCTTGGGCGCAGTCAGCGGGAGGGTGGGGACGGCCAGAATGTCGACATTGGTGAGGACATCAGAGAACTCGTCCCTGATCAGCCGGCGTGCACGCTGGCCCATCAGGTAGTCGGTAGCCGAAATCATCATCCCAGCGTCGAGTTCGATCCGCACGTCGCGAGAATAGAGTCCCGCGCTCCTTTCCATGGACTTTCGGTGGTATGCGGATGCCTCGGCGGAGATGATCGCCAGTTCGGCGCCGGCAGCATATTTGAGACTTGCGAACGATACCGGCTCCACCAACCAGCCCAGTGACTCGAGAACCTCCAGCGCAGCTTCGAAGGCAGAATGCACCTCCTTGTCTACGACTTTCAGAAAATAGTCTTGAGGCACGCCGATGCGCAGCCGCAACGGGGTCGACTGGAGATGAGAAAGGTAGTTCGGCACGGGCCTGTTCGCCGATGCGGGATCCAGCGAATCGTGACCGGCCATAACTTGGAGCAGTAGCGCCACGTCCTCGACCGAACGCGCCATCGGGCCGATATGGTCGAGGGACCAGCTAAGCGGAAAAGTGCCGTGCCGGCTGACCCGCCCGTATGTCGGCTTCAGCCCTGTGATACCGCACAGTCCGCTGGGTATTCGGATCGAACCGCCCGTATCGGATCCGGTCGCCCCGAGGCACATCCCCGTGGCGACGGCTATGGCCGATCCACCGCTCGACCCACCTGGGATACGTTCGTAATCCCACGGATTGTGCGAAGGACCCGCGTACATGTTGTCCGTCGTCGGACCATATGCGAATTCATGTGTCTGTGTCTTGCCGACGATTATCGCGCCGGCCTGGCGCAGACGAGAGACGACGGTCGCATCATTCTGGCTGCGAAATCCCTTAAGAACTGCCGAACTGGCTGTCGTGGGCATGTCCGCCGTCAGGAAGACGTCCTTCACGGCGATAGGGATGCCGGCGAGAGGCCCAAGGACATCGCCGCGATCGAGCAGCCGATCGACGTGTCCGGCCTGGTCGAGGAGTGTCTCTGCGTCAGCCCGCTCTGCGAAAACGTTGAGACGCGAGGAAAGCGCGTCTTGTTGTGTGAGACAGGCCTTCATCACCTCCATGGCCGTGCACTGATGAGCATGCAGGGCGTCTCGCACGCCGGAAAGCGTTATAGGGATCGTCATCAGCGGACCTCGAATGTCGTCGCCGGTTCGATCTCGTCCAGGTCGATCTCGTCCAGGCGCCTGATTTCCCCCAGGATCTCGCGCAAAAGCGGCATAGCATCTTCGAGGCGTTCGGCCTGGGTGGGATAGTTACCCATTTCCTTGAGGACGACCTCGTAAGCAGCCTGCAAAGTGTCGCCCGGCCCGGTAATCTTCACCATATATACCTCCCACGCTCGAATGCCGTTACCGCGACGAACGCATTCCGATGATGCGCTGGCCGCTCAGTGCGACTGCGAACACGATGATCATACCGGAGAATATCTGCTGCTGCGGGGTGGAGAACCCAAGCAGGATGACGCCGTTGCTCACCAATCCAACAAGCAGTGCGCCAGCGATGGCTCCCTCGACACTGCCGCGACCTCCGCTCAGTGCGGTTCCGCCGATGATTACCGCCGCGAGGACCTGCAAGAGATCGTTTCCTCCGAGATCGTAGCGACCGGAGCCAAACTGGCCGGTATAAAGGAGCCCCGCGAGTGCACCGGCAAGACCGCTTAGGGCCAGCACCGTGATTTTGATCCTGCCGGTCGCGATGCCCGAATACCGGGCCGCAACTTCGTTTCCGCCAGTTGCAAGCACGGCCTTTCCAAAGGCCGTGGCGCGCAGAACGACAGCACCGACAACGCCGACCGCGACGGTCCAAATAAGAAGCGACGGGATTGGCCCGAAGCTGCCCTGACCGAAAATCGCAGTGTAGGTTTCGTTCAGGATTGGGATTGTCCTCTCGCCGGACACGAGACGCGCTAGCCCCTGCAAGACACCGATCATGCCAAGGGTGACGATGAAGGAGGGTATGCCAACCCACACGGTAATCAAACCGTTAATCAATCCGACCGCGAGTCCGGCAGAAAGCCCAGCGCTAACGGCGACCCAGGTGGAATAATCATTACTTAGCAGCGCGGCTGCGATGATACCTGCCACCGGCGGTACGGAAGCAACCGAGAGGTCGATCTCACCGGCGCTGATCACAAATACACCGGCTATGGCCATCAGTATCAGTGGCGTTTTGGCTTTGAGGATGTTGACGAAATTACCGACGCTAAGAAAGGCCGTATCCGACAGGAGGATGGCAAAGACGGCTATTAACACCGCAATTACGATGATAAGAAGAAGCGAGCTACCCGGCGCTGTCAGTGACGTGATAAACTGGTGGGCAGCATCGCGCCGCCCACTCTCCTTCAGAACGCTTCCGCCCGGCGATCTGGTTTTCTGAGTTGCCGAATCCGGAGTGCTGGCCTCACGCATTGCTGTACCTCGTACCTATTTGTTTTGAAGTCCGCTTCAATCGGCCTTGGCCTGAATGAGATGGGTGATCTCGGCTTCGCTGCGTTGCGGACGGTTGATAATGACATCCCGCACCGTACCGTCGGCCAGGATGAGAATTCGGTCGGCAACCTCGCAGAGCTCCCGCAGGTCGGAAGTCACCCAGATCGCGGCATTTCCCGCGCCCGTGAATTCCCGGATGCGGTCTTGAATGTCGGCGCGGGAATGGATGTCGACACCGAATGTCGGCTCGTCAAGCAGCAGCACACGGCCGCGCGCATTGAAAGCCTTTCCAAGTACGACTTTCTGCTGGTTTCCACCCGATAGCCACTCCACGACCTTTGAGAGATCGGGGGGATTGATGCGGAATTTCGCGATGCTTTCCGTTGTCGCTTGGCGGCTCCGGCGACGATCCATCAGGATGCCGTTGCTGAGGCGCTTGAGGACCGACATGAGCAGATTAGCGGCGACAGAATGCGAGAGCACCAAGCCCTGCGTCTTGCGATTTTCGGGGATGAGGTAGAGCCCGTTTCGGATAGCTTGGGCTGGGGACTGCGGTCGTACGGAACGCCCTCCGATGCGTACCTCGCCTTCGGCTGGTAGAATCAGCCCGAAAAGCGCTTTGAGAAGTGTTGTGCGGCCGCTTCCTGCCAGACCGGCAATTCCGAGAACTTCGTCACTCGAAACCGTGAAGGAGACGTCTTTCAACTTGCTTCCGACCCGCAAGCCGCGGACTTCGAGGACAGGAGCCTGTTCGCTTGCGGAGAAATTGGGGCGCTGCGCCTGCGCGTCGTCAATGCGCTGCTCGTGCACGGCGCCGCCGGCAATCGCCTCGACAACCTCCTTCATGGTGGTCTTGGAGACTTCGTCCGACAGGATCACGCGGCCATCACGCATGATCGTCACCTCGTCGCATAGATCGAAGATTTCGGTCAATCTGTGGGAGACATAGACGATGCCTACACCCCGGCTCGCAATCTGACGGACGACACCAAATAATCTTTGAACCTCCCGTTCGGTAAGGGCTGCCGAAGGTTCGTCGAGGATGAGGACCGTACTTGCCAATCGCACAGCCTTTGCAATCTCGACCATCTGCTGATCCGCAATGCCGAGCGTGCCGACCTTGGCCGAGAGGGGGATATCAACCCCTAAATGATCGAAAATCTGATGCGCCTCGCGCAGTTCCTTGCGTCTGTCGACGATCCCCAACCTACGCAGTTCGCTGTTCAGGAAGAGGTTATCGACAGTCGAAAGTTCGGGTACGAGGCTGCGCTCTTGAAACACCATTCCGATGCCCGCCTGACGCGCGTCGAGGGGGCTGGCGAAATTTTGTGGCTGCCCATCGACACGTATATGCCCAGCACTCGCCTCCGTCGCTCCAACAGCGATTTTCAGCAAAGTAGATTTGCCGGCTCCATTCGCACCGAGCAAAGCGTGGATGCTACCCCTGCGGACCCGAAAATCCACCCCATGGATCACCGCGACCGTTCCATAGGATTTGGCGATCGCGGACATTTCGAGAGCGAATGGCGACGAGCGACCGAAGTCATTCTTAACAGTAAGATCTATGTCAGTCAGACTCGTCGTCATTCGTATGTGTCCGGAATCGTTTATGCCGCTGAGAAAGATGTCAGTTCCCAAGGCATTTCTGAGCGGCGGCAGGAAGCGGCGTCATTGAACCATACGCCAGTTCCCAAGCTTCCTTCAGATTATCCTTGGTCGCGGCGAATACCGGCACGACGATATAGGGCGGCACCGGCTTGCCCAGCGCGTGAGAACGGCGGTGAGAAAGTCGACCACGGTAGCGGCGGGATAGTCCGGCTGCGGGCGGCATAAAAGTCGTCCACTTTTCCCTTTTCTGCGCAGAGCAGGGAGGGATGAGGGATCTACACCGTGGAATTATATCTAAAGGTTCGCGTGGCTTGCGACGGGGGTATGAGCCAGCGCGAGGCATCCAGGCATTTCGGCATCTCGCGCGACACGGTTCGCAAGATGATGGCGTATTCGGTTCCGCCGGGCTATCGGCGGCAGGCGCCGGTGCGACGCCCGAAGCTGGAGGCGTTCATCACGATCATCGACGGGTGGCTTGACGAGGACCGAGCGGTCCCGCGCAAGCAGCGCCATACGGCCAAGCGGGTGTTCGACCGGCTGCGTGACGAGCACGGGTTTGCTGGCGGCTATACGATCATCAAGGACTACATGCGCGATCGGGATCGGCGCGGCCAGGAGATGTTCGTGCCGCTGGCGCACCCGGCCGGGCACGCACAGGCCGATTTTGGCGAGGCTATGGTGGTCATCGGTGGCGTAGAGCAGAAGGCTCACTTCTTCGTGCTCGATCTGCCGCATAGCGACGGCTGCTATGTTCGTGCCTATCCGGCGGCGGTGGCCGAAGCGTGGGTGGACGGCCATATCCATGCGTTCGCCTTCTTCAGGGCTGTGCCGCAGTCGATCGTCTACGACAATGACCGCTGCCTGGTGGCGAAGATCCTGCCCGACGGCACACGCAAGCGTGCTGCGCTGTTCAGCGGCTTCCTGTCTCACTATCTGATCCGGGACCGTTACGGTCGTCCCGGCAAGGGCAATGACAAGGGCAGCGTCGAAGGTCTCGTCGGCTATGCTCGCCGCAACTTCATGGTGCCGATCCCGCGCTTTGCGACGTGGGACGAGTTCAACCTGTGGCTCGAGGATCAGTGCCGCAAGCGCCAGGCTGACCGGCTGCGCGGCGAGAGCGAGACGATCGGCGAGCGGCTGCAACGCGATCTGGCAGCGATGCGCCCGCTGCCGGCATCGCCCTTCGATGCCTGCGACCAGGCCAGTGGCCGGGTCTCCTCGCAAGCGCTGGTGCGCTACAGGACCAACGACTACTCCGTTCCGGTCGCCTTCGGCCACCAGGACGTTTGGATCCGTGGCTATGTCGACGAGGTGGTGATCGGCTGCGGCGGGGAGATCATTGCCTGTCATCCGCGCAGCTATGAGCGTGAAGAGGTTGTCTTCGATCCGCTGCATTACCTGCCGCTGATCGAGAAGAAGATCAACGCGTTCGATCAGGCGGCACCGCTGCAAGGCTGGGAACTGCCCGAGGCGTTCACGACAATGCGCCGCCTCATGGAAGCGCGGATGGGCAAACAGGGCCGGCGCGCCTATGTGCAGGTGCTGCGCCTGCTGGAAAGCTTCGATCTGGCCGATCTGCATGCGGCTGTGAAGCAGGCGCTGCATCTGGGCGCCATCAGCTTCGACGCCGTGAAGCACCTCGTCCTGTGCCGGGCCGAGCGCAGGCCGCCCAGGCTGGACCTCGACATCTATCCTTATCTGCCCAGAGCCACTGTCGAGAAGACTTCAGCCAGGGCCTATATGCGCCTGCTGGGCCGTGAGGAGGAACAGGCATGAGCAGCGATGCTCCCGAACTCCTGCTCTCCCACCACCTCAAGGCGTTGAAGCTGCCGACCTTCCTGCGCGAGCATCAGAAGCTTGCCCGACAATGCGCGGTCGAGGGCGTCGATCACGTCCGCTACCTTGCCCGGCTGGTCGAACTGGAACTGATCGACCGGGAACGGAGGATGGTCGAGCGCCGCATCAAGGCTGCGAAGTTCCCGGCCGCCAAAAGCCTCGACAGCTTCGACTTCGTCGCCATCCCGAAGCTCAACAAGATGCTGGTGCTGCAACTGGCGCGCTGCGAATGGATCGAGCGCCGCGAGAACGTCATCGCGCTCGGGCCCAGCGGCACGGGCAAGACCCATGTGGCGATCGGTCTCGGTCTGGCCGCCTGCCAGAAGGGCCTGTCCGTGGGCTTCACCACCGCAGCCGCCCTCGTCAGCGAGATGATGGAGGCGCGCGACGAACGCCGCCTTCTGCGCTTCCAGAAGCAGATGGCCGGCTACAAGCTCCTCATCATCGATGAGTTGGGCTTCGTGCCGCTGTCAAAGACCGGAGCGGAACTGCTGTTCGAGTTGATCTCGCAGCGTTACGAGCGTGGCTCCACCCTGATCACCAGCAATCTGCCCTTCGACGAATGGACCGAAACCTTCGGTTCCGAGCGCCTCACCGGCGCACTCCTCGACCGGTTGACCCACCACGTCAGCATCCTCGAATTGAATGGCGACAGCTATCGCCTCGCCCAAAGCCGGGCACGAAAAACCGCCAACGCTCACCAATAAGATCGCCGACGCTGCGAGTGGGAAACTCCGGTCGGGCTACGCCCTCCCTACGTTCCCCTCTCGCAGCGTCAGGTGGCCTGGTTTTGCGCCGCCCAATGGACGACTTTTGCGCCGCCGTTGACACAATGCATGGCCGCGCGAGTGCGTATCTTTATTCGAGGCATGCTCACATGGCCGGTTCGCCGAGGCGCGTCCGCTCTACCGTCTACTGACTCCGGCCTTCCATCTCGATACCCACGTCAAGCTTGTTCAGTACATTAAGCTCGCCGAACACCTCGTCTACGGCGCGCCAGAATGGGTTCGGGCACCGCGACTGCCTTTGGAGGGGGCGGAGCGTGAGCATGTCACTTCGGTCATCGAGACCGCAAAGGCGGCGCTGCAGGCTCGCGGCTAAAAGCGGAAAATGACTGGTAGCCGGGCACACCGGCTCAGTGGGAGGACATTTC
>NZ_CP060200.1:0-107222 GCF_014250155.1 Aminobacter sp. MDW-2
ATGTCCAGTTCAACCCGCTCCACCAAGACCAAGGCTCGCGTCGTCCAACTCCGCAAGGGCACCACCCTCGAAATGGTGCGCCTGTGCTGCCCGGATGCCAACCAGGCCGCACTCATCTCCGAGAGCTTCGGGCTCGCTGTCCTCGACAGCGACGGTATCCGGGACTTCCACGAGCGCACCCTGATCGAAAGCGCCGACACCCTCTCCGACGGCCTTTCCGAGAAGGCCATGCAGATCCATCTCCAGCGGATCGTCGGTTCCCATGTCGGGTCTGCCTACGGGGCGGGGCAGTTCTATTCCAAGGCTGTCACCGAGGCCAAGGACGCGACCGCCCGGCTCGCCAACGACATGCGCGATGAGGATCGCGACGGCCCGGTCGGGTTCGACAGCGCCGCCCAGCGCAAGCGTGAGTTCGCCGCCGACATGGGTATCCAGGCCCACGCTCTGCGCATGGCCGCCGAGGGCGTGGTCGCAGCCTACGAGCACATCGTCGGCGAGAGCTGGAAGCCCTACGAGCGTCAGGCCGAAAATCCCGGCCAGGCCGTCAGCCGGCAGGCCGCCGACCTGCAGATGGCCGCTCTCGGATAGGGGCCGCGGGCGGAGCTTCGGCTCCGCCCATCCTCGGGGGCTCCCACCCTTGGGATCGCCCGCCGTTCGAACGCCATCTATCCCGAGGAGTATCGTCTCGAGGTTGAGGGACTTATCGAGGCATGGCGGCCGGAAGTGTGGGCCCGTTCGACAGAATCCCGCCTCGGCTGATAGCCTCGCATCCTCTTAGCTCGCAACAGGTCGAGGAATAGGCTGACCGCATCTAGCTCGTTGTCGAACGAATGCTGGACCGTTCGGCCTCGTGTTCCGATCCGGCCCCACCGGCGAACGAGGCGGGTCTGGCCGAACAGGGTCTCCTCGATCGACAGCGCGTAGAACCGCGCCATCCTCCGGTCCGGGTCTGTGCGTTCGACATAGAGATGGTATGGCTGCGCGATCATGCTGAGCAGAATCGCGCAGCCGGAATCCGTCGTCCAATGACAGGTTTGAATCACTGGGAAGGGATCGATTTATTCCCGTGATAGGTGGCGGGAACTTCAGCAGGTATAGGGCGGCCTTACCCGCGTCCGGCTTGCGCGGGACCGGGAGACGGAGGGAAGCAGGAAGACGCATGGCGCGGCCGGCGCAATCGCGGCCGTCACGATTGGTGGTCCTGCTCCGGTCCTCGTTCCGCGAAACGGCGAAGCCGTCCTCCACTGCCGTTCCGGCCCGGCTGCGACCTCTCTCATTCTTCCGATTCATCCTCCGGGTTCGCGGACCTGCGGTCCTCTCGCGGGCGGACCTCGTGACGGCCGCGATCGGCGCGGCCTCGAATGGAGGTTCGAATGATGAACAGGAAAGACAGCAAACCCCGCGTCGACATCTACGCGAAGATCACCGACCGCATCGTCGCGGATCTCGAGAAAGGCGTCCGCCCATGGGTAAGACCCTGGAGCGAAGCCAACACCGCCGGCCGCATCACGCGACCGCTGCGGCATAATGGAACGCCCTACCAGGGCATCAACATCATCCTGCTCTGGTCGGAGGCGGTCGCACGCGGCTTCGCTTCGCCCATCTGGATGACGTTCAAGCAAGCGATCGAGCTTGGCGGGCATGTCCGCAAGGGCGAGAGCGGCTCGACCGTCGTCTATGCCAGCCAATTCACCAAGACCGAAACCGACGAGCGCGGCGATGAGGTCGAGCGCGGTATCCCGTTCCTTAAGGCCTATTCGGTCTTCAACGTCGACCAGATCGAGGGATTGCCGGACCACTATTACGGTGCGCCGCCGCCGGTGACCGATCCCGTCACGCGCATCGCCCACGCTGATGCGTTTTTTGACGCGACCGGCGCCAGGGTCGTCTATGGCGGCGCCAAGGCATTCTACGCGCCCTCGTCCGACCACATCCAGCTCCCAGTCTTCGAGAGCTTCCGCGACGCGGAATCCTTCGTTGCCGTCAGGGCGCACGAGACCATCCACTGGACAGCTCCGGCCCACCGGGTCAACCGCGATCTCAGCCGCTACCACAAGGATCGTAGCGAACGCAGTCGCGAGGAGCTGATCGCCGAACTGGGGGCGGTTTTCCTCTGCGCCGATCTCGGCATCGTACCGGAGCTCGAGCCGCGGCCTGACCACGCCAGTTACCTCGCGTCCTGGCTCGAGGTGCTCTCCAACGAGAAGCGCTTCATTTTCTCGGCCGCCGCGCACGCTCAACGCGCAGCGACCTACCTGCACGATCTTCAGCCGGCGGCCAGGATTGCGGAGGCGGCCTGATGCCAGGGCCCGACCGTTGCCGTGCGGGAACTCTGCCGCTGGCCGGTCAATGACGGGAGGTCGGGATGGGGATGGCACCTCTCGCCGCGCGGGGATCCGCAAGGTGATGCCGATGTAGGGACGTCCGTCTTCATTCCGGTTGTTTCTGCTACGGGCACGCCCAACTGCGTCCTCGATGTGGCTGGTCTGACCGAAGGCCGATCTCGCTGCGCTCGGTCTCGCTCTCATCCCCGCAACGGCTGGTCTCGACTTTCTTCCCCTGACGGCTTCGCCGCCATTCCGCGCGGATCAAGAAAGTCTCATCCTGCCGCCCTCCACTGACGTTCCGGCCCGTTGGGTGCCGGTCGATCGCCTCCGGTCTGTCGACCGCCATCGAGGTCGCGGCGGTCGCGGCCCGAGAAATCAAAGGAATGAGACAAATGGCTACCATCGGCACCTTCACCTCCACCGGCACCGGCTTCAACGGCGTCATCAAGACCCTCAACCTCAACGTCAAGGCCAAGCTGGTCCGCGTCGAGAACCCTTCCGACAAAGGTCCGCACTTTCGCATCTTCGCGGCAGCCAACGTCGAACTGGGCGCCGCCTGGCAGAAGACCTCCAACGAGGGCCGCGACTACCTTTCGGTCAAGCTGGACGATCCGAGCTTCCCCGCTCCGATCTATGCCACCCTGGTTGAGGTGGAAAGCGAGGAAGGCCTTCAGCTGATCTGGTCCCGACCGAACCGGGACTGAGGCTCCCGCCAGAGGGCTCCGCCGCAAGGCGGGGCCTTCAGCCTTCCACCGACGAGCAGCCACAACCGAAAGGAACCATACATGACGACTACCAACCGCGCCGAAGCGAAGGCCCTTCATCCTCAGGACATCGCCGTCTGGCCGGACGGAACATGGGCCGAACTCGGCGACGTCTGGAACGGCGAATACGGCTTCATGTCCGACGACTACGAGGTCGTGCCGCTCGAGGACCATGCCCGTCTGAAGGCCCTCGGCATCGACGGAGAGGTGCTGTGACCGGCGCCACTGCACGCCCTCGCCGCCCCGGAGCGGGGCCTTCTGCTTGACGCCACGGTCAAATGGAATGGCCAGCCTTAGCGGCGAAAGGACTGCCGAGACTGGCTTTCGAGCCGAATTTCGGCTATACAAAAGAGCAAGTTACAGGAGCCTGAAACATGACCGCAACGCTAATGGAAAGCCCCGTTGTCGCGGATCGAGCACACGCGTTGCGGCTTGCCAAACAGGTCATCAAGACCCTCGACCCGAAGCCGCTTGAGCCCATCGTCGCAGCGATGCTGACCGACGGCCACAAGGCCGCGCTTTCGGCAATGGCCGTGTCGCGAGATGAGCCGAACCTGTTCGAACAGTTCCTCGTCCTGTGTGAAGAGGCCGGGCGGTTGAGCGAAGCGGATTGCGATCAGCTGGGCGAAGCCTATGTCGAAGCGAGGCGTGCCCGTGCCGCTTGATGAGTGACCCCTATCTTTACCCGGGCACAACAGTCCTCATCAATCATTTCAACATCAGGGATCAGGCCAAACTCGACAGCAAGGAGCGTCGGGAGACCCTGAAGACGTTGAAGGGTCTCTACGACAATCCGGTCAAGGGCGAATTCGACCTCGCGCACCTGCTGGAAATACACCGGCGCGTCTTCGCGCCGGTGTATCCGTTCGCCGGCGAAATCCGCCGCATCGATATGGTCAAGGCCGAGGAGAAACTGGGCGGCGGCAGTGTCGAGTACGCGCCGTTCCATCTGGCGCGTCTCCAGGCCGAACACTGCCTGAAGCAACTCAATGCCCGCGACTGGTCGGGTCTCATGGACCTGTCGCGGCCGGAGGACATGGCCTCATTTGCAGGCATGGTTGTCGACCTCTGGAAGGTCCATCCGTTCCGGGAAGGCAATACGCGCACGACCATGACCTTCATGCACCAGTTTGCGGCGGCCAAGGGGTTCGCGCTCGACCGTGAGTTGATCCGTACCAATGCTGAATATGTCCGCCATGCGCTGGTGGTCGGCACCCATGGCGAAACTCATTATCTGACACGCATCCTGACCGACGCGCGCCAACGCGAACATGCGCGCGAGCAGAGCCAGGCGCGCATGGGGAACCAAAGCCGCACTGACATTGGACAGTCGGAGCGGGCTGTACTGCTTCCCGGCCGTACCCTTGCCCCGGAAGTTCTCAAGGCCGAGCTGCAAGAACGGATTGCCGCTTCCGAAAGCGCCACCGAGGCTATGAAACGCCTTATCACCACGGCAAAGGCGGTATTTGCCGACCACGGGCCGGTGGTGGAAATTATCCGGAATGCCGCTCTTGAGGGCGAGATCGGCAATCGGCAGGTGATTTCGGAGTTGCGGGATGCTCCGGAGCGTTTCGGGCCGCTTGCCGGAAGGGACGCTATTCTTGCGAGCCGGCAGGAGCGGGAGGCACACCGGCAAGCGATCGCTGCAAAGCGCACGCTTCGCGGGATCGCCGAGAGTTACCTCAAGATCGTGTACGGAATCCGGCAGACGATGCAGCAGCAGCGTCATGATGAGGTGCGGCGGGCCAGCGTGGAGGTCCGGCGGCCAAGCGGCGAGCTCCTGAGCGCGATTGATAGGGGTGATGCGCTGTCGCCCGAGCTCAAGGTCGAGCTGCGGCAGACCACGAGCGCATTCGAGCGCCGTTTCGGCGATGATCTGGCCGCATTGCGCTCGGGCAAGAATCTCGGTCCACTTGCCACCAGGCACGGCGTCGACGAGAAACGGCTCGAGGAAGCGACAGGCGTACTGAAGGCGCTCGACCGAGCCCAGGCTCAGGAGTGCACCAGGGCACAATTACGGTCTCTCGATAGGCACGGCCCCACCCGATAATCCCATGCCGTCTGGAACGTGGCATTCAGCTGTGCCGGCCGGCCCGCCGAGCGCGGTCGTTCAGCCCTCTTTGGACCTCCCCTTGTGGGGGACATCTGTCGTACGTTTTCTCGATCTGAACGAGCAGGCAGCGCCATGCGCCGTTTCTCCACAACCCAACCTTTGCGCTGCAGCTGAAGTCGACCGTTTGCGGACCAAGACAGCGGAGGATTACCGGAATTCCGTTCCATGACGCCGGACTCTAAGCTAAACCTCACCAGAGGGCGGGAGGACGAAGATGATGGTGGGGTTAGATTTTGTCGCACTAGACGTAGAAACAGCGGATAGCAGCTTTCCAGAAAGTATCTGCCAAATGGGCTTCGTGATTGTTCGCGAAGGGCGCATCGTCGAGACTTTTACGCAGACCGTAAATACACATCATCGGTTCGGGTGGTGGCAACAAGCCAATTTGTCGATCACCGAAGAGGACATTGATCGAGCTCCGCCGTTTTCTGAGATCGCTCGATCGATTGCGCATCTGATGTGTGGGGCGGTCTTTAGTCATACACCCTATGACCGTTTCGCGGTCGGTCGCGCTTGCGACGCGTGCGGGCACAGCTTCGCAGAGACTACTTGGCTTGATAGTGCGCAAGTCGTGCGACGAGCATGGCCGGAAAAGTACGGGAAGACGGGGTACGGATTGAAGAATGTCGCGGCCGATCTAGGCATTGAATTTCTGCACCATGACGCTGGCGAAGATGCGCGGGCTGTGGCGGAAATTGTCATTCGAGCGAGCCTAGAGTGCTCACTAGATGTAGCCGGATGGGCAGAACGGGTCCGAAGACCAATCTTAGGCAATTCAAGCGCAAAAACCGACCTACGTCGGGACGGCAACATTGATGGACCGCTGTATGGCGAGGTTGTCGTCCTCACAGGGGGCTTCGATTTGCGGCAGGAAGAACAGGCCAATTTGGCCGCCTATGCAGGCTGCGAGGTGGAAAATAGCGTTACCAAGAAAACGACGTTGGTCGTCGTGGGTGATGATCGTTTCGCGCGTGGGGAACGTTCCGGCAAGTGGAGAAGGGCCGAGGAATTGGCGGGCCAAGGCATTCCTATTCGGGCCATGTCTGAATCCGATTTCCGCGCGCTCATTGCAGATTGAACGGCACACGCCTTCCGCAAGTCTTGAATCGGCGTGGGCGAGGAAGAGGACGACGGGGTTCAATGACCGCACGCCACCCCGAGCGGCCGTGCAGCGTCACGCTGGTGCTAAAATTTAGCGTACGAGCTCGGCGGTTTAATGGCCCAGAAGCTGACCTTTGACCGGTTCGGTGTTGACCTTCAGGTTCCGACTGATATCCGCCCCCTTTGGTCGGCGCTTAGAATCTGCCGGCCTGTGCCTGCTTCACACGATTGATCATACGCAGCGTGTCAGTATGACCGGCGTCGGCGGGAATACCGCGGCAACGGTTGACTCCATTTAGCCCGAAGCGTCTACGGATGAGAGTTTCCTGATCTCGGCAAGGTCATCGTCTGTCTTGCGCAGAATGAGTTGGAAGCACGCATCGCACACACGCCGTTCAGTCGAATAGGCCTGCCCAAGCTTTGGAATCTCGATGCAGGTTGTTCCCATGACGAGGTCGTCGTGGCAGCGATAGCATTTGCTGAGGCGTTTGACGGGAGTCCGCTTGGGGCGGCCGTTCGTGCCTCCAATCAGCGAAGGCGTTGGCCCTCTAGGATTCGATTTTGTCATACTCCGCCTTCGCTTTGCGAACGCGCCTGACAAGCACTTGCAGCAGGTCGTCCAGGTTATCGAGGACAGAACGGAATTCTTCTGTTGTCGCCTGCTGCCTCTCTTTGCCCAGGCGTTTTTGCATTTCCTTGTTCACCATCATCAGCGCACAGATGTAGTTGTTCCTGCCGGTGAGCTTCAAGGATTTGTATTTGTAGACCATCTCATTGCCGGTCTGTTTAAGCTCAACATGATTCAGCAACACGTTTGCGAGGCGTTTAGCCTGCTCCTGCATGCGCTTCCTGGCCTCTTCCCACTCACGCTGTGGCTGGACCATGAAAGGTGCCGTGGCCGACCTCTTTCGCATTGGAGACTGCTGCGCGAGCCGAACCATTTCCTCAGCCTTGCTGTCGTCGAGGCCGAGGAGCTTCAAACGTTCCCGTAGGTCCGCGACGATCTGCGTGTCCTCGACCGACGTGAAATCTTCTTCCCACAAGGAATCGACGACCTCACCGTGGACGACGACCTGGTCGCCCGCACGAAGCCGCGCGCTACCGTCGAGCACCCCTTGCGGTACCTCCGGTTCGTCGCCGCCAATGACCTTGTCCCAGAACGCCTGGTCGTCGTTCTCGAACTCCTTGAATTCCTTCAGGCGTGCGTCGAGGTTCATGCCCAGATGGGTGACGATATGGCCGACATTGTCTGGATGACCCGGATCGTTCTGCACAACGACCCGCATTATGCGCCCGACAAACTGGATGTAGGGCGCCAATGACCGGAACGGGCGGAAGATCGCTGCAACGCTCAATTTGGGATGGTCGAACCCCTCGCCAAGCATCTGCACCTGGATGATACAATCGAGTGAGCCGTTGCGCAGTGCCGCAAGAATGGCCGCCTGCTCATCCTCCGTCTGCTTGCTATGGATAACGTCGGCGTTGAAGCCGCGCTCCTGATACAGCGAACGGATTTCCCGCGCATGATTGATGGAGCACGCGACTGCGATGAGCTGGTGCTGCGTCCCGCTTTGTCTAAGCTCATCGAGCTTCTGCAAACTGCTATCGACGATGTGCTTGTTGCACAGCCTAGCAAGCGCCACGCCGCGGCTGAACCATTCTTCCTCCTTGAGCTTCAGCACCTCGTCCAAGGTGTACGTTCGCCCGCCGGCGTCGGAAAATCCGAGCTCAATGGTCGACGGAGCGACGTAACTTGCCTTGAGGCGCTTGATATAGCCTTTCAGGGTGGCGTTGCGGAATGGATACCGGAACACCAATTCGCCATCGAGTTCCTGGCGATCGCCCCGGAATGGGGTCGCCGTAAGCAGGATGACCTTGGCGTTTGGAAAACGCTCGATGACTTTCTGCCAGCTAGCGGCCGCGCTGTGGTGCGCCTCATCAACTATGATCATGTCGAAAAAGTCATCGGGAAACTGGGTCAGCCACTTATCGACGTTGGTCGCGAGCTGATGGACGTTCGTGATGACGATATGGGACTTTGTTGCTATCGAGATGTTGCCGCTATCCAGCGTACATGCCAACGGACCAGACAACATCTGGTCAGCGCTGAGCACACCCGCTTTCCGCCAGAAGCATTTCTGCCGGTTTGTGATGTCCATCGCTTCGTAAAGCCCGTCCTTGATGGTGAGGTTGGGCGCGATAACAATGACCCTGCCCTCGGAGAGTCCAAACGGCAGGAGAGAAGCCAGGCCGGTCTTGCCGCATCCGACCGGAACCTGGAGGATCGCCTTATTCTTTCCCGCCCGGAAGAATTCATAAGTGCGCAGATAGCCTTCGCGCTGTGGGTCGCGGAGGTGGTCGTTCCCGTCGATGACGAATTCAGCGTCCAGGAAGAACGACTGCAGGGGGCGGGCGGTGCGTACCCACTGGTCGAGCCCGCTCTTTTCGAAGATCCATTTCTTGCCGATCTTCCGCGCCGGGATGCGGTTCTCGCGCGCCATCGCATACAGCGCGGTCTTGCCCATTCCTAAGTAGATCGCGGTCTCTTCAAGAGAGAGCCAACCGTCAGTATCCGTCATACATCCTCACAATCTGATATCTAGCGATAGCAAACGACAGATAGAATTGCAAAGGAAATCGGCGGTGGTAGTTGTCGCCCGCATTTGAAGGCGCCACAGTGGGTTTTAGCCTGGGCAGGAGCGCCACTTGTGCCCAACGCCTGGTTTCGAGCCCCCGGATGAGTGGCATTGGATCATGGGTCACGTTGCTGGCCGTTCGACAAAGGTCAGCAACTGTCCGAATGCCGAAATCCGAGTCCTTGCCGGGACCCAGCCACGTCGGTTTTTGTCGTGATGCTTGAATGATGATCCCCCTTCGTCAGCGAGAATAGTTGCGTGAACAGCCGCCCGTCATGCGGCCAAGGCACAGAGTCCCGTGCCGTCCCTGTTTTCCACCCCGCCCAAGGCGGGGCGAAGCGAAGCGGAGCAGGCGAGGGGGCTGAACGCGCTTCCCACATTGCGCCGAAGAGAAGCCCCCGAGCTTGTGGTAAACGGGGGCGGGACGGCTGCCGTTTCAGGATCCAGCTGCTCCCGTCTTCGGTTGGAAATTGCTCTTGCCGACGAGCGCCGCCATTTCCGGACGGCGGAAGTAGATGGCGCGACCGCAACGTAGCGGCGGATTACCGCCGGTGAGGATGATCTGCTCATCGGCGCGCATCTGGGTGACTTCATGCGGCAGGATCAGCGGGCGTTGCGAGAGCTGTTGGGAGCGGGTGCGGGACGAACCCATGTCGCGCGAGGTGCGGCTGACGTGGTTCACCTCTACCGTGGTCATCCCGCAGCGCTCGGAAATGTACTTCGCCGTTTCCGGATCATTGATCGCCGAGAACGACACCCAGGAAGCGGACTCGAACCATTTGCTGGTCGCGTCGCGCCCACCAAAGGCCTCCCGCATCTGCCCGAGCGACTGGAACAGCATCAGGAGTGTGATGCCATATTTGCGGCCGGCGTCGCGGGCGGTTTCGACGATGCGCATGTAGCCGAGGCGGGCGGCCTCATCGAGCAGGAACAGGGCGCGCTCTTCGAGATCGCCATTGCGATTGTAGATCGCCTTGAGGAACGCTCCGATGACGACGCGAGCCATACCGGGGTGATTTTCCAAGGTAGACAGATCGACATTGATGAACACCGTCGTGCGCCCATTGGCGATGTCGTCCGTCCTGAAAGTGTTGCCCGACACGATGGCCGCGTAGCTGTCGTAGGAGAGCCAGTGCGTCTCCTTGGCGGCGGTCGCATAGACGCCGGAGAAGGTTTGCGGCGTCATGTTGATGAAGGGGGCGATGACCTCTTTGACGAACCGGGAGGTCGAGCTTTGATAAAGATCGGCGAGCTTTTCCTTGAGCGTTTCTTCCGGCTCGGCCAGTCGCGCGCGGACGATGCGCAGCGATCGTTCGCGCTTGGTATCGTCCGGATCGGACAGCATCACGTCGGCGATGACGCCGGTGATGAGCTGTTCGGCCGAGACGCGGAAGAAATCGTCGGCGCCGGAGGTGACGCGTGGTTTTTCCGACATCAGCCACGCCGCCACGGAGGCAATGTCTTCCTCCGGCGCATTGCCGAAGCGGCCGATCCAGTCGAGCACGTTGAACCCGATGTCGGGTCGTTTCGGATCGAGAATGAGCACGTCCTGACCATGCGCTTCGCGATGGGCGGCGACCATCGGCGCAATCTCGGTCGAGGGATCGAGGATGATCATCGAGCCCTTGAACTTGAGCGCCGTCGGCACGACCACGGAGGTGGTCTTGTAACCGCCGGAACCAGCAAAGACGATGCCGTGCGTCGAGCCAAATCCGCAGTCGAAGCAGACGAGCGGTGATTTTCCGCCCTTGCCCCACGTCTCCTTGCGGCGCGGATCGAAGTTGACGCCGGCGACGGAATCCTCGTCGACGCGATAGCGCTCACCGATGACGATGCCACCGCTTTCGGGAAAGAGTCCTGCGATTGTGGCGCTGTCCATCCAATGGCTATCGCCATGGATGGCGCGACGGCCGGAGAGCCGTTTCGGACCCGTCGCGCCAAAGACGGCATTGCCGCGCAGCGCAACCCGCAATCCGAACATGCCGGCGACGAAGGCCGTCGCCGCGCCGCCGATAGTGTAAAGGTCAAGTAAGGAAAACAGCGTTCCTTGCGGCACCTGGCTGGCGAAATCGGACAGGCGTAGCGTCTCCGAAATGGCGGCGAACGCGGCGGCGGCAACCCCGCCGATCAGGACGCCGAGGCCGGCCGACTGAATGGCAAGTGAGCCCTTGGCGGCAAAGAGGAAAATGACGCCGATCGCGGCCGCGGCGGCGTAGGGGACGACAAGGCCGCCGCGCCCGAGGGTCTGGTAGCTTTCCGGCGAAGTGCCGAAAGCGGCGAGCCAGGACTCAATCCCCTGGAGCCCCAGAACGGCTCCCAACATCATCATCGCCGGTGCGGTCAGCAGCATCAGTTTCTTCGCTGTCATTATCGAATATCGCCTTTCCGATTGCGGCCAATCGAGCGCGCTCGGTTGCGTCGCTGAGCCGCGCAGCCGCATCGATGAGGGCGCCGAGAATGACGGCGCGATCCGCACTGCGAAGTCCCGCCTTCACGACGAGACCGCCGAGCTGGATCTTCTCGCGCGCATCCTTCTTCCGGGCTTCCGTTTGTGACGCCCGGTAGCGGCGCTCATGCATCAGGAGCGCCCGTTTGAGAGCGAGCAGCCGGCCCGGAGGTCTTCTGTTTCGTCCCCGCTTGAAATCGCTTTGCCATCTCTTCGAAGCCTGTGACCAGCTCTGTGTCGGATGCGTTCACTTCGCCTAATCCGGCCTTCAGCGCGAGCCGGCCGATGCGTTCGGCCTCCTTGGTTTCGGCAAGCTTCAGCTGCTCCTGTAGGCGTTCGATTTCCTCGCGGATACGGGAAGAGGGTCGTCTCATCGGCGGGGTTCTCCGGTTTCGTAGATGGTCATTGCGATGCGGAGAATCGCATTTGACGTGCGCGCAGCGCACCCTGCGAAAAACCACAGGTAGGCGAAGCCTATGCATTGCGGGAAGAATCCCGCCGTTCGGAAGAACGGTCCAAGGGCGCAGTAATACGTTGCTAGCAACGTTCCCGCGTCCGGCCCTGGATGGGCCGCGCTCGACCGAACAGCATTCGCGTTCGGATCGAGAGAGCACCTGCCCTGTGGCGATCACGCACTTCACACCCCAATTGATCAGCCGCGGCGAAGGCCGCAGTGCTGTTGCGGCGGCTGCGTATCGCCATTGCGCCCGCATGGAGAACGAGCGCGAGGGCAGGGTGGCAGACTTCTCGCGCAAGCCCGGAATGGTCCATGAAGAGTTTGTGTTGCCGGGCGATGCGCCGGACTGGGCAAGGGCGCTTATTGCCGATCGCTCGGTTGCCGGCGCGTCCGAAGCCTTCTGGAATAAGGTGGAGGCGTTCGAGACCCGCAAGGACGCTCAGCTCGCCAAGGAGTTCATACTGGCGCTGCCGCGCGAGCTGACCGCCGAGCAGAATATCGCAATGATGTGCGAGTTCGTCGCGGAACATGTGAGCACGCGAGGGCTGGTTGCGGACTGGGTTTACCATGACGCGCCGGGCAATCCGCATGTGCATCTGATGACGACATTGCGCCCGCTGACGGAAGACGGTTTCGGCGGCAAGAAGGTGCTTGTCATCGCAGAGGACGGACGGCCGGTCAGGTCGAAATCCGGCCAGATCGTTTACAAGCTCTGGGCCGGTGACAAGGCGGACTTCCTCGCTATGCGCGAGGCCTGGTACGCCGCGCAGAACAAGCATCTGGAATTGAACGGCCATGACATTCGCGTCGATGGCCGCTCCTATGCCGAGCGTGGCATCGACCTTGAACCGACTTCGCATATCGGTGTTGCCAGCAAAAACATTCAGCGGCAAGCGGAGGCTGAAGGGCGCGCGGCCAGGCTTGAACGGCTCGCATTGCACGAGGAAACGCGGCGCGAGAATGCGCGCCGGATAGAGCGCCGGCCGGAGATCGTGCTGGAGGCGATCGCGCGCGAGAAGAGCGTCTTCGACGAGCGCGATGTCGCCAAATATCTGCACCGCTATGTCGATGATCCCGGCCAGTTCGCCAACTTGCTGGCGCGCGTCATGGGAAGTCCGGAGGCCGTGAGGATTGAAGTCGAGGGCGTCGATCCCGAGACCGGCGAGCGATTGCCGGAGCGTTTTGCGACGCGCGACATGATCCGCATTGAGGCCGAGATGGGGAACCAGGCCGAGCATCTTGCGACGAACGGCCGGTTCGGCGTCTCAATCAGCGCGCGCGCCGAAGTCGTTGCCGGCCATGCGCAGATTTCCGACGAGCAGAGCTTCGGCCTGGAACGCATCACTGGTAACGAGCGCCTCGCCATCATCGTCGGCCGCGCCGGCGCCGGCAAGACGACGATGATGAAGGCCGCGCGCGAAGCATGGGAGGCTTCCGGCTATCGTGTTGTCGGCGGTGCGCTCGCGGGCAAGGCCGCCGAGGGGCTGGAGAAGGAGGCGGGCATTGCGTCGCGAACGCTCGCGTCCTGGCAGCTCCAATGGGAGGGGGGCCGCCTTCACCTGGACAACAGATGCGTGTTCGTCATGGACGAGGCGGGCATGGTGTCGTCGCGCCAGATGGCCGACTTCGTTTCTGCTGTTGCCCATGCAGGCGCCAAGCTCGTTCTTGTCGGCGATGCCGACCAATTACAGCCGATCGAGGCGGGCGCTGCGTTCCGCTCGCTTGCCGATCGCGTCGGTTATGCCGAGCTCGGCACGATCTACCGCCAGCGTGAGCAGTGGATGCGCGATGCCTCGATGGATCTTGCCCGAGGCAAGATCGGGGCGGCGATCTCCGCCTATAAGGGGAAGGGACGCCTGGTCGGAATGGAGTTGAAGGACCAGGCGGTCAGCGCGCTCATTCGCGACTGGATTGCCGACTACGACCCGAACCGGTCGAGCCTGATCCTTGCGCATCTTCGCCACGATGTGCGGACACTGAACGAGCTGGCGCGTGGCGCGCTCCTCGAGCGCGGATTGATCGAAGACGGCCATGCCTTCCGCACGGAAGACGGCATGCGGAACTTCGCGGTCGGCGACCAGATCGTGTTCCTGAAGAACGAGGGTTCGCTTGGCGTCAAGAACGGCATGATCGGCCGCATTGTCGAGGCCGAGACGGGCCGTATCGTGACCGAGATCGGAGACGACAGACGGCGCGTCGAGATCGACCAGCGGTTCTATCGCAATGTGGATCATGGCTATGCGACCACCATCCATAAGTCCCAAGGCGCCACCATCGATCGGGTGAAGGTGCTGGCGACCCTCTCGCTCGACAGGCATCTGACCTATGTGGCGATGACCCGGCACCGGCATGACGCAAAACTCTATTTCGGACGACGCTCGTTCGAGAAGGCGGGCGGGCTCATTCAGAACCTGTCGAAGCGCGGGGCCAAGGACACGACGCTCGATTTCACCGGATCGAAGCTCTACGAGCAGGCGCTTTCCTACGCCAACAGCCGCGGCCTCCACGGCGCGCGCGTGGCGAAAGCCCTTGTCGAAAACCAGCTCCGTTGGATCAGGGAGCAGCGCGATCGGCTCGAGACGGCCGCCGCCAGGCTCGCAAGCTTCATCGGGCGGTTCGGCCGTGCCGCCGATCGTCAGGCAGCGGCTGCCGCGACTGCCTCTCCCGTTTCCCAGCCCTGGGTTCGCGGCCTCGCGACCTGGGCGCAATCCATCCCGCAGCTCGTGGAGGCCAAATTGCAATCAGACGCCACACTCACCCATGCCTGGACCCAGCTTCGAGACCGCGTCACTCAAGTCTATGAGAAGCCCGATGGCGCGATCGATGCGATGAACCTTTCCACAATCATGAGCGCCAATGTAGCGGAAAGGCAGGCAGCGCAAAGCCGCATCGTCGACCAGCTCGGTCGCGATCCGGAAGCCTTCGGCGCGATGCGCGGCAAGACCGGCATGTTTGCCTCATCGGACGCGAAGGCCGAGCGGCAGCGGGCCTTGAACAACGTTCCGGCACTCAAGGACAATATTGCCCGATATGTGCGGCTGCGCGCCGAGATCGGAGATCTTCGCACCGTCGAATTGTCACGCGAGCGCGATCGCAGCCGGGTCGACATTCCTGCATTGTCCGGATCGGCGCAGGGCGTGCTTGACCGCATCCGCGATGCGATCGATCGCAACGACCTTTCGGCCGCGCTCGGTTTTGCCCTTGCTGACAAAATGGCGAAAGCAGAGATCGACCAGCTCAACAAGGCGCTCGACCAGCGGTTTGGGGAACGGGCATTCCTTGGCTCGAAAGAGGCCAAAGGGCCGGCCTATGATGCAGCCGCGGCACAAGTCGCCGAGGGCGACCGCTCGAAACTGGTGGCAGCCTGGCCGAGCTTCAGTGCCGCCCAGCGCGTTGCGGCCTATGAGCGGGCGCAGAAGGAGACGCGGGCTCAGAGCCAGGTCCGCGATCAGGGCATGAGCCGATGACGAGACATTGCAGGGCGCTTGCGATCATCGGCGCCGGCGCCGTGCTTCTCGGTTCGATGGCGGCAGCCTTTGCATGGGGCGGCTATCGCGTGAACTTCACGCCCTCCTATCCGCTTGGCCTTTGGCAGATAGAAACGCTGGACCGCCCGGTTGCGGTCGGCGACAGAGTGTTCATCTGCCCGCCTTCCGGTCCTGCCGTCGATCTCGCCCGCGAGCGCTTTTATCTGCCCAGAGGTCGTTGCCCGGCCGGAACAGCGCCGCTCATCAAGACCGTGGTCGCATTGGCCGGACAGTCCATCCGCGTCGAGGGCCAGGTCATCATAGATGATGTGCCCTTGGCAGCTTCGACCGTTCACGCACAGGACACCGAGGGGCGGCCGATGAAGCCCTGGATGGGCGGCATCGTGCCCAAGGGCGAAGTGTTTCTTCATTCCGATTTCGGTGGTTCCTATGATTCAAGATATTTTGGGCCGCTTCCTGCCGACGGCATCCTCGGCCTCGCACGGGAAATCCTCACCTTCACGCCGTAGCCTTCTGCAGGCCATTCTATTCGCCGCCGGCGGCGCTGCCACCGGAGCGATAGGGTGGAGTGGGCATCCGCTCACCTTCGCCCTCGGCATAGCCTTCCCTGCGCTTTGGGCCCTCGCTCCGTCGCGCACGGTCGCGGCCCTGGTCGCGCTGGCGCATTTTCTCGGCGCATCGCGCGGCCTGCCGGAGGGCGCTTCGATCTTTTTCGGGGCGCAGCTCACCATCGGCCTTGGCCTCTGGCTTGCCGCCTCGCTCATGTTCGTTGCCGTCCACACTGCACTCTGGACGTCGCGTGGCGGCTGGCGCCAGCCACTTCGCTACGCGATAGCGGCCGTCCTTATGAGCGTGCCGCCGTTCGGGACCGTCGGTTGGGCACATCCGATCACCGCAGCTGGAATTCTCTTCCCGGGCTGGGCCTGGTTCGGCCTTGCCGCAACCGCCGCCCTGTTGATCACGATGACGACCCGCCTATGGCCGATTGCGGCCGGCGTTGCAGCCCTCGCCTTCGCCTGGTCCGCCTTTAATTGGACGCTTCCGGCCGAGCCGGAAGGCTGGCGGGGCATCGACACCAGGTTCAGGTTCGAAGCTTCGGGCCAGTATGCCGACTACCGTCAGCAGGTCTCGACGATACAGCTGGTCGAGGCCGCCGCCAGCGACGGCGCGCGTGTCGTGATCCTGCCGGAAAGCGCCATGGGCTTGTGGAGCGCCACCACAGAGCGGCTTTGGACCCGCGAGCTTTCCAGCCTCGACATCCTGGTCAATGGCGGTGCGGCGATCGTCGATCCCGTCGGCTACGACAATGTGATGATCGGGGTTTCGGGGAAGGGCGCGGATATCCTTTACCGCGAGCGCATGCCGGTCCCGGTCTCCATGTGGCAACCCTGGACGACCGGCGGGGCGCACGCGCGGTTGTTCGCCAATCCGGTCTTCGAGTTCGCCGGGCTGAGGGTTGCGCCGCTGATCTGCTACGAACAGCTCATCATCTGGCCCGTCATCCAGTCGATGCTTTTCGCGCCGGACGCGCTTGTCGCAACCGGCAACGCCTGGTGGACCGGCGACACCAATATCGTCGCCATCCAGCGGTCGAGCGCGCAGGCGTGGGCTTCGCTGTTCGGCCTGCCGCTGGTGATGGCGTTCAACGAATAGGATAGGGAACCATGATCGATGCCGAACTGATCCAGCAATGTGCCGATCCCAGCCTCAAGGTCGAGATCGTGCAAAAATTCATCGAGGAGGCCGGCGGTGCCGACCATCTGACCGTCACCGTTAGGGCAGGGGAGCGCATCATCCTTGTACCGAAACCATCGACCGAGTACGAGGCGATGCAACTCATCCAGCAGAATTTGGGTCAGTCGATTGTCAGGGTAGGAGTGACTCAGTACCCGGCCGGCCTCGGCATTCAGGACATCTCCGAGCTCAGCCCGGACCTACTCGATTCCTGCAAGAACATTGGCATGGGCACCGCGCTCTTTGCCAAGGTCTATCGCATCGTCGCCAAATGGTATGGAGCACCCGCCCAGGAGGTCCTTGAGGAGGCGATATTCGCCTACAAGACCGGGTGGTTCGACGGAAAGCAGGTGTTCTATGAGTCCGACCCCGGCGAAACCGAGCTTGCCGAGCCGCAGCCAGCGGAGCAGGGCGCTCGGGTTGCGGCAGAGAGCACCGGCCCATCGGAGCCGCCTTTTTCGGAGGAAGATCCGAACAAGGCCGGTATCCGCATCGATCTCTCCGGAATTAGCAGCAACAATAAAGAGCAATGAGTATCCACGTCGTCGTCACCATCATGCTTTGCGTACTGTCGTGCGAACCGGCCGAAATCCGTGTCTGGGACGGGGACTCCCTGCGGCTCGGGATGACGCAGGAGTCCGAGGCGATCCGCATCTTCAACATCGATGCGCCGGAGATTGAGGGGCAGTGTGCCTATGAAAGCGATCTGGCGCAGCGTTCAAAACATCGACTGGCGGAGTTGTTGCAGGGTCAGCGCGTCGAGGTCCTGCGCCAAGGCACGGACCGCTATGGCCGCACGCTTGCGAGCGTGAGCGTCAACGGCAGGGACGTCGGCGACATTCTCGTCAGTGAAGGCCTCGCCAGAATCTGGAGCGGCCGGCGCGAGCCGTGGTGTTTAGGCGATGCTGGCGGGTAGCCAGCCGAGCTCTCGCGGATTTCGCAGTCAGTCAAGATGCGCCGCTAATGTAGGACCATCCGTAGATGACCGCATTTAGGTGAGTCAGCGCCGATAGATATCCAAATCCGGAAATGTTGGACTGCCAGGGGTCCAGAACTCCACGCTATCGGCGTGCATCTCGTAGAATTCGCGGTCTACGGTGATACGCACCGCATGCGGTAAAAATCCATCGACGAGGCGGTAATCCTTCTCGTCGAGATGAACAGCTTCTGTCCCGAGCGGCAGCAATATCGGCCTGTCCAAAACGGCACGGAGATTGGAAAGCGTTATGGCCGGATCAAGACGGACCGGCACCTCGAGGTCTTCATCCGCGAACTCATCGAGGTTGAGGGCAGAATCGTCCCCTGCAGATATCGCATTTTCGAGCGCCTGAAGAGCATCATTGCGCTTGGCGTCAGGGGCGTTCGAGGTGGACAAGACCGATTCTTCGATGAGCCGTGGCAAGCGCGTGAGGATTGGTTGAAGCCCGCCTACAACCTTTTCGAAGATCGAAATGCGACTGCGCAGCGCGCGATAGACGTCGGCCTCGACCGTATCTTCGTAGTGCAGGTTGATGATCCGAATATCAGAAAACCGCTGACCGAGGCGATCAATGCGCCCGATCCGCTGTTCAACGCGCATCGGATTCCAAGGCATATCGTAATTCACCAAAGCACCACAGAACTGGAAATTCAGACCTTCGGCAGCTGCGTCGGTGCACACCAGGACTTCGGAACGGCCTTCCTTGAAGCGCCGTTTGACATCGTCGCGCGTGATCAACCTCCAAGTGCCATCGGTGTTGCGCACTTCACCGCCGCGACCGGAAAAGCACATCACCGAGTTTCCGGCGCCGACAAGCAGGTCCCGAAGATAATCCATCGTGTCCGTGAACTGGGTGAACACCATCACCTGCGGATAGCCGCTGCCCTTGAGCTCGGCCAGAACCTTCGAAAGCTCGATGGCCTTAGTGTCGGTCGGCAGCAGTGTGATATCAGCCACGATAGTTTCGATGGTCGCGATCTCTTCGAACGCGAGGGCGCGTCGCTCGTCCTCTGACACAGTTTCGATATCTATTTCTTCGCCGGCCTCGACTTGGTCGGCGACGTCCTCATCGATCCTGGCTTCATCGGCTGCGGTGAGAAACCCTCCTACACCACCTTTTCGCTTCTCCATCGTCTGCCGAAGGGCATGGAAACTTGACGCAAGGCGCCGGCGATAGATCGTCATCACGAATCCCACGGCGTTGCGGGCATCAGGCGCCGCGGCATTGTATGTCTCGGAAATGTAGGTTTCGACCTGCTGGTAGAGGTCGCCTTCCTCTACCGACAGCGGAATGAAGCGGTCTTCGACTTGCCGCGTTGCGATGGCAGCCGACATCTTGCCGGCCTTGAAGTATTTGCGCAGCAATTCGCGTGTGTGGCGCGAAACGAGCGCGCCGACCGGTGTCGATCGCTTGATGATCGCAATCGCCGTGCGGCGTTCTTCCGGCGAAAGCTGCCGGCGCGGTATCGAAACCAGATCGCGCAGCGCTTGGAGGACTTTCCGGGTCTTCAGTCCGCTCAGCCGGGTCTGCCGTTCCGCATCCGCCCGCGAGACTTCTCCAAAATGGGCCTCGTTCGCCCGGAAGAGCGCCGAAAGCCAATCGAGGCTTTCGTTGGTTACAGGTTCCTTCGCGACTTCTGAGAAGAAGCGGACGAAGGCATCCGGTGTCCATTCAGGCGGCAGGCCTAACAGGTCGAGCAAATCCCAGAGTTCCGTGGCGTGGACCTGCAAGGGTGTTGCGGTAAGGAGGATTAGCCCGTCCGTTCGACGCCGCAACGACCGCATCAATTGGAGAAGCCGGTTCGGGCCTTTGGCTTGCGGCGTTCCAGCGCCCTTCGTTCGGGCGTGATGCGCTTCATCAAGGACAACGAGATCCCACGGATCGGCCGCTTCCAGAATTTCGCGTTGTCGATCCTGGCGCCTCGCGAGATGGCTCGACATGATCACGAATGGCTCACGATGCCACGCCTCGCGAGACACCGGCTTTTCGAAATCATGATCCCGCGCCGGCGACCGATACCACGTCAATTTCTGGCCATCGTAGATCGGCCAATTCAGGTTGAACTTTTCGCGTAGTTCGATCTGCCATTGCTTGCAGACGTTCTTGGGCGCGAGGACCAGCGCGCGCTTGATCCTGCCCGCCAACCAAGCTTGGCGAAGCAGCAGCCCGGCCTGAACCGTCTTCCCGAGACCAACTTCATCGGCAATCAGAAGCTTCGGCGGCCAGTTGTCATAGAGGCGATGATAGGCGCGGATTTGATGCGGCCAAGGCACGACCGCGGAAGTCGCTTCGCCCACGCGATCGCCGCCGATGGCTTGAACGGCAGCGTTGGCGATCTTTTCCCAAACGGCCTGGCGTTCTTCATCGATCGAAACACTTGGCCCCGGCCCAATAGTGATTGGCTCATCATCATGGGCCGGTCCTTGAGTCGGTCTGGGTGCCGATGGTCCCGTCGATTGGTCGTCGTGTTCAGCGAGGCGCTTAGGCAATTTTTCGGGGTCGGGCAGGAAGGTCAGCAGTTGCTCGCGCAGCGCCGTTGGCACATCAAGCGTGATCGCCCGGCGGGCGCGGTCAGCCCAGAGCTTCGCGAAGCTTGCTTCTTCTTCGTCAACGCGCGGGCCGTCATTCCACGACGTGAAGGCGTTGAAGCTTTCCCAGTTCCGCGTCCAACCGAATTCGGTTTCGTTGATGCTACCGTTGAAGGCCATCCGATCGCCGGTCTTGTCCTCGATGATGCCGGTCTTTTCGTGAAAGATGCTGTCGTCGCGGATCGGCCGGCGGTCGAGGTCGCAGGGCACGGCAAGCTTCACATCGAGAAAGCTGTTGGCCACCATCCAGGCGACAAGTTCGAGGGCATCGATCGTCCGCGGATCGGCCGTCAAGATCGGCATCTTGATTAGCGTCCGTTCAACGGCGTCGCGGAGAGATTCGCCGCGCTCGATGGCCGCAACCTCTTCTTCGCCGAGAGTGCAGCCGACGATCAGGCGCATCCGCCCATTATTGACGATTAGCCCTTCGACGCCCCGGGCAGCAAGCGCCAAGGCGCGTGCCGAGAAATAGCCTGTAAGGCGATCGTATCGAGTGGCCGAGCGCAACGCAGGCACATAGAATAGCCGGACGAGGTCACCATCGTCCGGTGTATATTTGAGGCGCCATGCGGTGTCGCGCAGAAGCGTCAAGCAGCCTCCTCTGTGAAGAGCGATAGCTGTTGGGGCTCATCAACCTTGTCGGAGAAGGCGAGACGACGCAGCTTCTCAAGGGCGTCGAAATCATCGGCCGCCGATTTTGCATCGCCGGTGGCAACATCGAAGCCGACAAAGTTACGCGAGGGTGGCAGAACTTCCAGCACGGCTTCGAGAGCGGCCAGAAATTGGGAATCGCCATCGATCCCCGCATCCTTGAGAAGATCGAAAGCCGCTTCTAGGGTTCGCGTCCTGCCACGATGGGCGGCATGGTGGATCGCGTCGATCATGGCGCGCGATCCGTCGGCGGGGCCGAGTGCATTTTTGGCAGCGCGCGTGGCGCTATCCCAGAGCTTGATATCCGAGCCCTTCTTTTCGCAGACCTTGCCAATCAGTTGGCCATCGAGATCGGCGCCCACTGCACGGGCGAGCCGCAGGCCTTCATCGTAGCTAAACACCGGCGCCTTAAACGCGTCCCAGGCCAGCACAAACCACGAGGTGGTCGCATCGAGATCGCCACGTCCCTTGGTATGGGTGAGCTGGTTCAACCGCCACGTCTTGACCTCGCGACGTGCGGCATCGAGCGCGTCTTCCGGCGTCACCGCGTAGGGATCGAACTCTTCCTCGAATAGTTCGGCCTGCTTGCGGCGTCTCTTCGCCAGCGGTTCGGGTCGCGGTGTCCCGCGCTTCAGCGGCCAATGGCGCGAGAATTCTTCCAGCGCGGGCCCGAAGGACGCGAGATAGAGATCGACGCCGGTAATCCCGGCCTTCTGGAATTCTTCAACCCGGGTGCGGACGGCCTTGGCCACCAGCGGCTCGACATCTTCCCAATAGGTCGTCTCGTCGCCCTGATCTGCCGGGCGCGGGCGGCAGACGAGGAAGATTGTGGAGTTGGCGGCGGCCTTGTCCTTGATATGGAGAGAGCCTTCGGCCTCGGTATTCACCGGCCAGGAGGCGGTGATAATGAAGCCCGCTTCGATCAATCCCTTCGTCAACGCATCCCACGCACTTGTGTCCTTGTGCGTGAACATCACGGTCATGATGCCGTTCGGTTTCAGCACTCGCCGGCTTTCCGCGAAGATCGCGGCCATCTTTTCCTGATAGTCGCGGTTCGCGAGCGCGTCGGCGCCCTTCTGGCCTTTGAAATGGGCCTTGTTGGCGACTGCTTCGGATTGCTTGTCGGTAAGGCGTCTTGTGAAAAGCTCGGGCGCAACTAGCCCCGCGGTGCGCTTCAGCCACACATAGAAGAAGTCGGACAGCTCCGCATACATAACGTTCGCGCCATAGGGTGGGTCCATCACGACAGCATCGACTGAGCCGTCGGCAATGTGATCAAGAGAAGAGCCGGACTTTGACGAGATTACAACTTCGGCCGGCGCTACCTTTTCTCCTCCAAAGAGTGGTCCATCTTTGGACCCTGTAGGTGTCGATAGCTCTACAAGCTCCTTGATACATTTCGCGGTCTGTTCGATAGCCCAATCATAACCAACACTATCCGTGGTAATGACCATTTCGGCATACGACCATTTGAACGCAAAATCATGGCGATCAAAGGTGTTGACCATGATTTCGCGATTGCCGTGCCACCGTGTCATTCGAGAGTTGTAGTCGCGGAGTTTATCGAGGCTGAAGCTGAGATAGATGTAGGCGGCCCGGCGAACATCAGTCAGACGACCGGCGAGTCTGTCTTCCTCAACCATGTCACGAAAAATCTCGGATGCCAGTCCATGACCAAGAAGCTGGCGTGGCGAGAACATATCCCGCCAAAGCGGCATACCATACTGACGTGGTCGATCGTCATTTGTGTCCGAAGGGAATGCTTCGCTTGGGATGACATCAAGCGCCTCCCATTCTGGAAGCTTCCTATCTATTTGGGCGGCAATATCCGCCTCGATGCTGTCTTCCGTGCGAGGAGCTCGATAACCCCTTTCCCATCTCGGCTTGCCAAGCTTCCCAGACTTGAGCCTAGTTTCGATGCGCCGCTTGAATACGACGGTGAACAGTTGATCGCCCATTCCTTCGGCTTGTGCCTGGCGCTTGACCTCGTCGCCATCGATAACGCGGGCGCAATCTGGAAAGGGACAAGTGGCGTCGCCATCGGAAACGGTTCCAGCCGAATGCTCTGAAATGTTAGTCACGATCTCGAATGAGCAGAAGCGACCAGTGGTCCCTGGTCCAATGCCCAAATGGGGCTTCAATCGAACCCCAAGGCCGGCCCCATTCAAGCGCCAGTTCGGAGAGAGCGGTATCGTTCCCGCGCAGTACGGGCAGGAGATCGTGCGTGCCCAAATATAATTGGTCGCAACGCAGTTCTTCTCCGGCTCAGGCGGGTATGCCGAACGAAGGAGGACCTCGCGTCGCGCGACGAATTTCTTTGAGATTTCATCAAACTCGTCCAGAAGTTTCACGCCGAAACGCTGCGGAGTTTCTACTGTCGCCTTCAGAATCGTAGCTGCTACTGGGTTGAGATCGTTGGCATACGACTTAAAGCCCATCCGACTGCTCTCGAACGGAATACTTCCGCCGCCCGCCGTCGGATCGAGGACAGATATGTTGCTTCCAATCTGCCTTCGGATTGCAGCCATTTCCGATGGAGAAGGTGAATATGAGAAAGCGCGCTTGTAAGTGTAGGCCTCGCCTTCAAATCGTTCGCCAATCCGCTTTGCCCGGTCGATCCGTCGGCGCGACGCCATTGGATCACCGTGAATGCCCAGAACATGGAGAAAGGCATCGTGGTCGGCATTGGCTGGCAACAACGAAGCCAACACGGCAGCCCGGGACGCAACCAAAGGGCGCCTCGCCCACCAGACGTGCAAGCGGTTGGGAGCAGGGAACGGCGTCATTGGCGTGCGTTCCCGAAGACTCTCAATGCCTATTTCAGCGATCGGCAACCAACGTTCAATCAGCCGCACATCCGACATACGCTCATCTTCCATCATTTCGCTGGGTCAGTGAGCAGGATGCGGAGCGCAGTCAGCACGCGGCGCGGATTCTTGCGGTGAACCGACATGCCGAGCCAATAGCCAGCTTCTTCCTTGCCCATTACCTCGATGCCCTCGGCGACGAGGCGCATGTTGTCGCGGTTACGCATTGGGGCGAGCGTCCGGAACAGCAGCGCGAGGCGCAGCGCGGTTTCTTCCGACAAAGCCGATCCCATGCCCTCGATCGGCAGGAGATCAAGGCGGATGCCGCTTTCCTTCAGGCGCTTGAGTACCCGGTGTTCAGCCAGTTCGAGATTACGTCCGCGAAGGCCCGCAAGGCGGATCGGAGCGGTGATCTGTGGAGTCACAATCGATGGCAGTTGCCAGACTTCAACCTCGGTATCGCCAGGGCCATGGCGACGGGCGCGCAGTTCGTAAACGGGCTGGGTTTTCGACACCATTATGAATTCGTCCTTGCGGCGCGGCACATTCATGACTTCACCTCCGCCGTTGCTTCGACATACGCAGCCGCGCTCGCAAAGCGCGTCAGCTTTTCGATGAATTTGTCCGCGGCATCCCCATCCAGCGCGAGCCCGTTTTCGAAATCAAACGAAATACTGGTTTGCAGATCGGTCTCCTTCGCCGCCCTGAACTGAGGTTCGAGGTAGTCCTTCATCGTCGACGCATCTTGCGCCACGCCGCTGAATTCGAACTGCATCTCGCTGTCTTGCGTTGTGATGAAGCTGCCCGTGAGCTTCACCGACCGTTTTGTTCCAGCGACGGTGTTTGCGATCGGGATCAGCTTGAAGGCGTCACCATATTCGAACAGGCGGATCACCACGCGATCTACCTTTTCGAGCTTCGCGGTCTTGGCTTGTTCGATCACCTTCCGTAGTGCTTCCTTCAAGACGCCCTCGGCGGTGAACACTTTGGCATTTGCGACGGCAGCTCCATCCGGGCCACCTTGTGGTCGTTCGCCGAAGCCGACCGCCGAGCCTTCGCCCGGTGCTCCGCCGATCGGCGGGAGCGGCTCGCCCGAAATCGAAGCGCCAGTTCCGGCCGATGCGGGTTGGGCCGCCGACGCGGGCGCCGGCCGAGGCCACACGCCCTTGGTCTTGGCGAAGTCCATCGTGAAGATCGTCGTTTCTTCATCGATGTTGATCGACGGCATCGGATCGCCTTGCCCGGCCAGGAGATCGCCGCGCTTGTAGACATAGACGCCTTCCTCGATGCCCTTTCGGACCGCCTTGCGGAACACGTCATCCGACAGGAGGATCGAGAGTGAGGGGTCGCGGCGGAATTCGTCGCGAAGATCGCGCGTCGTCATCTGCCCTTTCTTCAAGGGTGTGCGGTCGCGGATGTAGGAGGGGGAATCGGGCGAGTCGGAAGCGTCTCGAACCTTGTTCTGACTTTGCAACTGGCGAACGACCTGAAGCTGGCCTGATCCTGGGCGCTCGGAGGCATTCTGAATATCGATGACCGAATGCGCTAGCTGCACCGAGCCCGTGCCGCTCAGCGCATTGCGCGAGGGGTAGAGGATGTGGCGATAGCACTGCTGGATCGCTATAGCCGCCTCTGTCTCGGACTTCTTCTCGAGTTCGAAGACCTTAGCTTGCTGGTGCTCGGCAAGTTCCTTGACGCGCTCGGGCCGCTTAAGCTCCTGAAGGGCCAGGCGGCGCACGATCGCGCGCTTCATCTCGTTCACTTTGGTTTCGTCCGCGACGACAAAAACCAGATTGTTCCGCAGGGACCGCAGGCCGTTGCCGTCGGCGCCCTTGCGCTCAAACATGCGTCCCACGATCTCGGGCATCTCGCGAAGATCGGCGCCGATTTCCAGCGCGTCGTGAGAAAGCAGCACAAGCCGCGGCTTGCCGTCCGATACGTCGTCCGGGACATCCCATGGCCCGCCGGGGAAAGGCACGAGGTCGAAGGATTGGCCGCCGAAGATCGCCTTTGCCCTGTCCACAAGCTGGGTGCGCGCCTCACCGGGATCGATGTTCTTCTCCTCCCGACCGATGACCTGCGTTAGGTTGGCTTCGGCGTTGAAGCGCAGCGGTGCGTTCGGCCGATCATCGAGATAGGCGGATTCCGCGCGAAATTTCGTCCTCGCATCGTCGATGAAGGAAAGGTCCGCTGCAGGGCTGAGGATCGAATAGCGCAAGTGGTCGGCTGCGACGCCCTTAAGGTCGTTGTTGAACGCGAGGGTGTGGATGAAGATTGTGCGGGCGACGTAGGTGCCATAAGGCAGCAGGCCCTTGAAGTTTTTCGCGTCCAGCTCTTGGGCCAAAGCCAGTTTCTCGGGCGGCCCAGCAATGTCATTGAGAATCGCCGGCACAAAGGCGCCTTGCTGCAGCCGCGTCGTGAATTCCCGGCGAATGACATCCGATCCCAGATCGACGTGATGCAGGTGGATCGCGGACGCATCGGAAGGACGGCTTGCCCAGACGGTCGCAACGGTCTTTGCCAGAATGCGCAGCATTCCACGCACGCGTTGAAAGCCGCCGAGCGTGGCCGTTTTCCCGGTGAGCGTATCCAGAACGTCCGGGTGAAAGGGATAGGTCTGCGCGAATTCTGCGCTGGTGGTCGAGCGCCTGGCTTCTTCCGATAAAATGTCGCGATGGATGCTCCAAAGTTCGCGATAACCGTTGATCACTTCCGTCGCGCGGGAATCGTCAATCGACGCAAACAAGCGGCGTCGGATGACCTTTGCGGTTTCATCATCCCGTGTCGGATTGAGGTTGGTCGCCTTCCGGCCGGAGACGCTTTCGAGTTCCGACATGGCGCTGGCGAGGAATTCGTTCTCGTCGGCGAAGGCGTCCACGCCCTTGCCGTCGGATCGAACCGCAAGGGTATACACGATTGCCGCGTGCGGGGTGCTCTCGATCGCGGTCAGCAGCGCCTTGAGGAAGGCGGTCAGTTGATCGCGCCCACCCATGCCTTGAACTCGCCGAAGGTACTCGCCCAGCTCATCGAGAACGACGAGCACTGGATCGGAACCGAATAGTTCCTTTATGGTGTCGGCACCCGGAGCAATTCGCTGCTCGTCTGATCGGCGCACGATCTCGTATCCAGCCTTCCCAGCCAGCTGGTAGGCGATCTCGCCCCAAGGCGTGTGGGCGCGGATTCCCTCGCCCATCGGCCGACCGTTCGCCGGATCGGCATTCTCGCCATCGAAGGCTGCAACGCGGACGGCCTGGGTTGGCACGAGGGTTGGATCGAGGAATTCCGCGGTATTCGAGACACCCTGCATCCCTGCTGCTGCGTGTACAAGGGCAATCAGGCCGTGCGTCTTACCGCCGCCGAACGAGGTATCGAGGCGGAAAACAGCTGACACGCTTTCCCCGCGGCCAGACAGTCGGCCACAGACGTTGACAAGAAGCTCTTTCAGCCCCTCGGTGGGATAAGTGTTCGTGAAGAACGTTGGAGCGTCGGTGTAGTCGCGCGAGGCGCGACCGGTCAGGACATTCGCGAGA
The DNA here is from genome assembly GCF_014250155.1 of Aminobacter sp. MDW-2. Classification (NCBI taxonomy): domain Bacteria; kingdom Pseudomonadati; phylum Pseudomonadota; class Alphaproteobacteria; order Hyphomicrobiales; family Phyllobacteriaceae; genus Aminobacter; species Aminobacter sp. MDW-2. The sequence continues at coordinate 27,623 of NZ_CP060200.1, forward strand.
TTGGCCGCATAGTCGCTGTCAGCAATTGTTCCCTTTTCCACGTCCTCGCGAGGCCTGCAAAGCTCAAATACATTTGGAATTGTCATGCCTACCCCAACCCCGATTTGACCGCCGGCTTAGACCGATCGGTCACCCTCCGCGAAGCTCGTTCTTCTTGAGCCAAGTCTCGATCGCTTCATTTGCGATCGCCGATGCCGTCGATTCGCGATCAACAGCAGCTTTTTTCAGATCCTTGATCACGTCGCTGTCCAGATGAAGCAGCATTTGTCGCTTCTCTTTGATGATGGGCTTGCTAGTACGTGCCTTTATGCGACCCGTCATCCCGTTCACCGCGCTATGATAGGAACCTATCACCTCAGTCTAGAGTGACGGCCTATCTAAAACAATTGTCGAATTGCTCGGGACAGCCTTGCCAATCCGTTTTCACGCTGTGTTCCACCGAAATTCCCAGCAGCATGCCTGGTGATGATCAGGCGCCGTGTCGAGGATGGCCGTTCACCGCGCAACTTACCGACACAAAGAATCCTCTCAATTGGGGCTTCTGTGCCGGGCGAGCCGTCATAAGTGTGGGCTGTTTGCCGTCGATCAGTAGGGCATGGTCGCCGGAGCGGAAGCGCAGCGCGCCGTTCAGGTTGGCAAGGCCGATGAATAGCGGCCGAAAACCGTGGCCGCGTTCCGCCTGGTGTTCGTACCGCGAGATGCCGTCGGTGAGCGTCAAGCGCAGCGCTTCGCCGTGATCATTGAGCCTAGCATAGGCCGCGTTGCTGCGCAGGCTATTCAGAACTCCGATGCCGCGATCGGATGATATGAACTCAAATTTTCCCTTTGAGGCGCGGAACGCGACGATGCCGCTCTGCGGCTCTTGCGCATGCTCGTAGATGTTGCTGTGAAGCTCGCCCATGGCGGCAGTGAGCTGGGCGGCAATGGCCTTGGGAAATCCTTCCGCCGTTGCAGCTTGCTGGGCGGCTAGACCGAAGGTCGTCCATGCGTTGATGTCGTGCGGCGTGGCGGTGCTTAGGAAGCCCGCGCGCCGCGTTTGCGGGCAGACCCACTCTCGCGTGCCGTGCCTGATGGCGTCCAGCATCGGACCAAAAAGATTTGTGGTCAGCCAGAGGGCAACGTGCGGTGCGGGAAGTAAGCCGTCGTCGGCAAGGTTCGAGAGTTCGAAGAGCGGGCCGATCTCGGACGCGGTGAGCGCGGGAATGGCGGCCTCGTTCAAGCGGCCCCGCGCGGCCGCGAAGGCCAGCCCGTCGAGCATCCTGAAATCCAATATCGCGGGCTCGGTTTCCGTCATCCGGCCATCGGCGCCGATTCAGCCGAACGTGAGGAGGCGATCAGATCGCCAATCCACGCGTCGGTCGCCTGCCAGTTCGCTTCAAGCAGATGGTCGACATGGGCCCCCTGTGCTGTCGGCGCGCCTCGCCAGCCAAGGGCAGCGTTGCCCTTGGGATAGGCCTGCTGGCGCATCATCGTCTTCATGAACACTGACGTGTCGAGAACGGTGATCCCCGAAAATGCGCGGGCAATCACCGGCAGGACGTCGGTGCCTCCGCGTACGATGATGTGCAGCGGGCGGCCGACGGCCCGGGCCAATCCTGCCAGCCAAGCCGCGTGCTGCTCGCGCCGCCCGGACCAGCCGGTGCCCGTGGTGAACTCATAGGCGATATGGGTGACCTCAGGCCGGGCGGCGAGGAAGGCGATCCAGTGGGCAAAGTCTGCTTCAGTGCGCCCGTTGACATGGAGCGCGGCCGGCAGGCCCTCGCGCAAGAACTCTTCATGGACGATCGCGATGCGCTTCATCGCGTGCAAGTCGTCCCACCGCGGCCGGTCGATGAACAGGCTGTAGTTCGGCGTCGTCACCATGCCGACGCCGGCGGCGATGAGGGCTTGGATGATCGGCCGGCGGCCGGCTTCGCCGAGCCCCCACCAGCGCTCGAGCGGGCGGTCGATGTCAGTACCGGTCAGCATCACCGACGCCTGATGGCCAATGCCGAATGCCTCGCCGAGCGCGTCGCGGCTCACAAAGCGCGGTAGGCCGGTACGCCGGTCGAACATACGGTAAAGCGGAAGCGCTACGGTCGCGGCAGTGGGCGGCATGCTGCGCGCGGTGGGGTGATAGATGACTGGGACAAGGCGGGGCAGGCCAACCGCATTGAGCAAAGGGGCGCGTGGCACGCTATAGAGGTTGAAGCCGCCGATTTCACGGTAGCGATCGGCGAAGTCAGGATGGTTGCGGCAGACGCGGTCGCAACCTTCCGGATTGCCGCAGCAGAACTGCAGGCAGTCCATGAAGGGCGTGTTCAGCCGCAGCCCGCCGCAAATCTCCTTCTCCGGGCAGGTGGCGCAGCCGAGGGCTGCGCTCGCCACTTCGGGATCGTGCCAGAGGCGGCGCTCGCGACGCGGATTGCGCCGATGGCGGGGTGCCTGCGGCTTGACTTTAGCGGGATCGGAACGGGTCAGCATAGTGAGATCTCCGCGACCCCTGCGATGGGATGAACATCCAGCACCGTGCCCTTGGCTATGCCGCAGGAGGCGGCCACGGCCAGTACGAGTTCCGGCGCGGGATTGGTGAAGCGCGCGACATCGCTCATGCCTCGTCGGGCGATCAGCGTCCCGTTCTTGTTTTCGACGGTAAGCTGGTCCCCGGTGCTGAGCCTGGCGTTGCCGATGATGTCGGCTTCCGCCGTCCTTGCGGCGCTATCGGGGACGCGTGTGAACAGGTCGGCCGTCGCGAGCTTTACCCGTGCGCGGTCCCACGCCTTCTTGAAGCTCGGCGCCGCCTTTTCGATGAATTCAGCCCCCATGGTCTCTACACTCCTTCAAACAGCGGCCGATAGCGCTTGGCGCGGCCCTGGCTCGTTTCGATGACGAGGCCAAGAGATGCGAGGGAAGCCAGCCGGTTATTCCAAGCCGTCGTGTGTTTTACCCCCTCGCTCTTGCCGTACTCGCGCATCAATGCGCCGGCGTCAGTCTCGCCGTGCTCGTGAACAAGGTCGAAAGTGAGCCTTTGCTTCGGATCAAGTTCACCGAGCGGGGCGGCCATTGTTACTGCGTCCGCCTCATCCAGCGCGCACAACATCAATACATCTCCGCGGGGCATCAGCAACTCCAGCAGCTCTTCACGCACTGTATCATTGGCATTGGCGACCACCGGATAGAATTTCGAGCGTCGCCCCCTGACAATATCGCGGAAGGCAAGAACGCTCTCGCGCAGAAAGCTAGCCGTCGCGACCTCGATGCCGGTGAAATCGAGAAAGACCGGCTCCGGGTTTGCTGGTTCGGCGGCCGACGTATTCAAAAGCTCGTTCAGCGCCGACCTGCCGTTCAGCGCCCCGGCGAGGACGTCGCTGCCACCAATGGCCAGCATGTCGATCTTCATAGAATCACGTTCCTCACGTTGTTCACGTGAGATAGATAGTGAGTGCTGCATTCGGAGTCAATGGTCCGGTGGAATGCTGCCTACCCGCGTGTTTTTGGGGGCAAGGTGTGAGCAGAAATTGCTATGGTCGCATCACTCGAGGATCGTCCGCCGCGACGACGAAGGCAATTTCAGGCGGCGACAGAGAAACCAAGTCAGGAACGGTTATTCGGCGAAGCAATCGCGGTGGACGTCGAGATTTATGACCGGAACGGGCGGCGAAAGGTTCATAGGTCGACGCCTAAAGGCACTTTGACAACTTGCTGCGTCGCTATTTTAGGCCCTTTATATCGACCGTTGCGACCGCCCGTCCATTTCGGCCAACCACTTTTACCTCGATCTCGCGATGCTCCGGTTCTTCGGCGATTTCTGACACGATCTGGCGTGCCATGGCGATCGCTCGAGCGTCGTCATCGTGGGGCTCACCTTTTCGGTCGGGATATTCCACGTCGTCGCTAAAGATGTGGAAATAGTAGCGGGGCATTCATCCTCCTTCGCGGCACGCGGGGTCATCGAGCCATGCGCTCGCGTCGTTGAAATATTCGCTCGCGATGACGGTGCGCAGAAATTTTAACCGGTCACGGTAGCGGCCCGCCTTCGCGGGCCCAAGCACGCTCTCCATGGATGTTAGAGCATCGGGATGTTGAAAGGACTTTCCTCCCGTGTCAGTCAACAGCGGGGTTGAACTTGAGAAACACGCGGTCATCCCATGACGAGATGTTCCAGCGATACGCTCCACCGAAGAGCCCGGGCGTTTCGTCGGCATTGGTCTCAATGACCGTGCCGGACACGGTCACATTCAGCGTTCCGTTGGGCACAATGGCGATCTGATCGAGCTCGGCGCGGGCCCGGTCCGGGATCTCCGGGGTACTGACTTCAATGGTTGCGTCGTCCATGCGCCGAATGCTCAAGAAATTGTCGGCTTGCGACTTCGCCCGCGTGTTGGGGACGCCGATTGCGGACCCGTTTGCATCCAACTCACCGGTGAGATTGACGATGAGATCGAAGCGCCCTTCCCCGGCGTAGGTGAAGCTCTCAAAGCCGGGCATTCGAGCCGCCTTGCGCTCTTCCGCCCGCATCCGGTCCTCTTCCTGTTCTGTGAGCACGTGGCCGTCGGCAAGCGCCTTAACGACACGGGGATCAGCGAGGCGGGTTTCGACACGCATGTCGTACTCGTACCCCTCGAGCACGATGGTGGCGTCGATGGTTTCCAGCACGAGGCAACCGGTCAGAAACACTCCAACCGCGATAGCCGCGGCGGCATTGCGGGCGAGCGAAAACAGCTTCGCCATCAGCGATAGGCTCCCGGGAAAATGATGTCCTGCTCCACAATTATGTTGAACCCATAGCCCGGGCGGATGGTGAGGGTCGGCTGGACATTGAGATTCCGGGAAATGGTTTGATCCGCTACCCGCCCGAAGCTTTCCGCGAAATTCCTTCGTGCCGCATCCGAGGCGGTGTCCTGCGTCGCAAGGGTCGAGCTTTCCGGCACGGCCATGTCGATGCCCGTCCCGATCAATGCGATGAGGATCGCCGAGCCAAAGGTCTGCAGGTATTTGTTGTCGACCTGGTCGCGGAAGCCGCCATAGCCTTGCGCGTCGACGCCGGCCATGCCACCGATCTGCAGTGTCGATCCATTCGGGAAAATGAGATCGGTCCAGATCACCAGCACGCGACTTTGCCCGAACGAGACATTGGAGTCGTACCGGCCGAAGAGCTTGGCCCCTTGTGGCACCAACAGCCGGTGGCCGGTCGCACTGTCATAGACGTTCTGGCTGACCTGGGCGGTGATACGGCCGGGAAGGTCGGAGTTGATGCCGGTCACGAGCGTTGCCGGGATCACCGAGCCGCGTTTGAGCTCAAAGGGCGACTGCTGCGGTACGACGCGGTTCGGCAGGTAGCCGAGATCGGCAATGTTCTGATTGAAGAAGTCTGCCTTTCCGGCCTGATTGTTCGGATCGGCCTGTTGCCCGGCGCCGCCAGCGCGCAGCGCAGCCGCATAGAGATCGGCCATGCCGGCGCGATCGCCAAGCGCCCCCTGCCCCGTTGTCGATTGTGGCGTTCCCGTTTGTGCGGCTTGCCCTACGTTACCGATATCGATCGCGATTGGGCTGTCATAGGCGGCATCGTCGGCCTGGAGCCGGGCCATACGCTGCTGATGCAGCAAGCGAAACATCTGCTCGTCCTGTTCCCTTTGCAGCCGCTCTCGCCAGTCGGCTTCACTTTCGACCGGCGTCGCCTGTTGCTGTTGCGGTGTTGTCGGCTGGCGCTGGAAAGGATTGGTGGATTGCGGCTCGTCTTCCGCCAGTTCGACCGGCTGCACCACCTGGATCTGCTGCGCGGGGCGCGGCTCCTCGATCACGCCATCCGAAACGCCGCGCTTGAGCTGGTCGGCGAAATCGGTCGCCGGCGCGCCGGTCGAGGTATCGAGCGGGCCCCCACTCCGGTTGAGGCCGCGGATCGAGAGGCCCCAAATGATAACGCCGAAGAAAAGGACGACCAGGCCGATGAAGAGAAAGACCGGCAGCTTGTTCAAGCGCCGGATTTTGGGCTTCTCGTCGCCGCCTTCGGCGCCGGGAGAGAGATCGAGCGAACTCATGGCTCCCCCCTCAGGTCGTACGCTGCATGACAGACAGCGGGCTTGTCGGTGTCGCGCCGGTCGCCGACATCGCATAGGAGCGGGTCAGCTCCACCGAAGGCGTCGAAATCCGGGTCATGACGGCGCCCTCGAACGTGTCGATGACATAGGCGAGCGGGATCATCGTGTCGCCGGAGGCCTCCTGGTTCGAAGCAACGGCATAGCCCCAGCCGCGCAGCGACTCTTCGAGCGCGAGGCCGAATGCGGAATCGTCGGGCTTGATGACGATCGTCCCGGTGCCCGGGCCAACATGCTCGGCGAGCTTGGAGACCATGTCGCCGGCGACGGCCGCAGCCGCGGCCGGCGATAGATCGGCGGCATCGGCACTGACGGTCGGCGTGAAGTATCCTCCCCCCGTGGTGGTGCATCCGGTTGTTGCGCCGGTGAGAAGAACGAGTGCCAGAACACGGGAAAGTCGGTGGATGGCGCGCATGATCAGCCCCTCCTCGAAATGGTGATCTTCTGCTGGCGGGAGCCGACGCCGGAAAGCAGCACGGCGCGATCGAACACATAGTCCACGATCATCATCGTGCCGTTGAGCCGGTAATTGACGATACGGTTTTCGCCGCCCGAGACGACGAACAGCACCGGCGCATCGCCGCTCATCATCTGGCCGGGGAACTGAATGTAGGTCTTGGCGCCATCGGTGTAGACGCGGGTCGGGCGCCAGCGGGCCTGTCCGCTGATAGTGAAATTGAAGCTCAGGTTTTCGGCCGGGACGCCGGCGCCGGGAATGATGCTCGCCTCGACGCGCGCGTTGAGGGCATCGAACTTGGCCTGCACGTCCTCGGGATATTCGAAGGCAACGCGGGCCATGTAGTCGCGATGATGCGACCTGAGCCGGATGTGGTAGGTGCGCCGCGATGTCGTCACCACCATGGACGTCTCGAGCCCGGGTTCCGAAGGCTTGACGATCAGGTGGATTTTCTGGCCTTCGGCCGAGCCGGAGGTTGCCGGCTCGACCTTCCAGCGAACCGTGTCGCCCACCAGCACGTCACGCACGGCTTCTCCGGCCTGCAGCTCGATTTCGCAGAGCTGGAGGGGCGAGCAAACGACGGACGGCTGCGTTTGGCCGTAGAGGTAAATGACCTTGCCGTCCGGCCCCCGCGTCATCACCGCGGCCGTGCCCTGCCACTGAGTGGAAAGTCCGGTTCCCCGCGCTTCGTTGCCGCTGAGGCCCTGCTGATCGGCCGCAACGGCGACATTGAGGGCGAACGTGCCCAGCAACAGGGTTGCCGCACACACGCCCGCGTGCATTTTCTTGAGGTTCAACATTACTCTTACTCCGCGAGCGTTTCTCAAAGCTGGGCTGTCCAATCGAAATCCTCGAGGTAGAGGCCGATCGGGTTCAGACGAATGACCGCCTCGTCCTGGGGCGGCGAAAGAGTCACGGTGGCGATGCCGCGAAAGCGGCGGGTGCGTAGTTCCTTGCCCGCGCGGTCGCGCTCGATCTCGCTCCAGTCGACCTGGTAGCTCTGGTTCGAGAGGGCGACGACGTTGTTGACCTCGATCGAGACCGTCATGGTGCGGGCGCGATCGAAAGGCGAATTGTTGCGGAACCAGTTGTTGACCTTCTCGGTCGCCGGGTCCTGCTGCTTCAGCATCGCGTAGGTGCGGTCGATATATCCCTTCTGCACGGTCGCATCCGGGGTGATCGACCGGAAGTTCGACACCCAGGCGCCGAGCATCGAGCGCACAACGCGCTCGTCGGCATATTCGATCTGCGCGGGGAAGCCGGCCAGGACAGCCGCGCCGAGCTTGTCGACCTCGACCACATAGGGAACGAGCTTGACTTGTGTCGACTGATAGAGGGCATAGCCGAACCCGATCACCGCCATGCTCATCGAAAGCAGGCCGACGGTGCGCCAGGCCGAGGCCGCGCGCATGTAGCTGCCGTAGCGCTCGTTCCACTCATAGCGGGCGGCCAGATACGGATTGTCGGGGTATTTTCGCTTCGCCATCTAGCCTCGCCTGATACGGCCGGCCGACCTCACGAGTCGGCGTCCATCTTTTTGTTTGAACTTCTGGAACTGGTGCCCGGATTGGTGCCTTGGCGCAGCTTGTCGTTGGCAAGGCCGAGGGTCGAACCCATCTTGGCGCCGGGGATGCCCATCAACTTGTCGGTCGCCGCGGAGCCGACCGCGCCACCCGCGGCTTTCAACCCGGCCATTGCAGCCGCGCCACGCGATGCGCCGGCTTGCGATGCCGCCGAGGCGGCAGCCATCCCACCTTTGACGACGCCGGCGCCGCCGGCCGCCATGCCAGCACCGACCGCCGCGAACCCGGCAACCTGGACACCGCTGCGGATGGCTTCCATGCCGTTGCCGACGGAAACGCCCTGGACGACGCCCTGAATGATGTTCGGCACGTACATGGAGATCATGAAGACGACGACCGAAATGCCCGCGATCGTCAGGGTAGTGAGGAATTGATCGTCGGAAGCCGTATCGTTCGAAAGGCCGATTAGCACCTCGGAGCCGATGCGCGCGATCATCACGAGGCCCATCAGCTTCATGCCGACTGAGAAGGCGTAAACGAGGTAGCGGACTGCGAAATCCTTGGTAAAGGACGAGCCACCAAGGCCAAGCATGATCATGCCGGCGAGCAGACCGACATACATTTCGACCAGCACGGCCACGAAGATCGCCGCTACGAGGGCAAAGCTGATGACAACGACGATCATCGCGAAGACCGAGGCCATGGCGAGGGCATTGTCCTCCCAAAGGCCGAACCGGGCGTTTTCCGAGAGTTCGGATGCCACTTTGACGCCGGCATTGAAGACGTCGGCCGGCGAAGCCGAACCGCCATCCGCGCCGATCTGGAACAGGCTATCGACAACCGACTTGGCCAAGGCCGGACCCTGCTGCAGAACAAAGAGGAAGAAGCCGATGAAGAGAATTCTCCGCACAAGCTCTGCAAACCATGTGTCGAGCGATGGCGCCTGGATCGCGAGCCAGATCGCCGCGATACCCACTTCTATGCCGGCCAGTATCCAGAACAGCGAGGTTGCCGCATCGATGACGGTGTCCTGCCAGCCCTGCGATGCGCTGGCGACCTGGTTTTCGAGATCGGTCAGGATCGAACCGTCCTGCGCAAAGGCCGGATCGACCATGGCAAGCCCGGCGATCATCAGCCCAGCCAATCTCAAAAGCATCGAAGCGCGCATGACTCAGTTGTCGCCCCAGCGGGGCGCCATCTGCTGGCCTCCCGACGTGGGGTAGTCGTCGGGATTTGCGTTGAAAAAGTCCTTTGCCCGCTCGGCGGCTTCCTCGCGTGCCGCCGCTTCCTGCTCGGCAAGTTCGACCTGGCGCTCGAGGAGCGCCTTCATTTCCGGATCGGCGTTCGGGATGAACACATAGGATGCCGCGCCGCCCGCAAGGGCGGCAACGATCGCGATCGCGACGACGACGGGGAGTTTGAGCGTTGCCATGGGGTCACCACCGAGGCTGCATTTGTTGGCCGCCGGAGGTGGACGGAGCGGTAGAGCCGAAAAATGCGTCGCGGCGAGCCTGAGCGAGATCCTTTTCAGCCTGCTCCGACTGATACCAGGTGCCCATCATGGTCATCTGCTGGGAGACGAGGCCGCGAAGCTTCTGCATCTGCTCGACCTGCTGCGTCGCGATCTGATGCCCGACCTGCAACGCCTTCATCTGGCCATCGGCGGACTCCGATTGGGAGCGCAGTTGCGCCATGGTGGATTCTTCGGTCGCAAACTGATCGGCCGTGAGGCCAGCCGCCGCCAGTGTTCCACCGATGGTGTCACGGTTGGTGTCCGACCAGGACTGATAGCTCGACGAGAAATCCTGCCCGTTCGGAAGACCGTTCTGGAAATCGGTATAGCTCTGGAAGCGCTGCTTGAGCACATCGTCAAGGTTGCCCATCGAGAACGCCATGCCCTGCCCCTGCTGCACGATGCCTTGCAGGTTGGCGAGGTCCTGTTGAGCCTGCCCCCACACATGATCGGGAAGCTGCATGGTGTTCTGCAGCATGTTCTCGTAGATGCGAATCTGGTTTGCGATCTGCTCCACCTGGTTGGAGATCTGCGTCACCTGATTTGCGATCTGCTCGGCGTTCTGTCCGCCGAGCGCGATCAGTTCCCCATTGTTGAGGATCTGCGTAAACTCGGTCGCGCCGGTGAGCGCCCCGCTGGCTTGGGCTGGCGCGGCAAGGCTGACAGCGATCAGGACGCTTGCGAGAGAACTAGGCAAGAAGAGCTTCGGCATTTTCGATACCTCTTTGCTTGAGCCAGTGGACGGGCCATTCGTCGCCGTGGTGGACGCGCAGCTCATCGATGCGCTTGATGTCGTCCTTTCCGGACGCGCCGACGAAAGACAGGGTGATTGGCCCGAGGGCCATGTCGAACAGACGCCGCCCGTCAGGCGAAGCGACGTAGTATTCGCGCTTCGGAAGAGCGGTTGCGACGATCTCGATTTGCCGCTCATTGAAGCCAATACGCTCATAGAACTCGCGTGTGCCGCTTTCGCGTGCCGCGCCATTGGGCAGGCAAATCTTGGTCGGGCAGCTTTCCTTGAGCACGTCGATGATGCCGGACTTTTCCGCGTCAGAAATCGACTGCGTTGCCAGAACGACGGCGCAATTGGCCTTGCGCAGCACCTTCAGCCATTCGCGGATCTTCTCGCGGAACGCTGGATGGCCGAGCATCAGCCAGGCCTCATCGAGGATGATGAGGCTGGGGGCGCCGGTCAGGCGCTTTTCGATGCGACGGAACAGGTAGAGCAGGACCGGCACGAGATTGCGGTCGCCGAGGTTCATCAATTCCTCGATCTCGAACGTCTGGAAATCCGAGAGGGTCAGGCCATCCTCCTCGGCATCGAGCAGATGCCCCATGGGACCGTCGACTGTGTAATGACGCAGCGCGTCCTTGATCTCCCGCATCTGCACACCCGACACGAAATCGGAGAGCGACCGGCGCGTCGAGGCGGCCATGAGCGCGATCTGTCTGGCGATCGCGTTGCGATGATCGGGGGTGACTTTCACACCCTGCAGCTCGACAAGGGTTTCCAGCCATCCGGCCGCCCAGGCCTTGTCGCCATCGTCGTCCAGTTGGGAAAGCGGGCAGAAGGTCAGCGCCTCCCCTGCTCCAACATCGTAGTGATCGCCGCCAACAGCCACCGTCAGCGGGTACATCGACTTGCCCTTGTCGAAAGCGAAGAGCTGTGCTTGCCGGTAACGGCGAAACTGTGCCGCGATCAGCGCCAGAAGGGTCGACTTGCCCGATCCGGTCGGACCGAAGATCAGGGTATGACCCACGTCGCCGGAATGGAGGTTCAGGCGGAACGGCGATGATCCGCTTGCGACCTGCATCAGCGGCGGCGAGCCGTCGGGATAGAACGGGCACGGCGCAACCGGTGAGCCCGACCAGACCGAGTTGAGCGGCACCAGATCGGCAAGGTTGCGGGTATTGATCAGCGGTTCGCGGATGTTGGCGTACCAGTTGCCGGGCAGACTCCCAAGGAACGCCTCGGTGACGTTCAGCGTTTCGATGCGAGCGGCAAAGCCTTCGGCCTGGATCAGCCGGCGCACGCCTTCGGTCTTTTCGCGAAGGCGCGCCTCGTCGTCGTCGAACATGATAATGACCGGCGTATAGTAGCCATAGGCGACAAGCTGCGAATTTGCCTCGGCAATGGCGTCTTCCGTCTCCGCCACCATCAGCGCAGCGTCCTGATCGATCGCCCCCGAATTGGTCTGGAAAAGCTGGTCCATGAATGGCCGGACCTTCTGCAGCCACTTCTTGCGCGTGCGCTCGAGCCTTTGGCGGGCCTCGATCGGATCGAGAAAGACGAAGCGGCTCGACCAGCGATAGGTGAGCGGCATCAGGTCCAGAGAATTGAGAATCCCTGGCCAGCTCTCGGCCGGAAAGCCGTCTATCGCCACGACCGCCAGATAGCGGTTGTCGACCAGCGGCGAGAGACCGTGATGGAATTCGGCCGTGACGACGAAATCGAGATACATCGGAATGTCGGGCAGGCGGACCGGATGGTTTTCGCCGACAATGCAGAAGCGGGCGAACTGCAGCAGATCGTCATATTTGGCGGTACGGGTTCCGCCGCGTTCCTCGGTCTCCTGTGTAACCATGCGGCGGATCGAGACGACGTTTCCCATATATTGCTCGAACTCGCGGATCGAACGCCGGAAGTGATCGAGCGCGCGATCGGCAAAGGTGGTCGCGCGGGACTCATCGTCGGAATAGACATATTTGACGAGGCCGGACTTGCGCTTCTCCGGTTCGCGATAGGTCAGGATGATGGCGTGCTGGCTCTCATAGTGCCCGTCCGCCGCCTCAAAACGCTTGCGCCGTTCCTCATCGATCAGCGCACTTACCTTGTCGGGGAAATGGCAGTTGTCCCGGGCCGGATAGGCCGTCGCCGGCACGCGCACGGCCTCGACCTGGATCATCCAGCCCGATCCGAGCCGGGCGAGAATGGCATTGATCTGGCGGCTGACCTCGTTGCGCTCGAAATCGGTCGAGCTTTCGTTATCCGGACCGGCGAAATACCAGCCGGCCATCAGGCTCCCGTCCTTGAGCAAGAGCGTGCCGTTATCGATCAGGGCCGCATAGGGCAGCAGGTCGGAGAAGGACGGGCCGGAATGACGAAATCGCTTGAGTGCAACCATAAGTCAGAACGTCCGCCAGGGCGTGGAGGTCGGCCGGTAGTAGGGGCGGTATCTGATGTGGCGCAGGTAGACGCGGCGCATCAGGGGATCGGCTTTCGCCATCATGCGCAGTAGCCCGACAACCACGATCCAGATGACCGTGCCGAGCAGCGCCGATACGGTCGTCAGGATGACGAAGACGAGAATGACCGCGGCGAGCCCGGTCAGAAGCACGAGCTCACGGTCAGCCCCAAAGAGCAGCGTCGGACGCGAAAGGGCACGGTGTATCCGCGCCGTCGCCAGCCGGCTTTCCCTTTCAGCCATGCGGGGCAACCACCGGCTCTTGTTCGTGCGCCTCCAGCGGGACGCCGATGGACGAACCGCTGGAGCCGAACAGGCCGACGATTTGCGTTGCACCGAGCAGGATGCCGGCGACGAGTACGATGTAGCAGAGCCTCCGCGCAAAATCGTTCAACTCGCCGCCGAAGATCAACATGCCGCCGGCAATGGCGACCGCGGCGAGCGCGATAGCGCCAGCGACCGGGCCGGTGATGGATTCCTGAATCTGTTCCAGAGGCCCTTCCCAGGGCAGGCCCCCTCCCCCGCCGCTGGCGAGCGCCGGTTCGATCATGACGAGCGATGCGGCCGCGAGGCCGAGCAGGAGCGTGAAAGCCTTCTTAGACGACATGAAGATTTCTTCCCTGGATGGATTCGGATTTCGACGCGCCGACCGGCGAGGTGAGGTATCGCCCGTCGCGAAAGCCTTCGACCTTCAGGATCTCGCGAACGGTTCGCCCGCCGGGCGCGCGCTCGATCGAGACGATCAGGTCGACCGCCTCTCCGATGACTTCCGGCATAGGCTGGGAGCTGACTTCGGCAACGAGCTGTTCAAGACGGGTAAGAGCGGCGCCGGCCGAGTTCGAGTGAACCGTCGCGATGCCGCCCGGATGGCCGGTGTTCCATGCCTTCAAGAGAGTGAGGGCAGCGCCGTCGCGAACCTCGCCCACGATGATGCGATCCGGACGCAGCCGCATCGTCGACTTCAATAGACGGCCCATATCGACCGTGTCTGTGGTGTGCAGGATCACATGATTTTCCGCCGCGCACTGGATCTCGGCAGTGTCTTCCAGGATCACCAGCCGGTGCTCCGGCGTCGTCTCGACCAGCTCCGCCAGGATTGCATTGGTGAGCGTGGTCTTGCCCGTTCCAGTGCCTCCCGACACTACGATATTGAGCCGGTTCACGATCGAATCGCGGATCACATCAACCTGCTCGGGCGTCATGATGCCGTCGGCGACATACTGATCGAGGCGGATCAGCATCGACGCGCGCTTGCGGATCGTGAACATCGGCGCAGGCGCGGCCGGTGGCAAAATCCCCTCAAAGCGATGTCCGCCAAGGGGCAATTCCCCGGAAATAATCGGTCGGTCCTGGTCGACTTCGGTCTTGAGGGCGTGGGCGACTTTGCCGATGACGGTCTCGGCGTCATGGGAGGCCATCCGCCCCGCCGCCGCTATCCCCTGCCCTACCCGCTCGATAAATAGATTGCCGTCGGGGTTGAGCATGACCTCCACAACGTCGGGGTCATGGAGCGCTGTCGTGACCGTGGCGCCAAGTGCGTCCTGCAGACCGAGGATCAGCCGTCGTTTCGACTCGCTCATGAACCGCCCTCCTGCCCGGCTGCTTTGGTCAGGCCGCGGCTTCCACAGCGGCCGGGAAGAGGGAGACGTAGCTCGACGGCCGCACCAGCTCGAGACTGGGTTCGTCGGCAGATAAGAGGCCCGCGACAGCAATGGTATTGCCAATAGGATGTGGAGACCCGAGCCGCTCCAGTGGCCACTTCGCTCGGCTGAGAATGCGCTCAAACCGAACGTCCGTCACCGTGACGATCCGGTCGTACCCATTGGCCATCGACCATTCAATGATGCCGGCGAACAAGGTATGCGTGGCGTCGCGCAGTCCGCTCGCGGAGACGATTTCGCTGCGTTCGGTGTCGATGCAAAAGCGCGAGCTCTCGACGACGCGGCTCGATTGGGGCATGCGAGCAGCGCCCGCCAGAAACGGAAATATCTGACCGAGCATCGTCGGTCCGGTGGACGAAAGGAGGCGGGCGCAACCGATCACGTGACCATCGTTGCCGACGAGCACGAGATAGGTCGGATCGAGCCGGTCGTACTCGTCCTTTTCCTGGTTGTGCTCTACGTGGACGTCCCAGTCTAACCTGTGTTTGAAGACCCTTGCGCGCAGTTCGTGCATGCGCTCGAGCAGACGTTGCTCACTACTTGTAGCCCTCGTACGGCAAATGGCGACGACGCGCATGACCCAATCCTTAACCCATTGAATTGCGGTCTCTTGAATCCCGTACGGCCGCGCACCACCAGCTGTGAAAAGTCACAGGGGATCGACAGTCGTCGCCGTGATAGACAGGGGGGAGTGCCGAGGGGCCGTTGCCGCATTTATGGCTGAATTGCGATGCAACGCGAAATTGCGACTACCCGAATTGAGGACAAAAACACCCGGAGAGGATCGTTGCCGAGCAAAGCCTTCGACCAGTTGCGAGACGCACTAGAAACGGCCCATGGGATGGCGCCTGTCAAAGCCGCGGTGAAGGAGTTCGCCGGCCAATTGGGGTTTGACTGGTTCGCCTATCTCTCGGTTTGTGGGCCGGAGATCGACACGTTTTCGACGTACCCGCGCGCATGGCAAGGCCACTATATCAACAAGAAATACGCGAGCATCGATCCCGTCGTGCAGGAAGCCCGCCGTTCTGAACGCTGCTTTGCGTGGTCCGAACGCGACATTGCACGGGCATTATCGCCGGATCAGGTGCGCTTCCTCGGAGAAGCCGGGGATCATGGTATCGCATCGGGGATATCTGTGCCCGTGTCGGCCGGGTTCGGCCGGACTGTGTTATTCACGCTTGCGTCGTCGAACCGGTGTGACAATTGCCTGGTAGAATGCCCCTTCCTTGCCGCTTCGATTGCATCGCACGTGGATGTCTATGCGCGGCGCTGGATGCTCGAGCCAATGCCTGCTGTCACCGTCAAGTTAAGCCCTAGAGAGAGGCTCTGCCTGAGCTGGATGGCAAAAGGCAAGCGCATGTCCGAAATCGCGCAAATCGTCGGGA
Organism: Aminobacter sp. MDW-2; assembly: GCF_014250155.1. Lineage (NCBI taxonomy): Bacteria > Pseudomonadati > Pseudomonadota > Alphaproteobacteria > Hyphomicrobiales > Phyllobacteriaceae > Aminobacter > Aminobacter sp. MDW-2. The sequence goes on from NZ_CP060200.1 coordinate 43,421, forward strand.
CGAAAGTCCGGACGGTCGAGTATCACCTGCAAAATGCTCGGCGGAAGCTCGATGCCACCAACGTCACCCACGCCGTCGCGCTTGCAGTGCGTCAACAGTTGATCTGATCCAGGCCGGTCGCGGGAGGGCCTTTCCGCCTCTACTTCGTGTTGTGCTTGCCGGCGGCAAAAGAGTCATCCGCGATGGCGCCGTCGCCCCCTACCCTGCCCGGCTGTTTTGAGGCTTATTCGGCTTCGCGTCCTGATCGGCGGCCGATATCGGCAGGGAGATCGGCAACTAATATCGGCAATTGTGCTGACTTATTGCGTCCAATGCCTTACATTGCAATCCGTTGAGGCACCATTGAGATCGGCAAAAGAATGCTTGAAACCCCTGCCCGCATCGAGCCGCTGTTTTTTGACGACGCGGTGCCGACCGTTCTGGCCGATCTTGCGATCGAGCTGCAGAAGGCCGCCGATGAACTCGGCCGAGGCCTGCATCCGGAGTCGGCTGACGAATTGGCCGATCTCGTACGAGTCATGAATTCTTACTATTCGAATTTGATCGAAGGCCACAACACACGACCTCGAGATATCGAGAGCGCCCTGGCCGGCGCCGAGATAGATCCCGAACGTCGTCCCCTCGCCCTCGAGGCGAAGGCCCATGTCGAAGTTCAGAGGATGATTGACGGCTTCGGGTTGCGCGGCGAGCTGCCGAGCCCGACTTCGATCGATTTCATTCGGTGGGTTCATCGCGCCTTCTACGACGAGATGCCCGAGGAATTCCGGTTCATCGACAAACCTGATGGCGCCAAGGCCGAGATCCTACCCGGCGAGTTCCGGACGTCCGCGGAACATGATGTCGCTGTCGGGCGCCATCAGCCGCCATCTTCTGACAGGGTGATAGCTTTCATGGAGTATTTCCAGAAGCGGTTCGCCATGGCCGAAAAGCAGGCCAGCCTGCGGATCATCGCGATTGCGTCAGCTCATCACCGCCTCAACTACATTCACCCGTTTCCAGACGGCAACGGCCGCGTCAGTCGCTTGATGTCTCACGCCATGGCGCTCAAGGCCGGTATTGGAGGCAACGGCCTGTGGTCGATATCTCGTGGCCTCGCTCGTGGCCTGAAAGATCGTGGCGAATACAAGCGCATGATGGATCACGCCGACAGTCCCAGACAAGGCGATCGTGATGGACGAGGAAATCTTTCGGAATCGGCACTCAAGGATTTCGTCGAATGGTTCCTTACAGTCGCGCTCGACCAGGTGCGGTTCTCGACCGCAATGTTCGACCTCGGGCGGCTCGATGCTCGCTACCGCGCCCTAATAAAAGATGTCGTCGACGATAAACGAGCACCTGATCTGGTGGCGGCCGTGTTGCGGCACGGCAGGTTGCCCCGTGGTGAAGCCAATTTCGTGCTGAAAACATCCGAGCGCACGGCACGGAGCACGCTGTCGGATCTTGTCGAGCGCGGTTTTCTGAAATCTGAAACTCCGAAGGCACCGGTACGTATTGCCTTCCCCCTCGATTTCAGGGAACGGCTGTTTCCGAATCTCTTCACCGATGTCGAACCCAATGTCCCGGAACCGCCTTCACTGTCTTTCAGATGAGTGGAATTTCAGGAGTGACAACCGGAATGACTCCGGCCGTCCCCGCTCAGAGAGTAGAACACTGCCTTCGGTCAGCCGAATATCGACAATGCCGGTCCTATGCTGCTGTGCAAGCCCGTTGTAGCCGCGGCAACAATTGCCGTGATTATGGGCCCCTGGACTAGAATGTGACCTTGGCAGTGACGGGCGTGTAGCCCCGTCCGACCCTACGGGCGAGCCAGGCCTCGAGCGCTTCGCCGGCTTCAGCGGCCGACGCATAGAGGTCAAGGCGTTGTCGGCCGAGCGAGCCGATCCGCCCCCACGCGCGCATAAGCGCCGCATCACCGTACAGTGACGGTTCTATCGCGAGTACATAAAACCGCGCAACGTTGCGAGCGCAATCGCGGCGTTGAAGGACAACTTGAAGCTTCGGCTCGACCATGTCTGATTGTCATCGACTTCCGGTACCCACGTCCAATTCATTGGCTGAATCGTTTGGGCGTGAGGGATTCACGTCGGTGATAATTGCCTCTCTGACGGGAAAGACGATCGACCGGAGGGTTGTCTAGTTGCTTCCGTTTCCCGTCGGCCCATGGACTTGTGGCAGCCTGACAAACACGCGTTGGGCAATTTTGAGCCACCACGCTGGGCGCTGCATAGCCGGCTAAGAGTCATCTGTTCATGGGTGAAGGTGAGTCGCCCCAAAGGAGCGGCGGTCACGCCCACTCACTCGGTTTGACGCCATCCACCACTGTGAAACTTCTCAGGGTGCTGCATGGACCGAGCCAGCGGCATGTGGCATTGAAGGTTCTCGCGGATTGACCAACCGCGGAGAAACTAAGCGATTGAAAAATCGATGGAAAATGTACGCGCCGACGCCGCGATTCCGGACTGTGAGGCTCCGCTGAGTGATCTTGTTGGCGTGGACCTGGGCATGTCGTTAAGGTTTCGTTAACCTAAAATCCCTTGCCAGAGAACGGGAATCGCTCATACTGGCGCCAGATTGGCCGAAAGGTCGAATATGGCGCTATTTTCTCGTTTGGGGGACAAAGCGGAGATGGCATTTCTCCCAAGTTTTGAGTTTGACGACAAGATCCTTGCCCAGGGGGCCGAGATCTCGCGCAAGCTCGACCAATTGCGCGTCGAGAAGTTTCCGACCGAGGGGCAGAAGACCCTTCGGCGGTTCTCGATGGCCGAGGTCGCCCACTATCTTGGTATCAGTCCGAACAATCTGAAGCGCCTCCATCTTGAAAAGAAAGGTCCTGAGCCTTTCGTCGGTGCCGGCGGACGGCGCTTTTACGCGGCCGAGCAGATGACCGAGCTTCGGGACTATCTCGACAAGCACGGGCGATCGGATTCCAAGAAGTATGTGCCCTACCGCAAACCTGGCGAGAAGCTGCAGGTCATTGCGGTCGTCAACTTCAAGGGTGGATCGGGAAAGACCACCACCACGGCGCACCTCGCGCAGCATTTGGCGCTCACCGGTCACCGGGTCCTGACGGTGGATCTCGATCCGCAGGCTTCGCTTTCAGCCCTCCATGGCTTCCAGCCGGAGCTCGACAAGAACCCCTCGCTCTACGACGCGATCCGGTACGACAACCCCGCCCCGGCCGAAGATGTCATCCGCAAGACGAACTTCCCCTTGCTCGATATCATCCCGGCGAACCTGGAGCTGCAGGAATATGAGTACGAGACTCCGCTTGCCATGCAGTCTCCGTCTCAGGAAGGAAAGCGGTTCTTCACGAGGGTCGCCCGGGCGTTGGATTCGGTCAGTGAGCGCTACGACGTCGTGGTCGTCGATTGCCCTCCACAGCTCGGCTATCTGACGCTGTCGGCACTGTCGGCCGCCACCTCGGTTCTGATTACCGTCCACCCGCAGATGCTGGATCTGATGTCTATGAGTCAGTTTCTGCTGATGCTGGGCAATATCATGAAGTCCATCAAGAATGCTGGCGCGAAGGTCCAGCTGGACTGGCTGCGCTATCTCATCACCCGATACGAGCCCACGGACATTCCCCAGGCACAGATGGTCGGCTTCATGCAGTCGATGCTTGCCGAGGAAATTCTGAAAAGCCCAATGCTCAAATCCACGGCGATTTCTGACGCCGGCCTCACCAAGCAGACGCTCTATGAGGTCGAGCGATCGAACTTCAATCGCGATACCTATGATCGGGCGATCGACAGCATGGATGCCGTGAACTTCGAGATTCAGGGACTGATCCACCAGGCATGGGGGCGGTTGTGATGTTGACTGCCGTCAAAACCACCAAAAAAACCCACGGTTTCAAGCGCATAAGCCGCTTAAGGGGGTGCTAGTCAAATGGCGCGGAAAAATCCCTTTGCCAGCATCATGGACAACGGCGACGCTCCCGCCGAGCGCCCGGTCGCGCAAGACTACACCTTCAAGGGGGCATCACGCTCGCTCATAAGCTCGATCGACGAAATGGCGGCTCAGGCAGGCAAGCTGCTCGAGGGCGAGACGATAATCGAGGTTAACCCCGACCTGGTGGACCAATCTTTCGCCAACGACCGGCTCAACGTCGATCAGGAAGATTACGAGGCCGACTACGCTCAGGTGTTGGAGTCGATCCGTGGTTCCGGCCAGAACTCCCCGGCGCTCCTTCGCCCTCACCCGCAGCGGCCCGGCCGCTACATGCTGGTCTTCGGTCGCCTCCGCTGGCGCGCCGCAAAAGAGCTTGGTCTCAAGCTTCGCGCTGTCATCAAGGATATCTCCGAGCGCGATCATGTGATCGCCCAGGGACAGGAAAACAACGCGCGAGCGAACACGTCCTTCATCGAGAAAGCACTGTTTGCCGCCGACATCGTTGAGCGGAAATTCGACGAGGACAACGCCACAGCCCTCGCCGCAATCGGTGTCGATCGGCCGACGCTTTCAAAGATGCTCTCTGTCGCCTCGATGCCCAAGGAACTTCTCGAGGCGATCGGCCGCGCGAAGGCTGTCGGTCGTGATCGCTGGTATGAGCTCAAGCTCCTCCTCGACAAGCCGGGCAATCTCGACACTGCCCTGGCTCTGGCATTGAGTTCCGATTGGCATGGGATGCCAAGCGAAGCGCGGTTCGATGCGGTCGTCACGAAGCTGAAGGCATCCAAGCCGCGCCGCCGTGCCGCGCAGGCGCCATCCAAACGCAACTGGGCGCCGTCTGATGGGCGTATCGCCGCGGAGATGGTGGCCAGTGGCAAGAAATTCACCATCGCCCTCAAGGCGAAGGGAACCGACGCAGCAGCGTTCGGTGACTACCTCTCGGAAAATCTCAGCGAGTTGTATGAGGCTTTCCGTCGGGAAAAACGAGCAACCACGAACGGAGATTGAGCGCAAAAGAAAAAGGCCCCCGAAACGGCAATTCCGGAAGACCTTCTCTTTAAGTTTGGCGACTGAGAGAATCCCACTTCCGCGAATCATAGTCAAGACCATTCAGGTCGGTTTGAGCGCCGATTCGGCGAGCAGGTTTCTTTTGCCTAGCAATAGGTGAAGGACAATGCAGACGCATACCCCAACGACGCCCTTTGGGCGGCGAACGATGTCACTTGGCATGATGGCAAGCCAGGCTGTGGCAAAATCGGCACCGGCTGGCGCCCAGGTCCAGAAATGGAAAGTGTTCCAGACGATCCGGGAAGCGCGCGAGCTGATCGGCGCTACGGACCGCGCACTCGCCATTCTCAACGCGCTGCTCTCGTTTCATCCGGAAACGGAGCTCACAGGCGACGGCGAACTGATCGTCTGGCCGTCCAACGAGCAACTCATGGCCCGTGCGAACGGAATGCCGGCGACGACGCTACGGCGCCACCTGGCCGTCCTGGTCGACTGCGGGCTGATCATCCGCAGAGATAGTCCGAACGGCAAGCGCTTCGCCCGCAAGGGCAGGGGAGGTCAAGTCGAACAGGCCTACGGGTTCGACCTGGCGCCGATCGTTGCCCGGGCCGGGGAATTCAAGGAGCTGGCGGACACCGTCCGGGCCGAGAAGAACGCCCTTCGGATCGCCAAGGAGCGTCTCACGCTCCTGCGCCGCGATATCGTCAAGCTCATCGAGACTGGCATCGAGGAGAACGTTCCGGGCAATTGGGGCAGGGTCTACCAGACCTATCAGGCCATCGTCTGCCGCTTGCCGCGCTCAGCGCCGAGGCAACTCATCGAGGATATCTGCTGCGATCTTCACGGCCTCTACACGGAGATCCTCGAGGTATTGGAATCATTTGCAAAAACACAGAATCCGGACGCCAATGAGTCCCATTCTGGTCGCCACATACAGAATTCAAACCCAGACTCCATATTTGAATCTGAAGACCGCTCTCGAAATAAGAATGAAGCGGGCGGCAGCGCCGCGGAAACCGACAACGTACGGAGCTTGCCGAAGCGAGAATTGCCTTTGGGCATTGTGCTGGACGCCTGCCCCAACCTGCGAGAATTGACGCAAGGCGGGGAAATCCGTCACTGGCGCGACTTTCTGGCCGCGGCGGAACTGGCCCGGCCGATGCTGGCAATCAGTCCCAGCGCGTGGCGGGACGCCTGCGAGGTCATGGGCGAACAGCACGCGGCGATCACCCTTGCCGCGATCTACCAGCGATCAGACCAGATCAACAGCGCCGGCGGCTATCTGCGCAGCCTGACCGACAAGGCAAGGGACGGCAAATTCTCGACCTGGCCAATGATCATGGCACTGCTGCGCGCCAAGCTGGACGCCGACAAATCGGCGGAGAAAACCGGCCACGAACCGCGAAGCGGCGGTGAAAGCGGGGAAGGGCGGCTCGAAGTCTCGGAAGCCCTTCTGCGGTCGCTGAACAAGCCCAGATCGTGATGATTGATAGATTTGAATTCCGCGGGCGGCAACTCGGTCAGTCTCTGTCGTCGTCGATCAGACCGTCAAAAGTTTCGAGCAGTGCATCGATGATCGATTGGCCAAGGGCATTTGCAGCTTCGCCCATCCGGGCATCGTCTCCGCACCGCGCCGCAGAAGCGAGCTCCGAACCCTGCTCGGTCAGGATCGACTTGGTTCGCTCGATGGCCCATTGGGCGAAATCGTCGCGGCTGTTGACGGTCATGGCTTCCACTGCTGCGCGCTCCGGAGTTTGCGGACTGTTTGGGTTGTTCTGGCTACGAACGAGCTCCGCGAATTATACGGCGTAGGCGCCACAAAATCAGTCCTCGGTTGCGTATTCAGGCCGCCTCGAGCAAGCCGCTACGCTTTGCCCGGTCGATGAGGTTCTTGACGGACGAGGGCGCCCATTTCGTACCGCCACGGGGCGTACGCTCACGAAGTCGCTCGAGCTGGTTGGCGATTTCGCGCAAGGTCAGCTCCGGATTGGAGGAATGGATGCCCGCCACGAGGGTCATCAGACGATCCTCAGCTGGCCGAGGCGGCGACTTCCTCAGAAGCGACTTGTCGGCCATTCCCTCGCTGACAATCCATTTCACCGCGCGCCGTAAACGCTCAGGAGTCCAATCGAGACCACGTTGCCTGAGAACGCGGGAGATATCGTCCCATGTGTGGTCGGGTCGCATGCGCCGCACAATGGGAAGCCACTGGTTCGCGGATGACTGGAGACGCGCTCCATAGGCTGCCTTTTGCGCGGCCGTCATCTTGGCCAGCGCGTCCGGCCGACGTTCGCGGATCCCTGGATTGCCCGGCATCCGGCCTTTTGCTCTGGCGGCTTTGATGCCTGCCTTGGTCCGTTCGGAGTTGAGAGCCCGCTCCAGCTGGGCCACGGCGCCAAGAACCTGCAGGGAAAACATGCCTTGCGGCGTCGTGGTGTCGATCGGGTCGCTGAGCGACCGGAAATGCGCACCTTTTGCCGTCAGGTCCTCGATGACATCGAGCAGATGGCTTACCGAGCGCGCCAGGCGGTCGAGCCGAACGACGACAAGCGTGTCGCCAGCGTCGATCTCGCGGACAATCTTGGCAAGGGCAGGGCGGGCTCTTGAGGCCCCGGAGCCGTGCTCCCGGACGATTGTCTCACATCCGGCGGACCGCAACTCCATCTCCTGGGCTTCTGTAGCCTGCTCGTCTGTCGAGACGCGCGCATAGCCGATTTGCCGGCTCTGTGGTCGACGGGAGGAGTGGTTGTGCGGTGTTTTGGCCATTTGGAGCGCCTGAGAACCGTATCGGAGACGAAATTACAAACGTAGAAGATACAGATAACCGATCGGTTGGAGACGCATCGGCTTCCGAACTTGAAAATAGCCGAGGAGTGTCATATCTTTTGCACAGTAAATGCGACTATGTGTATGACAGGATGGAATCCTATGGGCCAGGCCCTCAAGATACCCGTGCAGAATGAACCTTTGGTTTTGTCCTATATGGACCGGGCCGGGAAAATTGCCATCAACCAAGTGGCGGACGGCTTTGGAATGTCCAAGGGCCAATTGGCCGAGACGGCCGGCCTTGCCCGCGAAACCCTCTATCGGTTGGAGCGCAGCCGCACGATAAAGACCCAGGGGCGTCTACGTGAAATGCTCGAGATCATCAGTCGCGTGACGGAATGGGCGGGCGGAAAGGAACAGGCGATGGCCTGGTACCGAGCCCAGCCGCTGCCGGCATTCGGTGGTCGCACCGCCGAAGCCCTCGTGAAGGAAGGCAAAGCCGCTGCCGTTCGCGATTATCTGGATCATATGGCCCTCGGCGGCTTTGCGTGAGGTTCGTCAGAACCTGCTATAGGGCACATGATCCGCGTTGGGCCTTCAAGCCGACTTCCGGTGAGGGAGCCGCGATCAGGGGTGCGCGCTTCAATCCCAAAGGTGTGCCAGCGCTATATCTGGGGCTCACCATCATGACGGCGGTCAAAGAAGCCAATCAAGGCTTTGCGCATCGGATCGACCCCTGTGTGCTGTGCTCCTATGAGGTCGATTGCGAGGGCATCGCAGACCTGACGACCGAGCAGGGGAGGGGAGAATTTTCCGTCGCGCTCGAGGACATGGCCTGCGCTTGGGCAACGGTCCTCAGCGACGGCGAGCGCCCTGCATCCTGGTCCATCTATGACCAACTGCGGCTTCAAGGCATTGCCGGTATTCTGGTTCCGAGTTTTGCTCCGGGTGCCGAGACAGAAGATCGCAACCTAGTGCTTTGGGACTGGGGTCCGGATCTTCCGCACAAGGTGACTGTATTCGACCCGAGCGGCCGGCTGCCGAAGGACCAGTTGTCCTGGCGATGAAGCAATTGCGGAAGGACAGAGGGAGCTTTCGGACGGAGGCGTCAGCGCCAACCCAAGGCCGGGGCGACGTGGGTCAGGATCGCCTCGATGACATGCGCATTGTAGTCGACACCGAGCTGGTTGGGGACGGTGAGCAGCAGCGTGTCAGCCTCGGCGATGGCCTCGTCGCCCTTCAACTGCTCGATAAGGACGTCCGGCTCGGCGGCATAGGAGCGGCCGAACACGGCGAGCTTTTCAGGCTCGATGTAACCGAAATGATCTTCGCTCTCGTTGCCGCCGAAATACGCCCGGTCGCGATCGTCCACCAACGCGAAGATGCTGCGGCTGACGGAGACCCGCGGCTCGCGCGTGTGACCGGCCGCCTTCCACGCCTCGCGGAAGGCGCGAATCTGATCGGCCTGCTGGAGATGAAAGGGTTTTCCGCTCTCGTCGAACTTGAGTGTGGAGCTCTGCAGGTTCATTCCCAGTTTTGCTGCCCATTCCGCAGTTGCGTTGGTGGCGGCGCCCCACCAGATGCGATCACGCAAGCCCTCCGAATGTGGTTCGACACGCAGCAGGCCAGGCGGGTTCGGAAACATCGGGCGCGGGTTGGGTTGTGCAAAGCCTTTGCCGCGCAGCACGTCGAGGAACACGTCGGTGTGCTGCCGGGCCATGTCGGCATCGCTCTCGCCCTCTTGCGGAACGTGGCCGAAGTAGCGCCAGCCATCGATCACCTGCTCTGGCGAGCCGCGGCTGATGCCCAGTTGCAAACGCCCTCCGGCGATCAGGTCGGCGGCGCCGGCGTCTTCGGCCATGTAGAGCGGGTTCTCGTAGCGCATGTCGATGACCGCCGTGCCGATCTCGATGCGGCTGGTCTTGGCGCCAATCGCCGCCAGCAGCGGGAACGGCGAGCCAAGCTGGCGGGCGAAGTGATGCACGCGGAAATATGCCCCATCCGCGCCCAGCTCTTCGGTAGCAACGGCCAGATCGATGGACTGCAGGAGTGCATCGGATGCAGACCGTGTCTGCGACTGGGGCGAGGGCGTCCAGTGTCCGAACGACAGAAAACCGATCTTTTTCATGAGAATGCCACGTCAGAGTGAAAGGCGCTCGCGTTATCTAGTTATTGAACCGCTGGCGCGCCACGCCGAATTCGCCCACCAGATGTGCGAGAAGGGCAGGGGAGGGGGTTTTTTGTCCCTACAGCCCGCTTGCCTTGGTGAGATTGACTCGAAACCGATCGCGGCGCCGCTGATATCTACGGGTCATCTCGGCGGAGGCGTGGCCGAGCTGCTTTTGCACGTAGCGCTCGTCGACCTCGGCCGACGAGGCAAGCCCGGCGCGCAGCGAATGCCCCGCGAACTTTTGTTCTCGTTCGCCCTCGGAAAGATCGCCGCGTACGCCGGCCGCCAGCGCTGCCCGCTTGACCAGGCGTGCCACCTCCTGGTCGTTGAGCCGCTCGCTGCCCACCTTTTTGCCTTGCCCCGTCACCCTTCGGAACAGCGGCCCGTGGGCAATGCGCGCGAGCTTGAGCCAGGTCTCCAGCGCCACGACCGGGCAGGTCGTGTCGGACGAGCCCCGGCCGATCTCGACCTCCCGCCAGCCGGTCTTGCCGCGCAACGTGACGAGCAGGCCTTTTTCGAAGACCTCGATCCAGCCGCGGCCGTCCTCGGTTTGGTCGCGGCCGACGTCCAGGCCGACGATTTCGGAACGACGCAGCCCGCCGGCAAAGCCGAGAAGCAGCATGGCACGGTCGCGCAAGCCGCGCAGGGTACCCCGATCGAGGGTTTCCAGCATGGCCATGAGATTCTCGGGCAGGATGGCTTCCTTCTGTACTGGCGGTTTTGCGTGGCTGTTGCGAATGCCGGCCATGACGGTGGCGATGTGCCGGTCTTTCCTGTCCAGCGGCTGGCCACGCTGTGCATAGTTCCACGTCAGCGAGGAGAGGCGCCGCTCGATCGTGGATACGGAGTTCGGCTTCTTGTCGCCGGTCGCCTTTCCTGAGGCGCAGGCGGTGATGTAGAGGCCGACCAACTGCGGATCGGGCGGGAACACGTCCAGACCTTGGCGGCGCGCCCAGGCGCAAAAATGCTTCCAGTCCGCAGCGTAGGCGCGGCGGGTGTTGGCCGAGCTCGCCGCCTCGACATAATCGCGCGCGCGATCGGCCAACGCGTCGAGATGCGCCGGCAGGCGCGGATTGGCGACGGCCGGAAGAGGGGAGGGGGCTTCGGCTGACAGTTCTTCCGGGGCGCGACCCATCTCCATGACGACATCGATGATGTCGGGCAAATCGTCCGCAGCTTTCGCCTCCAGCCCGGCCGACGACCGCAGACCTAAAGCATCGTCCTGCGCCCCCGTGCTGTGGGGCGGTGCGGAGGGTCGCGCGAGGCGATTTTCGGGCTTCTGCTCGACGATTCGGGCTGTCGCTCGCGTTTGGTCAACGGACGGCAAGTTACTGATCTGGCGCGAATCATCTTCGGAGTTCATTGGCGGATTCTAGCCGAATCAGCGGATTTTTCGTAACATTCGAGCGGACGAACTTTACAGCGAGGGTGGCTGTGGTTCATGGGCCCGACAAGGAGACGGTTGATGATGCCGCCTGGAATGAGGCGGTTGCAAGGGAGGCCGTGATCCGCAGACTGGTCTCGCTCGACTGCCCCGGCCGGTCCGATTTCTTCCGGGCTTGCCGTGAACTCGGCCTCAAGCGAACCCGGCTTTACGAACTGATCAGGGCTTATCGGGAGCATCCGGTCACGAGTTCGCTGCTGCCGCGCCCGGGCGGCACGAGACAGGGCAGCCGCCGGTTGCCGGATGAGACCGAAGCGGTAATCGCCGAAGCGCTCCGGGACTTTTACAAGACACGCCAGAAGCCGAGCATCAATCGACTGCACAAGGAGATCCGCGGGCTCTGCCGCTCGCGTGGCGTGCGCGTACCGTCCTGGCATGCGCTGAAGGCGCGGATCGAGGTCATAGACCCCGCCGAACTGACCAAGGCACGGGAAGGCTCGAAGGCAGCGCGTGATCGCTTCCACCCAGTTCCGGGAGAATATGCCGCCGAGTGCGCGTTCAACGTAGTCCAGATCGACCACACGCTGGTCGATGTCATTGTCGTCGATCGCCGATGTCGGCGGCCCCTGCAGCGGCCGTTGCTGACGCTCGCCATCGACATCGCAAGCCGCATGGTCGCGGGCTTCTACCTGACGCTCGAGGCGCCGTCGACGGTTTCGGTCGCACTCGTAATCCAGCATGTCGTGCAGCCGAAAGAGGTGTGGCTTGCCGGACTGGGCATCGATGCGAAGTGGCCGGCCTGCGGGTTCCCTGATGCCATCCACCTCGATAACGCCAAGGAATTCCGGTCGCGCGCCCTGCAGCGGGGCGCTGAGGAATATGGCATCGAGCTCATCCATCGTCCGATCGCCACTCCCCACTATGGCGGCCATATCGAGCGGCTGATCGGCACCATGATGGGCGCCGTCCATCTTCTGCCGGGCACGACGTTCAGCGACATCGACGAGCGTGGCAGCTATGATTCCGCCGCCCATGCGACGATGACTCTGGATGAACTGGAGCGGTGGATGGCGCTCGAAATCACGCGCTACCACGCCGATCGCCATGGAACGCTGGGGATTCCGCCGCTTGCGGCATGGCACGAGGCTGCGGCCCGCCGCGTTCGGCCTGTGCGTCAGCCCCACGATCTCGCCGGCTTCACGATCGATTTCCTGCCCAGCGCCGACCGGCTGGTGCGGCGTGACGGCATTCACCTGTTCGGTCTCCGCTACTGGGATGACGTGCTGAGCATATGGGCCGGTCGGCTCGATCGTGCGTTGCGCGTTTCCTACGATCCACGCGATCTTTCGAGGGTTTTCGTGCGCGCTCCGGATGGTACGCGCTGGCCGATCCGCTTTGCCGATCTGCGGCGCGCGCCGATCACACTTGGCGAACATCGCCGCGCTCGGACCGCCCTGCGGGAACGCGGTCTTTCGCTGGTCGACGAGCAGCTGATCTTCGAGACCATTGAGTCCCAGCGCGCACTAGTCGAGGACGCGACCAGGCGCACCAAGGCAGCGCGTCAGCTGGCGGAGAGGCGCGACCGAGCGCTGGAGGCTGCCGCGTCAAACGCGCTGGTTGCGGCCGAGCCGGCGCAAATCGAGGATGAGCGGCCGATCGACTGGAGCAAGGTCCCCGTCTTTCCCGTCGAGGAATGGTCGTGAGAGGGGAGGGGACTTTCGAGCACCTCGACGACCGCTACCGCCGCTATGCCGCTTTGCCCGACGAAGAGCGCATTGCCTGGATCAAGGCCGACCGCTGGATCGGCTTCGACCAGGCGCAAGCCGCACTTGTCCGCCTGAACGCGTTGCTTGCCTATCCCCCACGTGACCGTATGCCCTGCCTGCTGATCTATGGCGACACCGGCATGGGCAAGACCAAGATCGTCCGCAAATTCGAGCGGGCGCATCCGCCCACATTGTGTCAGTCGACGGGCGTGACCAACAGGCCGGTCGTCGTGGCCCAAGTACCCTCGGAGCCGGTCGAGCGCGACCTCTATCGGGAACTGCTGGCCAGCCTGCAGGCTCCAGCGCTCGTCGGCGGCGCGCTTGCCCGGGAGAAAGACATCTGCCGCTCGCTGCTGCGCACCGTCGGCGCCAGAATGATCGTGCTCGACGAGGTCAACGGCATGCTGGCGGGGACCTATCGGCAGCAACGGATTTTCCTGAATGCGCTGCGGTTTCTCGCAAACGACCTCAGAGTGCCGCTTGTCTGCGCCGGTACCGACCTGGCGCGCCAGGCCTTGCTCACCGACGCGCAGCTTGCCGAGCGCTTCGAGGCGTTTCATCTCAAGCTCTGGAAGAACGATCACGCCTTTGCGCGGCTCTTGAAAAGCCTCGCTGGCATCCTGCCGCTGCGCGCTCCGTCCGATCTCGAAACGGACGCGGTTCGTGAAAGGATCCACACGCTCACCAGCGGCGTCACGTTCAGGATTTTCCAGCTGATCGAGACGGCAGCCGAGGAGGCGATCCGGTCGGGGAAGGAACGGCTCGACCTGATGAGCTTCGGCGATGATCTTGTCCTTCCGCTTGTGTCGATGACGCAATCGGCACGCCGGCGGATGCCGCAGCCGGCGGCCGGGTGATGGAGCCGGATCGTCTGCCCGTGGCGCCGCGGCCCTTTCGCGACGAATTGCTGTCCTCCTGGATGGCGCGGGTGGCATGCCGCTACGGCCTTACGGCGCAGCAACTAGCCGGCTATTTCAGTGGCCTGTCGTCACCCCTGCCGATAGACGACGGGGCTCCGGCGGCCGGGCAGACGAGGGTTTGGGCACAGATCTGCAGTGTCGACCCCGATCGGTTGCATCGCCTGTCCCTGAGCTGGCGCTACCCGCGACGCGCTCGAGCCTGGTACGTAAGCAGGGGACCGGAATGGACGCCGTCGGCGATGTCCGGGTCTATCCCAGTCTGTCTCGCTTGCTTCGCTGCCGATCGCGCTGCGGGCCACGACGCGCATCTTCGAGCCGGCTGGATGCTCGCCGAACGCTGTATCTGCCCAACTCATGGCGAGTTGCTGCACGATCACTGCGTATCGTGCCACTGGCGTCTTTCCGTGGCTTTCCACCTGCACGACGGAAGCGCGCGGCCTGTCTGCAGCCATTGCGCGCGGCTTCTCACCGATAGGGGAGGGAGGGCGGTCAGCCACAGGATCCCGCCCTCCTGGCGACGGCGCTGGCCACCCAGCAGCGGATCACGGCAAGCGTCAACGGTGAAAATCCCGAGGGCGACAGGCTCGAGAAGGCGCTCTCAGTGCTCTGGGCGCCGCTCGACCATCCGGCAGCAGCGCGGCCGGTGCTGGCGCTGTGGTTCAACGAAGCCGGCTGGCGCTGTCCCTATGAAGCCAGGCATGCCGTCGGCGCCAAAACTCCGCTCGGCCAGTTGCCGGTGCGCTGGCGCTTCCTGACGCTGCTGGCTCTGGACGACGTTTTCGGTACCGATCCGCGCGTGGACGGTGCAATGCCGCCTGTCGCCGCTCATCTCGCCCGGCGGGCCGCGCCACGACCGATCCGCCTCTCAAGGCCAAGCCGACGGCCGCACGTCCAGCTGCTGAAGCGCTCGGCGGCCGAGTACGAGCGCCTGGCACGTCAAATTCTGGCTGATCCGAACTGGACCGCAGCGGAAGAGCTGCCCCCGCGAAAGCGAGAGCGTGTCCGGGCTCGGCTGATCGATGCTGCGCTTGCCGGGAATCCGGCGTCACCCGGGGCATGGTTGTCGCCCAAACTATCGAGCGACGAGCAGGCGATTCAGAAATGCTGAGACTGCGTGCTGCGGGGCGTAGTCTCACGAATTTCGATTCATCCGGCCGTACAAGGATGCACGAGATTTCGTCCGCAAGCCCGATTGACGTCGATATCGGCATTCTGCTCGACGAGAGAGGCTGCCCGCTGCCGCTGTCCGGGGATTAAGCGCAAACCCGGTCCGCTCAATGAACGCGAATTCTCGTCGATCTGACGCCTAAAGGAGACTGTCCGCCGGTGAAAAGCGAGCCACAAGGCCATTTTTTAAGGGGTCTCACAAAACGAGCGATAATGCAAGATTATCATTCATTATTGTTTGCCGACAGGCAGGGCGCTTTAGGCATATTATCGTTGTCAAAAGCGCCGCCGTGATTCATCCTGCTTTTCGATGATTCTGCGGCCCAAACTCCTCTCGCGCCACCCCGGCAAGCTTCTTGACGCGGTGGCCGTCGCTCCGTGGGCCCTGGTCCCGGCCTGGCTGCGCCGGGCAATCCCGGATGCGCAAAGCGTTGCGGGAAAGGAAGTTGAGGAGGTCGCGCTTGCTGCCGGTGCTGCTATCGGCGCCCTCGATGCGGTAGTCCGCCGGCAGGAACGGTGGGCCGGGGTCTGGCGGCAGCGCCTGGCGCTTGTCGCGGCCGCGGTGACGGCACGACAGGCCGGCCGCGTCGAGGATTCTTTGGCATTGCGCGACGCCGTGCTGCTGACACGCCCCGGCGATTTTTTGTCCGTTGGCCCGGCCGGGCTTTTGCTGCTCGCCTGGCGCCGGTTGGTCGACACGCCTGCCGAGAAACTGCTGACCGAGCGGAGCATCGGCGCGGTGTTGGAAGAACTCGGCTACGCCCCGGATGAAGAGGTGGTCAGCGCTCTGGTGGGGGAACTCGGTCAGATCGGCGGCGGGGCAGAGACGGTCGGGATGCTGACCGGTGCTTTTGTGGCCGCCGAACGCTATGGTTTTGGGCCGGCTTTCGGCGCCTGGCTCGCCGACGGTCTGCTGGCGCAGCGGCTGGCGTGGCCGCATGCAATACCGCTGCTGGGCACCGAAGCTGCTTTTTTTGGCATGCGTGCCGGGCATTCACGTCGGGCGGCGACCGGTATGGCGGCAGCGGGCCCTGAGACAGAGCCGGAGCGTGCCAAAAAACTGCTGGCGGCACAGGCGCGGGCGGCGCTGCGCGCCATCGATCTTTTTGCTGAGCTCGGCCGCCGTGCCGAAAAACTGCTGGCCGTCGCGCCGAAACTCAGGGCCAAGGGAGCGGACGCGATCGTCGACCGGTTGTTGAACGAAGACGCGCTCATGGCCTCGCGCGGGGACAAAAAAATGGACAAAAAGATGAGTGACCGGGGGCTACGCCGCCTGTTCGACCGGCTTCTTGTCCTGGGTGCCGTGCGTGAGCTGTCCGGTCGCCCGACCTTCCGCACCTACGGACTGTGACGATGGCGGCTCGTTCGACCAAAACTCGGCGAGACAATGGGGATGGGCAACGACCGTTGCTTGACCGGGAGCTGGATCACCTGCCGCCGGAGGCGCGCTGGCGCGAATGGATGCAGCGCGTTGAGGCAACCATTTTTGCCGCCAGCGAGCCGGTGACACGTAGTGTCCTCGCGCGGGTGGTTGGCGCGGATTGCAACCTCGATCTCTTGATCGACGACATTCGCGAGGAGCTGCGCGGGCGGCCTTACGACCTGGTCGCCGTCGCCGGCGGCTGGAAACATTTGACCCGGCCGACCTATGCCGACGCCATCCGCGCCGCTATGGGCGGCAGTGAGAAGGCGATGGATCTCACGCAATCCGAGGTGCTGGTGCTGATGTGCGTGGCGTATTTCCAGCCGATCACCCGCGCCGAGTTGTCGTCTTTCTTCGGCAAGGAGATCAGTCGTGATTTTATTGGTCATCTGCGCGGCGCGAAGCTGATTGCGTCCGGCCCGCGCAGCCCGACGCCCGGCGCGCCCTACACCTACGTGACGACCAAAGAATTCCTGTTGGAGTTCGGCCTCGACACGCTGCGCGACCTGCCGGATTTCGAGGCGCTCGAAGACGCCGGGTTGCTGTCGAAGGAGAAGCTGCTGGCAGGGGATATTCCGATGGGGATTGCGGGCGGTGAAGATGATGGCGAGGACGAGCAGCCGAGCGTCGGTCTCGTCGACGACGCGATGTGATGAACGGATCATCCTGGTTTTCCTGCGCCCGCCGATGAGAACTCATGACCATGACGACTGATCGTGCGACAGGCGATGACCGGTGAACCTACATGGCGTTGCCGTCAAGCAGGCTGGCCGGAAATAGCACCAACTTGGTGCCGCCGGCATAGCGTCGCGGCGAGAACAGGATGTCACGAAACCCTGCTGCTTGACCTGGTCGGCGGGCTTCCAGGAAGATTCTGATGCTGTCCCGTGTCTTCCTGACGACCAGCACGAAAGCGAATTTGCTCGTGCGAACAAGGCCGGTCTATGCCGATGCGTCGTCTGGCGGGGCAGTTCGCTTTGGAGCGGTTTGGTGATCGCTGAGGGTCTGGGAGAGACTGTGCAGCGCCCTCAGCAATTCTCCCATCGCCATACTGTGGGACAGCCCGTCTTTTTCGACGACCTTGATCAGCGCCTCGATATGGGCGCTGTCGGTATCCCACGGATTCGAAGAAGTTTTCATAAAGCATCGATTCAGGGGCAACGCGCGGGCGGCCAGGAGCGGGATGCCGCCCGCCGTGTTGCCTGATTTGCGTACTCGTTACCTGGCGCGAATCCCAATCTCGCTGATTATGGTTAAAATAGCATTACAGACTGCGTTTGAATCAGCACCGAAGCATGCCGCTTTGTCGGGCGGATGCAGCGGCACGAGGGCAATGCCCGTGTCGAACGGACACGACAGGATGGCCTGCTCGATTGTCAGAAACTGAAAGCGAACAGTAGATGTCGGTGTGATCGCCAGGACTGCTGAGCGACCTTACGGAATTCGAGGATTTCGGCTGCCCGCTTTGGCATCGAATGCTCGGTCGTGGTGATTGAGTGTGAAATCGCACCGAACAGTAACCCCGCGTCGAGCAGGATTTATCGACCTGATTTCATTGCGAAAATTAGAATTGTCCAAGGATCTAAGAAGGCGCAAATCGCAACCCTTCGAAAATCTGGGAAAGAGCAGCTGAATCAGACACTTGAGCATGCTGGTGCTTGGGGTTACTGTTCGGCGCGATTTCACAACGTGTATGCGAAACTGATAAAGGTGAAGGCCGCGCCACCTCGATGACAACCTTGTCCGCTACAATGTCGCTTGCACCTATTCGCTGCTGGGCGAGACTGATGGTGCCATCAAATTGCCGGAAATTTGCCTGAAGCAGTTTGGGACCGACATGAAGCAATGGATCAAAAACGACTCTCGATCTCATCCGGGATCATCCGGCAATCAGACGCTTTTAGCGCCGTATTGATGTCCGTCAGCAATGCTATGTTAGGAAGTCAAATGGCTGAGCCGCCCTATCGCGTCCAGGCGTTCAACAGCGCCACGCACTCCGAAAACAGGATGCACGATGATGCGGTGGCGCAAAAATATGGCTTCAGCGGCGGCCTGGTGCCAGGCGTCGATGTCTTTGCGTATATGGTCCACGTTCCGGTGGCGAAGTGGGGACGAGCCTTCCTCGAGCGCGGCCTGATGGAGGTGCGCTTCGCGAAGCCGGTTTACGATGGCGAAACCGTGGTGGTTACGTCCGAGCCTTCAGACGAAGGCCTAGCGATTGCGCTCAACGGCAGCGACGTTCGAGCTGCCGGCAGTGCCTCGCTGCCGGACGCGCCACCCCCGATCTCCGTTGGCGATTATCCCGAGACTGCGCCGGTTGCGGTGCGGGGGCCGGTCGATCTCAGGTCTTACCAGGTCGGCAAATGGCTCGGAACGGCGCCGCGCTCCTGGCCGGGCCAATCTGGAGCGGACTATCGGGCGGAAGTACGCGAAACCGATCCAATCTATGCTCGCGAAGGGTTGGTGCATCCCGGTATGGTGCAGCGGGTTATGAACCGGGTCTTGATGGAGAACGCTTTACTGGGGCCGTGGATTCATCTCGGCAGCCGCATGCAGATGCTGTCCACAGCTGCTTGCGATGAAGAGTTGGTCGCGCGGGCACGCGTTACCGCGAACTACGAAAAGAAGGGCAACCGTTTCGTGGAAGTAGATGCCGTTGTTGTTGCGAACGGCCGGAAGTTGATCGCCCACTGCCAGCACATCGCGATCTATCAACTTCGCGAACGAGCAGCGTGAGGCACAAGGCTGTCGAGCAGCATCGTCACCGGCGCACCCGGTTCTGCAGGCCGTCAAAACAGATAAGGGAACGCAAGACACGCACGTGACAATCGCTCCACCAGACGCGGACGGGGATTCTAGTCGCCTTTCAAGTTTGTCCCCCAGGACAGCCCGTGTCTGCTTCGGCGGCGCGGGCATCCTTACAACGAAAGCAATCAAAGATGCCCAATGCGGCGCTGGTATATCCCGATACGAAGCTCTTTATTGATGGCGAATGGCGTGAGGGTCGCGAATGCCGGACTATTCCGGTTATTGATCCGGCGACCGAGGAGACGATCGGCTCGGTTGCACATACCGCGCGCCGGATCTCGACGCCGCGCTGGCCGCCGCCGATCGCGGCTTCAAACTCTGAAGCTCAACCTCGGCGTTTGATCGGTCTAAGCTGATGTGCAAGGCCGCCGGCTTGCTGCGAGAGCGCGGAGATCGCATCGCCTGGCTCCTGACGCGCGAGCAAGGCAAACCTTTGGCAGAGGCCAAGGGCGAAGTGATGGCGGCGCCGACATCATCGATTGGTTCGCTGAGGAGGCGCGCCGCACTTGCGGCCAGGTGATTCCGGCGCGCGCGCGAAGAGCCATGCAGATGACGCTCAAAGCTGCCGGTCGGTCCGGTGGCCGCGTTCACGCCCTGGAACTTCCCGTCAATCAAACAGTGCGCAAGCTCTCCGCGGCGCTCGCCGCCGGCTGCTCGATCATCGAAGGCGCCGGCACCGCCGCCGGCGGCGCCTGCCGAGCTCCTTGGCGCCTTCGTCGATGCCGGCGTGACCGCCGGGGGTCGTCACTCTGGTCTCTGGCGCGCCGGGGGAGATCTCCGAGTGTGAAAATGCGCCGGCCAGTGACCCCGCGTCGAGCAGGATTTGTCGTGCTGATTTCATTGCGAAGATGAGTGTTGTCCTAGGGATCTCAGAAGGCACGATTGTGACCCTGCGAATCTCACAAAGAGCAGCTGTATCAAACTCTTGAATGTTCCAGTACCTAGGGTCACTGGCCGGCGCATTTTCGCAGCCGATCGCCTAATCAGATTCACGCGCTCGAAGGCGCACTGAGTCAGTCGGTCTGGTCGGCATCGAGGTATCGTCCCTCGGTTCATTACGCTTCGGCACCTTGGGGTCGATTGCACTATTTGGTAGTTTGTTCCGGCGCCGCGTGGAGAGTCTGCCATGTGGCCAGGGCTCGGGACAAGTGTCGGTCCATCATTCCCACTGCCAAATCGGTTCGACGAGCCTCAATGGCTTCAAGTATCTCACAATGATCGTCGTAAGCTTGCGTGCCCCGTGAGTAATCTGAAAAGTATATTATGCGACGCTGTTTTGAGAATTCATAAAATAATTTCACCGTGCGAAGCAGTACTCTATTCTGTGTTGAAGCGACGATTCCAAGATGGAACGCTTCATCCTCAGCCTCAATTGTCTTTTTGCTATCAATTGCAAGCTTCGTTTTGTAGAGGATTTCCCTCAGCCGATCTACGTCCTGATCCCGCCTTCTATCGCAGGAAATCCGTACGCCCTGCAGCTCCAGAATACTTCGCACTTCAAACACGTCCTTAGTCTCTTCAGGCTGAAACGGCAGGCCAGAAGACGCACGAAGAACGAGGGCCTCGATGCTACTTTCCTCAGAATTTCTAAGATAGATCCCAGAGTTAGGCCTTCGCTCAATCACACGCATCGACTCGAGAGCGGCCAAAGCCTCGCGAACCGCCCCGCGACTGACATTGAACCTGTCGGCAAAGTCACGTTCCGACGGCAATCGTTCGTTCGGCTCATAGCGACGCTCATCAATGAATGAGAGTATTTTCCCTACAACGTTCGGGACACCGGCAATCCTATCGCTTTCCGTCTTCTCAAGCATTTTTCGGTCTTTTTTCCAGCCGTCAGTCCATCCCAACCAGGTCCATCCCGATACGGAAGGGTCATAAATCATACGCGTTGCTTGGCAACTCGAACCCAAAGTACCAGTGAAACCCTAGCCGGTCTACCAAATTGGTTAATCCGGCTCCGCGCTGAAGCTGCCATATGCCCGATGGTTAAGCCACCCGTTCATTAAACTCCCCACGGCATGCCTTGCGCGTAGAGATGGCCAAGCGCGGCGCCCGGCCAACACCAAGCCGATGGCCTAGCCGTAAACGCCGTCCGCCGTTCAGGGCCTTCCTCTATCGCCACCGCACCCTCGAGACGCAGGTCGAAACTACCTTGCTCTCGTCAAACTCATTTCAGCTAAAATCTAGATGCAATTCATGGGTCGGTGACCTATAAATGCCCCCGGAACGCTCGGAGAGGCGTTCAGGTAGGAGCCCGACCATGATCAAGATGAGCGTCTACTATCCGGCCCATGGCGGCTCGAAGTTCGACCACGATTACTACTGTGCCAGCCACCTGCCACTGATCAGAGAACGAATGGGCGATGCCTGCCTGCGCTACGAGATCGAGAAGGGCCTAACGGGCCGCGAACCTGGAAGCGCGCCGGAGTTCGTCGCAGCGTGCCACATCTACTCACCGAGCCTGGGGACATTCCGGGAGGCGTTCGGCCCACACCGCGCGGAGATCGTCGCGGACGTCGCCAACTATACGGACATCGCACCCATCGTGCAGATCAGCGAAATCGTTGGAGCGTAAGGGCTTCGGTGCGTCAGGCTTGGCCGTTGTCCGGGATCGGCGTCGTGCTCGCCATGACCAGCTAACCGGTGCCGAACAGGTCCACGATCAGGAACGTGTCATTGCCATTCATGCGACAACTACTTTGCTCTCGTCAAGCGCGCTTCAGCCAAAATCTGGATGCGCTCTATGAACCGGTGAAGTAGACCGGCGCTGGCGAACGGTTCCAGAAAGCACCCGAAGCCTGCATCATTAACTCCATCTATCTTCGAAGTAGGGGTCAAAGTTCGGTCGTGCGGATACCCGCCGGGACCAGCGCCGCGTCGATCATTGCCATGACCATGTTCTGCGGGGCCTTGCCGATGTCGATGACATGTCGGCGGTGTCTATAGTGAGGGTGAACATGCGTCTCTCTCCTCACCTGCGAAGAGTAGAGCGAAGGTGCAGCCCGCTCACCGACTTGAGGCCAGCCTGCCGCAAAGTTCATCGGCAAAACCCGCTTCCAAGCACATTCCGCACGCAAAAGCCGTTTCACGCTTTTGCTTGGAAATGGGGTTAGCCCTTGTCCGCGGCCAGGCCTACCTGTTCGACAGCGTGCGCCGCGCAGATTTCGTCGTTGTCCGATGTATCGCCGGAGATTCCGACAGCACCGAGGGTTTCGCCCGCTTCCCCGCGTATCAGGACACCACCGGGAACCGGCACGATCTTCCCGCCGGAAACGCCGGACAGGGCTTGGACAAAATGAACACGCTCGGCGGCGGCCGCGTTCAGCCAGCGGGAGCCCGAGCCGACCGCCAGCGCGCCATAGGCTTTGCCAAAGGCGATCTCGAAGCGGAGCATGGAAGAACCATCCTGCTTCTGGAATGCGATGAGGTGGCCGCCTGCATCGAGCACCGCGACCGAGAGCGGCTTCAGGTTGAGCTCCCGCCCCCGATCCAGCGCGGATTCGATGATGCGATTGGCGACATTCAACGTGATGGTATTCATTGTTTTATCCCGTTCCGAGAACGTTCTCGCCTGCCCCACTGGCCTTCAGCTCCAACCGGCGGGCGTGCAGAACCGGCTCGGTATAGCCGTTCGGCTGGGCGCGGCCCTGCAGCACCAGATCACACGCGGCCTGGAAGGCGATCGAATTCTCGAAATCCGGGGCCATCGGCCGATAAAGCGGGTCGCCCTCGTTCTGCCGGTCGACGACCGCCGCCATGCGCTTCATCGTCTCCATCACCTGATCGCGCGTACAAACGCCATGATGCAGCCAATTGGCGATGTGCTGCGAGGAGATGCGCAGCGTGGCGCGATCCTCCATCAGGCCGACATCGTTGATGTCCGGCACTTTCGAGCAGCCGACACCCTGGTCGATCCAGCGCACGACATAACCCAGGATGCCCTGGGCGTTGTTGTCGAGTTCCTTCTGGATCTCTTCGGGCGTCCAGTTCGGCCGCAGGGCGACGGGGATCGACAGGATGTCGTCGAGCTTGGCCTTCGGGCGGTTTTTGAAACCTTCCTGCACGGCGTGCACATCGACCTTGTGGTAGTGCGTCGCATGCAGCGTCGCGGCTGTCGGCGACGGCACCCAGGCGGTGTTGGCGCCGGCCTTCGGGTGAGCGATCTTCTCAACCAGCATCGCCGCCATCAGGTCGGGCATCGCCCACATGCCCTTGCCGATCTGGGCATGACCGGCAAGCCCGCACTCCAGGCCGGTGTCGACATTCCACGCTTCATAGGCGGAAATCCACGCCGCCTGCTTCATGTCGCCCTTGCGGATCATCGGGCCGGCTTCCATCGAGGTGTGGATCTCGTCGCCGGTGCGGTCGAGGAAGCCGGTGTTGATGAAGACGACGCGTTCGCGGGCTGCACGGATGCATTCCTTGAGGTTGACCGTGGTGCGGCGTTCCTCATCCATGATGCCCATCTTCAGCGTGTTGGGCTGCATGCCGAGCGCCTGTTCGACGCGGCCGAAAAGCTCGACAGCGAACGACACCTCCTCCGGCCCGTGCATCTTCGGCTTGACGATATAGACCGAGCCTGTCCGCGAATTGGCGCGGCGGCCATTAGGGCCGACATCGTGCAGCGCGATCAGGCTGGTGATCATCGCGTCCATGATGCCTTCCGGAACCTCATTGCCGTCGCGGTCGAGGATCGCCGGGTTGGTCATCAGGTGGCCGACATTGCGCACCAGCATCAGCGAGCGGCCGGGCAGAGTCAGTTTGCTTCCGTCGGGTGCCGTATAGTCGCGGTCAGGATTGAGCTTGCGCGTGAACGTCTTGCCGCTCTTCGAGACCTCTTCCTCTAAATCGCCCTTCATCAGGCCGAGCCAGTTGCGGTAGACGGCGACCTTATCCTCGGCGTCGACCGCGGCGACCGAGTCCTCGCAGTCCTGGATGGTGGTAATGGCCGATTCCAGAATAACGTCTGAAATTCCAGCCTCGTCTTGGCTTCCGATGACGTGTTGATCATCAAGGATGATTTCGATGTGAAGGCCGTTTCTCGATAAGAGCAACGAAGACGGATTGTCGACGTCACCTAGGTACCCCGCGAATTGTGAGGGATCGCGCAACCCACCCTCCGAGGAGCCCGTCATCAGTCGAAACTGACCATCTTTAATTTGAGAACTGGTCATGTTTGACCAGCTGTCTGTCTTCAACGGCACGCTGTCATCTAAGAATGCTCGCGCCCACGCGATGACTTTCTCGCCGCGCTTGGGATTGTAGCCATTGCCCTTTTCGGCGCCGTCGGTCTCGGGAATGGCATCGGTGCCGTAGAGTGCATCATAGAGCGAACCCCAGCGCGCGTTGGCGGCATTCAGCGCATAACGGGCATTCATCACCGGCACGACGAGTTGCGGACCGGCGACGGTGGCGATCTCCGGATCGACGTTTTCGGTGGTGACCTTGAAATCCGGACCTTCGTCCAGCAGGTAGCCGATCTCCTTGAGGAAAGCCTTGTAGGCCGCCATGTCGGACGGCGCGCCATTTTCGCGATGCCAGGCGTCGATCTTCTCCTGAATCTCGTCGCGCTTTTCGAGCAGCGCCCGGTTCTTCGGAGCGAGGTCGCGAACGATCTTGGCGAAGCCGGCCCAGAACTCTGCGAGCTTGATGCCGGTGCCCGGCATCGCGCGCTTGTTGACGAAATCGTAGAGCCCGCGATCGACCTGCAACCCGCCGACTTCGATTCGATTTGCCATGTCCAAAGCTCCGTTATGGCGCCCCCACAGGCGCGTATCGTTTCGCGGGTTCGGTGCATAGAAAAACCCTTCCACTTCCAGCTCTGCGCTGACGGAAAGGTTCGTGACGCCGGTCTGAACCCTGATGAATCGGTTTGCGGTATCAATCTCGCGAACATCCCGCACCACGCTATCGGCCGTCGGAAGTGCGCCGCCTGCCAACGATGTCTCCGCACCGCGCGGGATAACCGGAACCCGCAGATTGTGGCAAATTCTCATCGCCGCCGCTACCTCCTCGGTGGTGCGAGGCAGAACCACGGCGAGCAGCGGACATCGGTACGCCGTCAAACGCGTCGCATTCATATGCCTGGGTTTCCTCCGGGTCCGAGACGATCGCGTCCGCGGGCAGGACGGTACTCAACGCGGCGACGATCTCGGGCTTATGGGCGATGATCGCGGCGTCGGGAACGGGCATGGCGATGCTGGACATTGGCTCAATTCCGTCTGACCGAAAGCAGTGAATAACCGGACGCTCCTTCGCGCTCGCCTTCATCGAAGGCACACGAGATGCGCAGGCTCGCGACAAGCAGACTCACGAGCATCACAGCTATTTCCCGCGCGCCGCGCGAGAATCCGGAGCGAAGGGGAAGCGCGATATTCGCTGCGGCGGCTCGCCCGCGATGACCTTGGCGCGTCGAACGGCTGAGACCGAATCCGGAGCGCACGCAGCCGGCCCTGAATCATCCGCAATAGATAATCTTGTCCTTCTCAAGTCGCGATATTTCATCGTCGCCGATGTTGAGGATTGAATTGAGGATGTGCTTCGTATGCTCCCCAAGCATGGGGGGGCTGATGGTGTACTCAATTTCTGTCTGAGAGAATTTGATCGGATTGGCCACGAGCGGCACGGTCTTGCCCGTGGTGTGGGGAAGATTGATCTGCAATTCGCGATGGACGACCTGCGGATGCACGAATGCCTGGTCGAGTCGGTTGATCGATGCGCATGGTACGCCGATGGGTTCGAGAAGCGCGATCCAGTGCTCGGTTGGTTCCTGGGCAAGGCGTTCGGCCACGATCGGGATCAGAGCGTCGCGGTTTTCCAAGCGATCCGTGTTTGTGGTGAAACGGGGGTCGTCGCAGAGCACTTGCAGCCGGGACGCCGTGCAGAACTTCCTGAACTGCTGGTCGTTCCCCACCGCAAGCACGAATGATCCGTTGCTCGATTTGAACACCTGATAGGGCACGATGTTCGGATGGGCGTTTCCATATCGGCGCGGCGGCTTCCCCGTGGTCAGATAGTTCAAGTTCTGGTTGGCCAGAGCGGCAAGCTGGACATCAAGAAGCGCCATGTCGATATGCTGGCCCTCGCCCGTCCGCTCGCGATGCAACAACGCCGACAGCACACCTGTTGCGCTATACATTCCAGTGAGGAGATCGGAAATCGGGACGCCGACCTTCTGAGGGCCGCCGCCGGGCTTGTCGTCCGCCTCGCCCGTGATGCTCATCAGCCCGGATATGGCTTGGATGGCCATGTCGTATCCGGCTACGTTTTTCATCGGGCCGGTCTGGCCGTATCCCGTAATGGAGCAGTACACGATGTCCGGCTTTATGAGCCGGAGCGCTTCATAGTCTAGCCCATACCGTTTCATGTCGCCGACTTTATAGTTCTCTATGAGAACGTCGGTCTTCCTGACCAGAGATCGAACGATGTCCGCGCCTGCTTGCGTGGCGATGTCCACGCAAATCGAGTGCTTGCCGCGATTGGCGCTCAGGAAGTAGGCACTCTCGGTTGTTCCATCAAGATGCGGTGGCCCCCAGTGGCGAGTGTCGTCGCCGGTGAACGGGCGTTCGATTTTCCAAACCGTCGCCCCTAGATCGGCCAAGAGCTGCCCGAGCCAAGGGCCCGCAAGAATCCTCGATAAATCGAGAATTTGGTATCCGCTTAACGGTCCTGCCATATCAACAACCCACATTCGAGATTAATAGCTTCTTTACAGAAGCTGTGGGTAATGCGTAACTGGAGTTACCAGATTGGTCAATCCAATTTTGGCGCCCACCCATCCGGGGCAATATCAAATCCACGTCGCAGACATTGACGAAACTGCGAATCTGGTCTATCCAAATTGGTCTACAACAAGGCCGCCGGGAGGGCGGCCTGCGATGCCCGCACTGGGGATCACGTTTAGGGAGGTTTTGCTGCATGGCGCGAATATCGCTCCAAAATGTCTCCAAGTCGTTTGGTGGCGACCAGGGCCCTTGGGCCGTTAATAAATTCTCCCTAGAGGTAGAAGACGGCGAGCTCGTTGTTTTTGTCGGTCCTTCGGGATGCGGAAAATCGACGACACTGCGGATGATCGCTGGCCTCGACGACACCACGTCGGGCACCATCACGATCGGCGGGCGGGATGTCACCGGTCTGCCACCGAAAGATCGCAATGTTGCGATGGTCTTTCAGAACTATGCGCTGTATCCGCAGAAGTCGGTCTACGACAACATGGCGTTCGGCCTACGGGTGCGCGGTGAAGCGAAGCAGGAGATCGACCGGCGCGTGAGGGCTGCAGCGGCCAGCCTAGACCTCGAATCCCTGCTCCACCGCAAACCGCGACAGCTGTCGGGCGGGCAGATGCAGCGTGTGGCACTCGGGCGTGCGCTCGTGCGGGACCCCGATGTTTTCCTTCTGGACGAGCCGCTTTCCAATCTGGATGCGAAGCTGCGCGTCAAGATGCGGGAAGAAATCGCGACGCTCCATGCCCGTCTCGGGGCAACGATGATCTTCGTGACACATGACCAGGTCGAAGCAATGACGCTTGGAGACCGTATCGTGATCATGCGCGATGGCCTGATCCAACAGGCTGGGAAGCCTCTCGAACTCTACGATCGGCCTGCAAACACGTTCGTAGCCGGGTTTATCGGTTCGCCCGAAATGAACCTGATCGACGGGCAGTTGTCCGACGCAAGCGGGCGGCTCGAGGTGCGATCGGGAGACCTTTCGGTAGGCATACCAGAAAAGACCTTCGCCAGGAGCGGACAGAACGTGACGCTTGGAATCCGGCCCGAGCACCTCGTCATCTCTAACGGCTCGCCGCTTGAGATGACCGTGAACTTGGTCGAGCAGATCGGAGCGCAGACTTATCTCATGGGCACGCTGGCCGGCCATAAGATGCGTGCCGTCCTCCAGCGTCGTGATGAAATCCGCGCCGGTGACAAACTCCCTATCGCCTTCCCGAGTGAGCGGCTTCACCTGTTCGACTCCATTAGCGGTGCGTCGCTGCGGATGGCGCAAACGGGCGGCAAAATCGGCGTAATGGAAAATGCGTAATGGCCCCCTGCGAGAGCGGCGGGTCAGGCTGATACTGCGCCCCTGGACCGTGGAGGGCGTCACCGGACTTCAGTAGGAGCTCTGTGTCGCGTCCTAACGATAGCACCTCTGGAGCGTCATAAAGGAGGGTCAACGCTATACTCGATACCGGCGACGTTAATTCTTGGCATTTGGCTTGAACTGACAAGTTAACAAGGGAGGAGCAGGAAATGAGCATTTACATTCCAGGTAGAGTGAGAATGGCGGTAGGCTTGTCCGGCATGACCCGCCGCAACTTTCTTAAATCCGCTGCCGCCGTCGGAGCAGCAAGCCTCGCGGCGCCTGCGGTGGTGCGGGCCCAGTCCGGCGTCACGCTTCGGTTTCTCAACAACGAAACTTCGGTCGCTAGTCAGGCAGCCCTGAAAAAAGCGTGCGACGACTACGAAAGCAAATTCGGCGTCAAGATAATCGTCGATTCGAGCCCCATTAGCGGCACGATGCAAAAAGTGATGGCGGCGGTCGCTGCCGGCCAGCCCTATGACATCATGACTTCCGGGTTCATCGCTGGAATCTTGGAGTATATTCACGCCGGCGCCATCGTCCCGGTGACCGACCTGGTCAAAAAGTATGACTGGGGCAAGAAGGCCGCATGGGAGTATCAAGGTGAGAACTGGTACTATCCGTTCGATTACAACCTCGTCGTAAATTATTACCGGAAAGACCTCTATGCCCAGAAAGGTCTGAAGATACCGGAGACGTGGGACGACTTCTTGAAGAACTGCCAAGCGCTTACAGTCGTTAATGGTGGAAATGTTGACGTCGGCGGCTGTGTCATACCTCTTGCAAGCGACAGCTCGACCAACTGGGCGAGCTTCGGCAATATGTTCGCCGAAGGCGCGGAGCTCTTTGACAAAGACTGGAATGTCGTTTTCGACCAGGGCGAGAACGCTGATCGTGCCACGCGCTTCTTGGATTTCTACGGCGAGTTGTACAAGACGATGCCGCCCGGCATGAACGCCGTGAGTTATGCTCAACTAATGAGTCTCTTCGCCACCGGAAAGGCGGCACACAGTGTCTATTCTGGTCGGTTGGTCGAAGCGCTTGAAGCGACTAACCCAGAACTCGCCGATAAGTACGGAATATTCCCCTCGCCTGGTAGTACCGGTCAAAAGGCACTTTCATATGCTTTTGACGGCTTCTGCGTAGGGAAGTCGAACCAAAGCGAGGAGGCGATTAAGTTCCTTCAGTGGTTTGCAGAAGAGCATTACGTCGATTGGCTGCTTTCAGCATGGATGAACAACCATCCGGCGCGCCTGGACATCTATGAGAACGAGCGTTGGAAGAGCCATCCCATGATCAAGAAGCATTGGAATACGATGATGACGATGAAGTCCTACATTGAAGGCGACAACATCAAGATCATGGCAATCGACACCAGCGGTCCTTCGATCGACATGCGTGCTTGTAACGTATTCATCGCGAATGTCATGCCGGAAATGCTCCAGCAGAAAGTCCTCGGCAACGCCTCGTCGGCTGATTGCGTCGCCGCGACTGCGCAACGCATTCGCTCCGTCATCTAACTGCAGATCGGGGCGGCCTCCGCTGCCGCCCCGATCGTTCGTTCAAGGGATGATTCTTATGGTTCAGGACCGGCGAATTGTTGCATTGTTTATTGGCAGTATCTCCTTGCTCGCATTTATTATTGGCGGCCCGTTGATTTACGCGGTTATGCTATCATTCTATTCGGCCCGTTCGTTTATGAGCGAACCCGAGTGGGTCGGCCTGAGCAACTACATCAAGGTATTGCAAGATCCTCTTTTCTGGAATTCGTTGACGAACGGCCTCACAATCGCGCTTTCGTCGATTGTCCTGCAGGTAGTTCTGGGCGTTGGAATAGCGATGGTGCTTAACAAGCGCTTTGTTGGCCAGACCATTGCACGTTCGATCGCTATTCTTCCCTACTTCCTGCCGACAGTTGTCGCCTGCCTAGTGGCCCAATGGATTCTCGAGCCAAACTACGGATTGGTAAAGACCGCTCTGGCATCCATCGGTGTTGGAATGCTCGATTGGAGTTCTCATGCCTTCACGGCCAAAGGCACAATCATACTCGTCAGTGTGTGGTTGTGGACACCTTTTGTCGTAACCTGCGTTCTAGCTGGTTTGCAGACGATCCCAACGCAACTTTACGAAGCTGCTCGCGTCGATGGCGCCGGTGCTTGGACGCAATTCTGGCACATCACGATACCAGGCTTACGCTCGGTTCTGATCGTGGTCATCCTTCTGCGTGGCATCTGGATGTTCAACAAGTTCGATCTGATATGGCTTTTGACAAAAGGCGGGCCGCTCAACCAGACAGAGACCTTGCCTACCTTAGCCTATCGGAAGTCGTTTATTGAGTACAACCTGGGCGGGGGCGCCGCTGTGGCAACGATCTCCTTCCTCCTGCTCTCAGGCGTCATTCTCATCTATCTGCGCCTGTTCCCCATCGATGATGCAAAGCAAGGGCGATAAGAAATGAAGAGCCATGTAGAGCGATTGCCCGTTGATTCCAGTCGCCAGATACCTGAGCGCGAACCGATTCGTCCGAGATCGTCGCTGCAACACGGGAGCAAGGTTCAGGAAAGCACTTTCTGGAAACCATTCAAAAAGCTATCGGCAAAAATTGCCCTTTATGCAACCGTACTCGTTATCTGTCTTTATTCACTCTTTCCGATATACTGGATGATCATTTCGAGCCTAAGGCCCGCGGAACGCCTTTTTCTCGATACATCTCTCGTTTTCTGGCCGCCGGACCTGACGTCTTACGTCTCCCTCTTCCGGCAGACGAATTATATCGTCAATTTTCTGAACAGCGCTCTGATGGCGGTTGCGACGATTACCGTCTCCCTCGTGCTGTCGGCATTTGTCGCTTACGGCGCCACCCGGCTGCGCTTTCGGGGCAAGACTATGCTCGTTGCATCGATGCTTTTTGCCTACATGTTCCCACCCCTCATGCTGGCCATCCCAATGGCGGCAGCTTTCCGAACGATCGGCCTCACCGACACACTGTGGGGGCTGTTGATCGCCCATCTCGCAATTTCGCTGCCGCTGGCGGTGTGGTTGCTCTGGGGTTTCTTCAAGTCAATGCCGTTTGACCTTGAGGAGGCTGCGATGGTTGACGGCTGTTCTCAGTTCGAAGCGTTCATCAAGGTCGTCTTGCCATTGTCCGCTCCCGGGCTCATCACTGTCGCCATCTTCTCGTTCCTTCTCTCTTGGGCCGACTATGTGTTCGCGCTGATACTTATTATGAGCGACCAAAGAAAGACGCTCCCCGTTGCTCTGCAGTCGTTGCTCGGCGCGCATGATTTGCGTTGGGGTGAAGTCTTGGCCGGCGCTTCGCTGATAGCTCTGCCTTTGTTTGTAATATTTATCTTTTGCTATCGGTACTTCGTCGCCGGGCTGTCAGCGGGTGCGGTGAAGGGATGATCCCGTCAAAAAGCGGCGGAAGATCGGTCGCGTTTTGATCTGGATTCCAAAAGCATCACCATCGGGAGAAGGTTTATGGCGAGCTACGACTATATTATCGTTGGTGCAGGTTCGGCCGGATGTGTTCTGGCAACTCGCCTGAGTGAAGACGCTAATGTGAGCGTATTGCTGATTGAGGCGGGCGGGGGGAAGTCGATGTTTGTCGATATGCCCGCCGGAATCAAGGTTCTCTATACGAGCGGTCGATACAACTGGCGGTTTTGGACTGAGCCGCAGCAACATCTAGACAATCGCCGGATCTATATCCCCAGAGGGAAGGTCATAGGAGGGTCGTCATCGATCAATTCCATGATCGCTATGCGCTGCAACCCGTGGGACTACGATTCGTGGGCGTCTCGGGGCATGCCTCAGTGGAGCTTTGCCGCGATGCTCCCCTATTTGCGCAGGATTGAGGATGCGAGCCTGGTCGCTGAACCTGATAATGGAACGCGTGGGCACACCGGGCCCATTAAGCTTTCCTACGGGCCACGGCGCCCGACCGCCCAGGCGTTTGTCGACAGCCTCCTCGCCGCCGGTTTACCAGAGAACCATGGATTCAATGGACCCTCGCAGATAGGCGCAGGTTTCTACGAACTTACGATAGCAAATGGAAAGCGGTCCGGCTCATTCAAGTACCTGGAACGCGCCAAGGGACGCCCGAACCTCACCATCCTCTCCAATAGTCATGTTCGTCGCATTAACGTTGAAAGAGGTGGTGCCCGTGGCATCGTCCTGGTCCAGAACGGCCGCGAGAAGACGATCAACTGCGATCGAGAGGTTCTGCTGACGGCAGGCGCGATCGGATCGCCGCAGCTTTTGATGCTGTCTGGTATTGGGCCTGCTGATCATATGAAGTCTTTCGGCATCAAACCCGTTCACGATCTTCCGGGCGTGGGCGAGAATCTTCAGGACCACCTGGACCTCGCGGTTCGCTTCGAGTCATCGCAACCGACGACGTTGACCCCCTATATGGGCCTCCTGAGGGGCGGCATGGCCGGCGCTCGGTATATTCTCAAAGGCGATGGTCCGGCCGCTTCGCAGGCCGTGGAGGCGGGAGCGTTTTGGGGCCCTGACCGATCATCTCCGTTGCCGGAGTGGCAGGCACACTTTGCCAACGTCCTCCGCAATCCGCCGGCCGGCGAGCGTATCGCTCACGGTTTCGCTGTTCGCGTATGTCAGCTCAGGCCACAAAGTCGCGGTACGGTAAGATTGCGAAGCGGAGACCCCGCCGTTCCACCGGCGATCGACCCGCGTCTTGCTTCCGAACGTGCAGACCTCGAGAGCCTGAGAGATGGCACGCGCGATATGTGCGATATGATGATGCGCGGACCACTCAAGAACTTCATAAAACGTCCGTTGGATGCGGAAGTGTTCGGCAATCTCTCCGAGCAGGAGGCTTTCCTGCGAGCGCGGGCCGAGACGGTGTATCACCCCGTAGGGACCTGTCGCATGGGCGCTGACGATGCATCGGTCGTGGACCCGAGCATGAAAGTCCGCGGTGTTGATGGTGTACGGGTGATCGACGGTTCGGTGATGCCAACGCTTCTAAGCGGCAATACGAACCTGCCGATTATGGCGATCGCCGAAAAAATCGCTGACGAACTCATCCACGGCGAAAGCGTTTCGCGTGATCACCCGATCGCTGGGGAGATGCTTGCGCACGGGCGCCACGCGCCCTCCTCCTGAAAGCCTCCGTTTATCGTCCGAGGAACGCTGTAGCGGTGCGAAAAGCGCCCAGGCTGTTTTCGCAAATTTTTTGAACTCGCAGGGTACGATGGCCGATTTTGATGTTGACTTGGCAGTAATTGGTGGTGGTTCAGGCGGGGTCCGCGCCGCACGGGTCGCTGCTAGCTATGGAGCCAAGGTCATCGTTGCTGAAGGAGATCGGGTCGGCGGCACCTGCGTTATCCGTGGCTGCGTACCAAAAAAGCTTATGGTCTACGCTTCAGATCTCCAGAAAGAGATCGGGAACGCGGCTGGCTTCGGATGGTCGGTCCCCCCAGCAAAATTCGATTGGGGAGTATTGACGGCAAACAGAAACAGGGAAGTCGCCCGTCTCGAGATGGCATATACGTCGACGATCGAACGTTCGGGAGCGCGCCTAGTGAAAGAGCGCGCAACGTTCCAAGACGCACGCACCTTGCGTCTTGCCAATGGGGAGACGGTGCGCGCTCGAAATATACTTATTGCCACTGGCAGCACGCCGAACCACGGGGAGGCAATACCTGGCATCGAGCATGTCATCTCGTCCGACAAGGTCTTTGAGCTTCGTGAACTGCCGCAGCGGATCCTAATTCAAGGAGGGGGCTACATTGCGGTTGAGTTCGCATGCATATTCGCCGGTCTCGGTTCGAAAGTGACCTTGGTTTGTCGCAGCGACAACATCCTGCGCGGTTTTGATGAAGACGTAAGGGCACATGTTCGTCGTGCTCTGGAGGAGCAGGGAATTCTGGTCGTCACCTCCTGCTGGATCAACAGGGTTGACAGGATTGACGAAAGCAGCGGGCTATTGAAAGCTAGTCTTTCAAACGCTGAACAGCTCGTCGCAGACCAAGTCATGTTTGCGATTGGACGAAAGCCCAACACGCAGGACCTAAATCTCCAGAATTCTGGCGTTGCGCTAAGCCCTGACAGCGGCGGCGTCGCGGTCAACGAGAACTCGCAGACCAATGTGCCCCATATCTACGCGGTCGGCGACGTGACAAACCGCGTAAACCTTACCCCTGTAGCGGTGCGCGAGGGCCAGGCCTTTGCAGATTCGGTATTTGGCGAGCGTCCCACGCAGGTCGACTATGCGGATATCCCGACTGCGGTTTTCTCGCGTCCGGAAGTCGGATCCGTTGGGCTATCAGAGGCACAAGCCTGTGCCCTGTTTGAAAGGGTGGACATCTACAAAACGGATTTTCGGCCCATGAAGGTCGCCCTCTCCCACAGCTCCGAACGAATGATGATGAAGCTCGTCGTAGATGCAGATTCCGGGAGGGTTGTCGGCTGCCATATTGTCGGATCAGGCGCGGCGGAGATCATCCAGGCAGTTGCGATTGCGATAAGAATGAAAGCCGTAAAGGAGGACTTTGATGCAACAATGGCTCTTCATCCAACAGCGGCGGAAGAACTTGTCACGATGCGGACACCGACCAAGCGCTGCGTTCGATAATGCATTTGTGTAGTCAGTCGGACTCTTCTTGCTTCACCTCAATGCGCTGGGAAGACCATGCTGAGGCGGTCGAACTTCGGTCTTAGGGGTGCTCGCAGCTCTCATCTTTGCTACCATGAAAGCTAATAACGGCTAATCACATGAACAGCCCCTCTAACCGCGTGTGGATAATAGTCAACGATGGATTCGAAGGCGTTGCGATAAGCTATTTGGACGTCTCAGCTGCTGGCAACTTCCAGCAGCCTTCAACTCATCCATTTTCACTCGTGAGAACAATTCGTCGATTTATCAGCAATTTATGTCGATCAGCATTCACGAGGACATATTAGCACATGCCTCTGTCGAGCCACGCATTTCCTAATCGAAGTGCTCTGAGTCAACCGCAGCACTCTGAATAGCCACAGGATCTCGGAGGCTCCATGTGCGGATGTATATGGACCCCGCCCAATTGCAACAGTCGGCTGGATCAGGATCGATGGTCACAACTGCTGATGTATATCCGGCTGCGTGATGCGGCTGGACAACGTCTTCGCCGCGAGCCTCGATGGGTTGATGGGTTTTCGCCGCTTCCACCTCAAAGCCCCGATGACATTGGTTAACGCCATGCCGGTCCACACATCAGGTTCTGGAAGCGACGGGGTGACCGTTTCGCCATCTCCTGCCATTGGCTGCAATTGGCGGGGTGGGACCTCCTTTAGTTATTGGCCGCTTCTATTCAGGCCGCCTTCACCGACAGCGCGGCCCCTTTGCGGAAGTCGACCGGCGTGCTCGCAACATAAACCGTCACGCCCGAAGGGATGCTTGAGTACGTTCAGCTGGCGTATCTGGTCTGGTCGGTGCAGGTGCGCCAGCGGACGCAGCTGATCGACGCTTTGCGCGGGCATCTTGCCGAACGCGGCATCATCGCACCACAAGGTCCGGCTCACCTGAAAACCTTAGCTGCCGCGATTGATGCCGCCGAACCAGCGATGCCCCAACTGGTCCTCGACCTTGGTCGCGTACCTCGAGCAGGTCGACCGGTTGAGCCGCGAAGATTGGAGAGCTGGAGAAATCCTTCGCCGTGAAGCCCCACGCGGGGAGGATACACCCACCTTCGGACCACGCCGGGAATTGGCCCGATCACGGCCATGGCGGTGGAAGCGTGTGCGCCCCCAATGGCGACCTTAAGCGAGGTCGCGACTATAGCGGTGGCGCAGTTCGGAGCGTGATCTGCTCCGAGAGCCATTGACTGAGAAAACTGGATATGCCAAATTGGTCAAACCAGATCGCGATGTTTTCCCAAACGATGCGCACCTGGATGGTTGGACGTCGAAAATCTCGAAGGAGGAAGCGCCGTGGCGAAGGAAAAGAGCGGCTACTATGGCACGCGAAGGAAATTCTGGTCGTGGGGATATGAAGGTGAAGATAACTCCCAGGACGAAATCCGTACCATGCGAGACCGCGTGGAGCAGCGGCTTGGGATTAAGGATATCGAAGTTCTCTCGGACCCGACCCTTGATGAGATTGAACTTTATCCGTCGCGCATAAAGATCCCGCGAACGCTGGAAGATTTCTGCACCACGGAAAAGTGGGACAGAGTTGTCCATACCTACGGTAAGGGTTTTAAGGACATGACCCTTATCTACCGGCGCGATTTCAAGAAGGCTCCGGACGTCGTGGCCTATCCGCGCGACGAAGAAGATATTGCCGCCATCTTCGACTGGTGTGGCGAAAACGGCTATGCATGCATACCGTATGGCGGTGGATCGAGCGTCACAGGAGGCTTCTGGGGTCCCGAGCGCGACGCCTTTCCCGGCGTGGTCGTTATTGACCTGGGCAACCTCAACCAGATTCTCGAAATCGACCCTGTGTCACGCTGCGCGCGGAT
This sequence comes from Aminobacter sp. MDW-2, assembly GCF_014250155.1. Classification (NCBI taxonomy): domain Bacteria; kingdom Pseudomonadati; phylum Pseudomonadota; class Alphaproteobacteria; order Hyphomicrobiales; family Phyllobacteriaceae; genus Aminobacter; species Aminobacter sp. MDW-2. Next base: position 80,270 of record NZ_CP060200.1, read on the forward strand.
CCAGGCAGGCATTCTCGGGCCGGCTCTGGAAGAACAACTGAAGCCGCACGGCCTCACCCTGCGCCATATTCCGCAATCGTGGGAATTCTCATCGCTGGGCGGCTGGATCGCAACCCGGTCGTCCGGTCACTATGCGACCCATCTCACGCATATCGACGACATGGTGGAAAGCCTGCGCGTCGTCACGCCAGCGGGGACGATCCAGAATCGCCGGCTGCCTGCCTCAGGTGCGGGACCAAATCCGGATCGCATGTTCATCGGGTCTGAAGGCACGATGGGCATCATCACTGATGCATGGATGCGTCTGCAGGGGCGTGTGAAATTCCGTGCGAATGCATCGATCTCCTTCAAGTCGTTCTATGAGGGTGCCAAGGCCGTCCGTCAAATCACCCAAGCGGGACTGTTCCCGGCGAACGCTCGCTATCTCGACGAGCAGGACGCCAAATTCTACGGCGCTGGAGACGGCACCGATTCCGTCTTGCTGCTGGGCTTCGAATCCGCCGACCATCCGGTGGACGCATGGCTGGAGCGTGGTCTCGAAATCTGCAAGGACTTCGGTGGCGTCGTGAAGCAGCGCGCGGGAACAGCAGACAACGCGCTGGAAACCAGCCGCAGCGGGCCGCAGGGTAACTGGCGGCACCAGTTCAGGTATCTGCCCCGGCTGATGCATACGCGCGCTGCGATGGGAATCGTGAGCTTCACGTTCGAAACCGCCTATACTTGGGATCGGTTCGAAGAAGTCGATACCGAGATCATGCGTCGCGTGCGAACGGCCCAGAAGGAACATCTTGGCGGTGGCATCGTCTGCCGCAGGTTCTCCTTCCTGTATCCGGACGGTCCGGCTCCATACTACTCGATCATGGCTCCTTCGACACATGCCAACAGCCTCGAAGCCTATTCGATGCTCCACGACGTGGCGTCGGACGCCCTAATAGAGCTCGGCGCCACCATCACGCACCATCATGCTGTCGGCAAATCGTTCCGTCCTTGGTACGACAAAGAAGTCGATCCGTTGTTCCGCCGTGTGCTGGCAGCCGCCAAGACCGAGCTGGACCCGAAGTGGATGTTGAATCCTGGGCTGATCGTCGACAAGCCCACAGGGCTCAAGATCGTCGGATAGGGGTTCTTCAGCGATGATTGATCTATACTTCTGGCCAACCCCCAACGGGTATAAAGCCGCTATAATGCTTGCAGAGCTGGACTTGGAGTACCGTGTTATTCCGGTTGATATAACCGCAGGAAAGCAATTTGAGCCGGAATTCCTGAAGATCAATCCAAACAACAAAGTGCCGGCCATCGTTGACCACGATGGCCCGCACAACAAGCCTTACGCTGTTTTTGAATCGGCGGTTGTTCTACTCTATCTTGCGGAAAAGTCCGGAAAGTTCCTTTCTCAGGACCCGGAAAAACGATACGATACGCTAAAGTGGCTTGTGTTTCAGAATACCACGATGGGCCCAATGCTGGGCCAAGCACATCATTTCATGGTGTATGCGACTGAGAAGATCGATTACGCCATCGAACGTTACGACCGGGAAGTTGGTCGAATATACAACATTCTCGAGAAGCGCCTTGCCGAATATGAATATCTCGCCGGCGAGTATTCTATCGCTGACATCAGCACATTCCCTTGGGTTCGCACGCGGAAATTGCATCGACGCGACCTGTCGGAGTACCCGAACATTGATCGTTGGTACCAGGCGATCAAAGACCGTCCGGGGGTTCGTGCGGGCATAGACACATTGTCCGACAGCAAGCAGTGGGAAGCGAAGCCGGGCACCGACGCTTGGAAGAATATGTTCGGAAAGAACGGCAGTTCGTAACAATCACACAAAATCCTCCCAGGCCTCAGGCGCGGCGGTCTATTCGTCGCGCCTGAGGCCGCGTAGGGGCAGTTGATGCAGGGCGGTCCCTATGGGGCTGGCGCAGGATCTTGGAAATTTTGCGCGGCCGAAATGCCGTTTGAAATCGCCCAATACGTGACCACGAACTCGGCTGATGGATCCACTATCTACTTGACAGCCAGTAAATTGGATGACCAAATTGGATATACCAATTGCCGCGCAGGCTATCAGGATTTGGGGAAATTGAGATGGATTTTTTGGCCGAGCTGCCTCGTCGCATTCATATGATCTTGGAGGAAGGGGCAACGTTCGGCGACTCCCGTATCGCCTTTACAGATGAAAACGGGATTGATTGGTCCTTCCGCCGGCTGATCGACACGGTCGCAGCTGTCTCTGATGAAATGCGACAACTCGGGGTTCGGCAGGGTGATCGGGTGATGATCATCTGCGAAAACTCGATCAGGGCTGTGGTTCTAATGTATGCAGCAAGCCGGTTGGATGCATGGGCGGTGCTAGCGAATGCCCGGCTCAGCAAGCATGAACTTGCCCTTATTGAAGAGGATTGCCAGCCGCGGCGTATATTTCGCACCGATTCCAACTTGTCTGCACAAAATGCGGACGACGGCAATGCTGATGTTCGGCTCTTTACTGATATCGGCGCCGTAACGGTTGGTCCGTTAAATGAGAACAGCCAGCCGGAAGAAGTTCACGAAGGATCCGCAGAGCAAGTCGCCGTTCTGATCTATACTACCGGGACCACGGGGCGCCCTAAGGGCGTCATGCTTAGCCATCGCAATTTGATTTTCGTCTCAAGCAGGGGAAGACGAACACAGTCTCTCGCTCCCGATGATGTCGCCCTGTGTGTCATGCCGATATCTCATTCGTACGGGCTCGTGTTGATGCAAGGCATGTTGTACGCTGGCGCGCGTATGAAAATTATGCCACGATTTTCACTACAGGAGGCCCTAGATGCTGTTCGCAGCGGAGAGTTGACGGTTTTCAACGCCGTTCCAGCCATGCTGACACGGGTGGTGGCACATGTTGAACAGACGGGCGAAAAGCTCACGCCAAATAACCTCCGGTACGTCTACACGGGCACCGCGCCGCTCGACCTGTCACTGCGTAAAAATGTCGAACGGCTGTTCGGCGTGGTCTTACAGAACGGATACGGATTGACTGAAACGTCGCCGACGATCAGCCGGTCTCACTATTCGATTGGCACCGACGACATCCATATTGGTCCACCGATAGAAGGGGTCGAGATCCGGATCGTCGGGCCTGACGGTCTCGATGTCCCAGAGGGAAAGCCGGGAGAATTGCTGGTCCGGGGCCCCAATGTGATGTTGGGATACTATCGCCAGCCGAAAGCGACCGCCGAAGTTATCGACGAGGATGGCTATCTTCACACAGGCGATATCGTCAGTCGCAACGAACGCGGCGAACTGGTTATTCAAGGCCGATCAAAGGAATTGATCATTCGCTCCGGCTTCAATGTCTATCCTCCGGAAGTCGAAGCCGCCCTGAATGCACATCCCAGCATTCTAAATTCCGCCGTGCTCGGACGTCCTGTTGAGGGAAATGAGGAAATTATTGCCTTCGTTGAAATGTTGCCTGAACGGCAGTGCGAGGTGGATGAGATTAAGTCCTTTCTGAAGAGCCGCCTTGCCCAGTATAAGCTGCCGCAACAGATTATCGTTATGCACGATTTGCCGGTCGCTCCGAATGGAAAGATAAAGAAGAACGACTTGAAGAAATATCTCTAGATAGTTTGAGCTGTCGGTTCGACACTTCCTTCCGAAGCGCTCTGGACCATGAGTCCGACCCATATAGTATCTCCGACAAGGTCCGCAATCCCGCAAAAAACTCGATATGGAGAACCCGCCTCGCCATGACAACCTTGCATGCTAACCTGATCGATGGAGCTTGGGTCGAAGGCGAAGCCGCGCCGAACATTAACCCCTCCAACACCAACGAAGTCGTCGGCACCTATGCGCGTGCTACTCGAGCTGACTCCCAAGCCGCGATCGCCGCCGCTAAACGTACGTTCCCGACATGGTCGCGCACGAGCCCTTTGGAGCGTCACGCGGTGTTGCGCAAGGCGGCAGACGAAATTCTCGCCCGCAAGGACGAACTCGGCCGACTTTTGTCGCGCGAGGAAGGCAAATCGTTGGCCGAAGCAGTCGGCGAAACGATTCGTGCGGCCCAGGTTTTCGATTACTTCGCGGGCGAAACGCTACGGCTGGCCGGCGAAACGTTGCCCTCTGTGCGTCGGGGTGTCGTGGTGGATGTGACGCGTGAGCCGGTCGGCGTGATCGCTATCATCACGCCGTGGAACTTCCCAATCGCCATTCCGGCGTGGAAAATTGCGCCGGCGCTCTGCTACGGCAACACTGTGGTATTCAAGCCGGCTGATCTCACCCCTGGCTGCGCTTGGGAGCTGGTTGACATTCTCCACCGCGCCGGGCTGCCAAAGGGCGTACTCAATCTCGTAATGGGCCGTGGTTCGGTCGTCGGCCAGACCATGCTCGATAGCCCCGACGTAGATGCGATAAGCTTCACAGGCTCAGTGGAGACCGGCCGGCGTGTGGCGGCCTCCTGCGTCGAACACGGCAGGAAGTTCCAACTCGAGATGGGCGGTAAGAATCCGCTGGTCGTGCTCGATGATGCGGACCTCAACGTGGCGGTCGACTGCGCCGTCAACGGTGCATACTTCTTAACTGGCCAGCGCTGCACGGCTTCCTCACGGCTGATCGTCACCGAAGGCATCCACGATCGTTTTGTCTCGGCAGTTACCGAAAAGCTTAGGAGCCTCGTCGTCGACGACGCGCTCAAGCCGGGAACGCAGATCGGTCCGGTGGTGGACGAGAACCAACTCAGTCAGGACGAGAAGTATATCGCCATTGGCCGTGAGGAGGGCGCTAAGCTGGTGTGTGGAGGCGAAAGGCTGAACCGTGAGACGCCCGGCTTCTTCTTGCAGCCTGCCTTGTTCACCGAGGCAACCAATAATATGCGCATCAGCCGCGAAGAGATTTTTGGTCCCGTCGCGGCGGTAATTCGTGTCAAGAATTATGAAGAGGCGCTGGAGACCGCGAACGATACGGCATTCGGCCTGTCCTCGGGGATCTGCACGGCCAGCCTGAAACATGCGACGCACTATAAGCGCAATGCCGACGCCGGCATGATTTTTGTCAATCTGCCCACTGGCGGCGTCGACTTCCATGTGCCGTTCGGCGGCCGCAAGGCATCGAGCTTCGGCCCTCGCGAACAGGGCCGCTACGCCGCCGAGTTCTACACGACCGTCAAAACGGCCTATACGCTGGCCTGACGGGCTAATGCCGGTCCGCTTACCAGCCCCGAGGTGCCCGCGCCGTGACGGCTTCGCCCATGGCGCAGGCCGCTGGAACGATCCCGCCGGGGCGACCTTGCCTCGCTCGGCCGCGCGAGAGTCGAATAACACCTGCCGCGATTGCCAGGCAGGTACTGGCGGCGCCAATTACTCAGGGAAGAAGCAGCTCGTGCAGCCGGAACGCTTCGTGAGGTCGAAGCATGCTCGGGATCTGCCAAATAATGCACTCTGCGATACTACGAGGTCGGCGCCTGAACTAGAGCAAGAGATGTTCCCACGGGCCTCCTAGGAAGCCGTGATAGCGGATCAACCACCAGTTCCTGCTGTTCGATCAGCCGGCGAAAATTCTGCTTGTGGACCAGACGGCCGGCATGCGCCTCCACCGCGCGCTGCTGCAACTGCAGCAGCGTAAACTGCGGCGGCATCAGTTTGAACACGCGTGATCTGGTCGAAAAGCCAGTCGTTCCGGCCGTCTGACTCTAGAGGAATTCGCCCGATGCAAGCCTTCACCTTCAATACGACCCCCTCGATCGTCTTCGAAGCCGGTTCGGCCAAGCGCTTCGGCGCGATCGCAGGCAAACGGCTGGGCCCGACGGTGCTGTTCGTGACCGATCCCGGCCTGCGCAAACTCGGCCTGTGCGACGCAGCCATCGCCTCACTGGAAAGCGTCGGAGCGTCGGTTGCGATTTTCGATTCCGTTGAAGCCGATCCTTCGCTGGCGACCGTGATGAAGGCGGTGGAAAATGGTCGTTCAGCCGGCGCGACCGGCGTCGCAGGCTTCGGCGGCGGCTCGTCGCTCGACGTGGCGAAAGTGGCCGCACTTCTTCTCGGCTCCGGCGAAGACATCGACGGCGCCTGGGGCGTGGCGCAGGCGAAGGGACCGCGCCTGCCTCTGGTGCTGGCGCCCACCACGGCAGGAACAGGCTCGGAAGTCACCCCGGTTTCAATCATTACCGTCGGTGACGAGGAGAAGCGCGGCGTGTCCAGCGCTATCATCCTGCCGGACATTGCGGTGCTCGATCCGGAACTAACGCTGGGCCTGCCGCCGGCAATCACCGCAGCCACCGGCGTCGACGCGATGGTGCACGCAATCGAAGCCTATGCCTCGAAGAACGCCAACAACAATCCGCTGTCGAAGATGCTGGCCAGACAGGCCCTGCAACTCATCGGCGCCAGCATCGAAAAAGCGGTGCTTGACGGTAAGGATGTCGAGGCGAGGGGGGCGATGTTGCTCGGCTCCATGCTCGCCGGTCAAGCCTTCGCCAATTCGCCGGTGGCCGCCGTCCACGCGCTTGCCTATCCGATCGGGGGGACGTTCCATGTCCCGCACGGCCTCTCGAACGCACTTGTCCTGCCGCATGTCCTGTGCTTCAACGCGCCCGACGCCGCCCATCTCTACGCCGAGATCGCCACGGACGCTTTCCCACGTCTCGCACAAGAGGAAGGTGTGCAGGGGCGCTGCGCGGCGTTCATTGAGGAACTGGCCTCGCTATCGAAAAGACTTGGCCTGCAGCCGCGCCTGCGGGATGTCGGCATCGGCGAAGAGCATCTGAAAAAGATGGCGGCGGATGCGATGAAGCAGCAGCGGTTGTTGGTCAACAATCCGCGCAATGTCTCGGAGCCGGATGCGCTCGCCATCTATCGCGCGGCATGGTGAGACGATGAGCGAGCGGTCTTCACCCACGTCGCGCAATGCCTACAACGCGTTTCGCACAATCACCACGGCTGGATGGATAACGACATCTATGGTGACATGAACAAATGCGGTGCATTATTCGCTGTTCGACACTGCGGTGAATGGCTGGCTGATCGGCGAGGGCCTGCTGGACATCCATGGCGGCGACCAGATTGGGCTCGTCGTCGAAACCGGGTGCCGCTATTTTTCTGAACTTGCTTTCCCCGATAAGGTAACGGCCGGTATCCGCGTCGCCAGGCTCGGAACGTCCTCCGTTCGCTATGAGGTTGCCCTGTTTCGGAATGAAGAAGAGATCGCCGCGCTGAAGGCTTCTTCGTCCACGTCTAGCTAGGGAAGGAGGTCGGCAACGCTCCTCACTGTGCGGTCAGAATACCGGCACCAGGGAGACATCTCCAAGACGCCGTCAGCTTGTCAGCAATCAGTCTGCTTGCCGTCCCCGGGCCCAGCAATCGCAGAAGCTACCCCACGCTCCAGTTTACCCGGAATGGCGCTGTTGTAGGGGTCAGAACAAGCACCGCAATCAGATCCACGTTCACTTCGTGGCCCTGGTCCCGTTTTCTGGTTCTCCTCAGTGTTTTTGGAGGGAGTATCTTCCATTGCGTACGGCTTGTGTCCGAAGCCTCCGTCGAGGCTGATTGGTTCAACTTCCGACGAACGTGGACTGCCCCCGACCAGCCGTCAACGTCTCCGGCGACATGAAGTTTTTGTTCTTCGCATCTGCACAAAATTGTGCCAAACGCCCTCAGGCGGTTAACGTAAGGGAAGGAATGCCATGAGCGCGACAGGTGAAGTGAAGGCCCTGACGCCCCCCGATATCGTGTCACACAAGGGTGGGACGCCGCTGGTTTGTCTCACTGCCTACACGACACCGATGGCGAGGCTTGTCGATACCACCTGCGATATCGTGCTTGTCGGTGACAGCGTTGGCATGGTGCTGCACGGCTTGCCGTCCACGCTGGGCGTCACGCTCGACATGATGATCATGCACGCACAAGCGGTGCGCCGTGGCATCGAGCGGGCACTGATGGTTGTGGACATGCCGTTCGGGTCCTATGAGGAAGGGCCCGAACAGGCCTTTCGCAATGCCGCCCGGCTGATGGCCGAGACCGGCTGCGCCGCCGTCAAGCTCGAGGGCGGCGAGAGTATGGCGGAGACGATCCAGTTCCTGGTCGCGCGCGGCATTCCGGTGATGGCGCATGTCGGCCTGACACCACAGGCAGTCAATACTTTTGGCGGCTACAAGGTGCAGGGGCGTGGCAACGATGCGGAACGCATCTTGCGCGATGCCGACGCGGTTTCAAAAGCCGGCGCGTTTGCCGTTGTGCTGGAGAAGGTGCCGGAAGCGCTCGCTCGCAGGATTACCGCCGACATTGCCATCCCCACCATCGGTATCGGCGCCTCGTCAGCCTGTGACGGCCAAATCCTGGTGGTCGACGACATGCTTGGCATGTTCACGGACTTCCGGCCGAAATTCGTCAAGCGCTACGCTGAACTCGGGGAGCGGGCACAAGCCGCGATCGCAGCCTACGCAAACGAAGTGCGCGAGCGGCGCTTTCCAGGTGCAGAGCATGTCTTTCGCGATCAGCCCAAAACGATCAAGGGTGGAGAAGCGGCATGAATGTTCCGATTGTCAGGGCCGTGGCGGATCTTCGCACGATCGTTGCGGGATGGCGTCGCGAAGCAGCCAGCATTGCTGTGGTGCCCACTATGGGTGCCTTGCATGAAGGGCATCTCAGCCTGGTGCGTGCCGCGCTCGAAAAGGCCGACCGGGTGATCGTGACGCTGTTCGTCAATCCAAAGCAGTTCAACAGCGCAGCCGATCTTGCCGCCTATCCGCGTACCGAGGTGGAGGACGCTGCAAAGCTGGCGCCACTGGGTGCGCATCTGCTTTACGCGCCGGACGCTGCTGAAATCTATCCGGAGGGTTTTGCCACCGCGGTTTCGGTCGGCGGCGTCAGCGAGGGCCTGTGCGGCGCGTTTCGGCCGGGTCATTTCGATGGCGTCGCCACCGTCGTCGCCAAACTGTTCCTGCAGACCGGAGCCGATCTCGCGTTTTTCGGCGAGAAGGATTTCCAGCAGCTTCATGTGGTTCGCCGCATGGCGCGGGATCTGGACATTCCGATCACCGTCATCGGCTGTCCGACAGTCCGCGAAGAAGACGGGCTGGCGCTCTCTTCGCGCAACGTCCGGCTCTCACTGGCGGAGCGACTGGCTGCACCGAAGCTCGCGTCGATTCTGCACACAGCAGCCGGACAGATCGCCAACGGAGCGCCGGTCAGCCTGACACTGGCTGAGGCGCGCGCTGCCATCCTTTCGGCAGGCTACCGGGAGGTGGAATATCTGGAATTGCGAGCAGACGCCGATCTTCGGCCTTTGAACGCACTTTACTGTCCCGCGCGTCTGCTGGTGGCCGCCTGGCTCGGCAACACACGACTGATCGACAATGTCGAAGTTGTTCCCCTGCTGTCGCTTAGCAGTTAACCGAAAGAATGCGCCGGTTTGGTTCGGGTTGACCATTTAATCATGAGAATATGGGCTGCGGGATTCTCAAATTAACTGCAATTGCAGGGAAGGCCTCGGCCGGTGGGCTTGAGCAGTTCGCCCTGCGGCTTGGTTAAACGGAGCCAGTCCGCCCAGTTATCTGGCTGGAGCACGACCACCTGACGATCATGGTAGGGCGCGACGTCCGGCCCTGGACTCGTCGTCAGCATCGTGAAGGAGGCTGGGTGATTGCCCTGGGCCTCACGCCATAGCCCGGCGATGGCCATGAAGGGGGCTCCGATCAGGCTGAAGCGATGTTTGGTTTTGGGGTACTTCTTGCCGGTGAATTCGTAGAATCCCGATGCCGGGATCAGGCAGCGCTTGCTGTCGGCGAAGTCTCGCCCTTCCGATCTAAAATTGAAGACCGGCCCACCCCTGGGCCCCGATGGCGGGAAGCTGAAGTTCATCTGGACGAGTTCGATCATGTCGCCGGCCGCACGCATGACCGGTCCCATATCGTTGATCCTGATATCGTCCGCCTGGGGCAGATCGAGTTCTGTCTGTTGCGTTGGTATCTCCAGCTCCAACGCCTGCATCATCTGGCAGTATTCAACCCAGCGAACGTGTTGCTCATAGGCATTGCACATCCGGTAAGGATAGCGTGAACTTCAAAATCTTTCGAGGGGTGGGGCGTCTTCCTCCGGAACCGGACTGTCGGCGAAGCTGAAGCCCCGCGGTGCGGGTCTTCACCCTCCGGGCGTCCATCCCTGACGCGGGCAGGGGCATTCGTGCAGTTGGGGGGAGTGCTTCTGAGATGCTGAGGGCGATTTTGGCGTGGGTAGAGAGGCGGCGTGCGATCCGTCGCCGATGGCGGGAAGACGCCAGGCGCCTCGTCCGTCTCCACGGCCCGACTGCCTATTATGAGGCACAACGGCTTGCCGCAACATCCCGCGCGATCGAAGACGGCCAGTTCCTCCACTGGGCAAAGGTAGCTGCCGAGGTGGCGCGGATAGAACCGTCGGCCGAGATGGATATCGACGTCGTCCGGTCGATTGTCGATCACGAACTTCGTCATCGAGTTCATTCGGATCCTGAGCCATGACACGAAGAGGCGGGTCGCCGCGACAATACTGAGGGCACGTCAAGCCCGGTCTCTGCAATGGCTCTCTGCTACCGGGAAGGATGCGACTGGGTGCGGATCCATCCACGCGCAGGTCCGCCCCCGCTTGCTGTGCTGGCTTCCTGGTCCAGGTCCGTCCTCCTCCAATCAACCCACAAGGGGTCCGCTACGCGAGCGTGCGGCCGCTGCGGCTTCGCCTGCGCGGTGATTGCGGCCGGGCCCCGGACCCGACGGGCACCAGAGCGGGGATCGGCCCCGCCCATGGACGGAGCCCTTCAATGTCGCACGATCTTTCACTCGCACAGAACCATGCCTGGAACCTCGCCCGCACCCTGATGGTGCCGGTTATTCTCTTCAAGGTCGACGACGAATACGGCGTCATGCCCGCCGACGAACTCGACGACGCCGAAATCGAGCCGCTCTTCGAATACGATCCCTACCAGGGCGGTCGGCCGGCTCATTGAGCCGGCCTTCCTCGCGCGCCAAGCGCCCGGCCGTCTGAAGGCCGGGTTGCGCGTCGCATCGTCCTTTCCCTGCTGGTGGCGGGACGCCACGAGCCCTTATTGGGACGAGGTTTTGCCGCTTGCGCCGGGAAGCCCGCAAGGGAGGCTGCGCCGCCCCGGCAAGCCGGTGCGCCCCTGCGGCCTTCCGGCTTCGCGGCCGACCTCGAGGCCTGCCGGAAAGGTAGACAAACAGATCTGGACAAGGAAAGGGCCGGACGCCCCGCGGCGCCGGCGGGATTGACCCATGGAGCAGCATGAAATCGAGACATTGCGAGACAAGGTGCCCTGCGCCGCCGTGCTCGAGCGCGAGGGCTGGACGGTGGACGTCAAGGAGAGCACCACACGCGCCGTGAAGTACCGGCGCGGGGCAGGCGAGATCATCATCGTCATCCACAATGGCAGGGGCTGGTTCGATCCACTCTCGGATGCCAAGGGCGACGTCTTCACCCTCGCCGGTCACCTGGCCGGTATCGCCTTTCCGGCGGCCGTCGAGGCGGTTCGCAGTCTCGTCGGCTATGTTCCGGCCACGCCGTCCTGGAATTGCCCGAAGCGCACAGGCATTCCACTTTCGATCACCGACCGATGGCGGCGCCGACGACCTCCAACCATCGGGTCTCGCGCCTGGCGATATCTGGCAGATGAGCGTGCGATCCCAGTATCCATTCTGCAGGCCGCTATCGCACAAGGCCTGCTGCGCGAGGGGCCGAGCGGCAGCATCTGGACGGCGCATGTCGACCAAACCAGGCAACTGATCGGTTGGGAAGAACGCGGCCCCCAGTGGCGCGGCTTCTCCACCGGCGGCAGCAAGCAACTGTTCCGTCTCGGCAACGAGGCTGCGCTTCGGCTCTGCGTCACCGAGGCGGCGATCGACGCCATGAGCCTTGCCGCACTCGAGGGCATGCGTGCCGACACCCTCTACGTCAGCACCGGGGGCGGGTGGTCGCCCGTCAGCGATAACGCGATCCGGTCGATCGCCTCGAACCCCGACATATTGATGGCCGCAGCCACCGACAACGATCGGCAGGGCGAGATCTATGCCCGTCGTTTGCAGGAGATCGTGCGTGAGACTGGGTGCCGGTACGAGCGGCTGCGGCCATCCACGCAGGACTGGAACAGCGATCTGAAAGGACAGGGGAAAGGAAACCCGGGAGTGGAAGGGGATATCAGAGCGGAATCGCTGCCGCATGCCCGGCCGTCGCGTCAAGGGAAGCTGCGCCCGGCTGGCGCCGGCCCTTGACCCGCCGGACCGGAGAGGCGGCCGCGGGAATGGGTGATGAGAAGGCATGAAGGTGATGATCCGGTCGGATGGACAGGATCGCGCTTGATGCCGACGGACGACAGGAGCCGCCATGATCACCCAAACTTCCTTCCGCAAGGTCTTCGAGGGCGTCGCCACGCGCCAACAGATGTTCCATATGTTCGATCGCCATGGCCCGGCGCCGATGAGCAAGGCACGCCTCACCGGCCGCCTCTATGACGGCGAGTGGTTCGAGATCGGCCGGGCCGAGCACGACTACATGTTCGAGATCCTGCCGCCGCTCTGGATTCGCGGCGACATGTTCGCAATGCGCGAGTTCATGACCGGCTCGATCACCAGCGTCTTCTTCGCACTCTCGATCGATGGGCGGCCACGCTACTTCCACGCCTATTGCGATATGTCGGCCAAGGGTTCGGCCGAGCGCATGCGCGATGTGATCATCGAGCGGGAATCCCGCCCCGTCCGTGCCATGACGCGCGCGGAGCGGCTCGACCATATCTGGAGCACGACCCATGCCGACTATCGCGGTTATGCGGGTGAGCGGTGGCCCGAGGCCGACCAGGACAAGCGAACCGTGCTGGTCTATGGCGGCGGCCAAGGGACGGTCCTGAAGCTTCTGGACGATCTGACCGCCCCCGAGATCAGCGCCAAGCTGCCGGTCCATCTCCGCTACCTGCCCGCCGCGATTGCAGCCTGATCGGAGGCTGTCATGTTCACATTTCCTATTCTCGGCGTTCGCAAGGTCATCGAGCGCGGCATCGCCGATGCCGCCGTCAATGGGGGATTTCGCAATCCCTACTACGGCATCAAGCCCGGTAAGGATGAAAAGCCGGGACTTTGGCTGGTCGGCGATCAGGGCGTCTATCTCCTCTCCAACGGCAAGCTCGCCGAGGGTGAGCGCGCCCTCGTGATCTATTCGGATGAATGCCACCCGGTCGGCAATCCCGACTGGTGGCACTACAAGAACCGGCATTTTGGTGGTGACGACGGCATCGAGTTCCTCGACGCTGAAAGACTGATCCCGCTGTTCGACCGGAACACGCGCTGCACGCATCTGCGCGTGCAACTGACCGAGACGGACGTCTCGCTGTCGCTGATCGCCCGCTAGCCCATCCCACAACCCCGTCAGCGTTTCGCGCGGCCGCACACGCGGGTCGCGTGATCGCGCTCGCCATAATCCCAGGAGATATCCCGTGTCCCACGACGACCCCTTCACGCTCGACCTGTTCGGCAATACCGCACTTTCCTCAGGTCTCGGCCTTGGCGTGACCGCCTTTTCCGACAGTGCGGCCAACGATCCGGACGATGACGACCCGGCCCCGCATTCTCCCACGCCTGCCGTGCCCGCCACGGCGGATGCTCAACTCTTGCGCCGGGCGCCCAATGGCGAGAACTTCCATCTCGCCGGCACGCGCGGTCTCGCCAAATCCTGGCGGGAGCGCGCCCGCGACAACATCGCGGCGATCCGGCTCGCCGCCTCGATCGTCGATGAGCAGCGTCCGGCCTCGGTCGACGAGCAGGCCGCGCTGATCCGGTTCACCGGCTTCGGCGCTTCCGAGCTCGCCAACGGCGTGTTTCGTCTCCCAGGCGAGCTTGAGTTTCGCGAGGGCTGGGCGGACATCGGCGCCGACCTCGAGGACGCGATCGACGGCGGCGACTACGCGTCGCTCGCCCGCTGCACCCAGTATGCGCACTTCACCCCCGAATATATCGTCCGGGCCATCTGGTCGGGCCTGCAGCGGCTCGGCTTTCGCGGCGGCCGTGTGCTCGAGCCCGGTGTCGGCACCGGACTGTTTCCGGCGCTGATGCCGGCGGCGCTACATCCCGTCACCCATCTCACGGGCGTCGAGATCGATCCGGTTACCTCCCGGATCGCCCGTCTGCTGCAGCCGCGCGCCAAAATACTCAATCAGGATTTCGCGCGGGTCGATCTGCCGGCGCATTTCGACCTGGCGATCGGCAATCCTCCCTTCTCCGACCGCACCGTGCGCAGCGACCGCGCGTTGCGCGCGCTCGGCCTGCGCCTGCATGACTATTTCATCGTGAAGGCGGTTCGGGCGTTGAAGCCCGGCGGGCTGGCCGCCTTCGTGACCTCGAGCGGCACCATGGACAAGGCCGATGGCCGTGCACGCGGGACGATCGCGGCTGCGGCCGATCTTGTCGGCGCCATACGTTTGCCAGGGGGCAGCTTCCGTGCCGATGCCGGAACCGATGTCATCGTCGACGTCCTCTTCTTCCGCAAGCGCAAGGACGGAGAGGTGGCGGGCGATCAAGGCTGGCTCGATCTGGCGGAGGTGCGACCACTGAGCGAGGACGACGGGGGTATCCGGGTCAATCGCTGGTTCGCCGAGCACCCCGATATGGTTCTTGGCGAACATGCGCTGCGGCGCGGCATCTACGGTACCGACGAGACCTATACCTGCCTACCGCGCCCGGACGTCGATCTCGACGCCGCGCTCGCGACCGCGATCCAGGCGCTTCCAGAAGCCATCTATGACGGCAAGCCGGAAGACTGCGGTCCCGACGTAGACGACAGTGGCGACGACCCGGCATCAACTGCGACTATGCCGAACGGCGCGACCGCTCGTGAAGGCAGCTATTTCATAGGCAAGAACGCCGCCCTGATGCAAATGGTCGACGGCGAGGCCGTGACCATCACCGTCAGGAAGGGACGGGGAGGGGACGGCGTCTCCGACAAGCAGGCCCGCATCATTCGCAAGCTGATCCCGATCCGCGACGCCGTGCGCGAGGTGCTGAAACTCCAGGAATTCGACCGGCAGTGGAAGCCGGCGCAGGTCAAGCTGCGCATTGCCTGGTCGAACTTCGTGCGTGAATTCGGGCCGATCAACTTCACCACCGTCTCGACCACCGAAGACTCAGAAACCGGCGAAGTGCGGGAGACGCATCGCCGTCCCAATCTCCAGCCCTTCCTCGACGACCCCGACTGCTGGCTGGTAGCATCCATCGAGGACTACGACCTCGAGACCAATACCGCCCGGTCCGGCCCGATCTTCACCGAGCGCGTCATCGCGCCGCCGCCGCCGCCGATCATCACGTCGGCCGCCGATGCCCTCGCCGTCGTGCTCAACGAACGTGGCCATGTCGACGCCGATCACATCGCGGAATTGCTGCATCGCGATGTCGCCGATGTCGTTGACGAGTTGGGGCAGGCGATCTTCCGGGATCCGACGTCCGGTTCCTGGCAAACCGCCGATGCGTATCTCTCCGGCGCCGTTCGCTCCAAGCTCGCTGCCGCCGAGGCCGCCGCTGCGCTCGATCCAGCCTTTGCCCGCAATGTCGAAGCGCTCAAGGGCGTCCAGCCCGCCGATCTCAGGCCCTCCGACATCACCGCCCGCCTCGGCGCACCCTGGATTCCGGCGACCGACATTGTCACATTTGTCAAACAGACGATGGATGCCGACATCAGCATCCATCACACGCCCGAACTTGCATGCTGGACGGTCAGTGCGCGCCAACTCGGCTGGAGCGCCGCCGGCACGACCGAATGGGGCACGCATCGTCGCGATGCCGGGCAGCTGCTGTCCGACGCGCTCAATTCCTCCATCCCGCAGATCTTCGACACGGTGAAGGACGGCGACACCGAACGGCGCGTCCTCAATACCGTCGAGACCGAAGCGGCCAAGGAAAAGCTGCAGAAGATCAAGACGGCGTTCCAGAAATGGATCTGGAGCGATCCGGATCGCACTGACCGATTGGCGCGGCTCTACAACGACACCTTCAACAACATCGCGCCGCGAAAATTCAACGGCGACCATCTCCTGCTTCCAGGCGCCTCCGGCGCCTTTTCTCTTTATGGGCACCAGAAACGGGCGATCTGGCGCATCATCTCGGCTGGCTCGACCTATGTCGCCCACGCCGTTGGCGCCGGCAAAACGCTCTCGATCGCGGCGGCGATCATGGAGCAACGCCGCCTCGGGCTGATCAACAAAGCCATGCTGGTCGTTCCCGGCCACTGCCTGGCGCAGGCGGCCCGCGAGTTTCTGGCGCTCTATCCAAATGCCCGGATTCTGGTCGCCGACGAGACCAATTTCGTCAAGGAGAAGCGCCATCGCTTTCTGTCGCGGGCGGCAACCGCAAATTGGGACGCGATCATCATCACCCATTCGGCGTTCCGCTTCATTTCGATTCCCTCGGCTTTCGAGCAGCAAATGATTCAGGACGAGCTCGAGGCTTACGAGGAGTTGCTGACCAAGGTCGACCGCGAGGACCGGCTTTCCCGAAAGCGCATCGAGCGCATGAAGGAGGGGCACAAGGAGCGGCTGGAGGCGCTGTCGAGCCGCAAGGACGATCTGCTCACCATCTCCGAGATCGGCATCGACCAGATCATCGTCGATGAGGCGCAGGAGTTCAGGAAGCTCAGCTTCGCCACCAACATGTCGACGCTGAAGGGCGTCGATCCCAGCGGCTCGCAGCGGGCCTGGGACCTCTACGTGAAATCCCGATTCGTCGAGACGAGAAATCCGGGCAGGACGCTCGTGCTCGCTTCCGGCACGCCGATTACCAACACGCTCGGCGAAATGTTCACCGTGCAGCGGCTGATGGACAATGCTGCTCTCGCAGCGCGCGGACTGCACGAGTTCGACGCCTGGGCGTCCACCTTCGGCGACACCTCGACGGAACTCGAGCTGCAGCCGTCCGGCAAATACAAGCCGGTCACGCGCTTTGCCCAGTTCGTCAACGTCCCCGAGCTGATCGCCATGTTCCGGTCCTTCGCGGACGTGGTGCAGCCCGCCGACCTGCGGAAATATGTGAAAGTTCCGGAGATCGCCGGCGGCAAGCGGCAGATCATCACGGCGGAGCCGACCACTGCCTTCAAGGCCTATCAGCGTCACCTCGATGATCGTATCAAGGCCATCGAAGAGCGCGAGGGTCCGGCGCAGCCCGGCGACGATATCCTGCTCTCGGTCATCACCGATGGCCGCCATGCCGCGATCGACCTGCGCCTGGTCATGCCGGCCATGGACAATGAGGATGACAACAAGCTCAACGCGCTTGTCCGAAACACCTTCCGCATCTGGCAGGAGACGGCCGAGAACGAATATGTCCGCAAGGACGGCAAGCCCTTCGACAAGTCCGGCGCCGGCCAGCTCATCTTCTCCGATCTCGGCACCATCAATGTCGAAGCCTCCCGCGGCTTCTCGGCCTATCGCTGGATCCGCGACGAGCTCGTCCGCCTCGGTGTGCCGCCGTCGGAAATCGCCTTCATGCAGGACTTCAAGAAGTCGGAGGCCAAGCAGCGGCTGTTCAACGAGTTCAATGCCGGCAAGGTCCGCATCCTGATCGGGTCGTCCGAAACCATGGGCACCGGCGTCAATGTGCAGGCGCGGCTGAAGGCGCTGCACCATCTCGACGTTCCCTGGCTCCCCTCCCAGATCGAGCAGCGCGAAGGCCGCATCATCCGCCAGGGCAATCAGCACGACGAAATCGGACTCTATGCCTATGCGACGCTCGGTTCACTCGACGCCACCATGTGGCAGAACAATGAGCGCAAGGCCCGGTTCATCGCGGCGGCTCTATCGGGCGACACGTCCATTCGCCGCCTCGAGGATATGGGCGAGGGGCAGGCCAACCAGTTCGCCATGGCCAAGGCCATCGCATCGGGCGATCAGCGCCTGATGCAAAAGGCAGGGCTTGAGGCCGAGATCGCCCGTCTCGACCGGCTCCATGCCGCCCATATCGACGACCAGCACGCCATCCGCCGCCAGGTCCGCGACGCGGAGCGCGAGATCGAGCTTTCGAGCCGGCGCATCGCCGAAATCGGAACGGACATCGCGCGTCTGGTGTCGACCGCTGGCGATGCCTTCACAATGACCGTCACCGGAACCTCCTTCACCGAACGCAAGCTCGCCGGCCGCGCCTTGATGAAGGAGATCCTCACCCTTGTTCAGCTCAGCCAAGAGGGCGAGGTCGTCATAGCCGCGATTGGCGGCTTCGACCTGGAGTTCTCAGGCGAGCGCTTCGGCCGGGACGGGTATCGCTACACCACGGTGCTGATGCGCTCCGGCGCCGACTACGAGATCGACCTTGCCGTCACGGTCACGCCGCTCGGCGCGATTGCTCGCCTCGAGCATGCTCTGTCGAACTTCGAGGGCGAGCAGGATAATTATCGCTGTCGGCTGGAGGATGCCCGCCGGCGTGTAGCCTCCTATCAGCCACGTATTGGCGAAACTTTCGCCTTCGAGGCCGAGCTTGAACTGAAGCGGGAGCAGTTGGCCGATCTCGAAGCCGATCTCGCCGCCAGCACGGATGACGGTCCCGGCGTTGTGGTAGGGGCGGCTGATCATGCGACCCGCCAGGCGGCATGAATGGAAACCCGCTTTCCCGCCCTAAACCTAAATGCGGTTCTTGAGATCTTCGAGGCTGGCAAGCTGCTGGCGCCTGCTGGCGACGGCTTCGCCAAGCAGCGCCCCAAGCTTGTCGTTGTACGCCTCGATCTGCTTTGTCGAGGTTTCCACATATTCGCGCAAGAGCTGCTCCTGGCGATCGATCTCCCGCTTCAACGTCTCGGCGTCGTTCCGACCTGACATGCCGATAATGACCCGCCGGTTGCTGATTTCGCCATGAGGCAGGGTGGTTGAGTATGGATTGGTCCGCAACCTAAACAGGCCAGGGTCGCCGGAGAACGCGAAGCTACGAGTTGCACGAACTCCGTCGATCTCCACCATCCCGTCAAACATGTCGTGGACCCGCACGCGTGCCTCCTGCGCGTCCTTTTGTGGATTGTCGAAGTCCACCTTTAGCGGGGCGACACGAGCCTCGGGCAAAAGGGCGTGCACGATCTCCGCGTCAGACTTGATCAAGTCCACCCTGCTGACTTTCTGGCGGACGTGGTTGCCGACTGCGCCCTCCTGTGCGCGCAGGTACCGGTCGAGCGACTCTTCGAGAAACAGTACGTTGCCGATGATCATCGGACCTCCTATAGGCGCCGCGTAACGCGTGTTGCAGATTGATCGGGACTCACGAAAGCGCCTTGCGCAATGATCGAAGGAGCGCCTCGGCGTCATCGATCTTTTTCAGGATGTCGGGGTCGCCCTTGAGATCCTGCAACGTGGTCCAGGGTACCCCCTTCATCGCTTCAACCGCGGCCTCCAGATCCCCGGACAATCCGCCCTTTGGCTTCTTCTCGGTGGGTCCCAGACGCAACATTGCAGAATCGAGATCCCCCGCGTCGCTGAGGAAATGCGCGCGTGCCACCGGATCGGGGAGGATCGATCGTAGTTTGCGCAGGTCCTTGGAGTTGGTTATGCGCTTGTCGTTCACCTTCTTGACGACGGCGTCGACGATGCTGGGAGTGAACAGCTTCTTGCTGACGCCCATCATCTCACGCGCCCAGGTGATGGCGGCGCTTGGGTCGCGAAGGCTGGTGAACTTCTCCGACAGCTCGAAAATATCGACCAGTTTGTCCAGTTCCCGAACGGTGATTCCGAGTATGTTCGCGGCGCTGGCGCGTCCCATCAGGTCGACAAGGCGGTAGGCCACCATTTCCTTCTCTTTGGCGTCCCATTCCTTGCGCTGCCGATGGATATAGATCCACGCGCGAAGCCGATCCTCGTCACTCAGTGTGCGGTCGGTAACCTCGATGGGAAGCTGGCGGAATTCTTCTTTCCCCTGTTCTACCAAGGCCCGCGAATTCGTCCACCGGCGATCGCCATCGATGATGCGAAACTTTCCGGGGAAATCGGGATGGGGTTCGACGAGTAGTGGCTCGAACAAACCGCCATTGGCTTCGATCTGCCGTTGCAGTTCTTCGTCAACCTTAGGCCCGAGCCTCGGCTGCTTGTCATTGGGAAGGATGGAGTCGATGTCAGCCTTCGTGCGGTACGTCCGAAGAACGGTACGATCGAGCCGGCGCTCCTGGAGGTTAACGACGTTGTCGCGTTCGCGACCCGCCATCGGGACGGGGTTATTCATTATCCTGCTCCCACACCCCCGCCGTGCCGATGATCGTATCGATCTCATTACTCAGCTCAGCGCGCACTTTCTGCACCGACCGAATGAGCTCGCCCTGACGCTTCCAGACAGATTCGTGCGCCTTCTTTTCCTTTACCTGGATGTCGAGCAGGTCGTCCGTGTGAGTGTCGATCCGGGCAATCAGATCGGTACAGCGCTCCGAGGTAATGAAGTCATAGAGCGCAGCCGTCTTCTGGGTCTTCTCCTCACCGCTCATGCGCAGAATATGGGTCTGCACGATGTGGTGGCGGATCAGCTGAACCAGAGCGACAACGCGGGCAGGATTGGCTAGCAGAACGCCATCCTGATGGTGCAGCTGCCGCGCGCCGGCGGGAAACTTGCTCGTCGAAAGAATGGCATGTTCCGCCTTGGCTGCCATTTGGTCGGTTGCAAGCTTGCTGACGAAGTCGTTGCGCCATGCGCCATGGTTCTTCGAGTCGTAGATGATGGTGCCGCACTCCTTGCCGTTGTGAATGACGACATGGATAATGTCGGCACCGGGCTGCCCTTTGTTGACGCGGTCGATCCTGTCGCCCTCGAACTCAGCCTTCAGAGCTTCGAACAGATCGACCTCGGCGCCCTCGCCAAGCTCCTCGTTGGTCTTCTTGTCGAGAGCCCGAGTCAGCTCCGCCACCTTCGCGGACAGCTTGAGCTTTTCCTCAAACGCGAGAGCCTTCTCGGCATTGACGGCCGCAGTCTGAGCGAGCTCGAGCGCCTCGCGCTGTTCTTGGAGGCGCTGATCCAGCAGGGCTTGATGATCGGCGAGCTGCTTCTCGACCGTAGCCGCTTTGGCTTCCGCGTTCTTCCTCGCCTCTTCAAGCTCAGTGAGCCTGCTTTGGGCGGCCACAGCGGCAGCCTCAGAAGCTTCCGAACGGATTTCGATCTCGCGCGCCGCTGCGGACTCTGTCAGCGCCGTGATCTTCGCTTCCGTTTCAGCTGTAATGGTGTCGAGCTGTGCCTTGAGGCTCGTCCCGGCCTCTTCAGCCTTCAGCCTGGCGGCCTCCGCAGACGCGACCCGCTCGTTGGCCGCCGCTTCAGCGGCGACCTTGGCCTCTGCCCGAATACTGTCCTGCTTCGCAAGGGCCTCCTGCCGGACCGCCTCGATAGCGGCGCCGCGCTCCTGCTGTTGCTGGGCAAGCCGCTCCTCGAGAGCGACCCGCATCTGTTCGGCATTCTGCTTTTCGGCCTCCGCTTGCGTCACGCGGCTCAACAGGAGATCCTGAGCCTCTTTGCTTGCGAGTACCGTCGCCGCGATCGCCTCCTGGGCTGCGGCCTCGGCGGCCTTGCGGCCCTCTTCGCGGGCGAGGACGGCTTTGGCGGCGCCGTCCTTGTTGGCCTTGTCAACGGCATCGGCCTTCTCGCGGGAAAACTGCTCCTGAAGGCGAGCCGAGAGTTCCTCCGCAGTTTTCTTCTGCCGCGTCTCGATCCGCGCTTTAATCTCATCCATCTGGTCGTGCGGGATCTGCTGTTCACACAGCGGGCAAACCTCGTCGTGATCGTGCAGGAACGACGACGAGGGAACAGGAGTCGCCTTTAGAAGGGGTGATGCTGACGCGGCCACATTGACCTCCGGGGTTGCTAGAAACTGGGACCTATTTTCTCCTACTTGATCCTGAAGTCAAGTACTGATATTTTGTTGGATGTGGGCTCGCATCAGGCGCGCTCCGGAAAGGCAATCATGACAAAGACTTTCAAGCCGGGGCATGCTGCCCCGCGTTCTGGACAATACGGGATTCTCGGGCCCCGTGGTGGAGACACCGGCAAAGAGCGCACCGTTACGCGCGGCGAGCCGATGCCGCCGACGCCGAAGTCCGGCCAGACCTACAAGTTGGTCGATGCGACCCGGAACAAGAGCGGTCGCCCGTGATCCGAAAAGAACGGCGACCTTCTTTGGTCGCCGTTCATGCTGCCTTCGCCACGCGCGGGTCGAGGTCGAGACCGCAAACCCAGTTCGCCCATGATTTTGCGAAATGGAGGAAGGCTTCCTCAGTCGTCACCAGAACGCGATAGGTTTCAGCCTGCTCGCGTTGTTCAGGTGTTTCCTCGTAACGGGACAGGAAGGCCATATAGACCATCCGGTTTCCAGCAATCTCCTGACCGTTCTTGTCGAGATAGATGATATTGCCGTGCGCCAAGGCGTTGCGAAGCACGCGAAGAACCTCGCCGGCCTTGCGATTCTCGATGGTGTTCGCATCATCGGAAAGTGGATGCCTTCCTTCCTGATCGTGCCAGCCATGCACTTCATCAACGGAATTGACGATGCGCGATTGCCGCCATGCTCCTACGTCCGGCGCAGACTGCCAGAACGGCGCCTCAAAGAATTTGGTTTTTTCGAGCGTCTTGAGGCTTTTCACCAGATCGACGTCGCGCTCTCCATCAACCAGGACATGCGATGCCCGCATACGTTCGTAGGGAATTGTAAGGATCGCCGCTGCCGCCAGCAGACCGAACGAGCCGAGCAAATCGTGCTTGCGCGCAGGTTCTTCCAGCAATTCGATCAATTGTAATGCGCGTTGCGGATATTCGATGGCAAATCTGTCCGGTACGCCCATGTGTCCTCCTAGCCAAATGGCTTGCGATCGTAGCCGCGGAAATTCGCTAAAGCAGCCGTTCCGTTCCAGGGATCTGATGATCGCTTCTAGCGTCCTGCTCATTCCAGAAAGCGACAGGAACGGCGACATTCTCGGTTCTTGCGAGACGATCAGCAAGCAGCCGCAACCAATTGGCAAAATAGGGAGGGAAAGAAACCCTCCTCGCGGATCGGCCGCACCGCTGACGCCTGCGCTCAACCGCCTGGCTCGCGATCCCGGCCGCGTCGTCCTTCGCAGGGCTGATTAGCCCCGCTTGGCTTGCCGGGCAGGGATGCTCGACAGGCAGTTGCACCGGCCCGTCCGCTCCGCGGGCCGGGGGATGTCTTCAGAAAAGAAGACGGAGAAGGACCCGCGATCGGCGGTGTCCGCAACCCGAAACGGAGCATCCCAATGGAACTGAAGTTTGTCGATCCGCGCGCGCTCAAGGAGAATCCCGACAAGGCGCGGCGCTCCAAATCGAGCCCGCAGGCGGACGCCCTGTTGCTGGCCACGATCAAGGTTGTCGGCATCGTGCAGCCGCCTGTCGTCGCCCCCGAGACCGAAGGCGGCAACGGCTTTGTCATCGATGCCGGGCATCGTCGCGTGAAGCAGGCAATCGCGGCGGGCCTCGAGGAAATCGCCGTGCTGGTGATCGAGCGCGCGGAGGACGGTGGCGCCATGCGATCGCTGGCCGAGACGCTCGCCCATGAGCAGCTCAATCCCGTCGACCAGTGGCGGGCGATCGAGCGCCTGGTTGCGCTCAACTGGACCGAGGAGGCGATCGCCATCGCGCTGGCATTGCCGGTTCGCCAGATCAAGAAGCTGCGGCTTCTGGCGAACGTCCTGCCATCAATGCTCGATCAGATGGCCAAGGGCGACATGCCCGATGAGCGCCAGCTTCGCACCATCGCTTCCGCCGCACTCGAGGATCAGAAAGAGATCTGGAAGAAGCACAAGCCATCCAAGGCCGACCCGCAGGTCTCATGGTGGGCTGTCGCGCAGGGTCTGACCAAGACCCGCATGTTCGCAAAACATGCCAGTTTCGGGGATGATCTGGCACATGCCTACGGAATCGCCTGGGTCGAGGATCTGTTCGCCCCGGCAGACGAGGACAGCCGTTATACGACCGACGTCGACGCCTATCTTGGCGCCCAGCAGGAATGGATGGCCAACAACCTTCCCAAGCGCGGCGTCATCGTCGACGCGGGCCAATGGGGCGACGCCAAGCTGCCACCGAAGGCCGAGCGAGTTTATGGCAAGGCCGGCAAGTCCGATCATACCGCGATGTATCTCGACCGCGAGGGCAAGGTGCAGACGGTCGCCTATCGCATGCCCGAGGCAAAGAAGCCGAAGGGCAAGGGTGATGCAACCGACGCCGCAGGTACAGACACGGGGCTGGTCGCTCCCAAGGCCCGTCCGGACGTGACGCGCAAGGGGATCGAGATGATCGGGGACTTCCGCACCGATGCGCTGCACGAGGCGCTCGCCCGCGCGCCAATCGAGGAGGACATGCTGATGGCGCTGCTCGTTCTCGCCTTCGCGGGCAGGAACGTCTCCGTCGATTCCGGTTCCTCGGGCACGGTCTACGGCCACGCGCGGCTGGAGCGTCATGCAGCCCTTCTTTTCGGGGAAGACGGCAGGCCCGTATACGATCGTGAGACGCTCAACCAGGTCGCGCGTAAGGTCCTGATCGACGTCCTCTCATGCCGGGAGAACAGGACCAACAGCGGCATCGTCGCTCGGGTCGCCGGCGATACCGTCGGCGCCGACGGCTTCCTGCCGAACATGGGCACGGACGAGTTCATGTCGTGCCTGTCGCGGCCGGCGCTGGAGGCGTCCTGCAAGGACACGCCAGTCCTGCCGCGTGCCCGCGTCAAGGACACGCGCGCAGCCCTCGTCGAGCACTTCAAGGAAGGCCACTTCGTCCATCCCTCGGCCCTGTTCGCGCCCGACGTCGCCGAGCTGACGAGCTGGACGGCCCGGTACGCCGCGCCGGACGAGGCTGACGACGACACCGCGCGGGAAGTCGATGAGCTCGACGGTGATCAGACCGGGGCGACGGCAAACGAGCATCCGGTCGATGACGGCCACACCGTCGAAGAAACTGAAGCCTGGCGCGTCGCCGCCGAATAGGCCGCCAATCCACTTCCTCCCAACCCACCCCGCCGCCGGCAATCGCGCCGGCGGCGGTTCTGTTTTCATCAACAGCACCACTGGAGAAACAATATGTCCGCTCAATTGATCTACGATCTCGTGCCGCTCGGTTCCATCATCCGCTACTCCGACGGCACACCGCGCCCGCCCGAGCGTCATCGCAAGAAACTCTCGGCATGGGAGAGCGCCAATAGCGGCGGCCGCCTGATCCGCAAGACGCCAGCCCGGCAGACCGGGCAGTATTCGTCGCCCGCGCATTTCACGCTGCATGAAGGCGATTATGGCAGCGGCGGTGTCATCGTCCTGCGCGTCCACAAGAGCTTTTCGGTCGATTGCGGCTCGAAGTTCGTGGTGATCTCCCGACCCGCACCGGGCTCGGTCCAGGTCTTCGATCGCGCCGGCGAGGGTGCCGAACTCGTCTATCTCGCCGCCAACCGGCAGGACGCGGAGACCTGGCTGCAATCTCATCGGTATCCTAACGCGGTGCTCGAGGACGTATCGGCCGATACCGCGGCGGCCGACGCCGTCGAGGGGAGGGCGGCATGAACGCGACTGCTCAAACCGAGGCAACGATCGACAACACCTCCGGATTCCCGGAGGTGTATTACGGGCGAACGAGCGATGGCCTCTTCGCGGCACTGGTTGGGGAGAACGCTTTTGCGATGATCCCTGCCTACAATGGCGGACGCTATCTCGGCCATGCATGGAAGCTGCCTCTGCCCATCTCCGAATGGAAACAGTCCAGCTTCTATGGTCACGGCGGGCAGCTCGACGGCAAAGCGGCGTTCCGCGCCCGTGTCGAGGAGAACGCCCGACATCAGGCACAATTGCGTAGACTGGCCCGCCGCAGCATCCCGGCTCGGCAAGCAACCCCATGGGGGCTCTCGGATCATGCCACGCACTATGCCGAAGGCGTCGTCTGCCATTCGACCCCGAGCCATGGCGGGTTCCATCTCGACCCCGACCGCAATGCCCACATCCATCCCCTTCTGAGAAGCGCCGACGGCTTCTACGAGGAGGATTGCTGCTGGGCGGCCGTTGCGCAGGCCTTTCCCGATCTTTTCACCGATTTCGAGAAACGTTGCGCCGAAGAGACCATCCGGCACTGGTATCCCGAGGCCTGGCCGCGATCCCTCACGTCCACACCTAAACGATTGCGGGAGGCCGCCTCATGACGATTGCAGAGCACATCGCCATAATGGCGCGCATGGAAGCTGCCCGCCGGGAGACGCATGCCCATCTCGGGCTGATCGAGCGGCAGATTGCGGCGCGCGCGGAGCGCCTGATGACCACCTTCCGCGCCAGATCACGCGATTACCGGAAGTCCAGGTCGACATGGAGCCATGCCGACGAGCAGCTCTACCGGGCCACGCTATCGGAGCTGAACTTTTCCCGTCACCGCGAGGTCGATGGTCTGTCGCGCAAGCTCGCCCGCCAGGATGCGGCGATCGCCGCCTTCCGTCGCCGGCACGGGTTCTCGGAGGTCGATCCGGAGCTGGATATGGCGGTCCTCCGCGGCCTGATCCTTCGCAGCGCGTCTCCATGCGCGGTTTCGTGAGCCCCGACCTGCGATCAGGAGGGCAGCCCTGTCCGAAACCGTGTGGCGGGCTGTGCGGGTAACGGGGCAATATCCGGGTAGGGCCTGCGGCGACTGTCCGGCCGTGATGCCGGCGAAGCGGATTGATCTGTCGCACTTCCTCGCGCGAGCCAATTCATGGAAACGACCCCGTGCCGGTCTTCCCGGCGGGTTTGCTGCGGTCTGAACCGGCGGCTGACCCCTTCAAGGCCGCTTTGCGCCGCGATGCGGCCGGAGCCCGCCGGTCTCGACAAGGCTGGCCCGCGTTCCGCGCAGGGCTGTTAGCCCCGCTTGTCCGCAAGCCAACCTTGCTCGCCTGGCAGGCCCCGGACCCTGAAGCGTCCAGTTTCCGCCGGTTCTCTTTGACCGCACCCGCAGGGAAGACCGGCACGGGGCCGGATCGCCCGAAGGGCATCGCTAGAAAGGATTGCTTC